>RAYY01000022.1 GCA_003611875.1 bacterium D16-56 | reverse complement strand
AATCAATATGCCCGCTGTTTTCCACGTCAAAGCGGCGGTCATTGTGGCGTGGGTTGTATGTGCCGTTTTTGCCGGAGCGTCCGTTGTGCCGTGTCAGTTTCAATCAAAAATCCCCCTTTCCTTTTTCAAGATTTCCGGGCTGGCGGGAGGGCTGCGAAGCTGCCGAACCTGCGGGTCTTGCGTCAAGTAATACCCAGTACGAATTGGCGCAGGCGCCAACTCTAGCTGGGCAAGGCGTTTCACCCTTGACCCGATAAGGACTGCCGCCCTTAACCCGCCAATGGGCGTTGCCCCTTGACCCCAACAGGGCTGCTGCGCCCCTGTACCCCGCACAGAAAGCTGCCGCCCTCTGTACTCCCTCAAATGCCAGCCCCGCCGCCGTTCCAACGTGAGTGCGCCACGCTCGCTCACGTTAGGGCAATTTCCTTTACCATATCTGAAAATCAAAACGCGCCGCGCTCGTTCTGATTTTCATAGGAATAACAGCCACTGCGATACACAGAGCCAAAAAACACCCCAAAAGCTGGCATTCCCTCCGTCCGGGGCTTTCCTAATGTCTGATACCTCCGCAACATTCCAAAGAAAAAATACTGGCTCCGCACCCGCTGTTTTGACTGTAAAATGCCCCAAATCAGGCAATATCCTTCCCGCCCGGCAAAGGCTTAAAGCCGTGTTCCTTAGCGTATGCCCTTGCCGCCGCCCGGCGTTCCTCACTGTAAGGCGGAACCAGACGGACAGACAGCCGGGACTTATCCAAAACGTAGGTCACGCTCCCTTCCGACGTGGACTTTTCCAACCGGCACAGGAGCGGGTAGTTTTTAGAAAACTCTGCCAGCCGCCGCTTCAAATCCGCATTGAATGTGTAAATGCTGGCTTCCTGTTCTCCCTCATTGAAGTTGACGATAGTTTCCTTTTCATACTTAGACAGCTTTCCCATAAAATTCCTCCCAGCCTGCGCTTTTTTCAACCATGCGGATATGCTTCTTTGCTTCAAAATATCCTTCCATTTCCAAACGGAGATGGCGGTAAAAGCAGGGATACCATTCCCCGGCACCGCCGTCATCCAGTTTTCTTGCCAGACACAGCATCCGGCGTTTCACCTTCTCATCCACTGTCAGGGCAGTGACCCATTTCAGCCTGCGGACTGTGTTTTCATGGTTCCTGCACCCGAAAGCATATAAAATCTTCTTTTCTTCAATGCTTAATTTCATGTTCCTTCCTCCATAATTGATAGTTTCTTTTTCTGCCGTTTTACCTGCAATCCGTTCCTGCCCGGAATTGTCCCCAGCGTTTTCCGTTCCTTTGGTATGCTCCTGTCATGGCACTACTTCTCCGGGAACGGTATCACTTGCAGCCGGTCATTCTGTTTTCAATGTCCCTGTGACATTGAAATCTTACCAAAATAAACCGGCTCCCCCCGTATGTCCGAAAGGCTGGAAAAATTCCCGAAAACCCAAAATTTCCACGCTTTCGGAAATGCCCTGTGCTATAATGGTCACGAACCCTGTTTAGAGAGGAGGGGCGCAATGTATATAAAACTAACGCTTCAGGAGAAATTAAAAGACGAAAGAACCAATCGCCACATGACCCTTGCGGAACTGGAAAAGGCAACGGGCGTAGCAAGAGCCACGCTGGGCAAATATGAATCTGACAAATGCACAGATGTAAGCGCATTTTATCTCGCAAAGCTGGCAGAATACTACGGACTGTCCATGGACTACCTCATGGGGCTGACCGAAAATAAGAACCACCCAAACACCCCCATGTATGAGCTGCATTTGAATGATTCCATGATTGATTTGTTAAAAAGCGGCGCACTGAACAACCGGCTTCTCTGTGAATTTGTCTGCCACCCCGGATTCCTGCGCCTGCTGACGGATATGGAAGTCTGCATTGACCGGATTGCGGATATGCGTGTCCATGACATGAATTTAGTCATGGAAAAAGCAAGGCAGTCAGTCATGGAACAGCGCCAGACACCCGAAAATGACCTTTATATGCGTACATTAGAACTGGGGCAGGTCAGCGAGGAACTGTTTTTCAGCCACGTTATCCATGATGACCTTGACCGGATTGTAAAAGACCTCCGCACCCGGCACGAATCCGACAATACCACCGCCGAGCCGGAAACTCCCGCAGCGGATTTTGCCAGAAACATTCCGGTGATACTGCTGGACGCCCTCATGCACAAAGGCACAGCGGACGAAAAACGGGCGTTTACTATCTGCCGGGTATTTGGCATTGATTATGCGGGCTTGCCGGAAGATGACCGTGCCGCCCTTGCCCGTGTATTTAAAAAATCGCCCCTGCTCCCTGTAGCTTCCAGCCAGCGTGGTAAATCAAAGCTGCTGTCCCTGTTTGGGAAGAAAAAGCCGAAACAATGACGCAAAAAGGGCTGCTATCCCCGTAAAATTTGGTTAGCAGTCCTCTTTACTATCTCGTGTGTCCTATGTTCAATTTTCCGGCTTTAGAGCCGCTTTTTCCAGACAGGAACCAGCCGCATTACACATAGACCAGTTCCGCATAAATAATCTCCTCCGCCCGGTTGCGGATAGAATTGCAGCGGCGCACCCATTCAAGCTGGTCATTCGCTTTCAATTTCTCCGTCACGCCCTCGGCGGCTTTCATTTGCTCCATGATAAGGTCAAGCTGTTCCTGTGCCTGTTCGTCCACATCGGCAAGGTGCGTCCAGAGTTTCCCGGATAACAGCAGGCTGCAATAAAGGGCGGGGCGGGCTTCTTCCAGATAGGCTTTGCGCCTACGCCCCCAATGCCCGATAGGGCGGGATTCCTCCGTCAGCCGCAGGGCTGGAATGTAATAATCACCGACAAGAACATAGTCAAGACCGTTGGTATCGTCATGGATTCTTTCTGGCAGTTCTTTCATTTGTGACCTCCTGTATTCAGTTTTTCCAGAATCCAGTTGTTCGTGTCCCTGTCCATGTGAATTTATAAGGCAACTGAACTCTTCACCAACAAGTATGTCATATCCTTTTCGGCCAGGGGAGAATCCTTTGGAATTAGAATTCCCCAGACATCCTTTGCCGGGAGGCGAACACCATCGGTTTCTCCGGCGCCAATGTATACAACTCCAATCATCACATTGTCAGAAAGCATGATTTCGTGTTCCGTTTTCTTTACCAAATCCAGAATTTCTTCAGACCTTTTTCGTAGAATCATTCCCTCTTCTGTCAGCGTATCCTTGCGGGAACCCTTTGTGCCGCGGATCAGCCTCTGCTTTCCCAGTTCTTCTTTCATATTTTTAATCTATGTAGAAAGAGTAGGCTGAGAGAGATAAAGGAATTCGGCAGCCCGTATAATGCTCTGTTCTCTTGCGATGGCAAGAAAGTATTAAAGTACCCGTATTTCCATATATTTGCTATTTTATATCCATCCATTTATACTAAATCTATGAAGCTAAAAAAATATACCTGTATGGATCTGGCAATCACAAATCCGTACATCATTCGTCATATAACCGGACCAGGCACGCAGAATGTTTTTTCGAGTATGCAGGTCAAAAAATGCAGGCGTAGCGAGACTGCACTGAGGATTTGACTTGTGCAATCGGGAAAGCAGGCAAGTGATTGATGTAGTTAATTTCCTGAAAAAAAGGTGCCACAAATCAGACCGGTTTTCTCACTGGCCGCCTATCTTCTGTGGCTGGACTGCCGGGCAATGCAGGGATGTGCTGCTGAATTTGCACAATATATGAAGGAGCATACTGTACTCTATCTGTCGGGAGGGCGGCAGTATGGGGAAAATGGATATTTCCTTGTCGGAATAAATATAGCTTGTCCCAGAAGCCGGCTGGAAGATGGGATGAGGCGCTTGGCAAAAGGCGCCAGAGACTATGAGGAATGGGTAGTTGCCAGATGTTGAAAACCTGTTTATCTCTACATTGACATTTTCTGAAATGCCCTCTATAATATTTTTATTACATTTGTAAGATCCAAGGAGGGACGACAGTGAAATCATTGCCACAAATTTCCGAAGCCGAATTTCAGGTTATGAAAATTGTCTGGAAATATGCACCGATCAACACAAATGAGATAACCGATCACCTGACCAAAACTACCGACTGGAACCCCAAGACCATACATACCCTGATTAAACGCCTAGTCACCAAAGGCGTTCTTACCTATGAGAAGCAAGGACGAATCTTTGTCTACACCCCATTAGTGAAACAGGATGAATACATTGGCCAGGAGAGCAGGTTTTTTCTGGAGCGCTTTTATGGCGGACATATTACGGATATGCTTTCTGCGTATATAAAAAATGACCGGCTTTCTGACGATGAGATTAAAGAACTGCGTTCCATTCTGTCAGAAAGCACCAGATAAAGGAGAAAGCACAATGGCCGGTTTTATGATACGCTTTTTAATCAGCAATTTGTTTATCAGCGGTATGATCGGAATCCTTTTCGCCGCCAAGAGGTTGTTAAAAAACAGTCTTACCAGCCGAATGCAGTATAATCTGTGGTATGTGATGCTTGGTCTTTTGGCAGTTCCTTTCCTTCCGCTGCGCATGACCAAGGAATTTCCACAGCTTCTCTCATGGCTTGGAAAAATAAACCCGATAACCTTCCATACAGAAGGAACCATAGAAACCACCCTGAATCAAGATTCTTCCCGGCTGATATATCAAATGAACGACTTTGCCCTTTCCGTGGGCAGAGAAACGCCCTCTTTCATAGGATCTGTCTTATGCGGAATATGGCTTATGGGTATTTTAGTCATGATTTTCTTGATCATAAAATCACAGATCCGTTTAAAAATGCTGAAAAACTCTGCCCTTCCTTTACAAAACCGGGAAGTACGCATTCTGTACAACAGCTGCTTAAATGAGATGAGGATCACATCAGAAATTCCTGTTTACAGCACCGCATTTTTAAAATCTCCTATTATTGTAGGCTTATTCCGGCCAGGGATCTATCTGCCGATCCATTTAATATCTGATTACTGCGCCAAAGAAATGCGGTATATACTGTTGCATGAACTTCAGCACTTTAAGTATAAAGATGCTTTGGCGGATTACCTTATGAATCTTGCCGGTGTGCTGTACTGGTTTCATCCTTTTGTCTGGTATGCATTAGATAAAATGCGAAATGACCGGGAAATTGCCTGTGATACTTCGGTTCTAAAGCTTCTTGAAGAAGACGATTATGAAGATTATGGCACCACGCTGATCAACTTTGCCGAAAAGCTGTCTGTTACGCCATTCCCTTTTGCTGTGGGAATGAGCGGAACCATGAAACAAATGCGGCAGAGGATCATCAATATTTCCTCCTATAAAAAACCTTCTGTCTGGAGAAGCTTAAAGGGGCTTACTGCTTTTGCTGCCATCTCTCTGGTTCTTCTAAGGTTTACCCCCATGCTGTCTACTTATGCCGCAGACCAGAATCATTATCCATGGAATATGACAGGCAAAAACATCTCCCTGATGGACTTATCCGCTTATTTTGGCGGATATGAGGGCAGCTTCGTTCTATATGATCAAAAGGATGATACCTGGAAGATCTATGATATGGATCATGCCACCTTAAGGACATCTCCAAACTCTACCTACAAAATATATGATGCACTGTTTGGTTTGGAGGAAGGCGTTATTACGCCTGATGATTCTTCTATTGCATGGGACGGTACAGCATATGCATTTGAGGAATGGAATGCGGATCAGGATCTGCATTCCGCAATGAGATCTTCTGTGAACTGGTATTTTCAGAATATAGACAAACGGCTCGGTACATCTGCGGTCAAAAATTATCTAAAAAAAATAGGATATGGAAATAAAAACATAAATGCCGGCCTTTCCTCTTACTGGATGCAGTCATCTCTAAAAATTTCCCCGGCAGAGCAGGTTGAGCTTTTAATGAACCTGTATCATAACCACTTTGGTTTTACCCCTGAAAGCATCAATGCCGTGAAAGATTCTATTTGTCTTTTTTCTTCTGAAAACAGAAGCATTTATGGAAAGACCGGAACCGGATGTATAGACGGGAAGAATGTGAACGGCTGGTTTGTAGGCTTTGTCAGTATTAAAAGAGATCTATACTTCTTCGCCACTCATATTCAGGGCGATACAAATGTGACCGGAAACCATGCAGCTGAAATAACCAGATCCATATTATCTGATCTGAATATCTGGAAGTAAGAATTACAGCAAAGCAGTTTTTCAAAACAATGGCCGGGAAAGAACCCGGTCATTGTTGTCATTATAAAAGAATCATGGTTTCCGATCGATACGATATTGATACTCAGGTATATTTTCAATGCCATGATTTAAAATCCTATTTCCCAGATACTGAAAGCTGCCATCCTCAGAGAATTTGACGGTAAGCTCATGAGTTATGACTGCATCATTACACAGGATCATCTGACAGACTGCGTCTACGGTCAGGGTAACTGTCCCATCCTCATTCTTCCTGACACGGGTAACTTCCGGAATGGAAGTGCCAAAAAACGCAGGAGCATAGTTTCCGCATCCAAGCGGCTCCCACAAATAGGTCTGATAAGCTTCATCAAATACTGCCCATTCCCGTATCTGCTCAGAAGAAACCGGAAGATATTCCATAATTGTATTTTCAAACTCGACTTTTGGAATACCAGAAGAACATTTCTCACGGTCCAACCACCCGCCAAATTTCATTGTATATAAATATTCATACATTCCATTATAATCCAGATTCTCCAGGTTATCCCTATCCCAATTGGAACACAAAAGATTATTTCCCTGATACCCCAAAGGCAATACGCATTGTACAGACATCTCACGGCATTCCGGATCCAACGGTTTTACCCTGACAAGGCAGCTCCCGTCCACAATCTCTGTTACCTCCGGTGGTTCCGGTACACATAATTCATAGCAGAAATACCCTTTTTCCGTATATTTCCATTTTTTTATCCTTGTATAGGAAATGTATGGGAACATGGGGATTCCTCTTTCGTTCCAGGCAGCATTTGCCGCCAATACATACATATCTGTTCCATCATATATAAATTTCAGTCTTCTAATCCCCCCGTTTCCACGAACCCGAAACAAGATTACTTCCCCTGTTTTTCCATCCTCTGCATTTAACAGGAAATTTTCCATTTCCTCATAATTCTCCATTACCGCATACACTTCAGAGCCAGTGACCGGGTTTCCCATGGCTTTGACTTTGTCTTTCATCTGAAGAATCACATGGTCTGAAATAACCACATTAGATGCCTCACCTTTATCTGCCTGCCTGTAGATCTCCGCAATCAGTTCCATTGCAGCTTTACAGTCATCCTCTGCAGCCTCTTTTTCTCCATTCTCTATCGGAAGGTCATAGCCCTTTTCCCATTGCTCCTGCAGCGCCCCATTCTCACTGCTTTCATATGTTTCCTTCCATTGGTCTTCTGTCAGGCGCTCTGAGTGCCACCATGCATCATAGGAATTTCCCTCAGGAACCATATGATTTGAAACATATTGAAAATGGCCGTCAGAAAGAGGACGGATCACCACCTGGTGAGCATATGCTCTGGATGTATTGTCTTCCGGGTATACTGCATTTACGAAGAGTGTTATGGTTCCATCGCTGTTTTCTGTGCAGCCTTCTACCTCAGGATAGGGAATATCCGGGTATTCTGCCTCATAAAGTCCCCTTGGCCTGTATTCATAAGCATTATTTTCTGGAATATAGGTGGTTTTTGCCTGCAGCTCCCTGCTGTCTATTCTGAAATATTCCTGAATAACCGTTTCAAACAAATCTGCAGGTATCTGACAGACAGCCCCAAAGCTAGCATGATTTGCTGCCGGATAATAAGCTGGCTTTCCATATACATTAGGATATAGCTGATCAAACAAATCGTAAAAATCCAGCTCTCCAAAGTCATCCTCACTCCATTCTGTAAGGAACAGGTTATTTCTTTCGTATCCCACCGGCAGTATATATTGCCGATTCAACTCCCTGCATGCTTTATCCAGCGGCTGCACCCTCAGCGCAGCATGTTCTGATACATCACTTAGCAGAAGTGCGTAATAGCTTTCCGAAAAATAGTCTCCTTCAAACAACAGATATCCTTCCTGCGTATACTGCCAGAAACTTGCCTGATAGCTGACATTACTCAGATTTTTCAGATTTCCGTTTACATATTGATAATCACTTCGGGTAATATTAACCTCCCCATCTGCTGTGTGCAGATCATATTTTATAAATCCGCCAGAATATATCATAACCAGGATCGTCAGACTTCCCTCATCTTTCGCATCAACCAGGCTGCAGAACCGCATTACCTGCTCCGGCTCTGTCATGTTGACCTGGTTCCTTTCATCCACTGCGGCATACCCCTCTTCACCGAATCTTTCCACGATCCTCTCCATCACCTCCAGCTCACCCGGATTACCTGTCCCCACTGCCTCGTCATAAATATCTTGGTAAAGGGCAACAACATACTCTGCCTGGGCAGGCCCATTATTTTCCATAGCATGTTCTTCGCTGATATCCTGTGCCTGTATTGGAACTGGTTTCCCCTGCTGCTCACCGCCGCAGCCGTTTAATACAAATAACAGGATTCCCATAGCCAGAAACAGCCTTTTTCCTGCCTTGCTTCTCCCCATCGAACTGGTTTTCCCTAAATCTACTACCTGGTTTTTCCTGGTTCCTTTCCTGTCCATGTTCCCTCCAACAATATTTTTTACTGCAAAACATCTTCTTTTTATTACGTTTGTAAGATTTTATGCCAAAAAATAAAATAGATATTATAATTCTATTTGTATAGATATTACACCCGTAAGATTTTAAAGTCAAGCATTCGATGAAATTTGATTCTTCGAAACAGACTCATCTGTTCATAATCTGTTTGTTTGTTCTTTTCTTACAAAAACCACATTTAAGAGTGTGAAAGAGAGACTGCGGCATTCTGCTTTTATGTAAATCCATTAACAGATATTGATTGCCGCCTGAAACCCGGATATGAGACGCTGGCTTTTAAGATAATAACATATGCTGATAAAAAATTTTATATTACAAAGAAATACTGCACAAGAACCATATAGAGAACCGTTCCCCCTGCAATACTCATCAAAGTATTCTTTTTCCACTTGTGCAGCAAATAAACAAAACCGATAGAAATCATCTCCGGCAGCCCATGATAAGCAGAAAAAAACGCATCCTTCAGGCAGTAAACTACCAACAGCCCAATAACCGCATGGGGCAGAACCGTTCCCAGCCAAGTGATATAGTCCGGTGGGTTCTTCCCCCCCCCCCCGGAAAAATGAGAAACGGCAGAAATCTGGTCAGTATTGTCCCTGCCACAACCGCAAGAATCGTTACCACACTTTGTACGGTTGTCATTTTACAGCCCCCTTTCTTTCTCTCCAACTTCCTTTTTCTTTCCTATAAAAAAACATAAAATGATCAGCGCCATGGCTGGCAGAATAAAACGTCCGCTCCCAAAAACCATCAGACAGAGAATAGAACAACCCAGCCCTGTGAGTGCAGACCTGTGATTTTTGGTCTCCTCCCACTGGTTCAGAAACATCACCACAAACAGCGCCGTCATAACAAATTCGATTCCTTTGGTATCAAACCGGACAACATATCCAAGAAGCGCCCCAAGCGTTGCTCCGCCTACCCAATAAGCCTGATTTAACAGGGTCACAAAAAACATAAACCATCCACGGTCCACTTCCGGCGGCGGTGTCACACTGCAGTTGACCGTAAAGGACTCATCGCACATCCCATAAATGAGGTAAAGCTTTTTCCAGCCCACGTTTTTGTATTTGCCCAGCATAGAGATTCCGTAGAACAGGTGCCTTGCATTGACCATTAGGGCAAGGAAAAACGCATGTCCGGGATGAAACGCAGACAACAGCAGATCGACAGTTACAAATTCCATGGACCCGGCAAAGATGAAAAAGCTTATCAGCATAGGATAAAAGACGGAAAACCCTTTGCTTCGCATAAGGAACCCATAAGACATCCCCAGAAACAGAAAACCTACCGCAATCGGTATCGTGTGGGGAAAGGCGGCCTGAAATGCTTTCCTTTTCATTTATTTCTACTCCTCATAAGCCTTGATTTTTCTAAAAGGATTTTATATAATAGTTTAATATATCAGACGTTCGTTCGTTTTTCTGTCTGATTTGTTGTATATATTATATATTTATTTGTTATATTTGTCAACAGAAAGGGAAACCTGATGGAATTAGGAAAAGTCATCGCTTATAATTTAAAAAAACTGCGCACGGAACGCAGCCTCACCCTGGGGCAGCTGTCCAGGCAGTCAGGTATCAGTAAGGCTATGCTTTCCGATATAGAAAAAGGCGGCAGCAACCCTACTATCAATACCCTCTGGAAGATCGCCAACGGGCTGCATGTACCCTATACAAAGCTCATGGACGAAATCCAACAAGAGGCCACCATTATCCGGAAATCCGAGCCAACTGTTCAGATGGGTGAAGCAGAGCATTATCGTGTCTCCTGCTATTTTGGAAGTACTCCTGTCCGCAATTTTGAACTGTTTTACGCAGAACTGGATGCCCAAAGCTCCAGCACTTCTATAAGCCATTCGGAAAAAGCACAGAAATATATCTATATGATTCAGGGAGAACTTCTCCTTCAGACAAATACCGGCGATCATGTGCTTACAGAAGGAGATGCCCTCACCTTGGATTCTTCTATCGGACACACCTATGTCAATCGGACAGATGCTCTGATCAAATTTATGGTTATCAATTTTTATCCGACCACGCTGTAACGGTAAAAGTCCTGTTTATTGGGCGGTTCATTATGGTAAATAACCGCCCATTCACATATTTGGATAAAGCGTTAGCAGAAACAGACATCCACAGCCCCAAAAATAGGAGGCCAATTTATTGTCACAAAGCTGCTGCGTCAGCTTAAATTTACCAGGTTCTCATTCATTTTCTTTAAGATAGAATCCTTTTGCTCTAAAGTCACTGTCTTTTCTTTTACAGCCCGGTCTAAAAGCTTTGTTACTTCTTCTATATCTTTTTTATAGTTTTCTGCTGTCAATTCCTCAGCGCTCTTTGCCAGATCCGGCCTCATAACGATCGTAGGGTTGAAAGCAATCACGGTGGTCTCGGTAGATACGGTAAATGCGCCTTTATAGATGACAAATTCACCTTTTCCGTTGTCTGCCTTCAATTTTGCCAAGTCTGCTTCCATAGCCTTGACATCCGCATGGTCAGCACCCATGTACTTTTTAATCTGATTGATGGATTCTTCGTATTCTTCCGAAGTGTAAAGTTCAAAAATACCTCCCAAGGTAGGGTCTTCCACCAGATTCTGAACTGCCTGGGTCCAGGCAGCAGGCTGCACCGCAGTCGCCGCTCCGTAAGCAGTTGTACTGGCTGCCATGAGCATAAGACACATGATTCCTGTAGCTGTAAAATTTCTCTTTGTATGATTTAACATAATATGAATCCTTTCATTTTTTATTATTATCTTCACAGGTGCGCACCCGTTTCGGAAGATACAGACTATCATGATAGTCTATTCGAATATTAGACTACCATAGTAGTCCAATCGTGTCAACGGATATTTTCTGACGAATCTCTTAAAAATTCCAGAGGCGGATTACAACTGCATTACTGTCAGGCAGCACTACCCATTGACAGCGACAGACTACTGTGATAGTGTATAGGAAATAAACGATAAGCAACAACAATAAAATGAGTATATGAGGTAAACACAAATATGGATATAACATTATTTGATTCGGAAAGGAAGGTAATGGAAGTCATTTGGAAGGAGGGAGACATTACAGCCAAGCAGATTTCCCTGATCTTACATGATTCCATTGGCTGGAATAAGAATACCACGTATACGGTGATAAAAAAATGTATCCAGAAAGGCTTTATTGAACGTCTGGAACCAAATTTTATCTGTAAAGCTCTGCTTTCCAAAAACCAGGCGGTTCAGGATGATACCAGGGAATTCGTAAACCGTGTCTTTGAAGGCTCTGTCCCCATGCTTTTTTCAGCCCTGCTATCCCAGAAATCCCTGACAAAAGAGGAACTGGAGGAGTTAAAGCAAATGATCAATGAAATGGAGTAACCCTATGAGCCTATTGCAGATGAGCCTTTCGGCTTCCCTTCTGATTCTGGTTGTCATCGCTTTCCGGAAGTTTTTTTCTGCCAGAATGCCCAGGACCGTTTTTTCGTTTCTCTGGATGCTTACCTGGTGTAAGCTGATGATTCCCTTACCAGCAGGGATCTCCTTGCCAGTGACCAATGGATTAGCGGAAAAAATACCGGATATCACCACAGCCTTATCCCTTCCGGCAGGAACCTGGCAGACAGCCGGAATAAATTCGGATTTTCGATGGAATATCTTGAAAATCCTCTGGTTTTGCGGTGTTCTGACTTTCAGCCTGTATTTAGGCTGCCTCCATACTGTCAGTATGAAGAAATACCGCACAGCAATTCCTTTAGAAGAATCCTCCTGGATCCTCATATGGCTGGAACAGAAGCGTTTCCTACGCAGAATTACTATCCGAATTTCGGACGAGATCGATTCCCCTTTAACCTATCATATATTCTTTCCGGTGATCCTTCTTCCAAAACAGACTGACTGGAAAGACAAAGAGAGTATAAAGCTGATCCTGGAACATGAAGCAGCTCATATCCGGCACCTGGATGCACTGAAAAAGCTGTGCCTGGCTGCAGCCTGCGTCTGTCACTGGTTTAACCCTTTTGTATGGCTTATGGTTATTTTTGCCAGCCGGGATATGGAACTGGCCTGTGATGAAGCAGTGATTCGAGCCCTGGGAAGGGATAAACGAAAAGCTTATGCCAATTTGCTGGTCGAGCTGGATGCAAGGAGAGCCGGGATCGATCTTCTGGCTTCCAATTTAGGTCAAAGCCTTATGAAGGAACGTATCATTCACATCATCCATATGAAGGAAAAAATTTCCCTCACAGGAATCGTGTTAACTATTGCCATGACCATAAGCTGCATAGTGGTTTACGGTGCCGTGCCTTCCGGCGATTTTTCTATGAAATTCCTGAATAACGATCCGACCCTTGGAGGGATTTTTGATCTGTACTCGGTGGAAGATTATCAAAGGGTTGTAGCTACTGTAAAAAAGGACAGAGGAGATAGCGATCCGGATGCCTTAGCCATGGAACGGGACCTGGCCCGCCTGAAAGCTGACAATGGAAAAGGGGAATTTGTCATTTATAAAGGCGCGTTTCTTGTGGAAACAGAAACCGTTAAGATTGCTTTCAACCCAACCATCGTCATGCGGCCGGAGCTTGTAAATCGGAATATACCTCTGACTGCTGAAACCTACCGGAATGATATAAAAGATGTGACAGAGATTCTGGAAAATGCAGTGGCAGATGGATTTTTGACAGAAACGCAGAAAAAAAGAGTGTTAAACAAAATGGAGGAGAATTTGGCCGGACTGGAATGAGTGCAGAAAGTTATAACTTCAAAATATCTCCGTTTTTCCCTGGGTTCTGACCGGATGCGTGGATTGTCCTCATCCCACTGGTATCCAATTACAGACGGGTTATACTAGTACATCGTTCGGCAAATAACTGGACCAATCACGCAGAATGTTTTTTCGAGTGTGCAAGTTCAGAAACGGAGGCGCAGCGGGCTACGCTGAGTATTCTGGACTTGTGCATTCGGGAAAATAGACCGAAATATTTACACAAGGGTTTTCAGTACGGAGTACTAGTACTCCATCCGAAAAGCTTCTCCTTGAAGAGTCAGATATCTTGATAAAGACGCATTTACCGAACTAATGCAGTTATATATGAAGGATATGTATAAAATTTCCATTGCTATCCTAATGAATGAAGAAGATACAGCAGATGCTTTTCAGGATACAATCCTCACGCTTTAATATCAACCGATGTAATATCGGTTGAATTGCCAATGATAACTTCTTTGTCTGCAGGAGATGAGGCATCCGGTATTTCCCTGTCCCCATGTCTGAAAGGGAATTCTGCTTCTTGTACTGTCACACCAGACATCCACATCCGAATACAGCACCAGCTGCTGAAACAGATCCCAGCGTTCCAAACCCCCCAGCTTTTCTATGTGTACGATTCTCGTTACTCTGTCTGCCTCTGCGAAAACCATAATACCGTTTTCTCTCATAAATTCAATGATTTTCTTCCTCATCTGAATGAATTTCCTTCCCCTTCCCACCAAGGAAGCGTCGTTGTACCATCCAATGATAAAATCAGGCAGCTCCTCCTATAGTATTTACTCAGGTATCGTAATGAAATATTCCTCGTCCAATTCGTCATCTTTATCATCGTAGATCATTCGAAATTTGTCCTCCGACAACCATTCCACACCGAAAGACACGGTTTCCATAAAGCCGCTGCGGGGATAAATCCAGATCTCCCGTTTTCCATACCACGTTTTTTGGTAGACATACGGCCGACATACATGGTCGTATTCAATAATGATGGTGTTTGTCCCCTGGGGCGAGGTATAGACATCACGACTTGCAACAAACAACGTGTCACAGCAGCTCTGAAACAGGCAAATCACCAGGAGGAGCGCCGCCAATCCAGCGATGTACTTGATCCATTTAATCTTCATCATCCTCGTCCTCAGCCAAAGAATTGATAAACGTTGTCAGCGATTCCGCCAGATAGATCACATGCTCCTCTGGGTCCTCACCGTATTCAAACTCATGGTCGTAATAATAGATTGCGCCATGGTCGGACTCCCTTACACTGAAACAAAAAAGATTTCCCCCATCTTCATCGGCAAAGGGTATCAGCCAGTCCGGGATGGCTTCGTCCTCTCTTAGAAGCCACAGTGTTTTTTCCACCGACAGCTCTTTTCCACGCCTTACCGGAATGAAGGAATTCACAACGTATAATTCGCCGTTTTTATCAGTAAAAACGGTCTTTCCCGGATATATGCCATGGCAAATGAAATCTGCCGTGAGTATCGCACCAACCACAGCCGTAAAACAACATATTTCCTTATGCAGTTGTGTGCATCATATTATACTGAGCGGTCAGTCTTTCCGACCGCCAGTATAATTGCCCTGTACCGCCGCAGGAAGTTCCTCACCTAATTTTACATCATTCTGTCGTCTCTGAGAACCTCTTCCAGACTGATTTTTTGTACATTCCTCCATGCAAGGTAATATGCCAGTGTTACAGAACCTAAAATAGCCAGCATAAACAGAAGAATCGGAATCAGCGGCATCTCTGCCATAAATGCTCTCACCTCAACATAACTTATTTTCAGCATATACCCTGTTGCAATGATTACAAGCGGGAGACTGATCAAAATCGGTCTGCCGGAAATCACCAATGCTTCTATGCAGAACATTTTTCTAAGATCCTTCGGCGTCAGTCCAACCGACATATATCTTGCAAATTCCCTTTTCCTCTGGCGTACAAACCCCAATGTGTTGGAAAACACATTGCCAATGCCTATCATCGCAAGCAGGACGCAGAAACCTCCAAATACAGCCATCATTCCCTGGATCTGTTTACTATTTGTCTCATATTCCTGGATACGGTTTTCACATTCTATGGTATATTTTCCACTGACAATCCGTCCAATCTCCTCCTGAAGCATTTTCAGTTCTTCCAATGACCCATTTTCTTTACCCAAGACACAGATATAACTGTCTTCTTCTATTCCTCCTATCTGTCCCTTTATCTCTTTCCATAAAGATACCGGGATAAAATGTACCAGCTCATAATAGTCAAGGGCCGCATATTTTTCCCTTAAAACAGGGACTTTTTCTGTATAAGCCAGAACTGGTATCACTGCTGTCATTTCCTCTTTTTCGCTGTATGACATGGAGGTATCCCCATAGGCGGCTTCTTCATTTTTTGACTGTCTTAAAACACTTGCAGCGTTTTCTTCTTTTACATAAGGCATCAAATCCGGATGCCGGAAATCCGAATTTGTCACATCCCGGATCTGGTTCAATATAACTGCCCCATCAAGCTGCGGCGTAACTTTGATCTGTTCACAGTAAGCCAAAAAACTGTTATCATCCAGTATGATAACCGGGGCATTTACCAGCCATCCACCATCCATCTGTGTTACATACTTACCAGAAGCATGAGAAAATCCGCCAAAGGATTTCATTTCTTCACTCATTTCCTCCTCTGTAATCACCCTCTTTGCTTCTGCCTTTTGATAAACAACAGCACTTTTCACCTCGTCAAGCCCCTGAAGCACATCGGTTTCTTCAAAAGTATCCACATCAGCATTTTTAATTGTAACCATTACATCCCATACTCCCTGATACCTCTCAAAATAGGTTTCTCTTGTGCTGATTTCGGAAATAGCAAAGAAACACTGCATAATCGTAAAAGCCAGGAACGCAAGTATAAAAGATAACGATGCTGTCCGTAAGGCTTTTCCCTGCGCTTTCAAGGCATTACCGGCCAGTTCCCCCTCCACCCCAAACAGCAGCATAAGTAAATAAGAATTTTTCCGGCTTTTTAACCGTAATTCTTCGATATTTTTAATTGCTTCCAGCGGCGTCAGCTTGCTTAATTTTTTTGCTGGCAGCCATGCAGAAATCCATATCGTTATAATCGTTACAAGCAATGTCAATCCCAAAACCAGCGGATGATACCCAAAAATTGCCTTATGCCGTCCTGGTATACTGCTACCTAAAAGGATATTTACCATTTGCAAAAGCCCCATACTGCCTGCAATCCCTAACAGGCTCCCAACAATAATCGGCACTGCACAAAGAGCCGCCGCTTCCTGCAAAAGACATGCCCGAATTTGCTTTGGTGTGGCTCCAATGCTTGAAAAAATACCAAACTGGTGAATCCGTGCATTCATGGATACTGCAAAGGAATTGTGGATAATCATGATCAGCGAGAATGAGGCCAAAAGCGTTATCAGTATAAACATCGGAAACAACAATCTTGGAGCCGGATCACTGGAATCTCGGATCAGGTACAATGCCAGAAGTTCATAATTATAGACAATTTTTTCCGGTGCAGCTCCTATTTGTACAGCAATACGGCGTGTATCTGAAAAAACCGAATCCATATTATCAAAATAAATGTCTAATATCGATTCTCCACCTTTATCACCTTTTTCGTTTACTACGGCATCCTTTACATTGGCGAAATTTTTTACATTCTCCATGTCCTCGCCTGTAAATTCCCCAATAATCCGGCTGTGCCAGCCGCCCTCCTCCTGTTCAACTCTCTCAATCTCATATTTCCATGCATTATAAAACAGCCCGCTCAGCAGAGATAAAAGCAGAGCCGAAATAAATGCCGCTATCATCACGGACAGGCTGGAGGAACGGTTATTTTTTATATAACCTGATGAATAATCTTTCCACATATCCATTACCTCCGCCGCTCATCACTGATAATACGCCCATCTTCAATTGTTATAATGCGCTGTGCTTCCAAAGCCACCTTTTCATCATGGGTAATCAGTAGAATGGTCTGCTCCAGATTGCGGCCCGCAAGCTTTAGGATGTCAATAATCTCTTTGGAATTTTTCTGATCCAGGTTTCCGGTAGGCTCGTCTGCCAGAAGCAAAGCCGGACGGTAGATCAGGGAACGCGCAATGGCAGCCCTCTGCTGCTGGCCGCCAGATAACTGGTTCGGCAAAGCCTCAAGCCTGTCTGCAATACCAAGAGAGCTCACAATCTTCTGGAAATATTCTTGATTAGGCTTTTTCCTGTCAAGGGCAAGAGGCATGAGGATATTTTTCCGCACCGTAAGGGTGGGAATCAGGTTATAAAACTGATATACAAGCCCGACCTTTCTGCGCCGGAAAATTGCTGCTTGTGTCTGGTTTAGTTTAGAAAGGTCGGTTCCCTCTATCATAACCTTTCCTTCTGTGGGCTTATCCACACTGCCAAGAATATGCAGCAGAGTGGACTTACCGGAACCGGATGCTCCGACGATTGCCACAAATTCTCCCTTGCTGACTGACAGGTCAATCCCGTTAAGAGCTGTTACCTGATTTTCCCCCGTACCATATACCTTCCTGACACCCTCACATTTTAAAATCTCCATGTTTGATTTTCTCCTTTCATCTTCCTGCATGTTTTTTCAAGGCATCCTGGTACACCCTTCTGGTGTTTCATCTGCCCGCATGTTTCCATGAAAACTGGTTCTTGTGTCTTTCACAGTATAGCAAATGAAAGTTACAACTCAGTGACTGTAGAAACGAATTTCAAAAAGAGCGCCGCCGTCAGGCTTATTTTTTGCCCGTATGGTTCCATTCTGACGTTCTATCATCTCTTTCGACAAAGCCAGCCCGATCCCAATACCACCCTCACCTGCATTCTTCCCCCGGTAAAACCGCTCAAAGATGTGAGGAATATCTTCTTTTGCAAACCCTTCTCCATCATCCCATATCAGAATTTCTGTATAAAGCGGATTCTGTGCATAAGAACAATGGATCGTTCCCCCGGGACTGTGCTCCATACAGTTTTTCATCAGATTCATCACTGCCTCCATGGTCCAGTCCAAATCTGCAATTACCAGCATCTCACCCAGCTCCGGTATATCAGCAGAAGTACCAGAACCGGCAAACAGCTCCTGCAGATTGTCCGCTGCAAGGACAAGAAGAGTAAAAACATCCACCTCATCTCTTTGTAAATATAACGTTCCGGCATCAATCCTGGATAAGACCAGCAGAGCCTCCTCAAGATGAGTCAGACGTAAAAGCTGTTTTTCTATCTGTTCCAGATGCTTACTGTCAATATTCTGCTCTATCATCTGAAGCTTCATCATTTGGACAGAAAGGGAAATGGCTGTAATCGGCGTTTTGATCTGATGTGCAATATTAGACAGATTTTCCGCAAAATCATTCTTAGCCTGTACCGCTGAATCCTTCGTTTGATAAAGAAATGTCACTGTCTTATAGATTTCATCTTCCAGCTTAGAAAAATCATCCTCTCCGGAAGTGGACAGAACGGCTGCCTTTCCGATATTCACCTGTTCCAGATACTCCGCTAATGCCTGGATTCGCATGGCTTCCATTTTGTTCCGATAGAAAAAAGTAAAAAGAAAAAGCAGGACTCCTGTCATAAAACCTGTTACCGCAAACAAAACATTCTGTCCACAGGTGAGGCCTGAAAAATCAGAAATACGGTATCCCAATGCAGATAACACATCTTCTTCCGCTGCACCGTCAGGATTTCCTTCTGTATATTCCTTTAATGCCGCAGAAATTATCTTTTTTGTTTCAGGATTCTGTTCCATCACTTCGCCACAAACTGCATTTAACAAGTCAAACGGAATACTGCTGTAATGGTATGAAACAAACAGAACAGAAACAGCGGCAGCAATCAAGCTGACAGAAAATACAAAACCCAAAGTGACGAACCTATATTTCTTTTCACTCATATCGTATCCTCCATGCGGTACCCCACACTTCTGACTGTTTTCAGACACTTTGGCTGATAAAGCTTATCCCGTAACCGTTTCATCGTAACGGTTAATGTATTATTATTCACATAGCTGCCATTCACATCCCATATCTGCTCCAAAATCTTTTCTCTGGCAACCGTTTTACCCTTGTTCTTCATCAGATACAAAAGCAACTGATATTCTGCTGTGCTTAACAATATTTCTTCTGAATGACAGAAAACGGCATGGCGGTTTTGGTCAATCAAAATCCCGTCACAAGAAAGATATTGTTCTGCTACATTGCCGGTTCTGCGCAGTAATGCCAAAATCCTTGAATGTAGTATCTCTAATTCAAATGGCTTCACCACATAGTCGTCTGCACCGTTTTTAAAACCCGAAACAATATCCGTACAATCCCCACGAACTGTGAGAAAAATAATAGGCAGTTCTCTCCATTTCCTGCGAATCCACTGGCACAAGCTGTCCCCATGACCATCCGGCATGTTCCAGTCCAATAGAACAAGGGTTGGAACATGCTCCTTTAATAACTGCTTCGCCTGTGCAATCGTCACGCAAATTGTTACCTTAAAGTTCCTCTTCTCCAGATATTCTTTTACCATAACTGCAATATTAGAATCATCCTCAATATAATATAGATCAACCACAACCCATTTTCCTTCCTTCATACTTGCCTGCAGTCAGACTACCTTTAAATTACATTATAGCAAATAAAAGTGACAATTTAATGACTAATCGATCCCGTTTTGTCAGACAACCTGAAATATCTATTTTTTTCGGTGTTTGGATATAAAAAGAAAAAATATCTGCCTAAGAAAGCCGTTTTCACTATAACTTTAGCCCAATTCTTAGATTTTCTATGTATAAAGAGCTCTTTCAGGTCCTGAATTTTCGAATTTATTTGATTATTAATACTCCGCTCAGAAATACAGTGACTGTCATTCATGCGTCTGGCGGTTCTTCCATGGCAGCCGCTGGTAAAGATATGATAATCCTTGGCATTCATTGTGCAGGCTGGTTTTTGCTCTACCTACTCTTGTCCAGATGTAAAAAAGCCATTCGTAAAATATTTAAATAAATGGAAAAACAGAATAGATCTGCTATAATAAAAAGCATAATATGTTAGTATTTTAACAAATTATAATAAGTATAAAAGAAAAAGTTGGAAATTGACTGTGGTTGATTTATATTATAAAGCAGATAATAATTTGAAATTTATAATTTATAAAGAGGATGGGAATAACCAATGAAACGGCTTTTTTTACTGGAAGACGATTTGAGTTTAATTAATGGACTTTCCTTCGCTATAAAAAAGCAGGGATACGAGATAGAAGTTGCCCGCACTACACTGGAAGCTGACAAAATATGGACCAGCAAAAAATATGATTTAGTTATTCTGGATGTATCGCTTCCGGATGGCTCCGGATTTGATTTTTGTAAAAAGATACGCCGGATCTCAAAAGTGCCTATTATATTCCTGACTGCCGCTGACGAAGAAACAGATATTATTATGGGACTTGATATTGGAGGCGACGATTATATAACAAAGCCTTTTAAATTAGCTGTATTTCTGTCAAAAATCAACGCGCTTCTTCGCAGGAGCGAAAATTTTAATACTGTTGTTACAGAATTAAGCTCCCATGATGTAAATATTAATCTTCTGAAAGGGGAGGCTTATAAGCAGGGAAAGCTGCTTGCATTGACGGCAAGTGAATATAAATTGTTATGCCTGTTTATGGAAAATCCCGGCCATATACTTTCCTCAGAACAGATCTTAGGAAAACTATGGGATTGTAATGAAAGCTATATAGATAACAATTCCGTTTCCGTATATATCCGCAGACTCCGGACAAAAATTGAAGATAATCCGGGAGAACCGAAACGAATTGTTACGGTTCGTGGTATGGGCTATAAATGGAATGAAGAAGCTTGAGGTGTATGGTGAAAATATTTGTAAACAAAAAAATAAAAAATCTCTTTATTAGTATCTTATTATGTGTTCTGGCTTTTACACTGATTTCAATGCTATTAGCTGGCTCTAAAGTGGGAAATGCGGCGTATTATATTATAATTTGCAGTCTGTGTATGACGGCTGCTATCTTGGTGCTCTGCTATGGATATTTCAGGGAACAGCACAAAATTATGGAAAATGCCATATCACAGATTACAGAATATATATCCGGCAATAAAGAAATTACCATTGAGTGTAACGATGAGGGCAAGCTATACAGACTATTCCACGAAGTAAACTCTTTAGTTGCTATCTTAAATGCCCACAGTGAAAGTGAAAAAAATGCAAAAGAGTTTTTGCGAAATACCATATCCGATATTTCCCATCAGCTAAAAACCCCCCTTGCTGCTCTTAATATTTACAACGGCATTATACAGGAAGAAACAAAGGAACTCCCAAATATACAGAAATTTAGTCAACTTTCCGAGCAGGAGCTTGACCGCATAGAAATACTGGTACAAAATCTTTTGAAAATCACAAAGCTGGATGCCGGCATGATTACATTGGAGAAGTCATTAGAAAATGTATCCGAGCTTGCAGAAAATGTAAAGCAGCATTTTTTATTCCGCGCTGAACAGGAGGGAAAAACAATTTATTTATCAGGCAGTAAGGCAATTACATTTTTATGTGACCGTAACTGGATAATCGAAGCGATCAGCAACCTTGTCAAAAATGCCCTTGACCACACCAAAAAGGGTGACTTGATCCATATTAAGTGGCAGGCATTTGCTTCTGTTGTCCAGATTTCCGTGGAGGATAATGGCAGCGGCATATGCCCGGAAGATTTACACCATATTTTCAAACGCTTTTACCGAAGCCGTTTTTCTAAAGATACACAAGGTATTGGTCTTGGGCTGCCGCTTACAAAGGCAATTGTAGAAGCCCATAACGGAACGATTGAATCAGACAGCTCGTTAAACAGAGGTACCTCTTTCACAATCAATTTTTTAATTCCTACAAAATTGTAGGATCTTTGTAATATTGGTGTAGGATTCCTTTGTTATATTGGAGCTATCAAAACAGAAAGGGGTATTAATACAATGGACTTATTAGAAGTCAAGAATCTCTGTAAGACTTATGGCAGCGGAGAAGCTGCCGTACACGCATTAAAAAAGGTCAGCTTTTCCGTTCCAAGGGGCGAATATGTGGCTATCATTGGAGAATCCGGCTCCGGAAAGAGTACTCTTCTTAATATGATCGGCGCACTTGACACACCTGCGTCCGGCAAAGTAGTTATAGGCGGCACAGATATTTTCGCCATGAATGACCGAAAGCTTACCATTTTCCGACGGAGAAATATCGGATTTATCTTTCAGGCATTTAATCTTGTTCCAGAATTAACCGTTGAACAGAACATCATTTTCCCGGTACTGCTTGACTACCAAAAGCCAGATAAAAAGTATTTGGAGGAACTGCTTACAGTACTTAATCTGCAAGAACGCCGCAATCATCTGCCGAGTCAGTTATCCGGAGGCCAGCAGCAACGTGTGGCAATTGGACGTGCCCTTATTACACACCCGTCTCTTATTCTTGCGGACGAACCTACTGGAAATCTTGACACACGAAACAGCAGCGAAGTAATTGCTTTGCTGAAAGAAGCATCTAAAAAATATGAACAGACCATTATTATGATTACCCATAGCCGCAGCATTGCACAAACCGCAGACAGGGTATTGCAGGTGTCAGATGGCGTACTTACGGATTTAGGGAGGTACCGCGAATGAAAAGCTATCTCAGTCTTATTCCGCTTTCTGCAAAGGTACGAAAACGACAGAACCGCATGACGTTATTATGTATTATATTTGCTGTTTTCTTAGTAACCTCTATTTTCAGCATGGCTGACATAGGCGTTCAAATAGAACGGACAAGGTTATTGGAAAAACATGAAAATCTGACATACCAAGACATGCTTAGTAGCACAATGGCACAAACCCTGTTTCTAACGGCAATGGTTCTATTTATATTGGTACTGATTGCAGGTGTCTTAATGATTTCCAGCACGATAAACACCAATGTAGTCCAAAGGACAAAGTTTTTCGGAATGATGCGCTGTATTGGAATGAGTAAGGAACAGATTATTCGTTTTGTAAGATTGGAAGCTTTGAATTGGTGTAAAACGGCTATTCCATTAGGTGTTATACTCGGAATTGTATTCACATGGGGGCTATGCGCTGCTTTACGTTTTCTTGTCGGCGAAGAATTTTCTGGTATACCCCTTTTTGGCATTAGCATAATAGGGATTATTAGCGGAGTTGTCGTAGGTATTACTACAGTGCTGCTTGCAGCAAGTTCTCCTGCAAAACGAGCTGCAAAAGTATCTCCTGTTACAGCGGTTACAGGAAATTTGGAAAATCCTCAAAAACCGCATCATACAATAAATACACACATTTTCAAAATCGAAACAGCTCTTGGCATTCATCATGCAATATCAGCAAAGAAAAATCTAATGCTTATGACAGGCTCCTTCGCACTTAGCATCATATTGTTTTTAAGTTTTTTGGTGTTAATAGATTTTGTCAACTACCTGATGCCGCAATCATCAAGTACCGCTGATATCAGCATTTCAAGCAGCGACAACTCCAATTCGATCGATAACGAACTGCTTGATACCATAAACAGCATGCCGGGCATAAAACGCATTTTTGGACGCAGAAGTATTTTAGATGTTCCCGCGACAATGGATAAAAATAAGGGAACATCATGTATGATTGACATGATTTCTTATGATGAATTTGAATTAAAGTGCCTTTCAAAAGATGAAATTCTCAAAAAAGGCAGTGATATTTCAAAGGTATCTGGTAACAGCAGTTATATAATTGCCACCTGGGATAAAGACAGCACATTAAAAATCGGAGATAGGATATGGATCAAAAATGAAGAACTCGAAATAGCTGGTTTATTAAAATATGACCCTTTTAGCAATGACGGACTTACTAATGGTAAAATCACTCTCATTACTTCCGGCGAAACTTTTATCCGTCTAACCGGTATAACTGATTATTCGCTTCTTATGGCGCAGACAGCAGACGATATAACTGATGAGGAAATAACCGCGATCAGCAGTATCTTAGATAAAAATTGTATTTTTCAAGATAAACGCGATGAGCGTACCACAGGCACATATACAGCATTTGTGCTCTGTGTGTATGGATTTTTAGCTGTAGTCACGTTGGTTGCAGCGTTGAACATTATCAACAACATTTCCATGAGTGTATATGCAAGAATAAAACAATATGGGGCAATGCGGGCAGTCGGAATGGATGGACATCAAATTACCAAAATGATAGTTGCCGAAGCATTTACTTATGCTGCAACTGGTTGCACTGTTGGCTGCACCATTGGTCTTTTGATAAGTAAATGGCTTTATCACATTCTGATTGCATCTCACTTTAGCTATGCTGTCTGGAATGTACCTGCTGTTCCTCTTTTGGGAATACTTTTATTCGTTTTGGCAACGATCATTGTTGCGGTTTACGCGCCGTCAAAACGTATGCGTAGTATGGAAATAACAGAGATAATAAACGAACTGTAATAACGCTCCCATTCATGGGAAGGAATTCTGAAGCATAAGAGCTTCAAAAGAAATGATCTAAATTCACCAATACTTTTTGTCAAAAAGGCTATAGACACAACATTGTCCATAGCCTTTCACACACTTAATCTTCATACAGAAAACAAGCCCCATGCCATATCTTACTACACTTTTAACTCTCAAAAGCACGGCCGGACCTTCTTCCATCAATCTTCTTCTTCGTCTTCTTCCATGGTTATAGCAGCAGCAGCAGTCGCCACGGTTGTCACGGTAGCAACCACCGCAAATATAATCACCAACAGCACACCGCCCATAAAATACATGATTTCCATTGTTCTCCTCCTGTTTCCCGCCAGTACTCTACCTCGATTTCCAAAAACCAATATCCTGGCATTCCGGCAGATATTCATTGACGACTCTTATACGACCCAAAATATACCCGTGAGCAAATGACTTGCCGACATATTCTTATTTTCAGGACAATCCCTAATCATTTGGCAAATAACTATACTCTTGAGTGCCACTTTTATCAAAAAGTATACCACATTTTTTTTCGTCCATCAATCACTTTTTATACTGCTTCAATTCTTTCAACAAATCCTTTGGATGAGTGAGATGTGAATGGGAAAGGCTTTTTTTGTCCACAAATGTCTGACTAAAAGACAGGATATCCAGCCATGCATAACATATTTTAATAGATACCCCGAATCCCCAAATCTGTATCCACAGTATTCATGTTATAAAGAATCAGCACATCTGTTATTCCCTCATGTCCTTTTATAAAGCTGGACGGACCCCACTTATAATACCGGGTATCAAACACATAAATCTTTTTAAAATGATGTGCCAAAAACGGAGTTATAGAATTAGCATAACTGTCCTTAATCAGAACCAACTCTCTTTCCGACTCTGCATTCTCATTAGTAATCTCAATCAAAGGATGAAGGTTATCCAAAAATAGTGAGTATTTATCTTTTTTGCGGGCATATTTCAAATTATAAAGACTGTCAGTAGTCTCTTTAGTATCCTCATAATACACAGTCAGCTTATCAGACGGATTCCGATAAATCGTAATCTTATCCCCCTTCTGACTATAATCGTTCACCTTGGAATAAATAGTCCCACAAAAATCTTCTGCTGCTGTCTCGGCCTCCAATTCATCCAAAGATACCGGTACAAGCCCTTTCTCCCGACAAAAAGCCAGATATCCCACATAGGCCCCGTAAGTAGTCCAATGATGATCAGTCCGATAATAAAGCTGCCCGTCCTGCTGATGTGCCAGCAAATCCTGACTGCAGTCAATCGACAAAAGGCCCGAATCCTGATAGATCTTCTCTGCGGTTTCCATCTGGTCCGCAGCCGGCGCAAATTCGGGAAGCTTGTTTTTGTAGGTATAAATAGCAGTAGGCACTAACATTAGATGAAGCTCTTTTCCCGTCAGTTCTTCCTTTTCTCCAAAGGTCTTTAATGTCCGGGAAATTTGCTCTGTATTCACAGGCTTTTGATATTTTTCAATCAAATAACCATCCCTGCCAATAAAAACCTGATTGATTTCTCTCCTTCCCAGAGTAATTTCTGTTCTGGTCTTCAGGCCGATAAAAAAATCTCGAAAGGGGAAATGATCGCAGAGATAGGAATTTATATTCTCCATATATTGTCCGCTTTTCACAGACTCCCAAGTAAGGGCAGGAAGCGGCTCTAAATACCGATTTTCGTTTTCAGAAAATTCCTGTTTTTTTAAAAGAAGGAATGTTATGGAAAGAATCAGCACTGAGGCTGTCAATAAAACGGAAGCCAAAGCACGGATTGTATTTTCTCTTATCATATTCTGTCCTCTCTCGTTTCAGGGTAACGCCCCCTCACCTATGTTCGGCGGCATGTCGTCGGAAGGCATCCTAAAAATGCTCCGCATTTGCCTTCCTCCTCAAAAACGGAAATATAGAAATGGGTTGTAGGTATCATTAACCAAATAGGCTGTAGTCAGTCCAAAAAGTGCCAGATATCCAAGCATCCCGGCTAAAGAAATCAGCATCCTTCTGCCGTCTCCCCCTTCATCCCTTTTTTTACAAAGCCAGGGATAAAAAGGAAAGGCAAGCATCAAAGCCGCCAAAAGCACTGCACCGTAATTTTTCAGATACCAAATACACTCGGTTCCCCACAGGGCATTTCCTCTACAACCCACCATAGAAAGCAAATAATCCTGCAAAAGCTTCATATCGTCAAACACAAACAGCACAAAGCCTGTCACCACAATCACGATTGTATATAGATGGCGGAAAAAAGAGGGAAGCTGTTCCAATTTTTTCCCCCATACATATTTTTCCAATATCAGCAAAATACCATAATATAATCCCCACAGCACAAAGTTCCAGGCTGCGCCATGCCAGAGTCCGGTCAGAAACCAAACTACCATCATGTTGATTAAATGCCTTTTTACCCCTCTCCGATTCCCTCCCAAAGGAATGTATACATAGTCCTTGAACCAGGTAGATAAAGAAATATGCCATCTTCTCCAAAAATCCGTAACTGACACAGACCAAAGAGGGTAATTAAAATTTTCCGGAAAATGGAATCCCAGCAGCCATCCCATTCCGATAGCCATATCGCTGTAAGCACTAAAATCAAAATAAAGCTGCAAAGTAAAGGCAACGGCTCCCAGCCAGCACACAGCTACAGAAGACTGTCCTGTCTCCAAAATCCGTATTTCCTCCCAAAGCGCACCCACTTGGTTTGCAATCAAAACCTTCTTAAACAATCCCTGCATAAATCGGAACAAACCTCTCTGAAACCCTTCCATACTGATCTGCCGCTCATGCAATTCTTCATTCACCGTGGAAAACCGAACAATAGGGCCAGCCACCAACTGAGGGAACATGGATACATAGGTTAAATAAGTCAGATAATTTTTCTCTACCGGAACCTGACCCCGGTACAGATCTATAATATAGCTCATAGTCTGAAAGGTAAAAAAACTAATTCCAATTGGCAGACCAATATTAAGAAGGGGAATTTCTGTGTGGAAAATCCCGTTTATAGTTCCTAAAACAAAATCTGCATATTTAAAAAAAGCCAGAACGGAAAGATTAATTATGACAGAACTCATCAAAAAAATCCGTCTTTTTCCCCGGCTGCTTCCAAAACGCTCCATCAAAAGTCCGTTTCCAAAATCCACTGCTGAAGCAAACAGCATCAGCAAAATATAAACCGGCTCTCCCCATGCATAAAAAATCAGGCTGAAAACCAGTAAAATTCCATTCTGCAGTGGAATCCGATATCCACTTCTCCCTGGAAAATCCTTTGACTGCCCCATAACATAAGAATGTTTACCATGCAAAATGCATGGTAAACACGAAACTGCATAATAGAAAAGCAAACAAAGAGGAAGAAAGAAAAATAAAAATGGAATACTGCTGAAAACCATATTTCTCCCCCGCTCTACTGGATTCCTGCCTGAATGATTTGGTTAATGGCATCCGCCTGATCCGATATTACCAGATACACATAATTTCCATTGACCTTCACTGAACTTTTATCCACAATCTGAAACTGGTCTGGAAGATAATTCTCCATCTCTGACTTTTTTTGATCAATAACCGTCTGGAGAGCAGCGCTCAATCCTGCCGTACTTCCTGCATCCTTTGCCTTGAGAATCGCCACGGTCTCTGCAGAAATCGCTGCTTCTGACATAGAAAACACATATTCCTCCAAAGAGCCTACATCGATCCCATAATAATTAGAAATAAAATCATCTGGAACAACCATAGGAGAATTAAGAGCAACCTTCTGAGTAATCTCTCCATAAATATCCTTCACACTTTTGCCTGTGTTTTGGGGAGCTGTTGTCTCCGGGACGGTCTCCGGCGCTGGTTCAGAAAGCAGTGCTGCTTCAGTAGCTGCCTCTGTCTCCTTTTTTGTTTCTTCCTTAGCCGCTTCCTTTGTACCGGCTTCAGAAGCTTTCTCCTCAGCAGAAGACTCGGTTTCTTCGGCTTCCGTGGTCTCCTCAGCCTCTCCGCTGGTTTCCTCGGTCTCCTCCTGTTTTTCTGTTTCCTTGCTTTCATTTTCTGCATCTGCCGCAGTGGTTTCCTCCACGGCTGTCTCTGCAGCCGTACTTTCTGCAGCAGAAGAATCTGCTGTTTCCGACTTTCCGCATGCTCCAAGCATCAGAACAACTGCCAAAAGATAAGCGCCTCTCTTAAAACTTCTTGTATTTATCATCATTTCTTTATCCCTTTCTCTGGTTTTATCTGAATTTTATTAAGTAATCCTTCTAGTACAGCATTTTTTATTCCTCTTTTTATAAGAATTAAGAAAATGATGTACTAGTCTGCCTTTACTCCAGGACCGGTCTGGCTTGTGTTCCCTCCAGACGTCAAAACCCTGGACACCTGTGTTTCTGGTTCATCTTCTGGGGTTTCCTCTGTTTCTGACGATGCAGTCTCCTGAGATTCCTGAAGATTGTCGTCTGTCTGCGGCTTCTGGCCGTTTACCGGAAACTGACTGGTTCCCTCAATCTGAGTCCTGGCATACTCCCGCAATACTGCAGACCACACATCGTAGGCAGCCCCGGTCTGATGAACATAATTATCGCTGCAGTATTCTGCCGGAAGATCTCCATTAGCATCTGACAGATGTGAAGCAAGATCCACAAATCCCCATCCGTTTTGAAGTGCCATCTGCTTTAAAAGCTCATTAAAGCGCCGGATATTGGTATTGTTTAAATTACCTCTGCCCTTTCCCTGCTTTGTATAGGTCATACTGATAATATGAATCTCCGCGTCCGGACAATGAGCCTTAATATTTGCAATAACCTGAGCATAGCAGTCACAGGTATTTTCCAAAGTTCCCATATTCATGTCATTGAGACCGAAAAACATAAAAATTCTTTTTGCCTGCAGCATCCCCACGGACTCCCATACCGGCCGCTGCTGCCCCTGAAACACCGGATGCACACTTTTTGAGGAAACGGGCCATAAAGCATTGTGAACCGAAAAGCTGCCGGAAGCCAAAAACTGGATTCCTCCCAGATAGGTATTTCTTCGGTTCATTGCATAATTCCGAAATCCCATCATCACCGAATCACCGGTAAACACGCTGCCTGCAAAATAATGATCAATGGCCGCTTCCATGACAAGAGCCGGGTCTTCCCCGTCTGTCTCCCCTGCCGTCTCTGCCGAAGCCTCCTGCGCCTGGGCTGCACTCTCCTCCTCTGCATATACTGCCATGGGAACAGCCCCTGCCAGAATCATTACTGAAAATCCACTAAGTAAACGATATTTCCATCCCTTTTTCATAATCCTCTCCTCTGCGAAATTTGTCTTATAGTATACCAAGAATAGACATGTTTTTCAAGCAAGATTCACACTCTGATTTTCAGATTTTTGAAATCCGCTATAACAGCTCCCATTTTTTTCCAGAAGCATGCTTATCTGCCATATTTTTCCGCAAAATGTTGTCACACACAGCAAATCCTGCGGAATATCATACAGTATAATTCAACCCATGAGAGGACTTATCCTATGAATGATGTTTTACTGCCGCAGGTTAACAACAATTGCCGGTTCTGCAACTTCAATCAATGGATGCCGGCAGGCGTCCGGGTTTTAAATGCCGCCGTCAACTATAACCCGTTTTCTGTCACCATCGGCAATACCAATGTTGCCTCAAGCCTTGACCAGGGCGCCATTACCCGCTACAGCCAGGTCAATCAGGGCTATCAGACTGTTACTTTATCTGGATCCAATGGATATATCTATGTTCAGAAACCGGTTTATATCGGCGATGGCATGACTACCATTGTGATTATTAACACGGCATCCGGACTGGACCTTCTTCCTGTGTCTGATTCAGCCTGTGCCACCAATGCTTTCAGTGCCTGTATCCGAGTGGCAAATGTAGCCTACTACAGCGGTGCGGTTAATGTAAGGTTAGGGAACCTGGTATTCTCCTCTATTCCATTCCAGGATGTAACCTCCTTCAGCCGGGTCACTGCAGGAAGCTATACTGCACAGATCAGCCGTCCTCAGCGTCCCAACAATACCCTGCTGTCCGTGCCTCTTAATCTCAATTCCAACCGCATCTACACCCTGTATGTCATGAACTGGAATCCGTCGTCCGACGCTGTTCAAACCTTCTTAGTAGAGGATCGGCGCAGTTAACACAACTGATTAAAAAACAAGGATATGACAAAGCTCTGACGGTTTCAAAGATGGATGGTCGGCATGTTTTTACCGTCAGAGCATTATTACTTATGGAAACCATATTGTGAATGGATTTTTTTTCAAAGTTGTGGTATGATGAAAACAGCAACAATATGAGGAGGAGAGAATTATGGCAAAGTATATGGCGTATGTAGGGTCTTACTCCTACACCGGCAAGGCAAAAGGAATCACCGTTTACGATGTGGATGTGGAGAAAGGGAAATTTGAGGAGCGTTGCGAGGTGGAAGTGGACAACTCCTCCTATGTGATCGCCTCCAAAAACGGAGACACCTTATACTCCATTGCCGATGAAGGTGTAGTGGCATTCCGTATTCTCCAGAACGGAAGCCTTTCCCGACTGAACAGTACCAAGATCAATGGTATGAGAGGCTGCCATTTATCTACTGACACGGGGGACAAGTATATCTTTGTTTCAGGCTATCATGACGGCAAGACCACGGTTCTTCGGCTCCGCAGAGACGGCGGCGTAGGCGAGATTGTTGACGGTGTGTTCCATAAAGGCATGGGAAGTGTTGCAGAGAGGAATTTCCGGCCTCACATTACATGCACCAGACGTACTCCGGACCACAAATATGTTTTGACGGCCGACTCCGGCATGGACCAGGTGCAGATTTATCGCTTCAATGATAAGGAGGAACGGCTGATTCAGGTAGACGCAATCCGATGCGAAAGAGAATCAGCACCCAGGCATTTTCGATTCAGCAATGACGGCAAATTCATCTATCTGATGTATGAGCAGAAAAATGTTATTGATGTATACACCTATGAGGGAAAAGATCGAGTGCCGCAGATTGAAAAGATTCAGACCATCTCCACGATGGGACCAAAGGGCAAGAAGATTGCCGCGGCATGCTGTATGCGTTTCTCGGAGGACCAGCAATATGTCTATTGCGGAAATGCCGGAGATGAAACCGTTTCTGTCTTCAGAAGAAATGCTGAAACCGGAATGCTGGAGCTTCTGTGCAGCCTTCCGCCCAGCGGAGAATATCCCAAGGATATTGCCGTATTTCCGGATAATAAACACATTGCCGTAATGAACCATGAGAGCGGGAATATTACCTTTTTCGCTGTAGATTATGAGAAAGGTCTGCTGGTCATGTGCGCCAAGGAGCTAAAATGCAATCAGCCTAACTGCTGTGCAATTGTAAGAGTAGCACCGTAACAGGACATGCTTTGGCCGAATTACCATTTTACCTCTTATGAAAATGGCTAAAATGGTAATTCATCCAAAGTAAAATATTGTGTTACCATACGCAGGGAAAATGGGTGGAAAAAGCATTTCACCCATACCTGTTTGTACTTATATGGGGCATAATATGCTGTGAAACATGCACAAAATGGAGGAAATCATGGCAGGCTCAACCTTTGGCACTATATTTCGAATTATGACATGGGGGGAGTCCCACGGCAAGGGCGTTGGTGTAACCATTGACGGCTGTCCCGCGGGACTCTCTTTGTGTGAGGAGGATATCCAGCAGTATCTGAACCGGAGAAAACCCGGACAGGACAGGTTCACCACGGCACGGCAGGAGGGAGATAAGGCAGAACTTCTGTCAGGAGTATTTGAAGGGAGAACTACCGGAACACCCATTACACTCATTGTAAGAAACCAAGATCAAAGATCACGGGATTATACCGCGATTATGGATGTGTACCGTCCAGGGCATGCCGATTACTGCTTTGACGTCAAATATGGATTCCGAGATTACCGAGGCGGAGGCAGATCCTCAGGCAGAGAAACCATCGGCAGGGTTGCTGCAGGGGCTGTAGCATGTAAACTGCTTGCTTCTTATGGAATTTCGGTAAATGCCTATACCAAAAGCATCGGAGAGATAGAGATCAATCCCCACCGGTTTGATTTGACGTCCCGGGACAAAAATCGGCTGTACATGCCAGATATGGCAGCAGCAGAAAAGGCGGCCGTCTATCTGGACAGCCTTATGGAAGCTCAGGATTCTGCAGGAGGCGTTGTGGAATGTCTGATCCGCGGAGTTCCGGCAGGCATCGGAGAACCTGTCTTTGACAAGCTGGACGCGTGTCTGGCAAAAGCAGTTATGTCAATCGGAGCAGTAAAAGGCTTTGAGATCGGAGATGGCTTTGCGGCAGCTAAAAGCCGCGGCTCTGAAAACAATGATGAATTTTATGCTGATTCTCAGGGAAAAATCAAAAAAAAGACCAATCATTCCGGCGGAATCTTAGGAGGAATCAGTGATGGAAGCGATATTGTATTCCGGGCTGCTTTTAAGCCGACTCCATCCATTGCAAGATCGCAGAAAACCGCAAATCGCGCCGGCGAAAATGTGGAAATTACTGTGAAAGGACGTCATGACCCTATTGTAGTTCCTAGGGCCGTGGTAGTGGTGGAAGCCATGGCTGCGCTGACAGTGGCAGACTTTTTGCTGATGGCAAGGTGCGCAAAGGCAGAACTTTGACAGAGCCTGAAGAAAACATTGAATTATTATGAGTTATTAATAGAATGAAGACTATACGAAAAAGGAGACCTTCATGAAAATAGCAATGGGAAATGATCATTCCGCAGTAGAGATGAAAACCATCATTCGGGATTATGTAAAAACAAAGGGCTATGAAGTAATTGATTTTGGGACTGATACCAGTGAAAGCTGTGATTATCCGGAATATGGAGAAAAAGTCGGACGTGCTGTGGCTTCGGGAGAGGCAGATTATGGAATTGCCATCTGTGGAACCGGAATCGGGATCGGAATTGCGGCAGGAAAGATCAAAGGAATCCGGGTCTGTACCTGCAGTGAACCATACAGCGCACGCTTGTCCCGCATGCACAATAATACCAATGTTCTGACCTTTGGCGCACGGGTAATCGGTACAGAGATGGCGAAAATGATTGTGGATGAATGGCTGGACAATGCCTATGAAGGAGGACGTCATGACCGACGTGTAGCACAGCTAACGGAAATAGAAAATGCCACTTCGTAACCGGATTTTGCAGAAGCCCCTTTCGGAATCAGCCGCTTTGGCAAAAGGGGCTGCTGCAAATCTTATTTTCACTGCGAAAGCCCTATCGCCGGAGGCGATTTAAATTCAGAGATGCCAAATGCACCCGCCAGTCTTTCATAAGTGGTGATGCATCCATTGCCGGGCGCATGGAGGTTTACAGCAGGAAAATATGATTCTCGCGGCACACGTTCCGCATGTCTTCCGGCCAAAGACTTGCCTGAACCTCTCCCACATGAGCACGGTTCAAAAGAAGCATACATAAGCGGGACTGCCCAATTCCGCCTCCTATGGTACAGGGAAGCTCACCTGCCAGAAGCATTTTGTGATAAGGGAGATTTCTTCTGTCATCACATCCCGCCTTAGCAAGCTGCTCATCCAGCGATTTTTCATCGACCCGGATTCCCATGCTGGAGATCTCCAAGGCACAATCCAGCAGATCATACCAGAACAAAATATCCCCGTTAAGCTGCCAGTCATCGTAATCCGGCGCTCTGCCGTCATGAGGCTTTCCGTTTTTCAGCTTTTCTCCGATTTTCATCAGGAACACACACCCGTGCTCTTTGGTAATCAGATTCTCTCGCTCCTTAGGCGTTTTATCAGGATAGCGTTCCTCCAGCTCTTCGGAGGTCACAAAGGTAATGTTTTTCGGCAGATGCTTAACAGCCTCCGGATACTTATACCAAACCTCATGCTGCATATGCTTAATGATCTTAAAGATTGTACATACGGTCTCTTTCAGGGTTTCTGTGTTTCTCTGTTCTCTGGTAATTACCTTTTCCCAGTCCCATTGATCTACATAGCAGGAGTGAAGATTATCCAGCTCCTCATCCCGGCGGATAGCGTTCATGTTGGTATAAAGACCCTCTCCCGGCTGGAAGCCATACTCTTTAAGAGCCATTCTCTTCCACTTGGCAAGAGACTGAACCACCTCAATCCTTTCTCCGGGAAATGCATACATATCAAATCCAACCGGACGCTCCACACCGTTAAGGTTGTCATTCAATCCACTGGACTGTTCTACAAACAAGGGCGCAGAGATCCTCTCTAGGTGCATCTCCCGGCCAAATTCCTTCTGGAACGTATCACGAATGTATTTGATTGCCTCCTGTGTCTCCCGGACTGTCAGATGAGGATCATAGTCTTTGGGTATTATCAGTCCCATATTATTTCCTCCCAGTAATTTCCTAATATAAATTTATCCTGCTTATCGTATCATTATTCCTTCAAATATACAAGTATTAATTTATTATGAGCATTTAATGTTGAACCTTCATGGTTTCCTGTAAAAGTCCCGAATCCTTGCTGTAGGTCTTCGCAGGGTCTGCCCCAGAAAAGATAGGGTACTGGCTGCGCTGACCGTATGATACATCAGGTCGGCGGGAGCATCTGTCAAAAAAAACTCAAAAATCCTTCTTTAGCATATTGACAGGACAGTATTTTTCTGTATAATGGTACTTACTGCCTGTTTATTATTACTAAACTTTTTACTTATTTTCATAGTCAGTTAGTATTTGTAAACTTTAAGGTTAATTATCATGTAGTTGTAGCTTTTTTGCATAGTGGGAGGCAATACATGGATATCGGTTTAAAATTAAAGGAACTCCGGGTATTAAAGGGTCTCACCCAGGAGGAGCTTGCCGACCGTTCCGAGCTGTCCAAGGGATTTATTTCCCAGGTAGAGCGGAACCTGACATCCCCCTCCATTGCAACCCTGACAGATATTCTTCAATGTCTGGGTACTACTTTAGGCGAATTTTTTTATGAAGGTCCTGACGAACAAATCGTATTCGGAAAGTCAGACTATTTTGAAAAATATGACCCGGAACTAAAAAATGAGATTAAGTGGATCATTCCCAATGCCCAAAAGAATATGATGGAGCCAATTCTTCTGACCTTAGAAGCAGGCGGAGAAACCTATCCGGATAATCCCCATGAAGGAGAGGAGTTCGGCTATGTGCTGCAGGGTTCTGTTGCCATTCACATCGGAAGCCAGGTTTTTCGGGCAAAAAAGGGAGAATCCTTTTATTTTGTGCCGGACAAAAAGCATTTTCTTTCCAGTAAGGCAGGAGCCGTCCTTTTGTGGGTCAGCTCACCGCCAAGCTTTTAAAACCGGCTATTATAATCTGCCGGAATATTGCCATATCGGAGCCTGCTGCCTTCACCCTCATGTGATAATACACCTGCGGGTCTCCAGATACATAGGAGGAACATACTATGAGCCAGCCCTTGATCGATTTAAGAAATATTACAAAAAGCTTTGACGGGACTGTGGTTTTAGACAATCTGAATCTCTCTGTGGCGGAAAATACCTTTGTCACCTTATTAGGCCCCAGCGGCTGCGGCAAGACCACCACCCTGCGGATCATAGGCGGCTTTGAGACTGCCGACCAAGGACAGGTGATCTTCGACGGAGAGGATATCAGCAAGCTTCCGCCAAACAAGCGCCAGCTTAATACCGTATTCCAGAAATATGCCCTATTTTCTCATATGAATATTGCAGAAAACATTGCCTTTGGGCTGAAGATCAAAGGCAAGTCAAAGTCCTACATCCAGGATAAAATCAAATACGCGCTAAAGCTGGTAAACTTAGACGGCTATGAGAACCGCTCCGTCAGCTCTCTAAGCGGAGGCCAGCAGCAGCGTATTGCCATTGCCCGGGCTATTGTAAATGAACCTCGTGTTCTGCTTTTAGACGAACCCTTAGGCGCCCTTGACCTAAAGCTGCGTCAGGATATGCAATATGAGCTGATCCGTCTGAAAAATGAGCTGGGAATCACCTTTATCTATGTAACCCACGATCAGGAAGAGGCTCTGACTATGTCTGATACCATTGTTGTCATGAACCAGGGTTATATTCAGCAGATGGGCACTCCTGAACAGATCTATAATGAACCGGAAAATGCCTTTGTGGCGGATTTCATTGGGGAAAGCAATATTGTCCCGGGCATTATGATACGAGATGAGCTGGTAGAAATCTTCGGCGCTCGGTTTGCCTGTGTGGACAAAGGCTTTGGCAGCAACCGTCCCGTGGATGTGGTGATTCGTCCTGAAGACATTGACCTGGTAGATCCGCCTGCAGGGACCCTTACCGGTGTGTGTACCCATCTGATCTTTAAAGGCGTTCATTATGAGATGGAGGTAACGACTCCCGACGGCTTTGAATGGCTGGTTCACAGCACAGATCTATGTCCTGTAGGCAGAGAAGTAGGCATCCATGTGGATCCCTTTGATATCCAAATCATGAATAAACCTGCTTCAGAGGATGAGGAGGCCGTAGGAGTCAATGAGTAAAAAAATGCTGGCCGCGCCTTATCTGGTATGGATGGCAGGCTTTATTATCATCCCTTTAGCGTTGATCCTATATTACGGGCTTACAGATCGGAACGGTGCTTTTACTCTTGCCAATGTAACGTCGATCGGAACCCCGGAGCATGTAAAGGCTTTGTGGCTGTCCCTGTGGCTGTCCTTAATCAGCACTGTTGTTTGTCTGATTCTTGCCTACCCCCTGGCCATGATCCTGCGGAACCGGGGCGTAGGGCGGGGAAGCTTTATTGTGTTTATCTTCATCCTTCCCATGTGGATGAATTTTCTGCTGCGTACTATGGCCTGGCAGACTTTATTAGAGAAAAACGGTGTGATCAACGGAATCTTATCTGTGCTGCATCTGCCCAGCCAGAATTTGATCAATACCTCCGGCGCCATTATTTTAGGTATGGTTTACAATTTTCTGCCTTTTATGGTGCTGCCGATTTACAATGTACTCTGCAAGATCGACGACGATACGATCAATGCTGCCCGTGACTTAGGGGCAAATCCTGTACAAACCCTGCTGCGGATTTGGTTTCCGTTAAGTGTACCTGGCGTGATCAGCGGGATTACTATGGTGTTTGTACCGGCACTGACTACCTTTGTCATCTCCAACCTGTTAGGAGGCAGCAAGATCCTGTTGATCGGCAATGTAATCGAACAGGAATTTACCAGAGGGAGCAACTGGCATTTAGGCTCAGGTCTTTCCTTAGTGCTGATGATCTTTATTCTGATCAGCATGGCAGTAATTGCCAAATATGATAAAAACGGTGAAGGGAGTGCATTCTAATGAACAGACTGCAGCGTTTTCTTCGACGAACCTGGCAGGATTTTTACCTGGTGCTGATCATGATTTTTTTGTATGCCCCCATTGCAACCATGATGGTCCTGTCCTTTAATTCATCCAAATCCCGTACCCAGTGGGGCGGATTTACCCTTCGGTGGTACACAGATATGTTTGCCAGCCGCAATATTATGGCAGCCCTGCATAACACGCTGCTGATTGCTTTTCTCTCTGCCCTTATTGCCACGGTGATCGGGGTGGCTGCCTGCATTGCCATCAATACCATGAAGCCGATGCACAAAGCAATTGTAATGGGAATCACCAATATTCCTATGCTCAATGCAGACATTGTCACCGGGATTTCCCTTATGCTGGCTTTTATCGCCTTTGGGATATCCTTAGGCTTTAGGACCATCCTGATTGCCCACATTACCTTCAATATTCCTTATGTAATTTTAAGTGTAATGCCCAAGCTGAAACAGACGAACCGATCTACCTATGAGGCGGCTATGGATCTGGGAGCGGGCCCGGTATATGCTTTTTTTAAGGTGGTATTTCCGGACATTCTGCCTGGTGTGCTGTCTGGATTTTTGCTGGCCTTCACCATGTCTCTGGATGATTTTATCATCACACACTTTACAAAAGGAGCAGGTATCAATACCCTTTCTACCCTTATATACAGTGAAGTGCGCCGCGGCATCCGCCCGTCCATGTACGCCCTTTCCACGGTAATTTTCCTGATAGTGCTTACCCTGTTGATCTTTACCAACTTTGTGCCTCGAAGGAAAACGGAAAAAAGGTTTAATTTTTTATCAAGGAGGAATTTTTTATGAAAAAAAGGTTGATTGCATGTGGTTTTGCGGCTGCTGCCATAGCCGTCTTTCTGACCGGCTGCAAAGGCGGATCTTCTGGTGAATCGTCTTCCGGCAGCAGTACTGCCGCCATAGAGGGAAATAGGGAAGATGAAACAGTCTCAGATGAATTATATGTTTACAATTGGGGAGAGTATATTGATGAGGACGTCATTAACCAATTTGAAGATGAAACCGGCATCCGGGTAGTATATGACCTGTTTGAAACCAACGAAGAAATGTATCCTATTATTGAAGCTGGAGCTGTCACCTACGATGTGGTCTGTCCTTCTGATTACATGATACAGAAAATGATTGAGAATGATCTTCTGGCAGAGGTTAATTTTGATAATGTACCCAACATCAGCCAGATTGACCCTGACTATATGGAAATGTCAAAAGCCTTTGATCCGGAAAACAAATATTCGGTTCCCTACTGCTGGGGAACAGTCGGTATTTTATACAATACCAAACGCCTGCAGGAGCTGGGAGTGGCGCCGCCCACAAAATGGTCAGATCTATGGGATGAAAAGCTAAGCGGTGAGATTCTTATGCAGGACAGTGTTCGCGACGCTTTTATGGTTGCCCTGAAAAAGGACGGCTTTTCCATGAACAGCTCGGATGAGGGTGAGCTTGAACAGGCAAAACAGGCGTTGATCGACCAAAAGCCTTTGGTTCAGGCATATGTCATTGATCAGGTGCGGGATAAGATGATTGGCGGAGAGGCTGCTGTGGGCGTAATCTATTCCGGTGAAATGCTTTATATTCAGGAAGAGGTGGCAAATCTGGGGCTAGACTATTCTCTGGAGTATGTAATTCCCCAGGAAGGCACAAATCTTTGGCTGGATGCATGGGTAATTCCAAAAAATGCCAAAAATAAAACAAATGCCGAAAAATGGATCGACTTCCTCTGCCGTCCGGAAATTGCCAAAGCAAATTTTGAATATATTACCTATCCTACCCCCAACAAAGGAGCCTTTGATCTTCTGGACGAAGACCTGCAAAATAACAAATCCGTATTTCCGGATAAGGATTCTCTGGTGAATTGCGAAGTATTCCGCTATCTTGGAGATGATGTGGATACTATATATAATGATCTTTGGAAAGAGGTAAAATCCAATTAAACGTCCGTCCATTTATGCATGTCTTTGACAAAATGCATATTTTCTCACAAGCCGCACATACTACCCTCATAGGAGGTGGCATTATGAGAAATAAAGCTTTAGATTACACAGCTTTAACCCTGGCTATCATCGGTGCGGTGAACTGGGGACTAATCGGATTTTTTGACTTTAATTTGGTAGCTTCTATATTTGGAGGCATGAGCTGGATTTCCAGAATCATCTACGGACTAGTAGGACTTTGCGGACTTTATCTTATCAGTTTTTATATGCAGAATAATAATGTCCGCAGCCAATCTTAAATGTAAAGCTATGCATGGGCAGTAACCTTTTTCATCTTTAAGAGGTTACTGCCTTTTTTCTGTTCCTACTATTTTTTTCCTTCTGTTTGTGATAAAATGTAGCCACAGAAATCTAAATCCATGGAGGTTTTTCTATGAAAATAACCTATATTCATCACAGCAGCTTCCTTGTAGAGCTAAAACGGCTGTATCTGCTGTTTGACTATATGAAAGGGCCGCTTCCAGATCTTCTGCCAGACAAAGAGCTGCTTGTTTTTGTCAGTCACCGGCATGAGGACCATTTCTCGCAAATTATCTGGACACTGGCTGATAAGCATCCTAAAATCCGTTATATTCTGTCTGATGATATCTGGCAGAACCGGGTACCGGAAAAGTATTTCTGCCAAACCGAATACATGGATCCCGGAAGCACTTTATCCCTTTCTGAGGGCGGCGGCGTCCGTATTACAGCCTTTCGTTCCACAGATGAAGGCATTGCCTTTCTGGTAGAACATGACGGCCATGTGCTGTATCATGCAGGAGATTTGAATAACTGGAGGTGGAGCGGGGAGACAAAGGCTTGGAATAACAACATGAATGCCAATTATCATCGTGAATTGGAAAACATCCGCCAATGCGGGGTCCTTCCAGACGCTGCCATGCTTCCTTTAGATGGACGCCAGGAAGAGTGGTTTTATTTGGGACTTCACGAGTTTATGGAAACCGTGGGAGCCAAAATGGTATTTCCCATGCATTTTTGGGAGGATTATGGAATCATTGACCGCTTAAAAAGTCTCCCCTGCTCAGAATCCTATCGAAATAAGATCGCAGAGATCCGGCAGGAAGGACAAAGCTTTCTGATATGAAAGGAAAATCCTTATTCATGGAACGTTCAGGACAGGACCGAGAAGCTCTCTTAGCCGCATTGGAAGCCGGAAAGCTCCTTTTGGAAAACGGAGCAGAGATTTTCCGGGTAGAGGAAACCATTTATCGGATCTGCAGACATTTTGGGCTTACCTCTGCCAGCGCCTTTGTACTCAGCAACGGCATATTCCTAACATCGGGAAATGAGGATGAAAAAGAATCTCAGTTTGCCAAGGTGCTGCTGATTCCGGTTAACCGCGCCAATTTAGGGCGGGTGGCAGAGGTAAATCAGCTTTCCCGCCAGATCGAAAACGGCGATTATACTGCAGAACAGGTGAGGCAGGAGCTGAGGCGGATCCAGCAGATGCCGGAGTTTCCGGAAAAACTGCAGATTGTGTCTGCAGGCATTTCCGGCGCATGTTTCAGCTATCTCTTTGGCGGAGGATGGCTGGATGGTCTGTGTACAGTTGGAATCGGCATACTGCTTTACTGGTATCTGCTGAAAATCGGAAAACCGCATTTTTCCAAAATCGTCTGCAATATTTTAGGAAGCTCTCTGGTAACACTTTTAAGCATTATCTGCTACAGACTTTTTACAGGTACGCACCTGGAATCCATGCTGGTGGGAGGAATCATCATTATGGTGCCCGGGGTTCCTTTTACCAATGCAATCCGGGATATGGCAGACGGCGATTATATTTCCGGATCCGTTCGTATGCTGGATGCCGTCCTGGTATTTTTTTGTATTGCCATGGGAGCCGGCTTTATGATGGCAGTATATAATGGCATTATTGGCGGGATTCTTTGAAAAATCCGCAAATCATCGGATCAACCATAATTTGAAAGGAGCTTTCTACTCATGATAAGATTAATCCTGCAGGTTCTGGCGGCTGCCGTAGGAACCATAGGATTTTCCCTGTTGTTCGGTGTGCCTGCCCGTTATTATCCTTACTGCGGAACCATAGGCGGCATTGGATGGCTGTTCTATCTTTGTCTTCAGCCTGTCACTTCTGCCGCCACTGCTACCTTTTGTGCTACTGTAGCAGTCATACTGCTTTCACGCTGGTTCGCCGTGCGCAAGCGTTGTCCCGCCACCTTATTCCTAATCTCAGGAATCTTCCCATTAGTACCTGGAGCCGGCATTTACTGGGCAGCCTATTATACAGTAAGCAACCAGCTCTCCATGGCTCTGGAAACCGGCTATGGAGCGGTCAAGTCTGCTGTCGCCATTGTACTGGGAATTGTGTTTGTATTCGAACTGCCGGAAAAATGGTTCCACGGCAAAAAACCCCATTGAATCAATCCATCTATTTATTTTACGGAGGTTACAATTATGATTTTTATTCAAAACGGCAGGATTCTTGATCCAAAATCGAAAACAGATGTGGTGATGGATCTTGTGATTGACCATGGTAAAATCATTGCCATGGAATCCGGCAGCAAGCCTTCAGAAAAAGACCTTGTCATTGACGCGGCTGGATTGGTGGTGGCGCCTGGCCTGATTGACGTTCATGTACACTTTCGGGATCCGGGACTTACGTATAAGGAAGATATTCAGACCGGAGCCCTGGCAGCGGCAAAAGGCGGTTTTACTACGGTTGTCTGTATGGCCAACACAAAACCTCCGGTTGATAATCCGGAAACCTTGGAATATATTTTGTCCCAGGGAAGAAAAACCGGAATCAACGTACTGTCGGCAGCTGCCGTCACAGTCGGCATGAAAGGCAGTGAGCTGGTGAACATGGAGGAATTAAAAAAGCGGGGCGCTGTCGGATTTACAGACGACGGAATGCCCATATTGGATGCCTCCTTAGCCAAACGCGCCATGGATGAAGCGGCCCGTCTAAACGTACCCCTAAGCTTTCATGAGGAGGATCCTGCTTTTATTGAAAATAATGGTATTAATCAGGGCATAGTATCCCATCAGCTCGGCATCGGAGGCTCCCCTGCACTGGCAGAGGACGTGATGGTTGCGCGGGATTGTATGTTGGCTCTTCACACAGGGGCTGTTGTCCACATTCAGCATATCAGCTCAGGTAATTCTGTCCGCATGGTCAGGCTTGCCAAGAATCTAGGTGCAAGGATCGTGGCAGAGGTAACGCCTCATCATTTTTCCCTGGATGAAACTGCTGTCTTAAAGCATGGAACCCTGGCAAAAATGAATCCTCCTCTCCGCACAGAGCTGGACCGGGAAGAAATTCTTCACGGACTTCAGGACAATACCATTGATATCATTGCCACGGACCATGCTCCTCACAGCCCAGAGGAAAAATCTCGTCCTCTCACAGAAGCTCCCAGTGGGATTATTGGTCTGGAAACTTCCCTTGCACTGGGCATGACCAATTTAGTTCATCCCGGACATTTATCCCTGCTGCAGCTCATAGAGAAAATGAGCCTGAATCCTGCCCGGCTTTATAGTCTGGATAAAGGCTGTCTTTCCCCTGGAGCTGATGCTGATATAGTTATTTTCGATCCCAATGAGCTTTGGACTGTAACAGAATTTGCCTCCAAATCTTCTAATTCTCCATTTATAGGAGAACGGCTTTTTGGAAAGATTAAATACACCATCTGCAATGGAAAAATTATCTACAATTCCTTCTAAATTTTGTATAAGTTGTCTTTTTAATGAATATAGTTTATAGTATAAAAACACCGGCACTCCCTCTGTTTCGGGAAATAAAATCTAGAATTTAACATCTTGGAGGATGTCTTATGAATATGAAAAAACGCCTGACCAGCTCCTTTCTGGTTTTCTTTCTTGTTTTTTCCTTATTTTTGAATGGATGCTATGGGTCTTATCAGCCTGGAAACGAGCCAGACCCTACTACAGCATCTCCGTTTTCAGAAGATCCTGCAGAAGATTACGAGCATTTTGAAGAAGCCCAGCTTAAAGCTCAGAACGAATTTGAACAGCAAATGGAAGATCTGTTTGTAAGTGAGATAATCGGAAGACAGATTGATCTCCATTATTTGTTAAAGGATCCGTCTGCCTATGGAATCACAAAGGCAGAAAGCCCATATGGCCATTTTAGCTTGGATAGTATCAAAGACTCCATAGCAGACCAGCAGGAATTGAAAAAAAGTCTGGAGGGCTACGATCCCGCCCTTCTGACAGAACAACAGAGGCTTACCCTGCGCATTCTTCAAAGCATACTTAATATTGAAGAAAAAAGCTATGGACTGGAGCTGTACAGTCAGCCTCTGGCCGTAACCATTGGTGTTCAGGCTCAGCTTCCTATTCTTTTGTCAGAATACATTTTTTATCGGAAAGAGGACGTAGATGATTATTTGAACCTTCTGGCAAATATTGATGAATATTATAAAGAGCTTATGGATTTCCAGCGTATGAAGGCAGAAGCCGGGCTGATGATGAGCGACACGGTGCTGGACCATCTGATCGAATCCTGTGAAAGCTATCTGCTGGCAGATGACAATAATTTTATGATTGATACCTTCAACAGCCGCTTAGACGATCTTCCTGATCTGACAGAGGAGGAAAAAGACGCTTATCGGCAGCAAAACCAGGCACTTTTAAAAAGCGATTTTATTCCTGCTTATCAGATTCTGATCGACGGTCTTCATGAGCTGCGCGGTACAGGCGTCAATGAAAAAGGATTATGCGGCTTTCCTGACGGAAAAAAATATTACGAGTATCTGGTTTATTCTGCCACAGGCACCTCCTATGCATCGATTGAGGAGCTGTTAAAGGATATGGAACTTTTGATGAACAAGCAGCTTGCCAAAACCTCCCTGCTGCTTCGTTTCCATCCTGAGCTGGCAGAGGAGTTGGATACCTATGCCTACCGGCAGACAGAGCCAAAGGACATTATGGAAGAATTAAAGGTTTTATCCCTGGAAGAATTTCCTTCCCTTGCAGAGTGCAGCTATACCCTCAAGTCGGTTCCCAAATCCTTAGAGCTTTCCTTAAGCCCGGCATTTTACCTGGTTTCTCCCATTGATGATTACCAAAACAATGTAATCTATATCAATGAGAATCCCCGTTTTGCCAACAATGAGCTCTACAACACCATTGCACATGAGGGTTATCCGGGACATTTGTACCAGAATGTATATTTTCACACCCATTGTGATTCCAACATCCGGAATATTCTGTCTTCCAAAGGTTTTAGTGAAGGCTGGGCCACTTATGTAGAGCATTTGTCCTATACCCTGGATAATGGTCTGCGTCCTGAGATGGGAGAACTGCTTGCTGCCAACTCTATTGCCACTTTAGGACTTCATGCCTGCCTGGATGTGTATATCAACTATATGGGTTGGGATCGAGAACAGGTGCGGGAGTATCTTCTGAATTACTATGAGGATCCTGGTCTGCTTACAGATGCTCTATATAATGCTATGATTGAGAATCCAGCTAACTATCTTTCCTATTATGTGGGCTGCATGGAAATTATGAATATGCGTGAAACCGCCGAAAAGGAGCTGGGTGAACACTTTGATCCCAAGGCATTCCACACATTTCTGCTGGATATCGGAGAAGCTCCCTTTGATGTAATCCAGGCTTATTTTACCTCTTGGCTTCAGGAACAGAAAGAAAGCTTATAAAAAATCCGGCAAAGCGTATTTACTGTAAACCGTCATACGCCCGGCGGCAAAACTTTTATAGTAATACTCTTTGCCGGATTCAAATATTTCACAGACCCTTTATCATTAAAATTCTTTCTTTACCATAATCCTCAAGGATATCCCATAAGAGATTCCCCAAAAAATAATGCAAAAGCCTGCCATGCCGGCCATCAGGCTGCCAAAATCCTTATCCGTTATATTCTGGAAAAGCCTTATTAACTCTGTACTGTCTGTAATCCGTAAAAATAAGAATGTCCCAAAACATGCTGCCCCCAAAATGCCAAACGAGAGTATATTACCTTTCTCTGAACCATATTTCAGATGAATCGGCAGAGAATAGCCAAGAAAAATCAAAGCCATCATCAAAAACATGGGAGAAGAATAAATAAATTCTGTCACATCCCCTTCCGGCGTCTGAAATATAAAGAAGAACACCAGCCTCAGCAATATGGATGCCAGCCATGAACCCAGGCTTAAAAATATGGCAAAAATATACTTTTCTGCTATATAAGTTTTCCGATCTACAGGAAAGCTCATAAGAAATGCCATTCCATTATCATAGCTGTCATAACTCAGTGTACTCAACACAAAAACAGAAAACAAAAAGGTCATATAGCTTATAATAAAACCGGCCGTGTCTGCGGAGCCAATACACATGATCATAATTACAATTAAAAACACGGTAGAAAAATATCCCCCCTGATTTTTCAACAGCTTCCAATCTTTTATTAATAATGCCTTCATATTGTATCCCCCTTGATCATCATATACATTATGTTATCTATATTACACCTTTCTATGGTCAATTCAGATGCATTTTCCTGATAAAACTGCTTTTGGTCAGTAAGCAAACAAAACCCATAAGGCTCCCTCTTTTTTCGAATACAGTAAGATAAATCCAAGGTATGATACTGTTCCTCTGTTACCTTAATAATTCCATAATGGTCTATAAGCACATCTGTCTCCTCGTGCATCATAAGCCTTCCCTTATCAATTAAGTAAAAATCATCACAAAGTTCTTCCAGATCCTTTGAAATATGGGAGCTTATTAATATAGAACGATCTCCGGGAATCATGTATTCCCTCATCATATCCAAAATATCGTCTCTTGCCAATACATCAAGACCTGCCGTAGGCTCATCTAAAATCAACAGCCGGGCATTGTGGGACATGGCAGATAAAACCTTCAGCTTTGCCTTCATGCCTGTAGAAAACTCTTTCAGCTTTTTATCGAAGGGAAGCTCCCATTTCTCACATTTCCCTATGAAATCCTTTTTATTAAATTCCGTATACATTTCTGCCAAAACCGGGATAATATCCTTTATCTTCAGATAGCCGCTGAAACAGGAATCAGACAAAACAACCCCCATTTGGGCTTTATTCTGTGCCGTAACAGCTTCACAGCGTTTACCAAACAGCTCTATCCATCCTCCTTCTGGACGTATCAGCCCTAAAATAATCTTAAAAGTAGTGCTTTTTCCTGCTCCGTTAGGACCAATCAGAGCTGTTATACGATTTTCCTTCACACGGAGATCACAGTGCAGATTAAAATTTGAATACGTTTTTTCTATATTTCTCAAACTTATCATAATAATCCCTCCAAATTCTATGGTTCTTCCAAAATAATATAAAACAAATCCACCAGCTCCTTTTGATCCATGCCGCAGCTCTTTCCCTTTCGGATCGCATGCTCCAGCTCGGCTTCTACCTCTTTTCTTTTTTCCTCCATCATCTGTTGTTGATTAGCGCTGGATACAAAGCTTCCTTTTCCATGGACTGTAATAATAAAGCCTTCCTTTTCCAAAGTATCATAAGCCTTCTTTACAGTCAAAGCACTGACTCTCAATTCCCTGGCAAGAACTCTGACAGAAGGAAGATTCGCACCCTCTGTTAACTGGCCATGAATAATCTTATCTTTTATCTGCCCAGAAATCTGTTCATATATGGGCTGCATGGATGTATGGTTTACGATAATATTCATAAGACCTCTCCTCTCGTAAAACAGTATATAACAGTATAGAATACTTGTCAACTGTTATATACTGTTAATTTATAAAAAACCATGGCTGAAAATATAAAAATCATGATGGAAAATATTTCTTGACAAAGTAAACATACTTATATAGAATACAGATAGATATTTTGATTTTCAAAACATTTAAGGTTATATCCACGAGCATACTTATTTGCCAAATGATTGGAAGCTGGGCTAAAATAATGAGAGTATATTGGCAATTCATTTGGCTCATGAGTATAAAATTAAGGGACATTTCCTAAGTTCAAATTTATCATTAACACAAATTAATAAGGGCATACAGGGTAAACAAATTATGACAAGCAAAATAATTGGAACCGGTTCTTATGTTCCGGTACAAGTGGTAACTAACGATGATCTGGCAAAGATCGTAGATACCAACGATGAGTGGATTACCGGAAGAACCGGCATCCGTGAAAGACGGGTCGTAATGGAAGAGGGAACCAGCCATATGGCAGTGGAAGCCGCCAGACGGGCTCTTGACAATGCCGGAGTCAAACCAGAGGAGCTGGATCTGATTCTTTTAGGAACTGCCTCCCCGGATCATTGTTTTCCCAGTGGCGCCTGTGAAGTACAAGGAGCATTAGAAGCCGTAAATGCATGTGCTTTTGATATCAGTGCGGCGTGTTCCGGTTTTTTGTTCGCTCTGAATACTATGCAGGCATTTATCCAGGCCGGCATTTACCGGACAGGTCTGGTGATCGGCGCAGACTGCCTAAGCAAGCTGGTGGACTGGAAAGACCGGGGCACCTGTGTACTGTTTGGTGACGGAGCAGGAGCAGCCGTGGTTCGGGCTGAGGATAAGGGAATGACCCACACAGTCATGAGATCCGACGGAGCAAAATGGCAGGTTCTTTCTTGTATATCACGGACCAATGGGAATTTTCTGAATCATCAAACACCAGAACCAGGCTATATATCCATGGATGGCCAGGAGGTTTTCAAATTCGCTGTAAAAAAGGTGCCTGAGTGTATTCAACAGGTAATCCTGGAATCCAATTTAAGTATGGATGATATTAAATATTTTGTACTCCATCAGGCTAACTATCGGATTATAGAATCTGTTGCGAAACGCTTAAAGCAGCCAATGGATAAATTCCCCATGAATATGGATCATTATGGCAACACCTCTGCAGCCTCGGTTCCCATCCTTTTGGATGAGATGAACCGGACAGGCAGGCTGAAAACCGGGGACCGGATCGTGCTGTCCGGATTTGGAGGAGGACTGACCTGGGGGGCAACTTTACTGGAATGGTAGGTAGATTTTCTCTTTTGTCTGTGGTGTTTCCATAATTCCATGAACAAAAAGAAAATTTATATAGAAAAATTTTCAATTACCCAATATAATGGGGGTGGGTGGTATTAACCCAAAACAAACAACACATTAAAAAGGAGAACAAGACCATGTTAGAAAGAATGAAAGAGATCATTGCAGAGCAGTTAAGTGTTGAAGAGGAAATCGTCACAGAGTCTTCTTCCTTCAAAGAGGATTTAGGAGCGGATTCCCTGGATTTGTTTGAGCTGGTTATGGCTTTAGAGGATGAGTACTCCATCGAAATTCCTTCTGATGACCTGCAGAATCTGCTGACTGTCGGCGATGTAATGAATTACCTGAAAGACAAAGGTGTAGAGGTGTAATGCCCTGCACCTCCTCTTATATATCAAGGAGTTAAATAATTATGAATACAAGAATTACAGAACTGTTGGAAATCCAATATCCAATCATCCAGGGCGGCATGGCATGGGTGGCGGAGAATCATCTGGCCGCCGCCGTATCAGAGGCAGGCGGTCTGGGTCTGATTGGCGGTGCAAACGCGCCGGGTGAAGTGATTCGTGATTATATCCGCAAGGTAAAAGAAGTAACAGACAAGCCATTTGGCGTTAATGTTATGCTGATGAGCCCTTATGCTGATGATGTTGCAAAAATTGTAGTAGAAGAAGGCGTTAAGGTTGTGACCACCGGCGCCGGAAATCCGGAAAAATACATGGATATGTGGAAAGAAGCCGGTATCCGGGTAATCCCGGTAGTCGCTTCCGTAGCGCTTGCAAAGCGAATGGAAAAATATGGTGCGGATGCCGTAGTGGCAGAAGGCACAGAATCCGGCGGACATATTGGCGAAGCCACTACCATGACCTTAGTACCCCAGATAGCCGACGCAGTTTCCATACCTGTGATTGCTGCAGGCGGCATTGGAGACGGCAGAGGAATCGCTGCTGCATTCATGCTGGGAGCTGAAGCAGTACAAATGGGAACCCGCTTTTTGGTAGCAAAGGAATGTATTGTCCACCAAAATTATAAAGACCGGGTTTTGAAGGCCAAGGACATTGATTCTGCCGTAACCGGAAGAAGCCATGGACATCCGGTGCGCTGTCTGCGCAATCAGATGACAAGAGAATATGTAAAGCTGGAAAATGAAGGAAAGAGCTTTGAAGAACTGGAATATTTGACCTTGGGAACCCTGCGCAAAGCAGTCCAGGAAGGCGACGTGGTAAACGGCACTGTTATGGCAGGGCAGATTGCGGGTATGGTCAGCAAAGAACAGACTTGTAAGGAAATGATAGAAGAAATGATGCAGCAGGCATCTGCACTTCTTGGAAAATGATGGAATATAAGCTTAGGCGGAAAACCTCAGCAACATAGAAAAGGAGTATAACTGATGAGTAAAATCGCATTTATTTACCCTGGACAGGGTGCTCAGATCTGCGGTATGGGCAAGGATTTTTATGAGCAGACCGATATGGGAAAGCAGGTATTTGACCTGGCAAGCAGCTTGCTGGGATTTTCCGTTCCTGAGCTGTGTTTTACGGAAAATGACCGCCTGGATATTACAGAATACACCCAGGCCGCCATGGTAACTACCAGCATTGCCATGACAAAGGTTTTGGAAGAAACAGGCATTAAGCCAAATGTAACGGCTGGCTTAAGTTTGGGAGAATACTGCGCTCTTTACGCCGCCGGCGTTATGAGTGAGGCAGACGCTATTACCACGGTGCGTCAAAGAGGAATTTACATGCAGGAGGAGATTCCAGTAGGACAAGGAGCCATGGCTGCCATTCTCGCATTGGATGCTGCTGCCATTGAGAAGACTCTGGAAGAAATAGACGGCGTACAGATTGCCAATTATAACTGTCCGGGACAGATCGTCATTTCCGGTAAAACTGCCGCAGTAGAGCTGGCCTGTGAAAGGTTAAAGGAGGCAGGGGCAAAGCGCACGATAATGCTGAATGTAAGCGGTCCTTTTCATTCCTCTATGCTGACAGGAGCCGGAGAAAAGCTTGGAAAAGTTCTTGAGACTATACAGGTACATACCCCGGCAATCCCCTATGTAGCAAATGTGACAGCCCAATATGTGACAGAGGCAGATCAAGTAAAACCACTTTTAATAAAGCAGGTATCCTCCTCCGTCCGGTGGCAGCAAAGCATGGAAATGCTGTTGGAAGACGGGGTAGACACCTTTATTGAAATCGGACCAGGCAAAACCCTGGCCGGATTTATGAAAAAGATCAATCGGACGGTTAAGGTCCTGAATATAGAAAAATATGAAGATATAGAAAAAGTGAGGCAGGCAATATGTTAACAGATAAAATAGCAGTTGTAACCGGAGCCAGCCGGGGAATTGGCAGAGAAATTGCACGAACACTGGCTGCCAAGGGCGCAACCGTAATCGTCAATTATAATGGCTCTGCAGCAAAGGCAGAGGAGGTAGTGGAGGAGATTCAAAAAGACGGAGGAAAAGCAGAAGCCGTACAGTGCAATGTCTCGGATTTTGAGAAAGCCTCAGAACTGATGGCATATGTAGTAAAACAGTATGGACGGATAGACATCCTGGTCAATAATGCAGGAATCACCCGGGACAACCTGTTGATGAAAATGAGCGAAGAAGACTATGATGCCGTATTAAACACAAACCTAAAGGGAGCTTTTAACTGTATCCGTCATGTGGCCCGTCAAATGCTAAAACAGAAATCAGGAAGAATCATCAATATTTCTTCGGTCTCCGGTGTATTGGGAAATGCCGGACAGGTAAACTACAGTGCCTCCAAAGCAGGTTTAATCGGCATCACCAAGTCGGTAGCAAGAGAAATGGCAAGCAGAGGCATTACCTGCAATGCCATTGCCCCCGGTTTTATCGATACAGAAATGACACAGGTACTTTCTGATCAGGTAAAGACAGCGATCTTAGATCAGATTCCCTTAAAGCATTTCGGAAGTACAAAGGATATTGCCAATACGGCTGCATTTCTGGCTTCAGATGATGCGGGATATATTACCGGACAGGTAATCAGTGTAGATGGCGGAATGGCTATGTAGCGTTTACAGAGCAATATGAAAAGAGCAAGGAGAGTGGATTATGAGCAGGAGAGTGGTTGTAACTGGTCTGGGTGCCATCACCCCGATTGGCAATAATGTAGAAGAGTTTTGGAACAGCTTAAAAGAAAAAAAGGTTGGTTTTGCACCCATTACCTATTTTGACACCACAGATTATAAAGCAAAATTGGCAGCACAGGTAAAGGATTTTGATGCAAAAAAGCACATGGATCCCAAGGCGGCAAAAAGAATGGAGCAATTCTGCCAGTTTGCAGTAATCGCGGCAAAGGAAGCTCTCAATGATGCGGGAATCGATATGGAAAAGGAAGACCCTTATCGGGTAGGAGTCAGCGTAGGTTCCGGTATCGGCAGCCTTCAGTCTATTGAACGGGAACACAGAAAGCTTCTGGAAAAGGGTCCTGGCAGGGTCAATCCTCTTTTGGTTCCTCTGATGATCTGCAATATGGCGGCAGGAAATGTTTCTATTCAATTCGGTTTAAAGGGAAAATGTATTAATGTGGTGACAGCATGTGCGACAGGAACCCACAGCATCGGCGAGGCATTCCGCTCCATCCAGTATGGCGAAGCAGATGTAATGGTGGCAGGCGGCACAGAGGCAAGTATTACCCCCATCGGCGTGGCAGGCTTTACGGCGCTGACTGCTCTTAGCACCTCAGAAGATCCGCTGCGGGCGTCAATCCCCTTTGACATCGAAAGAAGCGGATTTGTAATGGGAGAAGGAGCAGGAATCGTTGTCTTGGAATCCTTAGAGCACGCCCAGGCAAGAGGAGCTAAAATTTATGCAGAAATAGCCGGATATGGCGCAACCTGTGATGCTTATCACATTACCTCCCCTGCGGAAGATGGCAGCGGAGCCGCAAAAGCCATGGAGATAGCTATCGCAGATGCAGGGATGAAGCCGGAGGATGTAGACTATATCAATGCCCACGGCACAAGCACCCATCATAATGATCTCTTTGAGACAAAGGCAATCAAGCTGGCATTGGGAGATCATGCAAAAAAGGTAAAGATCAATTCTACCAAATCCATGATCGGACATCTGTTGGGAGCAGCAGGAGGCGTGGAATTTATTACCTGTGTAAAATCTATTGAAGATGGTTTTGTCCACGCAACTGCAGGTCTTACCGTAGATGATCCTGAATGTGATCTGGATTATACTAAAGGAGAGGGCATAGCTATGGAGGTTAACTGTGCCATCAGCAACTCCTTGGGCTTTGGCGGTCACAATGCAACTCTTCTGGTCAAAAAATTCCAGGCTTAGGAGGATAAGAAAATGACGATTGATGAGATTATAACATTAATTCAGGCAGTGTCCGACAATGGCCTGACCAGTTTTGTATATGAGGAAGGCGACCAAAAGCTGATCCTGAAAAAGAAAAAGAAGAAAAATGTATCCCAGGCTCCGGTTGCCCCGGTGGTAATCTCCCAGCCGGCAGCTCCGGTCGTAAGTCCGGTAGCAGTGGCAGTACCCACCTCTGAGACAGGGCTTTTGACAGCTGCCAAACCTGAACCTTCCAATCCAGATAAGGAAGAAGAAAGAAAAAAAACCACAGATATCGGCTCTGACAAGGTAGTGGTATCTCCTTTGGTAGGAACCTTTTACAGTGCATCCTCACCAGATGCAGCGCCCTTTGTCCAGGTAGGAGATACCGTGAAAAAAGGACAAGTCCTGGGAATCATTGAAGCCATGAAGCTGATGAATGAGATTGAAAGCGAATATGACGGCGTTGTAGAAGCCATTCTTGTGGAAAATGAAAATGTAGTAGAGTATGGACAGCCCTTATTCAGGATTCGCTGAGAAGCTTTAAATATGTGCTGTAAAGCGTGCACAGAATGGAGGAAAATATGAAACTGGGAATTAAAGAAATTCAGGAAATTATCCCACACAGACACCCCTTTCTTTTGATCGACTGTATTGAGGAGCTGGAGCCGGGAGTCCGTGCGGTCGGATATAAATCCATTACCTATAATGAATCACAGTTTGCCGGACATTTCCCCCAAGAACCGGTGATGCCAGGAGTTCTTATGGTGGAAGCTTTGGCGCAGGTAGGCGCAGTGGCTATCCTGAGTGTGGAAGAAAATAGAGGAAAAACAGCCTATTTTGGCGCCATCAATAACGCCAAGTTCAAACAAAAGGTAGTTCCTGGTGACCGCCTTCGGCTGGAATGTGAAATTATCAAGCAAAAGGGACCGGTAGGAATCGGAAAAGCTGTAGCTACCAATGCAGAAGGCAAAGTAGCAGTGTCCGCGGAACTGACATTTATGATTGGGTGACATGAGGTGTACCGATGTTTGAGAAAATATTGATCGCAAACCGCGGCGAAATTGCGGTAAGAATTATTCGTGCATGTCGGGAAATGGGAATTAAAACCGTGGCCGTCTACTCAGAGGCTGATCAGGACAGCCTGCACACACTGCTGGCTGATGAAGCCATCTGTATCGGACCAGCGCCGTCAGGGCAAAGCTATCTGAACATGGAAAGAATTTTATCTGCCACTGTTGCCATGAAGGCAGAAGCGATTCATCCCGGTTTTGGTTTCTTGTCTGAAAATGCACGCTTTGCAGAGCTGTGCGAAAAATGCAGCATCAGCTTTATCGGGCCGTCAGCCTCCATTATCAACAGAATGGGCAATAAATCCGAAGCCCGCAAGACCATGATGGAAGCCGGAGTACCAGTCGTTCCAGGCGGAAAGGAACCGGTTCACACGGTGGAAGATGCTCTTGCTCTTGCCAAAGAGATCGGATTTCCGGTGATGATTAAAGCATCCTCCGGCGGCGGCGGAAAAGGCATGAGAATTTCCTATGGAGAGGATGATTTTGAAGCGAACTTTCAAAATGCCCAGATGGAATCCATAAAAGGCTTTTCTGATGATACAATGTATTTAGAGAGATATATTGAAAAACCTCGCCATATTGAATTTCAGATTATGGCAGACAAACACGGAAATGTGATCCATTTAGGAGAGAGGGACTGTTCCATTCAGAGGCGTCACCAAAAGGTACTGGAAGAATCTCCTTCCATTGCCATTTCTGACGAGCTTCGCAGGCAGATGGGAGAAACTGCTGTCCAGGCAGCCAAAGCAGTGGGATATGAAAATGCAGGCACCATCGAATTTTTGCTGGACAAGAATAAAAACTTCTATTTTATGGAAATGAATACCAGGATTCAGGTGGAACATCCGGTGACAGAATTAGTCAGCGGAATGGATTTGATCAAAGAGCAAATCCGCGTGGCAGCCGGAGAACCTCTCAGTGTATCCCAAAAGGATATCCATCTTAAGGGACATGCCATTGAATGCAGGATCAATGCAGAAAATCCAGCCAAAAACTTTATGCCCTGTCCCGGCGTTATTACCAATATACACATCCCCGGCGGCAATGGTGTTCGGGTAGATACCCACATTTATAATGATTATAAAGTTCCGGCTAATTATGATTCCATGCTGATGAAGCTGATTGTTCATGGAAAAGACCGGGAAGAGGCAATCGCCAAGATGAGAAGTGCCCTTGGAGAGCTGATCATTGAGGGAATTGATACCAACCTTGATTTTCAGTTTGAAATCTTGTGCCATCCTGCCTATGAGGATGGGGATACAGACACGCATTTTATTCAGACTTATTTTCCGGAATATTGTAGATAAAACACAATCTTCATTAATATAGAGAGGATGTTAGGTTATGCTTAAAAATATGTTCAAAAAAACATATACCATCATTGATACAAAATATAAATCTCAAAAGAAAGAAGAAGAGCCCAGCATCCCTCAGGGCCTTTGGAAAAAGTGCAATAAATGCGGTCAACCCATTTATGTAGAGGATGTGACAAACAATTTTTATGTCTGTCCAAAATGCGGCGGTTATTTTCGTGTTCACGCATACCGACGGATTGAGATGCTGATGGACGAGGGAACCTTTGAAGAATGGAATGACCAGATGGACTTTTCCAATCCTCTGAATTTTCCAGGCTACGAAAAAAAGGTTCAGGCAGCAAAAGAACGCACAAAGCTTAATGAAGCAATTGTTACCGGAAAAGGACGCATCGGCGGTCAAGAGACAGCCTTTGGCGTGTGTGATGCAAGATTTCTCATGAGCAGTATGGGACATATTGTGGGAGAAAAGATTACCCAGATGGTGGAACGCGCCACCAATGAGCAGCTTCCGGTTATTATCTATGCCTGCTCCGGCGGTGCCAGAATGCAGGAAGGAATCGTTTCCCTGATGCAGATGGCCAAAACCTCGGCAGCTTTAAAACGCCACCATGAAGCAGGACAGCTTTTTATCAGTGTTTTAACAGATCCCACTACAGGAGGCGTTACAGCCAGCTTTGCCATGTTAGGTGACATTATTTTGGCAGAGCCCAATGCTCTGATTGGATTTGCAGGCCCTCGTGTCATTGAACAGACCATTCGGCAAAAGCTTCCTGAAGGTTTTCAACGGGCTGAATTTCTTTTGGAGCACGGATTCGTAGACAAGATTGTGGAGAGAAAGGATCAAAAAGATGTTCTTTCCCAGATCCTGCGCCTGCATCAAAAGACAGATCTGGCCAACCCTCCGGAATCCATCCCCTCCGGCGCAGCACCAGAACCAGTTATGTCCGGTAATTTATTTCATTTTGATCCAGTAAAAAAAGACAGACGAAAAAGGAATCATGATAAAGCTTTGCATAACCCTGCTTCAGAAGAAAAAACAGCCTGGGATACCGTACAGCTTTCTCGCGCCCCAGGACGTCCTGTGGCCACAGATTATATAGAAGCCGTTTTTGACAATTTTATAGAATTTCACGGTGATCGGTATTACCACGATGATCCTGCCATTGTAGGCGGCATTGCTTCCTTCCACGGAATGCCGGTAACTGTAATCGGTCAGCAAAAAGGAAAAAATACAAAGGACAATATTAAATGTAATTTTGGTATGCCGTCGCCTGACGGGTATAGAAAGGCTCTGCGCCTGATGAAACAGGCAGAAACCTTTGGGCGCCCTGTTATCTGTTTTGTGGATACTCCAGGAGCATTTTGCGGATTAGAGGCAGAGGAAAGAGGACAAGGTGAGGCTATTGCCCGAAACCTTTTTGAGATGGCGTCTTTAACCGTACCAATACTTTCCATTGTAATCGGAGAAGGCGGAAGCGGCGGAGCCCTTGCCATGGCAGTAGCCAATGAAGTCTGGATGCTGGAAAATGCCATCTATTCCATTTTATCTCCAGAAGGCTTTGCTTCCATTCTATGGAAGGACAGCAAAAAAGCTCCTGATGCGGCCCGTGTAATGAAAATCACGGCTTCTGATCTTTACGAAAAAGGGCTTATTGAGGAGATTATCTCCGAAGATGAACCAGCAAGTATACAGACATTGCCAAAACTGACAGATATTATGAAACAGAAAATCTATGGATTTTTATCCGTATATTCAGTAATGACAAAGGACGAAATCACAGAGCAGCGGTACAAAAGATTTCGGAATATATAGGAGGTGATAGCATGAATCCATTGGTTATTGGGGATTTGGTTGCAAAATATCCTGTGATACAAGGCGGGATGGGTGTAGGCATCAGCCTTTCCTCCCTGGCAGGCGCTGTAGCGAAAGCAGGAGGAATCGGAATCATCTCCACTGCACAAATCGGATTTCGGGATCCCAATTTTTTAAAGGAACCTTTAGAATCCAATATGCGTGCAATCCGTTCAGAATTAAAAAAAGCAAGAGAAATCGCGCCAAAGGGAATTATTGGTTTTAATATTATGGTGGCCACCAGGAATTATGCCATGTATGTAAAAGAGGCTATTTTAGCCGGAGCAGATATTATTATCTCCGGAGCAGGGCTTCCGGTAGATCTTCCTGAGTATCTTTCAGAAGCCAAACGGATTGCTTCCGAAGCAGGAGAAATTGTACGGACAAAGCTGGCCCCCATTGTATCTACAGCCAAATCTGCCATGGTGATCTGTAAAATATGGGATCGAAAATATAACCAGGTTCCAGATCTGCTAGTGATCGAAGGACCCTTGGCAGGCGGTCATTTAGGCTTTACCAGAGAGCAGCTTGCCCAGTACGGCGCTGATACAGATAATATTTCCGAAACCTATGATCAGGAAGCCTACGACAAAGAAATCAACGGAATCATAAAGGTGGTCAGACAGTTTGAAGAAAAATACAGCCGCCATATTCCGGTTGTGATTGCCGGAGGCATTTATACCCATGAAGACGTGAAGCACGCTATAGAGCTGGGAGCTGACGGTGTCCAGGTAGCCACCCGGTTTGTGACTACAGAGGAGTGCGACGCTCCTATGGCATATAAGCAGTCCTATCTCAATGCCAAAAAAGAAGATATTGTAATCACCAAAAGCCCGGTAGGAATGCCGGGACGTGCCATCCGAAATAAATTTTTAGATCATGTAGGAGAACAAAAGAGAAAAATTGAACACTGCTATCAATGTCTGGAACACTGTGATCCCAAAAATATTCCATACTGCATCACAAAGGCTCTGTCCAATGCAGCAGAGGGGGATTTAGACAATGCCCTTCTGTTTTGCGGAAGCAATGCCTACCGTTCTCAGCAGATAGAAACCGTAGAAGGCGTGCTCTCTGACCTGATGGGAAGCTCTATTTAAATAAATTCATCATATTTTATAGCTCCTGTCCATAGATTAAAACAAAAGCGTATAAAAAGAGCAATGTATGTTAAATTATCTATGGGGGTTTATGCTTTTAACAGGAATACTTTGGGGTGCTGCCAACAACAGTCTGGATGCTGTTACCCAGGGACTTCTTAACTCGGCAGGAGATGCTGTAAAGCTGTGCCTTACCATGGCCGGAGTTATGTCTTTTTGGTGCGGAATATTGGAAGTGGGAAACAGAGCCGGACTGATTGAATGGCTGGCTTATAAAATGGAACCAATTCTGACCTTTCTTTTTCCTGATCTGGATAAAGATCATCCTGCCCGTCTGCCTATTTCAGTCAATATGGCAGCCAATATGCTGGGTCTTGGAATGGCTGCTACACCAGCCGGTTTAGAAGCAATGAAATTAATGCAGGAAGGAAAGCAATCAAAAGCTACCAATGCCATGTGTACCTTTTTGATCATTAATATTTCCTCCCTGCAGTTGGTTCCGGTTACTATGATCGCCTACCGCAGCCAATATGGCTCTTCTGACCCTGCCGCAGTTCTAGGTCCCGCCCTGATTGCCACTGGCTGCTCCACCTTAGCTGCAATAATCTTTTGTAAGCTAATGGATTTGGGAAAGGCGGTGAAGGAAAAATGATCCAATGGATTTCCCGAATGCTGGTTCCTCTGATCATCAGTTATATAGTAGGTTTTGGACTTTTATCCAAACGCCCGATATTTGACGACTTTCTTGCTGGCGCAAAAGACGGGATTCGTACTGCAGCAGACATTCTCCCTACTTTAGTAGGTCTTATGACTGCTGTGGGAGTTTTGCGTACTTCTGGATTTCTTGATGCAGTAAGCGGATGGCTGACAACGCCTGCTCAATGGCTTCATCTTCCTGCGCCTCTGATTCCTCTTACCCTGGTACGGCTGATTTCTAATTCTGCTGCCACAGGACTTGTTCTTGACATTTTCACCAATTATGGTCCGGATTCATTTTTAGGAATGGCAGCATCTATCATGATGAGCTCTACAGAGACTGTATTTTACTGTATCAGCATTTATTTTGGATCCGTTCATGTTACAAAATCACGCTATACATTGCCAGGCGCAATGATTGCAACAACAGTGGGAATTGCGGCAAGTATATTTTTGGCTCAAAAATGAAAAAAAGCAAACAATTTACAATTTCACAAAATAGACACAACCTTGTAAGAATTTTCTAAGGAATTGCAGGTTGCCTGACTGTAAAAAATCATGTATAATCATTGGGAAGCTTTTGCCTTCCGAAAAGAGTGAGGGATATCAGTGGATACTTATGAGACGCTGAACAGCATATTGGTGAATCTTTTTCGGGATGTGATGGACTTAGAGCAGCGCGCCATCATCACCTCAGAATATCATGACATTACCAACAACGACATGCATGTAATTGAAGCAGTCGGCCTTGGAGAACCGAAAAACATGTCTGCCATTGCAAAGGTACTTTCCGTAACAATGGGAACCTTAACCATTGCTATGAACAGCCTGGAAAAGAAAGGCTATGTCAAACGGACTCGAGGGAAAGAAGACCGCAGAGTAGTCTATATTTCGCTGTCTGAAAAAGGAAAGGGTGCATATCAACATCATGAGAGGTTCCACCGTCATATGATCGACGAGATATTAAGAGATCTTACAGCAGAGGAGACGGAAGCGCTGATGAAATCATTGACAAAGCTGGATCAGTGGTTTCATAGATTTCAGGAGGATTAATTAAGGAGGCGTTTTTTGTTATGAAAAATACGATCATGAATGTAACCAAATTTTCATTATGTGCTGTGAGCCTGGTGATGATTCTGTCACTGGCTGCTTGTACCCCAACTCCAAACAAGGGAAATACAGGCGAAACAAAACAGACAGAGTCATCTTCTGCACCGGAAAAGCATCCGGATCCCACTGCTCCGGAGCTGGATGTGGTTTCTGTTTATAATGTCAGCCAGGATGGGAAAACATTAGAAGGAACCATGGATGCAGTAGATGAATTAAATGCCGACACTCTGGTAGCGCTTTTAATCCAGTATGGTGTTCTGGAGGAAGGCACAGAGGTAGTCAGCTACGAAGCTACAGGACAGCCCAGCAGTGAAGATGTAGGGCCTGGTGTAGTGACAATTCCCGGTGTGGAGATTGAAAGCGATATGAATGAATATGGCATCTTAAATCTGAACCAGTTTCCTGATACAAGCAATCAGATGCTTCTCCAGGCTGTTGGAAATACTTTTATTGAGAATATGAAGATCGTATATCTGACCATTCAGGTAAACGGAGAGACGGTTGCTGAGAATTTATCTATGGCAGATGCCGGAAAATAACCGCCGGATTCAGATATAAGTATAACATGAAATATAAACAGGCTGCTGCAAAACCGTGTATTTCTACAATAGATCAGCCACTATTGTGAAACCGCTGGATTTTGCAGCAGCCTTTTTACTGTTTATGTTGATTTTTTATTGTGATTCCTCTTTACTTTCTTTTCTTCTTATTTTTCTCTTTTCTTATCCACCAAAAGCTGATAGATCTCCCGTTTTCCAATTCCTCTGTCCTTGGCTGTCATCTTCATGGCTTCCTTTCGCTCTATGCCCTGGCTGATGTACATTTCCATATGTTCCTCTACAGTCAGCTCATCCCAGGATTGCCTCTGTTCTTTTTGAAGATCTGCAATCCTTTTCCCCTCAATCACCAGTACATATTCTCCTCTTGGTTCTTCTGTCTTATACCTTTCTAATGCCTCTTGAAAGGTACACAAATATGCTTCCTCATATCTCTTAGTCAGCTCCCTGCAAATCGTAATCCGTCTTCCCTCACCCAATGCCTGAGCAAGCTCCATAAGAGTCTTTATTAAATGATGAGGAGCCTCATAAATAATAATTGTCCTTGTCTCCTTCTGAAGTTCTTCTAAAATCCAACGGCGATCCTTTTTCTCAGAAGGCAGAAATGCCTCAAAACAAAATCTTCTAGTAGAAAGGCCAGAAAGCGTCAATGCTGTCACACAAGCCGCTGCTCCTGGCAGTGAGGTTACTTTTATCCCTGCCTCGTAACACTGTCTCACTAATTCCTCCCCTGGATCTGAGATTCCCGGCGTTCCTGCATCTGTCACCAATGCAATATTCACACCCTGAAGCATTTTATCCACAAGCTGACGTGCTTTTTCCACCTTATTATACTCATGATAGCTGGTCATAGGTGTATGAATGTTAAAATGATTTAAAAGCTTTATGGTATGCCTGGTATCCTCTGCTGCAATCAAATCTACTTCCTGCAGTGTATGAAATACCCGAAATGTAATATCATCCAAATTTCCAATAGGGGTAGCACATAAATACAGCATTCCTTCTCCTTTATCTTCCGGCTCCATCTTATCAATCTTCTTTCATCTTTTTCTCTAAATTGTGCTAGGGGAAACGTTTTTCTTTCACCCTTTCCTTCAATGCTGTGCACACTTCAAAGCACAAAATAGTATGAGAGACACTTTCTTAGTATCCATAAACAGTTCTGATTTCTTCTGAGTACACTCCTGGCTCCTGAAATACAACCACTGGCGCTTCTATTTTCATCATAGCTCCTCCTCCCTTTACCGCTTCAATCAACACCATATTCGCTTTATCCTTTATAAAAGGATGCACCATCTTGATTCTCTTTGGCTCCAGCCCATATTCCCTCAATACACAGAGAATCTCCACCAAACGGCGCGGACGATGCACCATATAAAAGCATCCTCCCTGTTTTAAAAGCAGCGCTGCTTCCCGCACCACATCCTCCAGACTACAAAGAATCTCATGCCGAGAAATTGCCTTTACCTGATTCGTATTTTGAATACCGTGATTTCCTGCCATATAAGGGGGATTTGATGTAACCACATCAAAAGAAGCCTTGCCGAATATACGACTGGCTTCCTTAATATCTCCCTGTACAATCTCAACACGATCCTGAAGCCTATTCAGACATACGCTTCTGAAAGCCATTTCTGCTATGGACTCCTGGATTTCCAAACCAGTAAAATGCTTTCCCCTGGTCTTTGCTTCTAAGAGAATGGGGATAATCCCCGTTCCGGTGCCAAGGTCAATCACAAGCTGCCTCTCCTTCACCTGAGCAAACCCTGACAAAAGAACAGCATCCATTCCAAAACAAAATCCCTTTTTCTTTTGAATAATCTGATAATGGTTCCTTTGCAGGTCATCAACCCTTTCATCCTCCCTGATCAGAACCTTTTCTATTTTTTCACCATTTTCTTTCATAATTCTCCAACCAAAATATTCTTACTTATTCATCCAGCTTTGACTTACCCTCTCTTTTTTCCAGAGCCTCCAGCTTTTTAAGCTCCGCATCCTCCACCTCTGTCTTTTTCCTTTTTCTCCTTGGCTTAAACCGTAATTGATCCACTTTATACTCCCGAATCTCCTTCTCATCATGGTCTACCGTCACAATAACCTTTACCTGCTGACGCAGGACATTCACACTGTGTACCTCACCCTTCAGTCCGTCATCTGTGGTAACAAAATCTCCCACGCCAGGAAGCTTGCTATTCAGATATTCATAAGTCTCCTCCTCATTTTTCAGACAGCACATAAGCCTTCCGCACACACCGGATATTTTAGTTGGATTCAAGGAAAGATTCTGCTCCTTTGCCATTCTGATGGACACGGGAATAAATTCTGAAAGGTAAGAATGACAGCAAAGCTCTCTTCCGCAGATTCCCACACCGCCTACAATCTTCGTCTCATCCCTGACCCCTACCTGCCTAAGCTCAATTCTGGTTTTAAACACAGATGCAAGATCCTTTACCAATTCCCGGAAATCAATCCTCCCGTCAGCCGTAAAATAAAACAGAATCTTATTATTATCAAAGGTATATTCCACATCAATCAGCTTCATCTCAAGACCATGCTTGCGGATCTTCTCCTGGCAAATTCCGAAGGCATCCTTCTCCTTTTTCCGGTTATTTTCCTCTCTGGCATTATCCTCAGCTGTAGCCATACGTATCACAGACTTTAAAGGCTGTATTACCTTTCCATCCTCTATTTCCCTGTTGCCCAATACCACATATCCATATTCCACGCCCCGGGCTGTTTCCACAATTACGTGTTCTCCGCTTTTAATATTCAATTCCCCCGGCCCAAAATAATATACCTTTCCTCCGCTTCGAAACCTGACTCCAATGACTGTTACCATATCTGTTATTCTCCTTCTTTCACATTCACCTGGCTCATATTCCTGCCACCGTAATTTTCTTTCATGGACAACAGCAAAAATTCCATAGCCAACTCCATATTTACATTAGAATTTAAGCGCATTCTTGTCCTTGTAATCGTATCTAAAATCCTTTCCAGTCCATCATAGGCACATCTGCTGCTGATATCCTCTACAGCCCTGCACTCACCTTTAAAAATAAGCAGCTCCTTATCCTGTGTTGCTTTATAAATCAAAACATCCCGATACCAAAGCTGCATCAAATCCAGACATTCTTCAGCATCCAGCTTGTCTTCCTTTATTCTGCGGATATAATCAAGCAATTCAGAAATATCCATTTGTCCAATCCTTTTAAGCAGATCCAGAACACTCTGAAGCATGATCCGAAAATCCTCTGATGCCGCAATGGAAATTGCCCTTCCTAAATTTCCCTGGGCAAAGGCTGTATACATCCCTGCATCATTTTCTTCTGTCTGAAGCTTTTCCATCAGATAATTCTTCACCATTTCATCCCGTAAAGGCTTTAGCTTCAGCTTAATACATCGGGAAAGAATGGTGGGAAGAAATGCCTCCTGGCTGGTAGTCAAAAGAATCAGAACCCCATAAGAAGGAGGTTCCTCAATCGTCTTCAAAAGGGCATTCTGCGCCTGCACTGTCATCTTTTCTGATTCATCTATGATATAGATTTTATAACTGCTGCTGTATGGCATAATTCGAATCGTATCATTGATCTGTTCCCGCACATCATCAACACCAATACTGTTAGGCTTTTCATGCGTCACAAAAATCAGATCCGGATGATTACCGCTTAATACCTGTCTGCAGGCATGACATTCCATACAACCTTCTGCTTTTCGATTCTCGCAGAGAAGGGCAAGCGCAAACGCACAGGCCAAAGACTTTTTCCCCATTCCATCTTCTCCATTCAAAATATACGCATGGGAAACCATTCCTGTCTCCACAGCCCTCTGAAGATGTCTTTTTATTGAATCATGTCCAAGAATCTCTTCAAAACCAGCCATGTCAGCTCCTTTCATCATAAAAAAGTATAACATAAAATCAAACATCTGTATAGAAAAATCCATTTCCAGTCATACGTCATTTCCGATGTTTTATGGTTGAAAAATTAATTTTCCTATGATAATATCATATCTATCAAACAAAGAAAGGCATGTAAAATCCTTATGAGCACAAACACGCAACCCCTCCAATCCCCCATTATCCTTGCCCTGGAAGGTCTGGATGGCTCCGGCAAAACCGTTCAATCCTCATTGTTATACACCCACATAAAAAGTCTCGGCAAACAAATCCTAATGCTTGATTTTCCCCAATACGAAAGCTTTTTTGGTGTGGAAATTGGAAAAATGCTTTCCGGAAATCAATCCGGCATTACTGCAATGAATGTAGATACCAAATCCATGTGTCTTTGGTATGCACTTGACAGATGGAATACCTTATCTAATCAAAACTGGCAGGACTACGACTACATTCTCTTTAACCGCTATACCCTTTCCAATGCCGTATATCAGACTGCCCGTCAGTATCATGGCATGAATCAGGATTTTATTAACTGGGTATTTAAGCTGGAATATGAGCAATTACATCTTCCCATTCCCAATCTGTATATCTTCCTGGAAACCCCGGTAAAAGATTCCAGGGACAATGTTTTAAAAAAAGAAGAACGCTCCTATGTAAAAGGCTTAGATATATATGAACAATCCTCCTCCCTGCTCTCCTGCTGCCGCCAGATCTATCTGACATTGGCTGAAACAGAAACTAACATAAAGATTGTTTCCTGCTGTGATGAAGCTGGCCATATGTTACCTCCTGAAAGGATTCAGGAACAGATTATTTCCACAATCAGAAAATGCGGACTTTTGCTTTAAACAGAAACAGCAATCACAGGCAGGCATATATTGTAGCATTGCCGAGCCTTGCGGCATTTCCTTCTTTTAAAAACTGTCCTGAAATCACTTATAGATAATCTGCAGGATTTTTCTTCAACAGCACTGCTCAAAATCAGGCACATGACAGGCTATGTAATTGATTTTTGAGCAGCGCTATTCTATTTCTTACACACCCTCAGGTATTCTCCCTTGTCATCTGCCATTCCCTGTACCAATAATCTCATTTTTTTATAATCATCAATCTGTCTTACAATTTTTTCTGTAATCCTCTCTCCAGGTAAAATAATCGGGATTCCAGGCGGATACAAATATACAAATTCTGCCGAAATTCTACCAATACAGTCAGATATTAGCTTTTCCTCCCATTCCCTTTGCATAGCCTCTCCCAAGGTCATTACACTTAACAAATGATCATTACATTGTATTTCTCTTTTAATCCTTTCTTCATGATCTTTTACATTTTCCGCCGAGTCCATTTTTCTGTCAATTTCTAAAAAAGCATATTCCAGCCTGTCCAGACCTTCCTGTGTATCTAAAAATGTAGTTATTGCCACCACATAATCCACCCCGCACATTTCCATCTCCAGATTATATTCCTCTCTCAGCCGCCTTCCTAACTCTGCTCCTCCAAGAAACATATTCTTGCAGGAAACCACGATTTTGGAAAGATCCAGATCATACATTCCACTTTCCATTTCCCCATCCTTATCTAAAAGGCTCAAGTACTTCATTTTCTTCAAACTTTTTCTCAATTTTATCAATCGTTTTCCAAATTTCTCAAAATAGTCTTTCCCGTATTCTGCCATCTCAAAAATACATCTCTCAATTCCCGCCATCCAAACATAAGAAGGACTGCTGCTCTGAAAAACCTGTAAATACCATTCTAATCGATCCACATCCACATAACCTTTCTTTACATGCAGAATCCCAGTCTGCGTAAAAGATGGTAATGTTTTATGTAAACTTTGAATCACAATATCCGCGCCACATTGAATCGCAGAAATGGGAAATAATCTGTCTTTTCGGATCCCACTACCCCCTGTCTCTTGATTTCCCATTCCTTCCACAGAAAAATGTGCTCCATGAGCTTCATCTACAATCAACGGAATCTTCTTTTTGTGTACTATCTTGGCAATTTCATGAATATTTGATACAATTCCTTCATAAGTAGGAGAAACCACCATGACAGCTTTCACATCCGAATGATCATCCAATACCTTTTCCACATTATTAGCTGAGATTTCGCCATTTATCCACAATTTTTCTACAATTTGTGGATAAATGGCTTCTGTTTTTAAATTATTGAGGATAACTCCATGATATGCCGATTTATGACAATTTCTCGCTATTATTATCTTTCCGCCAGGTGGTACAGTCCCGCAGATTGCACTTAATATTCCCCCGCTGCTGCCATTAATCAGATAATAACTTTTATCTGCTCCGTAGATTCTGGCAGCCCATTCCATCGATTCCCTCAAAATACCTTCTGGATGATGAAGATTATCAAATCCTTCTATTTCCGTAATATCAATAGAAAATGGGTTAGGAAACTCCCTCAAAAAACCCTTATCTTGTCTCTTGTGTCCAGGCATATGAAAAGGGTATCTTCCAGAATCTCTATAATTCTTCAATCTTTCCAACAATAGCTTTTCTCTATCCATCTTTTTCTCTTTTCCTCTTATATTATCATATATGGTTTCTATTTACACCAGTGAACCAATTATTTTCCAACCTCATTAAAATACTACCATAAATCTAATAGAATGATAACTATTTTTATGATATAATCAATAAAAAACTTACAAAGGTACAGGGCTCTCTGTAAATGAATCAAATGAAAAAGGAGGCAAGTAAATATGAGAGAAGTAGAATTTAAGATGGAACGCCAAGGTCTTGTAAAAGCCGGTGATGAGGTAGAAATCATAGAACGGGAAGGTGTTACCTACAGCTACATAATCGAACCAGCCGTAGCCATGTCCGGCTGTTTTCCTGCCCGTGACCGAATTAAATCCAGAAAAGGAATTGTAAAAGAAATTCGTGAAAATGACAGAGGCTTTTATGTTATTGTCGCTTTTGATGAATCATAAAAAGCCGGAGGAAAAGCAATTCCTGTTTGCTTTTCCCTCGGCTTTTTTCATCTTCTATTTTTCTTCTATTTTTCTTTTATTCTATCCTTTAATCTTATCCATTAATTCTTCATCCTGACTCGATTGCTGTCCGAAATCACAATCACGTCTCTCCAAAGTATTTCCGGCTCCTTCCCCTTCTCCCAATTAAAATCCTTCCAATAACAATACACCTGATGATCCTTCATCATAATAAACTCCAAAATATCATTTCCCGTAGTTTCCCTCATAGCGCGTTGCTCCTTATCATCCAGATAGCTCATATCTCCATTCATTTCAATCACAGCAATTACGCCATAATGATTCATCCAGTTTGTGGGAAAATAATTTCCATATATCTGATCATTATCCTGGCAATAATACATCTGATTGATTCTTCCGGTAAATTCACGATGAACTTCTTCTGTACTATAATCTCCAACTAAAGATTTACGGAATATTTTGCTGTAGTTTCTTCCGGATCCTCCTCTTCGTATAAAAGTACTGTAATACAACCAATCTCCTACAATACAAAAACTATCAATACTGATACCCTCTTTAATAAATAATTCCTCCACGTCTCCCGTGATCCGATATATAACTTGATTGCTGTCCTCCTGCTCCCGAAGTTCAAAAACACTATTGTTCTTTTTTTGCTCCATTTGAACTACATCTGCGATTCTGTCTGAATCCATTTGAAGAATACGATCTCCGTAATGGATATTTCCGTCTTCCTCACGGTCTAATGTTCGTCCTAACATATCCCGCAGATAGAACTCACAATTTTCTATTTCAATATATTGTTTTGGAACCATTATATCATATTGATCCGTACTTTCCAGTACTTGTATTCGGTCAAAGCTTTCTATATAAATCTTATCTTCCAGAATACAATAATCCTCTACTTCCTGAGAAATAATTTCAATTTCTTCCTTTCCGTTTTTTATGCGGTACAAAGTATGAAACAAACTGGGGGAAACCTTTGTCAACACAGAATCCTCTCGCTCCGGGCAAGGAAGATAATAAACCCATCCTCCTCTTCCTGCCTGAATCTCGGAATTATCAGGACTCTCTGATGCCCACTCTGTCTGTTCTAAAGGGATCGAATACAGAACCTGTCCCACCTCGGACAAATAGACAATTTTATTTGCAATTTTAATATGCTTTTTCTGGTTTTTCTGTGCTTCCAGCAGATCCTCCTCCCTGGACATGGATTCTAAGAATGGTGCCCTAATTAAATCTATCTGTTTTTTTATTTTATCAGCTCCAACGACTATAGCGCCAACTGCAGCCGCTAAAAATCCAAAGGCAAAAACATTCTTTACGATCATCCATATTTTAGATGATTCACCATTCAAATCCATATTTTCATCCAGCTTCAGATAATCCTCTATTTCCAAAAAAACAGAAGTCTCATCCAGACTTTTCTTTTCCTTTGCTGAATTTCCACTTTTCAAAATGCTATTTTTTTTCATGTTTTCTTTCATCCGAGCAGATCGAATCTGCTCAGGTGAAATTTCCATTTTCATTTCTGCGATTCCATCAGCCTTTTCTTGTATCCACCCTGTCACATTACCCTTTCCAAAAAGATCCTCCATATTAGAATACACATCCGCATATGTGAGAATCAATAATTTTTTAGCTTTCTTTTCATCTGCAATCAATAATCGTATGTGGTCATATGTTTTCTGAAAGGTATGGATATAAATCTCCTCAAAACGCTCCCGACGTTCCTGACTTCTGTTTTTTTTCTGCTCCCTCATTATACTTGTCCCCAAACTTATTTTACAACCCTTCAATCATCTGAACAGCTGCTTTTATTTTTACTCTTTATATCCCAACGCCTGCTCCAGCGCTTCTTTCTCCTCATTTCCTAGAAGTATCTCCGTCTGACCACGATCAACCGCCTTCAGATAAAGATAGCATCCTTCTCTGCTGTGAACTGAATTCATTATAAATCCTGTATTTGTATAATCAAGCAAAGCAAATGCAAAACTTAGATTTCCTCCCATCCCCTTAAATGCATTATATTTTACCATCCCGAATTTTTGAAAAGATGCCCTCATATTTTTATTATTTATGCGAATTTGATCCTTATTAGCACGATCCTGAGATTTCAATTCCTGAATATCATGGATATGATCAATAATAATATCCTCTAAAGTCTCTGCATCTTTTCCTCTCATAAAATAATCATAGCTTCTGTAAAGTCGTTTTATCTTAAAAATACAAACAATCACAACGATCAAAAGTATAAGTGTCAGGACTGTTTGTCCAAGCATTATATAGAAAGGGTCAATCCCAAAATAATCCAATATATTGGTTCCATCCATCCAATGCACTCTCCTCGCTATCCAATGGTTTCAATCAATTCTACAATTCTCTCCAGCTCTGATTCTGAATAATACTCAATTTCAATCTTCCCCTTGCTGCGATCTTTTCTATTAATATTTACCTTTGTCCCTACCACTGTTTTCATTCGTTCCTCTAGGTTTTTAAAAATCAACTCCAGAGCTTCATCTTCTTTTTCCTTTTCTTTCTTCTTCTTAGTCTTTCCTAACGCTTTCACTACCCTCTCTACTTCCCGAACACTTAAACGCTCTCTCACAATCTTATTGGCTAACTCTAGCTGAAGCTTTTCATCCGAAACAGCCAAAAGTGCTCTGGCATGACCACTGGTAAGTACCCCTTCTACCAACATCTGCTGTACCTCTGGCACTAAATTCAAAAGCCTCATACTGTTCGTAATCGTAGAGCGATTTTTACATACTCGTTCAGCAATTTCTTCCTGCTTCAGATGAAATTCCTGAATCAGTCTCTGATAAGCCACCGCTTCCTCAATGGGATTCAAATCCTCTCGCTGCACATTTTCAATCAGCGCGATTTCCATTGCCTGTTGTTTTCCATATTCTCGGATAACCACCGGTACTTCCCGAATCCCTGCCAGCTTTGCCGCTCTCCAACGCCGCTCTCCGGCAATAATCTCATACAAGTCCCCCTTTTTCTGTACCAGCAAAGGCTGAAGGACACCGTACTGTCGGATAGAATCTGCCAATTCCTGAAGCTGTTCCTCTCGGAAATCTTTTCTTGGCTGGTCCTGGTTAGGTTCAATCAATGAAAGCTTAACAAAAATTTCTCCACCTTCATTTTCCGGTCCCTTTTCTTCAGAAGCTACTTCCCCATTAGTATTCCCATCTACTTGTTCTTTCTTTTCACCTATTTGATCTTTCGCTACTTCCTGTATTACTTCCTCTCCGAAAAATGCACCAAGACCTTTTCCCAATCCCCTCTTTGCTTTCGCCATAATCAGACCTCTCCTCTGCTAATCACTTCTGCTGCCAGCATCCGATAGCTCTCTGCTCCTGCCGATCGGTTATCGTAAAGATTAATCGGCATGCCATGGCTGGGTGCCTCCGCCAGCCTGACATTTCTTGGAATAATTGTCTTATAGATCGTTCCCTTTAAATAATTTTTCACATTTTCCACAACCTCCAAAGAGAGATTTGTACGAGCATCATACATGGTAAATACCACTCCCTCCAGCTCCAGCTTCGGATTTAATTTTTTTTTCACTAAATCTACAGTCTGAATAATCTGGCTCAATCCCTCTAAGGCATAATACTCACACTGAATTGGTACTAAAACCGTATCAGCCGCAGTCAATGCATTAATAGTCAACAAATTTAAAGACGGCGGACAATCTACTATAATAAAATCATAATCCTTTTCCACCTTTTTCAATTCCTTGCGAAGCTTTGATTCCTTATTTGACTCATCCAGCAATTCAATCTCTGCACCTGAAAGGTCTACATCTGAGGGAAGAATATCCAGATTCTTTTGGACTTCTTTTATAACACATTCATTGATTTCGCACTCTCCCATCAGTAATTCATACACCGTTTTATTCATATATCCCTTTTCAAATCCCAATCCACTGGTAGCATTTCCCTGAGGATCGAAATCCACTGCCAGAACCCTCTGTCCCGCTTCTGCAAGACACGCAGATAAATTAATTGCCGTAGTTGTCTTTCCAACCCCACCCTTTTGATTTGCTATTGCTATTATTCTTCCCATAATTTTTCCTTTTAACTTATCATACTTTGAATTTCATAGATTATGTTCGCTAGGTGTTCCTATTATAACATATTTCTTTTCTTTTTCATATGTGTAAAAAAATTAAATCTCGGTTTTTTTATGAATGTTTCACGTGAAACATTCATAAAAAAGTTTAAAATAATATTCAATTCAATAGAAATACATAGTTGGATATATTTTATAGACCCATAGACCTTTTTATAAATAATAAAATATAAATAAAATATTTTTTACCTAACTAGAAAATTATCACTGCAGCTATTTTTTGTTTATTTTAATCATTAATAAAGAAAAATCAAAAACAATCCAAATTTTCCTTGTAACAATCACTATTTTATACTATACTATTCATGTAACATATAACCCACTTGTATGATTCATTGTGCCATTACGGTTAATTTGTATGTGATACATTTTTTATTTTCATCAGATCCATTGTCCACTATTAAATATTCTATACTTCTTTAAAACTAACTGTAAGCCTGTAGACTCAACCATCTGCAGAGTCACCTCACAGAAGCATAGAAAATACTAATAAAAAATGTTTCACGTGAAACATTTAATACCTTAACTAATCCATACACATAAATTTTCTAAAATTAAAAAGTGATTTTCTTCCTAGTACATCGTTCGTCAAATAACTGGACCAATCACGCAGAATGTTTTTTCGAGTGTGCAGGTCAAAAAACGCAGGCGTAGTGGGGCTGCGCTGAGGCTTTTTGGCCTGTACAATCGGGAAAACAGGCAAGCGATTGGTGTAGTTATTTGCAAAACGATGTACTAGGAAACAAGAAAGCTTTACTAAGTAAAACAGTAATAAAAACAAAAAGGAGAATAAAATTATGATCAAATTCAACCACTTCAACTTTAACGTATTAGACCTGGAAAAGAGCCTGAAATTTTACAAAGACACTCTTAACCTGGAGCCAGTAAGGGAAAAAACTGCATCAGATAATTCTTTCAAACTAGTTTACTTAGGAGATAAATCCAGTGATTTTACCTTAGAACTTACCTGGCTTCGTGATCGTACCGAACCATATAATCTAGGCGAATGTGAATTTCATCTGGCATTTGTCACGGACGAATATGAAAGCCTCCATCAAAAACACAAGGAGCAAGGCGTAATCTGCTTTGAAAATGAAAAGATGGGAATCTATTTTATCTCAGACCCTGACGGATACTGGATTGAAATCGTCCCCCAAAGATAAAAAAGGATACTGTTCACTGACAAATCTTTCTAAAGCCTGTGAACAGTATCCCATTTTTTTAAATAGGCTCTTTTCCCGGAACCCCTGCTTTTCTTGGATACCTTTTATCTGTTTTTCTCACCTTTTTCACTACAACCAATTCCCTCTCTGCATCTGTTCCTGCCAAAACAAATTTTTCTATATTCACTACCTCTCCTCCAAAAATCTCAACAGCCTTCTTTCCCCTTTCCATCTCCTCCTGAATTTTTCCTGACTTATATGCCACAAACACCCCGCCTGTCTTTACAAATGGAATACAATATTCTGCCAGAGTGGCCATATTTGCTACAGCTCTGGATACACAATAGTCAAATTTTTCTCTATATATTCTATCCTGTCCAAAATCCTCTGCTCTTCCATGAACAGCTTCTATTTCTGTCAAATTTAATTTTTCTATCACTTCATGCAAAAATCTCACTCTTTTATTTAAGGAATCAAGAAGCACAACAGAAATTTTAGGGAAAATTATTTTGAGCGGAATCCCTGGAAACCCTGCTCCGGTTCCCACATCAATCAGATTGCTTTCCCTCTCACCAATTTCCTTTACTGCCATGACCAGAGAAAGACTGTCAATAAAATGCTTATAGATCACATCTTCCAATTCTGTTATAGCAGTCAGATTCATCACCTTATTCCACTCATTTAATATTTCATAATAGTAATAAAATTTGTCAATCTGTTCCTTAGAAAAAGAGATTCCCAGATTTTCTGCTCCTTTTATCATTTTATCTAAAAAAACTTGTTCCATTATGGATCACCTCCCTTTGTTTTTCTGTTCCAAATAAACCAACAGCACAGAAATATCTGCTGGAGATACCCCGGAAATCCGAGACGCCTGTCCAATCGATACTGGTTTATATAAATTAAGTTTCTGAACTGCCTCCCGCCGCAGGCTTTTTACTGCATGATAGTCAAAAGTCACATCCAGCTTCTTACTCTCCAGTTTCTTAAATTGTGCTACCTGCTGCTTTTGCCTCTTCAAATAACCCTCATACTTTATATTAATATTCACCTGCTCCATCACATCCTCAGGTAAATCAGGACGTTTTTCGTCAAGTTCTTTTAGTAAAAAATAATCAAGCTCTGGACGCCTTATCAGCTCTGCAAGGCTTGCTCCTGTCTTAAGCAAAGTACTTCCATGCATTTTCAAAAATTCCTGTGTCCTGACATTTGCTCCCACCGGCGTCTTTTCCATCCTCCTTATTTCATCCTCTATAGCATGCTCCTTCCAAAGCACATGCTGATATTCTTCAGCACTTATCAAACCAATCTCATATCCCATTTTACGTAAACGGATATCTGCATTATCCTGACGCAAAAGCAGCCTGTATTCCGCCCGGGAAGTCATCATCCGATAGGGCTCACGATTCTCCTTTGTCACCAAATCATCAATCAAAACTCCAATATAAGCCTGAGAACGATCCAACACAAAGGCTTTTCTTCCCATTACCTTCATAGCTGCATTAACCCCTGCCATAAATCCCTGAACTGCAGCCTCCTCATATCCGGAACTTCCATTAAACTGTCCTCCGCTAAACAACCCCTGAACAGACTTAAATTCCAATGACGGCAAAAGCTGCCGGGAATTTATACAATCATACTCAATGGCATAAGCATTTCTCACAATCTTCACATTTTCTAATCCTGCTACAGTTCGATACATTCGATACTGAACATCCTCTGGAAGTGAGCTGGACATTCCGCTTAAATACATCTCATTCGTATACAGGCCTTCCGGTTCTATAAAAACCTGATGTCTCTCCTTATCCGGAAACTTAACCACCTTATCCTCAATAGAAGGACAATACCGAGGCCCTGTTCCCTCAATTACTCCTGAAAAAAGCGGAGACCGGTCAAGATTTTCCCTGATAATCTGATGGGTAGCCGGATTCGTGTAGGTCAGCCAACAGGAAACCTGTTCCTTCTGAACAGAATCCGGATCTGTAGAAAAGGAAAACGGCACTACCCTCTTATCACCAAATTGTTCCTCCATTTTAGAAAAATCAATACTTCGCTTATCAACTCTTGCCGGTGTACCTGTTTTAAACCGAAACATTTCAATACCATTTGCAATCAACGAATCCGTCAAATGATTTGCAGCCTGAAGCCCATTAGGACCTGTATCATTACTCACATTTCCATAAATACATCTTGCCCTCAGATAAGTTCCTGTGGCAAGCACCACTGCTCCAGCATAATAACAAGCTCCAGAAACCGTCTTAACTCCCTGTATTCTTCCATCCTCCACCACAATTTCCGAAACCTCTGCCTGCCTTACAGTCAGATGTTCCGTATTCTCTAAGGTTCTCCTCATTTCCTGACTATAGCTTTGTTTGTCAGCCTGAGCACGAAGAGAATGTACGGCTGGTCCCTTTGACTCATTTAACATTTTAGACTGAATAAATGTCTTGTCTATATTTTTTCCCATCTCTCCGCCAAGAGCATCCAATTCCCGTACCAAGTGCCCCTTAGAACTTCCTCCTATATTAGGATTACATGGCATCAAAGCAATACTATCAATACTAACTGTGAATACAATTGTATCCAAGCCAAGTCGTGCACATGCCAAGGCTGCCTCACAGCCCGCATGCCCTGCACCCACCACCACAATATCATAACTTTCCTCCAAATAAGGCATAAACATCCTCCCTTCTATAATAATTCTAGTACATCGTTCGGCAAATAACCAAGACTATACTAGTACATTCTTATTTTCCTGTACAAAATCTCCCAAAAATCTCATCTATCAAATCATCCCCCACAGACTCCCCAATTATTGTCCCTAGCCTTCCATAAGCATCCATAAGATCAATGGTCAAAAAATCCTCTGGTATTCCATTATCAATTCCCTCCATCACCATTTCCAGACCTCCTAAAGCTGCCTCCAATGCTGCCTTATGCCGTACATTGGTAATGACCACAGAATCATCTTCCCCAAACTTTCCTTGGAAAAACAATTCCCTCATAATATGTTCCAATTCTTTCATTCCTGTTTTTTCCTTTGCAGAAATTACCACAACAGGATGCTCTGTCCTTTTTTCCAGTTCTACTCTATCCACAACACTCTTCAGGTCTGATTTATTTAAAAGAACTACTGCCTTCCTTCCTTTAATCCATTTTATAATATCCTCATCATTTTCATCAAGACCACAGGCACTGTCTGCCACATAAAGAATAAGATCTGCATTCTCTGCCGCTTCCCTGGCACGGGATACACCAATTTTCTCCACTACATCCTCTGTATCACGAATCCCTGCTGTATCTATCAGACGAAGATACATATCTCCGAGTCTAATTTGCTCCTCCAATACATCTCTTGTAGTTCCTGCTATATCTGTTACAATGGCTCTATCCTCTCCCAAAAGCACATTCATCAAAGAAGACTTTCCCACATTGGGCTTTCCCAAAATAACAGTTCTAATTCCTTCTGAAAACATTCTTCCATTATCAGCAGAAACAATCAAATCCCTTATTTCCACTATCAAAGGATTCAAAATTCTTCTTAATTCTTCTCCATACCCATCCAGCGAAACATACTCCGGATCATCCAAAGCAGATTCCACATAAGCGACCTGATACAAGATATCTTCCCTCAGCTTTCTCACCTTATCTGACACAGATCCCTTTAACTGCCGGACTGAACTTCTCATGGCAAATTCATTCTTTGCATGAATAATATCCATCACAGCCTCTGCTTGTGATAAATCCATACGTCCATTTAAAAAAGCCCTTTTTGTAAATTCCCCTGGTTCTGCCGGTTCTGCACCTGCCCGAATCACTGCCTCCAAAATTCTCTTGGTAACATAGATTCCTCCATGACAGTCAAGCTCTACCGTATCCTCCCCTGTATAGCTATGGGGCCCTCTCATAACAAGAGCTAACACTTCATCCAAAACTACGCCATTCTCTTTTACTACCCCATAATGGATTGTATGAGATTTTACATCATATAAATGCTTTTCTGATTTCTTTCCTTCAAACACCCGATCTGCCACTTGAATTGCTTCACTGCCACTGATACGCACAATCCCAATTCCAGAACTTCCTATAGCCGTGGCAATAGCTGCTATTGTATCTGTCTTTTTTCCGACTTCCATTTATTTCCTCCAAAATATAGAAAAAGCACTTAACAAAAAACGGCGTCCGGCGGTGGCTCTTCATCCCCACTACCAGACGCCGCATTTTATTCAATGTTTACTCAAAACCTTTTCTTCTGTCTTCTCTACAACATTCTCCATCTGCCGGTTATGGCTGTTATCCCTGACACTATCCCGATTTTCCTCCCGGTTTCCGCCATCTCTGTTCTTCCCGGAATACCGGTCTCGTTTATAGCCATCTCTCTTTAAAGAAATCACCACATGGCGGTAAGGATCCTCTCCCTCACTTCTAGTCACCACATACCGATCATTCTGAAGAACAGAATGGATAATTCTTCTCTCATAAGGATTCATGGGCTCTAAAGACACAGGACGCTTTGTCCTCTTTACTTTATAAGAAATATTCCGTGCAAGAGTTTCTAAAGTATCCTTTCTTCTCTCACGATAATTTTCCGTATCCAGCTTCACTCGCAGATACCCTTCCGTCTCCTTATTCACCACAAGACTTACCAGATACTGCAGAGAATCCAGGGTCTGTCCCCTCTTTCCGATGAGAATCCCCATATCATCCCCTGTCATCATGACCAGGAGTTCGCCTTCCTCCTTGTTAACCGTCGTTTCTACAGAGACTTCCATCCCCATAGCTCCAAATACCTGCTTTAAAAAATCCATTGCCTTCTGCTGCACCACTGCCTCATCCATCTTGACTTCCTGCCTCACCTTAGGCTCTCTCTCCTGCTTTTCTGCCCTTGGCTCTGCAGCTTTTCTTTCACGGCCTGAATCTTTCCTTCCATACCTTTTTTTATCAAACTCTCTCTGCTCAAAATTCTTCCGATGAAATCGATCGCCGGTTTTTTCCATCTGGAAAGACATATTCTTTTCTTCCGCATCATCCTGTCCGGATGCCTCTAAGACCTTATTTTCCACCGGCTTTTCATCTTGTATTTTGATTGGCCTTTTCTCCTTATCCTTTTTGGCTGCATCCTGTTTGGCTTTTTCCATCTCTGCCTGGGCAGCCCGCTCAGCCTTCTGTGCTTCTGCCTTTGCTGCCCTTTCGACTTTTTCTGCTTCAGCCTTAGCAGCTCTCTCTGCCTTTTCCGCCGCTGCCTTTGCCGCACGTTCCACTTTTTCCTTCTCTGTCTTTTTCTTCCTTTCTTCTTCTTCCCCCATTACACGAGCGCGGATTACACAAGGCTTTCCTCCAAACAGTCCCAAAAATCCTGTGCTTTCCTTCTGAGCAACCTCATAATACAAGTGCTCACTGGTAGTCTGAAGCTCCAGCAATGCCTTTGTGATAGCTTCATCCAGCGTTTTTGCAGAAATGGTGATCATTTCCATAATATACACCCCCTATTTATTATGCTTTTCATTGTATTTGGCAACCATAGCAGCCTTTGCCGCCAAACTCCCCGGTTTTGCATCCTGATTATAAAACTCTGTAGATTCCTTCACCTGCTGTCTTGTCTTTTCTAATTTTTCATTACGTGCCTCTTCCTCACGCTGCTGAGCTGCCTGAATATGCTTTGCATTAATCATTGCATTCTGAGAAATCTTCTGAGGAGGCAGACCTTTCTTTGCCCTCTTAGCATTAGCCTTCTCCAGATTTTTCTGAATCATTTCATCCATGTCAACCTTATTTAAATAAGAGTTAACAATCAACTGCTGTATAATCTGAAAAACACTGCTGGCCACCCAATAAATCCCAATAGCTGCTGGAAAAGTAAAACAGAAAAATACCGACATCATCGGCATCATCACATTCATCTGCTTCATCATCTGAGCACTGGTACTGTTCTCATCCTGCTGAGGCTGATTAGACATCATAAGCTTAGCGCTGAACCATTGAGTCAATCCTGCCAAAACAGGAATCAGCCATGCTACATTTGGTGTCATCCCCTGCCATGGATTCGTAGCCAGATTGATTCCAAAAAATTCATTCATCTTTTCAATAGAAGACGAGTTTTCAGCAATCACAGAAGCTGCCTCTGGAAAACTCTTTCCCAGCTCACCCCACTGCTCCGGATTCAGCTTGTACAAAATATCTACCATCTTGTTGCCTAAAGCTTCCCCTGTTACCCCTACCAGATCACCAATCTTAGTCACACCTGTCAGCGGAACATTATTGTCTGTGGCAAACTGTAAAAGAGAAGCTCCTGCACCTTCTTTTAGGTCTGCCGCTGCCGATACATTGGTAATAGCATAAACTACCTGCATAAAATATATTTTGACGGAGCTTACATAAGCAGGAATATTATAAATAACCCGATATAATGCCAGCAAAATCGGCAATTGAATCACAAGCTGAAGACATCCTCCTGTCATGGATGTACCATATTTTTCATAGACCGCCTTGGTCTCCACATTCATTTTCATCATGGACTCATTGTCCGTCTTGCCTTTATACTTATTTTGAATTGCCTGAAGCTCCGGCTGCATAACAGACATCAGCTTAGATGATTTCTGCTGTTTGATTGTCAGAGGAAACATCAGTACCTTCACCACTAAGGTAAATAAAATGATACATAATCCAATATTCAAAATTCCCATAGAACTGGTAAATCGAAAAAGCAAATCCATGATCCAACCCAAAATCTGGGAAACCGGCCCCAAAATAAATCCTCCGGTCTTTGTCAATACTAAATAGTCCAATCTGTTACCTCCTCATACGTTACGGAACTGGGTCATAACCGCCTTCTGCCCATGGATGACACCTGAGTATCCTCTTCATAGACAACCATAAGCCCTTCATCACGCCGTATTTTTGTAATGCCTCAATGGCGTATTGAGAACACGTAGGCGTGTATATACAGTGAGTCCTCATTTTCAGAGGAGACAAAAATATCTGATATCCCCGGATCAAAACTACTAATAATCTTCTTACAATTCGTTCCATCCCATACTCACTTCAATTCCTGAAAAATGTTATGCAGTCCGCACAGATGCAAAAATGCACGCTCAATAATTTTATAATCTAATACAGCCGCAGCGGCTCTTGCCACCACTACAATGTCCAAACCAATCGCCAATCGTTCTTTGTTCAGCCGGAAACACTCCCGTATCAACCGGGTCACTCGATGTCTTACTACACTGTTCCCTACCTTTTTACTGACAGATATACCAATTCGCCTTTCCGGCGTATCCTTCCGTTTTACATACATTACCAATTCTTTGTTGGCAAAGGATTTTCCCCCGCGGTATGCTGCCTGAAAATCCTGCCTTCTCTTAATGCTTGGAAATCGTTTCATGCTGAATCCGCCTTTTTGTTTCTACAAATATTCCTTCTCTGTTCTTCCATTTACCCGCATCATACTGCTTTTCCTGATTATCGCAGCCTTAAAACTACAGAGAAAAAAAGGCCACAATTTCTTGTGACCTTAGTTCATCAAGCGGATAATTTGGCTCTGCCCTTTGCTCTCCTGGAAGCTAATACTTTTCTTCCGCCTGGAGTACTCATTCTTGCACGAAAGCCATGAACTTTCGATCTCTGTCTGTTTTTCGGCTGAAAAGTCATCTTCATAACACAACACCTCCTCTTCCAATCACTTTTCTGTATGATTTTCTATATTTGGCGATTTCAATTTGACATCTTCTCAATTATATAGAAAACAAACTGCTTCGTCAAGCATTTTTCACCAAAAAACCGCCTGTTTTCCTGCTTTTCCAATCCTTTATCCTTTATTGCTGAAGATAACGCTTTACAGAGTGTCTTTTTATTCCTGCAAACATTGCTCCGCCTACAAAAGTTACGATTACAGCCGCAGTAACAGCTTCCGGAACCCCCGAAGCAAGAACCGTTCCCATTACCAGCCCCCACACTGCATCCACTGCCACTGATTTCACCGCAGCATAATCCTTTGCTAAAAGAAAATAAATACTTCCCATAACAAACACGGTGTTGGTCATGGAACCAACAAATCCTACTATAGGAAGAGCCAGACCGCGGTGTACATTAATTTTCTTTAATAAAATCCACAGCCATCCAGACACTACCCCAATCAATACCCGGCACCCTATAGAAATCCACAATGCCTTTATTGCCCCCAAAATCCCACTCATACTCATAAACGGTGAAAACGCAAAGGAAAGTAAGGTAGGCGCCATAGTATTACTGATAAGGGAACAAACACCAAAAGTTCCCCCAAGAACTGCTCCTGCCGCCGGTCCTAAAAGAACCGCCCCAATAATGACAGGAATGTGTACAGTTGTCGCCTTGATGATCGGAAGCTGAATCATGCCCAAAGGGGTGTTCGCCAATAAGATCACAATGGCCATCATAAGTGCGACACTGGTCAGCCAACGGGTATCCTTTTTCTCAATATTCATTTTTCTCCTCCTGCTACTGTTCTTAATGATTAAGATACAATGCATACAATAAAGTTACCTTTATTATAGTACCGGCTTCTCTGCCTTCTGTCAAGGTTTTCCTCCTATAACTGTTTATACTGTGAATAAGTTATCCACAATCTGTGGATAACTCTGTTGATAAATTTCTAAATTTTCTTATCTTTTTACTATTTTCATTGAAAAACAGCCGGTTTTAGTATACAATAAATGTAGATTGGGTCAGTTTGCATATCCACATACCAGACCCGAATATCCACATAAAGAAGTCGAAGCACATACTTTGCACATAAAAATCAGGAGACAGGGATATGTTAGACACACTGAAAACAAAATGGAACGACATCTTACATTATATAAAAGAAGAACATGATATTTCCGACGTTTCATTTAATACATGGCTGGTTCCTCTTCAGATATATTCCCTGGAAAAGGGGAACCTGGTTCAAATCATTGTTCCGGATGCCAATTTTCTTGGCTATATTAAGAAGAAATACAGCTTTCTTCTCAAAGTTGCCATAGAGGAAATTACAGGAATCAAATGTGAAGTAGATTTTATTGTCGAGGATCAGATCAAACAGAAAAAATCCAAGGACAATCAGCTAATTCGCCAGAGCGCCAATAAGGTCAGCCAGGAAGCCATTCAGAATGCAAACCTGAATCCCAAGTATACCTTTGATTCATTCGTAGTTGGAGCGAACAACAATCTGGCCCATGCAGCTTCCCTTGCAGTTGCGGAATCCCCTGGAGAAATATACAATCCATTGTTTATATATGGCGGAGTGGGATTGGGTAAAACCCATCTCATGCACTCCATAGCCAATTTTATCCTTAAAAACAATGGCAAATCCAAGATTCTATACGTCACCTCAGAGAAGTTTACGAATGAGCTGATTGATGCGATCCGGAACAAAAACAATATCTCCACCACGGAATTTCGAGAAAAATACCGCAACAATGATGTTCTTCTTATTGATGATATCCAATTTATCATAGGAAAAGAAAGTACTCAGGAAGAATTTTTCCATACCTTTAATGCTTTATATGAATCTAAGAAACAAATCATCATATCCTCGGACAAACCTCCAAAGGATATTGAAACATTAGAGGAACGGCTTCGCTCCCGGTTTGAATGGGGACTTACCGTAGATATTCAATCTCCGGACTATGAGACCCGTATGGCAATCCTCCGAAAAAAAGAAGAAATTGAGGGATATAACATTGACAATGAAGTCATCAAATATATTGCTACCAACATTAAATCCAATATACGGGAATTAGAAGGCGCCTTAACCAAAATCGTAGCCTTCTCCAAGCTTAACGGTCACAAAGATATTAATATTGCCATGGCTGAAGAGGCCCTAAAGGATATTATTTCTCCAGGCGGCGTTAAAAAGATCACGCCTGACCTGATTATACAGGTAGTCGCAGAACATTATAACATTACAACCTTAGATATTTTATCCCAAAGACGCAGCAAGGATATCGTCTACCCAAGACAGATTGCCATGTATCTATGCCGCAACATGACAGAAGTGCCTTTACAAGAGATTGGAAAGGCTATGGGAGGCAGAGATCACACTACAATCATCCATGGCATTGAAAAAATATCAAAGGATATTGAGAAAACACCTACTCTGCAAAACACTGTGGATATCTTAAAGAAAAAACTCAACCCCAAATAAGACAGAACAGGCCGAAAAGCCAGTAAATAAGCGGTCTCTTCCCATAAAAGAGTTATCCACAATTTTCTGTGGATAAACCGCTTATTTTGGTGGATATCTTACATGCAGCTTTTATATTTCTCAGGTTTTACAAACATTGTGGAAAACCACCCCTGATCTGCCAGCCCTTCAGAATAGTTATCAACATACTTTTAGACATTAGATTTGTCCTGATTTTCAAGGAAAAACAAACTTTTACACAAATTAACAGCCCCTACTACGATTACGACGGAATTTAATATTATTTATATACTACTTAAAGAGCTTAGCAAACGGAAAGGAACTTATCAACATGAAGCTAATATTTCAAAAAGAATCTTTAATGAATGGAATCAATATTGTTTCCAAAGCAATACCATCCAAAACTACCATGAATATATTAGAATGTATTTTGATTGATGCATCTGCAGAGGAAATTAAACTTACCGGCAACGATATGGAACTGGGTATTGAAACAAAAGTAAAAGGATCTATTTCAGAACGCGGAAGGATTGCTTTAGAAGCCAAGATTTTTTCTGATATTATTAGAAAGTTGCCTGACAGTGATTCAGATGTGGCTATTATTTCAGATGAGAGCTTTCATACTACCATTGAATGCGATCATGCTGTTTTTAAAATCCAGGGAAGAGATCCGCAGGAATACAGTTATCTGCCTTTTATAGAAAAGGATCAACACATCTGCCTTTCTCAATTTTCCTTAAAAGAGGCGATCAGGCAGACGATATTTTCCATCTCTCCCAATGACAGCAACAAAATGATGGGAGGAGAGCTGTTAGAAATAAAAGATAATATTTTAAAGCTAGTATCTTTAGACGGACATCGGATTTCTATCCGCAATATCCTCTTAAAATATAATTATGACAGTAAAAAAGTGATTATTCCTGGTAAGACCCTTTCTGAGATCAGCAAAATTCTTACAGGAGATAATGAAAAAGAAATTTTTATTTACTTCAGCAAAAATCATATTTTGTTTGAGTTTGATAATACGCTTGTAGTTTCCCGGCTTATTGAGGGCGAATACTTTAAAATTGACCATATGCTTTCTAATGATTACAAAACCCACATTAAAATCAATAAGAGAATTTTCATGGACAATATAGACCGGGCTATGATTATGATTCGGGACAATGACCGCAAACCGATTATTCTAAAAATAGAAGAAAATAATGTCAATATGAAGATTCGTTCTTCCTTTGGTTCTATGAATGCAGACGTAGAAGCGCAAAAAACAGGCGATGATATTATGATTGCCTTTAATCCTAAATTTTTATTGGATGCATTAAGGGTCATTGATGATGAGGATGTAAATATTTACATGCTGAATCCCAAGTCGCCTTGCTTTATAAAAGATGATGAAGGCAACTATATTTATTTGATTCTTCCAGTGAATTTTATTGCTGAAGATTAAGTGATTTGGAGTGTCATATTCTGTTTGAAAGGGAAAAATATGGATATAATAAAAATAAAGGATGAATATATCAAGCTGGGACAGGCTCTCAAATTATCTGGTATCTGTGATTCCGGCGTAGAGGCAAAACAGATGATTGGAGAAGGCTTGGTTCAGGTCAACGGAAATGTAGAATTACAGCGAGGGAAAAAACTTCACCATGGTGATATCGTTACCTGTAATGATACTTCAATCAGAATTGAAGGGTGAGCTTAGGCTCACCCAAGAAATAGGCAAATTATGATTATTGAATCAATTGAATTGAAAAATTACCGTAACTATGACACACTACATATGCAGTTCAGTCCAGGAACCAATATTTTATACGGGAATAATGCCCAGGGAAAAACCAATGTTTTAGAAGCTGTTTATGTATGCTGTACTACAAAATCTCATCGCGGCAGCAAGGATAAGGAAATGATTCATTTTCATGAGGATGAGTCTCACATCAAGATGAGGCTTTTCAAGGATGAGATTCCTTATCGGATCGATATGCATTTAAAAAAAAATAAGGCAAAAGGAATTGCCATAAATGGGATACCTATTCGGAAAGCAAGTGAATTATTTGGGATTGTAAACGTAGTATTTTTTTCCCCGGAAGATTTAAACCTGATTAAAAATGGTCCTTCAGAGCGCAGGAAGTTTATTGATTTAGAATTATGTCAACTTAATAAGCTTTATGTTCATTCCTTAGTATCCTATAACCGGATATTAATGCAGCGAAATCGACTTTTAAAGGATCTCTTATTTAAACCAGAATATGAAGAAACTTTAGACATATGGGATATCCAATTAGTACAATTTGGAAAAGAAATAATCCAATATCGAGCGAACTTTATAAGGGAGCTGAATGATATTATAAAAAAAATACACAGAAAATTATCAGGAGAACGCGAAAATATACAAATTATTTACGATCCATGCGCTTCTTATGAAATATTAGAGGATGAGATACAGAAGAGTCGTTTATCTGATAAGAAACAAAAAACTACTCTTGTGGGACCGCACCGGGATGATATCGGATTTTACATTAATGAAATTGACATTCGCAGATTTGGTTCTCAAGGACAGCAGAGAACAGCAGCATTATCTTTAAAACTGGCAGAGATTGAGCTGGTAAAAAAAACGGTAAAGGATTATCCGATTCTTCTGCTGGATGATGTATTGTCAGAATTAGACGGGGAAAGACAGAACCATCTTCTCTCTGCAATCGAAGATATTCAGACGATTATCACCTGTACCGGCTTGGATGATTTTGTAAATAATCGTTTTCCCATCAATCGTATATTTAAAGTGATAAATGGTACGGTGACGCAGGAAAATGAAGTAACCATATAACGATTCAATATAGATTCACAATCAGAGTAGGAGGAGACAACATGAGTGCAGAATATGGAGCGGACCAGATTCAGATTCTGGAAGGATTAGAAGCGGTCCGAAAGCGTCCTGGTATGTATATTGGCAGCACATCATCCAGAGGACTGCATCATCTCGTATATGAAATCGTAGATAATTCTGTAGACGAAGCGTTAGCCGGTTTTTGTGACAAAATAGAAGTTATCATTAATGATGATAATTCGATTACTGTGAAAGATAACGGAAGAGGAATACCTGTAGGAATTCAGAAAAAGGCGGGAATCCCTGCAGTGGAGGTAGTATTTACGATTCTTCATGCAGGAGGAAAGTTCGGCGGCGGAGGATATAAGGTATCAGGCGGTCTTCATGGAGTAGGCGCTTCTGTGGTTAATGCTCTGTCTATATGGCTTGAAGTAAGAATCTATCAGGATGGAAAGATTTATCAGCAGCGTTATGAACGAGGAAAGGTCATGTATCCTCTAAAAGTAGTAGGAACATGTGAAGATGATGAGCACGGAACAGAGGTGAAATTTTTGCCAGATCCTCAAATATTTGAGGAAACAGTGTATGATTTTGAAATTCTCAGAATGCGTTTGCAGGAAACTGCATTTCTCACAAAAAATCTAAAAATTGTTTTGCGGGACGACAGGGAGGAAAAGAAAGAAAAAACCTTCCACTATGAAGGCGGAATCAAGGAATTTGTCACCTATATGAACAAGAACAAGGCAGCAATCTATGATAAAGTTATTTACTGTGAAGGAACAAAGGATAATATTTATGTAGAGGTCGCGATGCAGCATAATGATTCCTACACAGAGAATATTTACAGCTTTGTGAATAATGTAAATACCCCGGAAGGGGGAACGCATCTGGCCGGACTGAAAAATGCCCTTACAAAGACAGTCAATGACTATGCCCGCAAGAATAAGCTTTTAAAGGAAAATGAGGAAAATTTAAGCGGAGAGGATATTCGTGAAGGACTTACAGCCATTATTAGTGTAAAGATCGAAGAACCACAGTTTGAAGGACAGACTAAACAAAAGCTGGGCAACAGTGAGGCCAGAGGAGCAGTAGATAATATTGTCAGCGAACAGTTTACCTACTTTTTGGAGCAGAATCCCAATGCGGCAAAAAGTATCTGCGAAAAATCTGTGATGGCACAGAGAGCTCGTGCTGCAGCGCGGAAAGCCAGAGACTTAACCAGGCGGAAAACCTCTTTGGACGGTATGGCTCTTCCCGGTAAGCTGGCTGATTGTTCCAATAAGGATCCTGAAAAATGTGAGATTTTTATCGTAGAGGGAGACTCTGCAGGCGGCTCTGCCAAAACTGCCCGTTCTCGGGATACACAGGCCATTCTTCCGCTGCGGGGAAAAATCTTAAATGTAGAAAAAGCAAGACTGGATAAAATCTATGGAAATGCTGAGATTAAATCCATGATCACAGCATTCGGCACAGGGATTCATGATGATTTTGATATATCAAAGCTGCGCTACCATAAGATTATTATTATGACAGATGCAGATGTGGATGGCGCACATATCAGCACTTTAATGCTGACCTTTCTATACCGGTTCATGCCGGAGCTGATTCGTCAGGGACATGTATACTTAGCGCAGCCGCCGCTTTATAAACTGGAAAAGAATAAAAGAATCTGGTATGCTTACAGCGATGAAGAATTAAATCAAATATTAAAAGAGGTGGGAAGAGACAGCAATAATAAAATTCAGCGGTATAAGGGCCTTGGAGAGATGGATGCAGAACAGCTCTGGGAAACAACGATGGATCCGGAAAGAAGAATTCTTTTAAGGGTTAATATGGATGATGATGTGATTTCTGAACTTGATCTGACCTTTACTACCCTGATGGGCGACCAGGTTGAGCCAAGACGGGAATTTATTGAGGCGAACGCGAAATATGTACAGAATCTGGATATCTAGTTATGAACGCGGAGGTGAGGTAAAGTATGGAACCTAATGTTTTTGACAAAGTACATGATATTGATTTGAAATCGACCATGGAGAAGTCTTACATTGATTATGCCATGAGCGTTATAGCTGCCCGTGCTCTTCCAGATGTAAGAGACGGATTAAAACCTGTTCAGCGCCGGGTTCTGTTTTCTATGATTGAATTGAATAACGGACCTGATAAGCCGCACAGGAAATGTGCCCGTATTGTGGGAGATACCATGGGTAAATATCACCCTCATGGAGACAGCTCTATCTATGGAGCCTTGGTAAATATGGCACAGGAATGGTCAACCCGCTATCCACTGGTAGATGGTCATGGGAATTTTGGTTCTGTTGACGGTGACGGAGCGGCTGCTATGCGTTATACAGAAGCACGTCTCAGCAAAATTTCTATGGAAATGCTGGCAGATATCAATAAAGATACCGTTAACTTTGTTCCGAATTTTGATGAAACAGAAAAGGAGCCGACAGTTTTGCCGTCCCGTTATCCCAATCTGCTTGTGAATGGGACTACTGGCATTGCAGTGGGCATGGCAACCAATATTCCGCCTCATAATCTGAGAGAAGTGATCTCTGCGGTGGTAAAGCTTATTGATAATCAGGTACTAGAAGATCGGGATACCTCTATCGAAGAAATTCTTGAAATTGTAAAAGGACCTGATTTTCCCACAGGAGCAACGATTTTAGGAAAATCAGGAATTGAAGATGCATATAGAACCGGACGCGGAAAGCTAAGAGTACGTGCTGTATCCGATATAGAGATCATGGCTAACGGGAAAAGCCGTATTGTGGTGACGGAACTTCCCTATCTGGTCAATAAAGCCAGATTAATTGAAAAAATCGCGGAATTGGTAAAAGAAAAAAGAGTTGACGGAATCACAGATCTGAGAGATGAATCGGATCGTCAGGGAATGCGGATTGTTATTGAACTGCGCCGGGATGTAAATGCCAGTGTGATTTTAAATCAGCTTTATAAGCATACCCAGCTTCAGGATACCTTTGGAGTAATTATGCTTGCCTTGGTGGATAATGTACCAAAGGTGCTGAATATATTAGATATGCTCAAGTATTATCTGGCTCATCAGAAGGATGTGGTAACGCGCCGTACCAAATACGATCTGAATAAAGCAGAAGAACGTGCCCATATTTTACAAGGCTTATTGATTGCCTTGGATCACATTGATGAGGTAATTCGAATTATTCGTGGATCGGATACGGTACAGAACGCGAAGCTTCAGTTAATGGAGAGATTTGGATTAAGCGACGCTCAGGCCCAGGCAATTGTAGACATGCGTCTGCGTGCACTGACCGGTTTGGAAAGAGGTAAGCTGGAGAATGAATACAATGAACTGATGGTTAAAATTCAGGAATTAAAAGCAATTTTGGCAGATGAGAAAAAGCTTTTAGGTGTAATTCGTGAAGAAATTCTTGTGATTTCCGATAAATTTGGAGACGACAGGAAAACTTCCATCGGGTTTGATGAATATGATATGTCCACCGAAGATTTGATTCCCAATGAAAGAACGATTGTTGCCATGACAAAGCTTGGATATATCAAACGAATGAGTGTTGATAACTTTAAGAGTCAGAATAGAGGCGGAAAAGGAATCAAGGGAATGCAGATCATTGATGAAGATTATATAGAGGATCTGATTCTGACTTATAATCATAATTATATTATGTTCTTTACAAACAAAGGACGGGCATACCGGCTGAAAGCATATGCGATTCCAGAAGGAAGCCGTACTGCCAGAGGAACTGCCATTGTAAATCTGATTCAGCTTCAGCCAGATGAGAAGATTACTGCCATAATACCTGTGAAACAATATGATGACAAGGATTTTCTCTTCATGGCAACAAGAAACGGAATGGTTAAGAAGACCCCGATTCGAGAATACGAGAATGTCAGGAAAAATGGTCTTCAGGCCATTGTGTTACGAGATAATGATGAATTAATCGAAGTAAAGGCAACGGATAATGAGAAAGATATTTTCCTGGTAACAAAGAAGGGGCAGTGTATTCGTTTTCATGAAACGGATGTGAGGATTACAGGACGAGTATCCATAGGCGTGATCGGTATGAAGCTGAATGAAGGCGATCAGGTTGTAGCCATGCAGACACATACTCAGGGAGAATGTCTATTAATTGTATCTGCCAATGGAATGGGGAAGAGGACTCCCATTGAAGAATTTAACAGTCAAAACAGAGGCGGGAAAGGAATCCTCTGCTATAAGATTACCGAAAAAACAGGAGATATCGTTGGAGCTAAGCTGGTTCATGATGATCATGACATTATGATTATTACCACAGAAGGAATTGTAATAAGAATTTCTGTAGATGATATTTCCATTATTGGAAGAAACACTTCTGGAGTAAAACTCATGAACATTAATCAGGATTCGGACGTACAGGTGGCAAGCATCGCCAAAGTACGGGATGACGGAGAAAAATCAGAAGGAGATGGAATAGAAGAATTAGAATTAGAGGCTGAGAATAATCATTAAGAAAAGTATTAGGAAAAAGATTTTTGTGGTCTTAAAGTCTCATTTATTATCAAAAGAAAAATTTGAGAAATGATATTTTAAGACCATAACTTCTATATATAGAAGAAAATATATAAGAAATCCCATATTTAGTTGTGAAAGAAAAAATTAAAAAAATTTGAAAATTATGGGTTGACAAGCTTCAGATTTTCCCTTATAATGGGCTATGCGTTTGGGAGACAGCAATGTTTCAGACGCAATCATATGGAATAAGCCATTCGGAGAAATACTCAAGAGGCCGAAGAGGCGCCCCTGCTAAGGGTGTAGGTCGGGCAACCGGCGCGAGGGTTCAAATCCCTCTTTCTCCGCTCTTTATTCCAAATGATTCTTTTTTCTACCTGAATTTGATGAAATCAAAAAGGTTGAAAAAAATAAAAAAAGTTGTTGACAAACTTCGCAAGATATGATAAGATAAACGAGTTGCTGCTGAAGAAGCCAACAACGA
>RAYY01000021.1 GCA_003611875.1 bacterium D16-56 | reverse complement strand
GATCCGGGTCAGCTCAAAAGAAGAATTATCGGAACGAATTTATCAGTATTTTGATGAGATTAATACTGCTCCTGTTGTCTATCACTGGACATATAAAATGAACGAAATAGGAGACGAAGAAGTAAATATTTAACTATTCGTTATTTAATATTCGATGTACTACTATACTCAGGTATCAACGATTCATCAGAAATCAGTCTTTTCAATAAAAGCTGTATATCTTCATCACTAAATTCTTGATCATTATCTCTCGCTGCTTTAGCAGTGTCATATACAATTCTCATTCCTTGTATAGGGTTAGCCACAACATTCCCTCCTTCGTTTTTATTATACATAATATAGCACAATTTTCCATTTATTAAAAGGACAAAATCCCCCTTTCGTCATAAACGCTGCCCGTGCTGCCCTCATTCCGTATCGCCCGGTCTAATCCCATGATTGTTGCCACAGCGCCGTCAATCTTCTCCGTGGATTTCTCCTTGTCCGGCTTGATGTTCCCTGCCGGGTCCGTGCGGACGAAGATGTTATCCATCATCCACCGCAGTACCGGGTGGCCGCCGTGGGCGACGTTCTTCTCCAGAACAAGCTCCATCAGACGCTTGGTGGGCGGAGACATGTCCTTAAAGCCCTGTCCGAAGGGAACCACGGTGAAACCAAGCCCTTCCAGATTCTGCACCATCTGCACTGCGCCCCACCTGTCGAATGCGATCTCTTTGATGTGGAACTTCTTTCCCAAATCATCAATGAAATTTTCAATAAATCCATAGTGGATCACATCGCCCTCCGTGGTCTGCAAAAATCCCTGCTTCTCCCAAACGTCATAAGGCACATGGTCACGGCGCACACGCCGTATCATGTTCTCCTCCGGTATCCAGAAGTACGGAAGGAAAATATATTTTTCCGTATCGTTCCGGGGAGGGAATACCAGGACAAAGGCTGTGATGTCAATGGAACTGGATAAGTCCAATCCGCCGTAGCACTCCCGCCCCAGCAGCTCCCGCTCATCCACGGGGAACGCGCAGGCATCCCATTTCTCCATCTGCATCCACCTTGTGGACTGCTTCACCCACTGGTTCAGTCTAAGCTGCCGGAAAATATTCTCCTCTGCCGGATTATCCTTTGCACTCAGATATGCATTCCGCACTTTCTCAATGTCGATGGTATGCCCCAATGACGGATTCGCCTTTTTCCACACATCCTCCGATGACCAGTCCGCATCATCGGATGCGCCGTAAATAACGGGATAAAATGTGGGGTCTATCTTCCTCCCCTGCAGGATGTCCTCCGCTTTCTGGTGCTGCTCGAAACATACGGAATGGCGGTCTGTTCCGGCTGTAGTTATTAAAAAGAATAGCGGCTGTGTCCTCGCATCGCCGGAGCCTTTGGTCATGACATCGAACAGTTCCCGGTTCGGCTGGCTGTGCAGTTCATCAAATATGACCGCATGGACGTTCAAGCCATGTTTCGTGTAGGCTTCCGCGGAAAGCACCTGATAGAAACTGTTGGTGGGTTTATACACCAGCCGCTTTACCGACATGACGGGCTTTATCCTCTTTTTCAGCGCAGGGCACTGCTCCACCATATCCACCGCCACGTCAAAGACGATGGATGCCTGCTGGCGGTCAGAGGCACAGCCGTAAACCTCCGCGCCCCACTCATTATCCCCGCAGGTCATATACAGGGCGACACCTGCCGCCAGTTCCGATTTTCCATTCTTTTTTGGAATCTCCACATAGGCAGTGTTGTACTGCCGGTACCCGTTCTCCTTCACCGTGCCGAACACATCCCGGATGATGGCCTCCTGCCACGGGAGCAGCTCAAAGGGCTGCCCCCGCCATTTCCCTTTGGTATGTTTCAGGCAGTTGATGAAATCAACGGTGCGTTTTGCCTTTCCTTCGTCAAACACTATCCGCCGCCTCCCTTAAAGAGCAAAAGCTCCATCGTATCACTCTCTTTATCCTCGCCGCTGTCCGCAACGATACGGCTTCGGGAGGAAGGGGTAAGACCGAACTGCTCACAGAAACGGTTCATGATCTTTAGGTAGGTCTGTGCGATGGAGACCTGCGGCACCTGCTGCCAGTAGCCGGAGGGTGTCTTTACAATGGTGCCGTGCTGTGTGATGAATTCCTCGGCTTCCTTCCACCGCGCATATGCCTGGCAGTATCCGGCAAAAGCCGCCATGTCGATCTCCGTGAGGATGCCCAGCTTTTCCATCTGCCCCGCCATCCGCTTCCATTCCTTTTTCGCCTCGCCCTCCAGCCATGCCGGACAACGCGGGGCTTTTTTCTCCGGCTTCGGCTCGCCCGTGTTAAGGCTCCGCTTGCCCGGATTGCCCTCCAGCGCCTTTACCGCCGTGGGCTTTGGTTTCCTTCCGCTCTGCACCTGTGCCGCCTCCTTCCCTTAAATTTCCGCAGCAGAAAAGGGTCCCGAAAGAAGCCCCTTTCCGCTGCTATGTATGTGTTTTTATTCCTGCGCCGGGAGCGCGTCTGCCGCAACCCTCGCCGCCATCAGTGCGTTTTCCTCATAAAAATATGGGTCTATGCTTTTGGAAACCTCTGCGCCGCTCTTGTCGAAAATGCGGAAACCGTAGCCAAGCGCCCCATCATCCCATGCTGTCCTTAATTCGTATCCCTTGTAGTTTTCCCTCATCGTGTTTTCCTCCTTATGCCCTGCTGAGCGCCCACTGCATGGCGTGTCCGCCGTCCTTGAAAGTCTCCTCTGCAACCTCCACAAGGTTGATCCTGCATTCAATCGCCCCAAGCCCCGTTTCCTCCGGCGTCTCGATGAACTCGTAAATGGCCGCCTCGTACTGCCCTCTCCAGTTTACCATCGTCACCAGCACCTTTTCCCCGAAGGTCAGTGCGCCGCCGTAGCAGCAGGGGATTTTATCCTGCAGGTGTTCGATTGTGGTGGTCTGTAAAAAGTTGATTTCATGTTTTTTCATATTCTTGTTTCCTCCATTTCGTTTTGGTAGTACACATGTTACCTCTGAATGCGGATATTATCCACTCATATCTGCGTCATAAATGTGACAAAGATAACCACAGATAATTGTGTACATTATGGCGGAGGGCTTATGCCTCCTCCGCCTTCATCCTGATCGCCGGGATGACCGCTGCCTTTCCAGTCTGCCAGTCCGTGTATCTGGCTCTGATCTCGGTAAGCCCCGCCATCTGGAAGCCGTGCTTTGCAAACTCCGCAAGGGTCGGGATCAGGCTTGAAAAGGTGCTGCTGATGGTAAATCCGCTGATGCCGTTCTCTTTCAGGGTCTTTACAATCTCTTCAATGTCGTAGTCCCAGATAACATCCTCGAAATTTATCTCTTCGTTGCCCGCCTCCATGCTGTTCCGGTATGCCCAGAATAAGGTGGGGTTAATTCCGAGATCCTTAAGGCTCCCTGCCTGCTCCGCAATGGCTCTTTCAAAAAGTTCGATCTTCTTCATGGTGTGTACCCTCCGTTTTTTCGTGTTTTCCCTTTCGGCAGTACACATCTTACCTCTGAATGCAGGTATTATCCACTAAAACCGCAGGCATAAATGTAACAAAATAAATGCCTGCGGTTTGTGTATATTATGGCGGCTTTTATGAAAACTCCACCATATGTAAGGTTTTGCACACGCGCCTGTATTCGCCGTGTTTTAATGCCTGCTTACTGCTGTGCCGAACCTTCCGGTTCAGATATTTTTTATTGAGGGAAATGCCGCGCCTCAGCTCACCCCTCATGCTGTAGGAGCCGTTCCCCCGCTGCCAGCAGTTGCGCTTTTCGTGCGCATTCCCCGGCGACCTTTTCTGCATTGCCATACCAATCCGCCTCCTTCCATCCGGTATTCATTTTATTATCACGCTGTGGGTATTGACCTCATAGGCGGCCCCAATCCGCTTCCCATTGTAGTTTTCACAGCTCACATACCCTCCGCCATACGGGTCGCTGTTAAGGTTGATGTTCCCGCACTGCTGGATTTCATCCACACCTTCCGGGTGGTAATAGACCGGGTACTGGCAGTTATTACCGATACCGTAGGCATGGGTGACGGTGTTCCCTATGCTCATCCTGTAATATTCCAGATAAGCGCCGAGTTTTTCCCTCAGCATGTGCATCTGCACCCTGTCTGTCCCCCATTCATACCGGACTATTTCCCCCACGTTGAGGGCATCCATGAACTCCCCGACTGCCGCCATCGTCCCCTGCATCGTGTCATCGTATACAATCCTCATAACGCATCCCTTTCCTTTCAATGCACAAATGCACACACCGTGCCCTGTTCCTCCCGGACATCCGCCTCTTTGCAGCGGAATCCCAGAAGTTCCTGCGCCTCCATCTCCATTGCATACTCCGGGTCGCCCGGATGTCCTTTGGGTTTCATCTTCCCCGCCAGTATCTTTTCCGCATCCCGCGCTGTAAGGTCAACATACCCTGCCGGGGTCATGAAGTGGAATACTTTCCCGCTTGGGAGACAGCGCCGCAGCAGTTCCCCCACGGTCACCTCCCCATCCCCGATTTTCACCGCATAATCCTCTCCGTACACCACCGCAAGGCTGCTTCCGTTCTGCCAGTCAACGTGGATGCTTCCAGTGTCATCAATGCCCGTCACCACGCCCTGCAGTCCGGGCGGCATCTCCCTGTAGGGGTCATCCATCTTTACCAGCTCCACCCTGCACCCTTTGGGGTATTTCTCCCTCAGGGCTTCCAGTGATGTTCCTTGCGGGAAAGGTTGTCTTCCAGCCGCCTGTCCTCAATGATGACGGCACCGATGGATTCCTCCACCTCAACCTCTGATACAGTCCCATCCGCAAATTCATATTTAATTTTCATTCAGATTTCCTCCAGTCTTGAAATTTGGTTAAACAATTTTCAAGACCGGAGGGGGCGCACGGCCCCTGAACGGCGGCTGATGCCTGCAGCCAAAAGCGCAAAAAAAGCGCACCCGAAGAATTCCAGGTGCGCCTGTCATAAAAACAATGTATCCTTTTGTAATCTGTTGGGAAAAGAGATAGAAATGTGTCGAATAAAAAAATTCCGCAGTCCTCCTTGAGGCTGCTGTATATACAGAAAAAATATGATATCCGGCCATGGGTGCAGGAAGCCAGCTCCCTGCTCGTGCCATGCCCGCTTCCTCCGAGGCACTACCCTTCCACGCCTCATAGGCCTCTTCTGTAACACTCATTGTGAATTCTTCGTTTCCTGACTTGATCCTGATGATTTTTTCAGACATAAAAGCGTTCCTTTCTTTACGCCTTCGTAAAGCCAGAAACGCTTCTATTTTTGATATGAAATTGATTTAAAATGGAAAAATGGCCGGAGTAAGCTAAGGCTCATTGTCTCTAGCTTCACTCCGGCCATTCGTGACTCGATGTCCCCTGGTCCCACTCGCTCGGTAGTAAGTCTTATTTAGCTGTCTCCGTGACCTGTAGTAGCCATTCCAATTTGACTATCCTCCCGCATTCAGGGCATTTAACCTTTAAGACTACGCGCCCTCCCGCGGTGGCAATAATATCGCAGATCCGTCCTTTGCAAGCGGGGCATCTGACCATACACATACCGTATACCTCCACAGCCTGTTTTGGATGACAAAGCCATGTTATGCACTCAGCATAAAATGTCCCATCGGTGGAAATTACCAAAAATTTCCATTGCCTGTTATCAGTATGGCCCGGAATGCCGCCCCTTAATCACGGAATGCATAAAAAAACAGCAGAATCATCTCCGCCGTTTTTTTCTCTCATATATGCCCGCCTCTATCCCTTCTGGGCCGAAGTGCAGCCTTACCAGTTTTCCGCAGTGCTGGCATTTGATCTCAAGGACCGTCCACTCCGTCTCTGTTTCCTCATCGTCCAAAATGCGCCGTCTGCATTTGGGGTTGGGGCATCTGATCATTTCCATCTGCCACCGCCTCCTTTACTCCACTCCGGCCAGTAACCAGCCTTATTTTCCGCCTCCCCGCACTGATATGGAACAAGGGAACCAGCCTGTCCCTGCCGGTTCCCTTTTATCCTTTGTGCTTTATTGATTTTCGTAATAATCTAACTGGTGGAAGTTATTCGAAAAAAGGTAAAACTCCGTCCCCGATTTCCCATCTATCTGTTTCCACACAATGACCTTATAGGTCAGGGATGTATAGGTCTGCGTCCCGCCATCTTCATAAACCTTTCTGACCGGAATCAGTAACAGAACCACTGCTATCACTACAAAAACAATAATAAGTTTCTTTTTCACATGAATGGCGGAACCCGTCCCCTCGGACTGGAACTTAGCTTCATACGGCTCCCCGAACAGGAGGCTCAGCCACCGCCTGTCAGCCTCCCGTATCGTTTTCATGTCCGCCATTTCCTGACTGACCTTCCCCATCAGCATGGCCCTGTCCGGTGCAACTTTGGCGACCTCGCTTTTCCGCAGGGCGAGGAACTTATTCTCCATATAGACATCCTGTTATCTTCTCCCGGAGGGAATCGGACAGCTTCCATTCCTTTTTAGATGATGCTTTTCCTGCTCTCCGATTCACTTACCTGCCGAAATACTATCTGTCCTCTATATCTTATCACTGCTTTTGATTTATACCGTATCGTCCTTGATTGCTGCCACAATGACATCATCCCTGATTTTCTTAGAAGCCAGCATATAAATCCCATTGATCACAAGCAGCACCAGAACAATATACACCATCAACGCCCACACCGGGAAAGCGTATAGGAATTCCACTACGGACACTCCCATCATATAGCACTGTGCCGCACATACAATGATAAGCAGTGGCAAGCCAATCAATATCGGCCTGACCGACAGCAGAAACCCTTCCATCCCAAGCAACCGCCGGATTCCCTTTTCATCCACACCTACCGAGCGGAGCATGGCAAATTCCTTCCTCCTTTGACCTAAGCTGTTCAGAATTGCTGAAAGCACTGAGGAAATGCCCACAATCCCGAACAGCGCCGCAAGACTGCACACGACAAACATTGTCGCCCCTGTCATCCTCCCTCGGTTTCTCATTCGCTCCGTCTTACTGGAAGTCATAAAATCACTGCTGCCCAGATAAGCACTGCATATCCTTTCCGCCTGGTCCTGTATTTCTTCATCCATTCCATCCGGCACAGCATAATTTACATAGTTCCTGTAATTATAAACCTCCATCTCATCACTGAAATTCCCGATAATGGCATAATATTCCTCCATCGGCACGATAACAGGAAGTGTATAAAATGAAGGGGCAAGCCCGATCTCTGGCATTGACGGGATCACTGCCGCAACATCCACCGTAAACTCATAGTCGCCCTGAACATCATCTGAATACTTCTCTGTCAGCTCCACCCTCTGCCCCTGCCGGAGATTCAGATAAGGGACTGTTTCCTGCATTGCCTCATAATCCCTAGCACCGGGGGTCTTTGCCACGCTGTTTACAATAATAGCGGAAGATTCCGGCAAAGTCTCTGCGCCAGCTTCCTGCAGAACACTTTCATAGGCATCCGGCTCCATCCCCACCAGCACACACGGCACACGGTAACGCCCGTCACGCTCCACGATATAGCCGTCTGCGGCATCAAAACCTCCTGCCTGCAGGAATTCTGCCGACTGGTCACTCCCGGAAAGCCAGACAGCGCAGTTCGCCCTTGCATAAACAGATGTTTCCTGTACACCCGGCACAGCTTTCAGCTCCATAAGGAGCGCACCGTCTATCCGTTTCCCCGTCCCCAGCGTGATATTCACATCAAAATGATTCCTGTTTTCCGCCTGCGCATTGCTGATATCGGAAGCCGTAAAAACTGCGAGGAACCCAAAGGCAAGGAGCATACACAGGGAAAGCGTCACCATGCAGGTATGGTACAGTTTTCTGCCCGCATTTACCGAGTTTGCCGCTATCTCCCCAAGGAATCCGAAATGTTTTGCCAATATGGGATGGCTCTTTGCTTTCTTTACGGCAATGCTGTACTGCTCCCCGCGCACTGCCTCTATGGGCAGAATCTTTGACATCTGTTTCGCTGGCCCATGCGCGGCAAGCAGGACTGTGGCAAAAGAAAGCGCTGCCGCCATGAGTGCCGCTGCCGGGGAAAAGGAAACCTCCATCCGGCTCCCGAACACCTCGCTGGTCATACCGGAATAGGCCGACAGGACACCAAAGGAAAACAGGTATCCCAGAACCATTGAAAGCAGGATAGGGATAACCGAGAGAATACATGCCTCATAAATGACCGTCTGTCCTATCTGCTTTGGCCCCGCCCCTACAGATTTCAGGATGCCGAGCTGATGGATCTTCTGTTTCGCTGAAATTCCGAAAGCGCCCCTTATGATATAGGCAAATACCGCCATAGATGCGCCTGCCGCAAGCAGGAGCCCCAGAAACAGCTTCGGCACATCACTCTGGAAAAAACTTCCCGGCGCATATACCCCGTGCCATGCAAGCAGCGCAGCATGGTAACGGCACGGGTAGTACCCGTATTCATCCTTCGGAAGCCCTATTGCCTCCGCAATCTGCGGGACTGCCGTATATACTTTCCCCCTCCTCTCCATCTGGAGGTAGACTACCACCTCACTGTCCGGCGAAAGCTCATCCGGCTCCATAAAGCCATAGGCAAGGTATCCTTCATAGCCGGAGGAAACGGACACATCCAGTTCCCCCACAATGGTCAGGCTGTCTGCGTCCTTCTGCTGGCTTCCTTCCATGTGCATCCGCACATTGCTGTCTATTTCCACGGCAAGCGTGTCGCCAACGCCATATGTCTGATTCTGCGAAAAGAAATCCTTGCTGACCACGACCTCGCCGGGAGCCTGTGGGATACGCCCTCTCAGAATCATATTCTTTTCATACATGGCGTCCCAATAATTGCTGTCGCAGTTCTGTATCAAAAAATACGGAAGCGCGGTTCCTTCCGGCAGGAAAGCGGTCTGGTTGTCCCCTTTCACAAACATGGCTTTTACGCCCGCATTATCCCTCACCATGCCAAGCCTGTCTGCCGGGACATCCATAAGTTCCGCATCCCAATCCCCGCCAATATAAATCTGCTGCTGTACCATCTGGTTCCAGAAACTCTGCGCAAAAACAAGCAATGTACATAAAAAAGTGGAAGCAATCAGAACTGCCACAATGATGGAAATGGAGGTGCGGCGGTTTTTACGCACCTGGTCCAAGCTGTATTCCCGTATGATGTTCATGGCTGCACCGCCTTATCCGAGATGATCTTCCCATCCTCTATCTTGATGATCCGGTCTGCTTCCAGCGCCACATTCTCATCATGGGTGACCAGCAGGATGGTCTGCTTATACTGGCGGTTGGACAGTTTCAGCAGGGAGATGATCTCCTCTGTATTCTTCCGGTCAAGGTTCCCTGTCGGCTCGTCTGCCAGCAGGATCGCGGGCTGGTAGATCAGGGCGCGCCCGATTGCCGCCCTCTGCTGCTGTCCCCCGGAAAGCTGCCCCGGCAGGTGTTCCAGCCTGTCACCCAGCCCTAATGTTTTTACAATGTCATCAAACCGCTCCTTGCCCGGCTCCTTATTGTCCAAGAGCATGGGCAGACAGATGTTTTTCTTCACACTGAGCGTGGGGATAAGGTTGTAAAACTGGTAGATAAGCCCCACCTTGCGCCTGCGGTACTGCGCCAGCCGCTCCTCCCCAAATGTCGCTATGTCCACATCTTCCACAAATATCTTCCCGCCGTCAGGGCGGTCAACGCCTCCCAGCAGATGGAGCAGCGTTGACTTGCCAGAGCCGGACGCCCCGATGATGGCAACAAACTGCCCCTTTTCCACCTGCAGGTCTACATGGTCTAAAGCCGTCACCATTGCCTGCCCCACCCCATACTGCCTGGTCAGGCCCTCAGTCCTCAAAATATCCATAGATGTCATCCCTTCCACTGTTCATCAATCTTCCGTATTTCCTTCATATCGTTTTTCCCCATCAGCATGGCCCTGTCCGGTGCGACTTTGGCGACCTCGCTTTTCCGCAGATCGAGGAACTTATTCCCCATATAGACGCCCTGCACCGCATCCTCCCTGGCGTATCCTGCTATCTGCTCCCGGAGGGAATCAGACAGCTTCCATTCCTTCCGGGATGACGCTTTGGGGATGTCCGCATGATGGCTTTTTGCTATTCCTGTTACATTCATTTCAATCGCCTTTCTCTGTTTTGCCGGAAAACCGGGGATGCCTGCCCTGCCTTGTCAGGCTGTGGCTTATTGGGAAAGCACCTATAACCGTTCCAGCCTCTCCAAAAACGCCCTGTAAAATTCCCCTTCTTTGATACGGGCCTGCTGGACCTCTATGCTCCTGGGCGTATATACCCTTGGATGCTCCAGATCGTACAGTGCCTCTTTCGTTGCCTGGATCGCAGATTCCACCGTGCTTCCAAGGACGTCAAAATTCTCCGTTTCACCCTTAAGCTGCTTATTAAGCCGCTGCGCCATCATCTGCGATATGCGGCTCATCATCCCGTTGCCCCGGATTCCCATGCCATTCGCATTTACTTCTTTCGCCGCATCCATCCACGCATCCTTCACTTCCTGCGGGGCATTGGGCCCGACCATCTCAAAGGCTTTCTCGTCTTGGCCGGCTGCCTTCCCCTGCGCCGCCTTTTCTTCCACCGCTTCCATAAATCCCACCGTTCCGGGTTCCACGCTTGTTTCCATCTTCCTTGCTGTGTATCCTGTCAGCGGATATCCCGCTGTACCTATTTCATTTACACTCATCTCCAAATATCCTCCATTATGTATTATCACGGCTCCTCTGTCGGTCAGAGCCGCATCCGCTCCCTTGCAATAAGTCTGAGCGGTTCATTGCCTTATAAATACACTCCTCCTAACTTCCGGGCAGACCGCAGAGGCAAAGCATTATGCGCCTCTGCGGAATAGGGTGTAAAGATTATATCTGTATATCCAGTGTGCTGCACGATTTCTTCAGGTTCGCCTCCACGGATTCCCTCGTGATACCATCCAATGCTCCAGACGGAATTGGCTTTCCAATCTCCCACTTGGAATCCGCTTTCCTTGCCGCAGCATAAAATGCATTTCTGTATGCCCGTTCATACTGTTGCATCGTATACCCTGCCGCTAATCGGTCATCCTTCTTCGTCTTTCTGTACAGATTGTCATATACGTCCGTGCGCCTTGTCGTATCACCATTCGCAACACCATTTTCCTGCAAAAATTCCTTTTTCGTTTGTTCAAACATTTCGTCCTTGCTGCTCTCCGGAATGGAAATGATACGCTTCTGGCGACCTGCATTTTCATCTGTCACTACAAGTCCGGCAAGCCCGTTTCTGGGATTGATATAATCGCCGTCCTTATCGTAGCATTTCATTGAATTTTTAATGCACTGGATATTTGTGTACATCGCACCGTTTCCATTCTGCATCATTTCTTTTATCGCAGCCTTATACTGCTTGCTGCTCGTATCAATACCCGCCGCCCTTAACTGCGCCTGTATGGAACCGCTGTTTAACTGCGACAACTGAAAGCTGCCTATAATATTTGTACTTTTTGTTCCAAACATACTCTGAAACAAAAAACTGTAATCTTTGACATAACTTCGTCCTCCTTGTTAAAAATTCTTTCTTTTTCTTAAAATATCTCGTTTCATAAAATCCATCGTCTGATGCAGCCCATTTTCCTACCCGAACTGCACCAAGTGACTATAAATTGCACGAAATGACCATAAAGTTCATAGCATCACCACTGCCTGGAACTTTTCTGCGTCGCAAGAAACGGCAAAATCGCCCCCGTATTTATCCGCCACGGCCTTCACGTTCGACAGGCCGGTGCCTTCCGTGGTCTGCACTTTTTCCACTACAGGGTTCCTTACGGAGAAGATCAGCTTCCCGCCCTCCTGCACCAGCTTGACGTGGATGACGGCCTTCCTCCCCTGCCGCGCCACCTTCACGCATTCATGGACGGCGTTGTCCAGCAGGTTGGAGAGCAGGATCACCGTTTCCTCCTCATTAAGCCGCAGACCGCCCATGTCGCCCACCCGGAACGTCATGGACACGCCCTGCTCCCTTGCGGCAAGGAACTTCTGGTTCAGGACGGCGTCTGCCACCGGGTGGTTCGTTCTGACCGCCGCCATCTCCACCGATATGCTCTCCGTCAGCCGCTCCGCAAGCGCGGCGGCAGCCTGCGTGTCGCCCTTCTTCAGCAGCACCTGCATCGTCCTTATCTGGTTCTTATAATCGTGCATCTTCCTCCCCTGCCGCTCATAGACCGCCTGCATATCCCGGTAATGGGCAAGCTGGCTCTCCTTCTTCTGGCCTTCCAGCGCGCTTTCCCGGAGCAGTTCCTCTTTTTCAAGGATGCCCTGCATCAGCTCTATGACAAGGATGTTGATGAAGATCAGCCCCACCGACAGAAATAGGGATGCCGTCTGCACCTTCCTATCCCCGCTGTAGCAAAAATACATAAGCAGCATGGATGCCACAGTGAGCAGTGGGATTATGGAAAATTTCAGCCACTCCTTACGGGAAAGCTCCCCGTAATTGTTCCTGCCCCTCCATACTTTCCGCACTATAAAAACCACACAGAGCCATATCATTTTTGAGGACAGAAGCAAAAAAACAGGCCCGTCATTTTGAGAAACAAACATATTTTCCATCTGCATCATAAAAAGGTCTGTTAGAAACAGCAGCGAATAATTCAGCCCGGAAAAGAAGATGCACTGTTTCCAGTCCGCCTCATAAAACACTTCACAGAATGCCATCAGGATCAAAACCATTAGCAGCACTTTAATCCCCATTGGGACATAATAGCCACCAAGACACGCAACGACAAAGCAGAAGATATATAAAACAGCATACCTGCATTTATCCAGCCACCCCGTCCTTTTCCGATCCATAAAGGTCTCAAAGAAATATATGCTGCCCCATACCTCTATCGCCATAATGCAGAAAGAAAGTATCCATAATCCCATGATCACTCCGCCCCCTTAAACAATGTGTACTGCCGCTTCACCTCCGGGTACCTTGACTTCGGGACGGAAATCTCCTTCCCCGTGGTCAGCACCATGACATAGCTGCTGAGTTTCCCGATGTACCTCATGTTGATGAGGAAGCTCTGGTGTATCCGCACGAAGCCCATCCCCGCCAGTTCCGCCTCCAGCTCATCCATCTTCTTATAGATGCTGTATGTCTCCCCCGCCGTGTAGAACACGTTCTTATGTTTGCTCGTCTCGATATAGATGATGTCATCCACCCGCAGGCGCACGTTCCCCTCCACGAAGCCGAATTCCACCACCCGCTCCTCCCGCAGGATGTCCTCCACACACTCCGGCAGTGTCTGCTCCAGGTCGTCCTTTAACAGGAAACGGCTGGCCTTTACCTTGTACCCATCCAGCGCATAGTTCACATAGGCGGTCACCAGCACGATATGTACCTTCGGGCATTCCGCCTTGATCTTCCCCGCCGCCTCCAGTCCGTCCATGCCCTCCATGCTGATGTCCAGGAACACAATGCCGCATTCCCGCACATACCCCATATCCGCATAAAGCTCCGCGCCGGAGCCGTATTCCCTTATTTCAAATTCATGCCCGCAGGCTTCCAGCAGCGCCCGCAGTGCATCCCTGTCCTCCCTGCTGTCATCGCAGACCGCTATCTTCATCCATATTTTCCTCACTTTCCGTCATAAATTATATCGGATTATAAGGCATCCTATCAAACGCCATTGCACAAAACTCCCATAAATTGCACGAAACGACTATAAATCAATCTCAGAATATCACCGGAGGGTCTAAAGTTTTTCGCTATTCGTCCGATATAAGGCGGCGCAAACGCAAACCGCCGTGTAAGCATATTAACTCTTATTCCCCCGCTTTCCAAGCAATTTCCCTTATCAGTCCGCCCGGCCCGCCTGCGGAAAAGGCAGACCGCCGCATGTGGCGGATGATGGCCATAGTGCGGCGGTTTGTCTTTTGTAGTATTTTCAGTTTATACGCTATTGCTGTTTCAATTAAGAAAACAGCACTGACGGCAAAGCACACTCCGGCATAATGAATGCGTAGTATGTAAATGCTGCCAAAGCTAAAGTTATAAGCAAGAGTACAAGTTTTACAAACAAAGAAGTTTCATGTTTTGGGAAAAACAGGATAATATTAAGTACAAGTGACATAACGCAAATGGCTATATCAAGGAAAAAATTGATCCAGAGTATCACTTTGTACTCGCTGCCTAACGTACCCAGCACAAAGAAAGCAAGAATAAATATTCCATAGTTTACGCATAGCCAGAGAATGATCTTCTTTGGATTTAGCTGTAGCTTATTCATTTCATTTTCTCCTCTATAAAATAATTTTTAACTAGATTATCATACTGCTTCCCAATTTGAATGAGTAAATCACGCAAAAATAATTGCCTGTTTTACTCATTTCATTTCAAGTCCCAAAAAGTACAATGTTGCTATCAAACGCAAAGGAGAATTTCATATGTCTGCATTATTAGAAGCAACAGAAGTAACAAAAATTTATGCCAGGGCACAGCACCCAAGCCTGAATAAAGTATCGTTCAACGTGGCGAAAAGTGAGTTTATCGCCATCATGGGCGCTTCGGGTTCCGGGAAGACTACGCTGCTTAATGTCCTTTCCACGATTGACACACCTACAAGCGGCAACATCACAATAGACGGTGTCAACATTAAGAACCTTTCCGATTCAGGCGCAGCGGATTTCCGCAGGGATAAGCTGGGATTTATTTTTCAGGAATATCTCCTGCTTGACAGCCTTACCATTTTTGAAAATATTGCTGTCCCGCTTACCCTGCAGAAACTCCCGCCGAAAAAAATAGAAAACATGATACGGAGCCTGGCAGAAGCATTTGGCATTGACCCACAGCTTAACAAATACCCAAATGAGCTTTCGGGCGGGCAGAGACAGCGGGCTTCGGCTTTGAGGGCCATTGTAAAGCGGCCAAGTATTCTATTTGCCGACGAGCCAACGGGGGCGTTGGATTCCAGTTCTGCGACAGATTTACTAAACACCTTGAAGGAATCAAACGAATCCCTTAATACCACTATATTGATGGTTACACATGATGCGTATGCCGCAAGTTTCGCTGACCGCATTTTGATCTTTAAAGACGGGTGCATTATCCGGGAGCTGTTCAGACAGAATGATGACAGGCGCACATTCTATGAATCCATCGCACGGGAAGTGGCAAAATTAGACACAGAAAGATAGGAGGGGGAGAGATGCATAATTTATCTATGGCGCTTAAGAATCTGAAAAATAATTTTTCGTTTTACGCCCTCTATCTATTATCCGTTTCATTTGTGATTACTATCTTTTTTGCATTCACTTCGTTCTCCATGAATGCGGTCATGCTTGAAAAAATATCAAATGACGGACGGGTTGAAACGATGTGCAACACGATTTCCGTATTCCTCATGGCTTTTGTTGTTTTCTATATGTCATATTCAAACCGCTTCTTTTTACGCCGCCGCACAAAGGAACTCGGTATTTACGCATTATTAGGATACAGAAAATCCACAATACTCTCCCTGCTCATAACAGAGAACCTGCTCACCTGTTCAGGAGCTTTTATGGCTGGGATACTTCTGGGCGGTTTTTTTCACAAGGGGATTGTCTTTGGCATTACAAAATTGCTGGATCTGGCGGTCAATCATTCAGAAATACCCTTTTTTAACCCAAATGCCGTTATGAAAACAGCCTGCTTTATTTCCGCTGTTGTCATAGTATTAGCCCTGTCCAACAGCAGATTCCTTTTCAGGACATCACTCATGGATTTAGTGAGATATGAAAAAAGCGCAGAAAAAAGGATGAAGTTCCATGCTGTCCCGTCTGTCATTGGATTTTTGGCTGTTATTTCAGGATACTGCCTCGCGCTCGATATATTACGGGGTGCGGAATCCTTATGGCTTACAATTGGTTTTTATCCAGTCGGCATACTGACATCTGCACTCATACTCTCAGGGACAGTGCTTTTTATCGCATCCTTTCTTCCCTTTGCGGTACAGGCAGGGAAGAAAAACAAACGAAAATTCTACACGGAAACGAAGATCATCACTGCGCCTGGGTTCATATACCGTATCCATTCAAACTCCAGGACACTGATCATGCTTACATTATTGTCAGCCGCAGCATTGACTGTTTCAAGCGTCATGGCTTTATCGCTATACTACCCAATAGCTGCGGTATCCCGTATGGCGCCATCGGAAATAGAATGCAGGATTGAAAATGAAAGTGAAATAACTGCGTTCAAACAGATCATAAATGAGTATTCACTGGGGGATGATGTCACATTCCTGCAGACTGATATTTATAAGGTCACTTCCACTGCCGGGCAGCTCCCTGTGGAGTACAGCATCGGAACCTCCAAGGGGGATTCGGATAATGAAAAAATCCTGCGGGATGCAGGGTTTGAATGTATTCCATTTTCAAACTATACAGATCTTCTGGAAGCACAGGGACGGACAAAAGCGTTGGAACAGCTTGCCACTTTAAATAACAATGAGTGTATTTTAATCAAGTACCAGCCGGATTCTGACAATGATGAAACAGGCAATGTTTATCCACTGCTCATAGGCAATCATGAAATACCGGTCACAGTGACCGCTGTTACTTTGGATAATCCCATTTCATTTGCAAACAGTGTCGGGACTTTGATCGTAAGTGACGATTTATACCATATGATAACAGAACAGGCAGTTCCTGCAGCGAAAGTCCTCAGCATAAACGGAAAATCCATTGAGGATAACGAGGCACTGTTCCAGGCCCTGTCAGAATATCTGTCCGAAAGTCCCTACCTGCAGGGAAACTCGCACAGGGTACACGAAATATTTTCCCTGAGCAGTTCCACATTCCTGTTGATCGGTTTTCTCGTGGTGTTGTTCTTTATAGCAACCGGAAGCATCCTTTACTTTAATAATGTTTCAGCCATAACCGACTCGAAATCTGATTATGATATTCTCCGGAAAATGGGGTATACGGACAGGAAAATCAAAAAGATCATCCAAAAACAGACGGCGGCTTTTTTCATCATCCCATTTTTATTCGGGCTGGCAGACTGCATCTTCGCCACGCTGGTATACAAGTCCGCCCTCATGCAGAATATCCTGAAAAACAGCCTCGTGCTGTATACACCCACAATGGCCGCCATTATGCTGACATTCATTATTTATCTGGCCTATTACCGTATGACTGTCCACACCTGCTGTAAAGCTGTGCTGACAAAATAGAGGCTGCATGAAACCGCCGCGCTTTCATGCCCGGCGGTTTCACACGCCTTTATGACAAATCAGAAATCATGCAGAAATTCCTGTTTGTATACCCGAAAATAAATGGTATAATGAAGCGTGAAAAAAGGAGGCCGGATATGAAGCGTATAACATTAAACCTTCTGCTTTTTGCAAATTCCATTTTGCTCATTATGTATATGGCACTGGCCATAAACCGGAATATGGCATTTAACGCCACAGGGATCGTATCCCTGTTCCTGTCCTCTTTGATGCTCATAAACATTACTTATATAAGTTCCTGCAATGTCAGGGGAAACAAAGTCATCTCCCTGTTTTGCGGCCTGCTGGCACTCCATAGTTGGTATATACTCCTGTCTGCGCAGGATGAGGCCCGGACGGGTATGGTCTTCTCTGCCTTAAGCCCGGTCATTTGGTATGTCTCCATAAATTTCATACTCATGTTTCTGTTTCAGGGAAGCGGATATAAATTCAAGAAAGCAGTAAACATCTGCCTGACCGGAACCTGCATCTGCTCCTTTATCGGCCTGCTGGCGTCAAATGAAATATTTTTCCTGTTTTACGGCATACAGTTTCTGGCAGGCTGGCTTTGTTTCATTTTCATTGTTGTCTTCCACAGAAAAAGGACTGCCTTTGTTTTTAAGGCGGAGTGGAAATATATCCTTTTCTCCCTTGTGACGATAAGCATTTTATTCCTTGCCTATTACTTCTCTACAATGGGAGTCAGCGGGCATCTTTCTAATTTTGGGATATATCTTCCTGTCCTGCTGTTCTCTATGAGCATACACGGCATTATACGAAAAGAACATAGCAGTGCCCCTCTGTCAACCATATTCAGCAGTCGCCAGTCAGCGTTGATCCTGCTTGCCGGGGCAGTTATCTGCGGTCTGTCCGCACTGGCTTCAGGCATCGGCTTCCCACTGTTTTTCCTTATGCTGGATGCCATGTTTGTCTTTGTATATGCCTGCAATATTGCATTAGATTTTAATTTAAGGCACGGGAAAAGTGCGATGGCCAGGGAAAGCAGATACTACGCCGCATTAGAGCAGCTACAGCAGGAAGAACAGCTAAACCTCGAATTTGCCAATTTCCTCCATGATGACATTCTCCAGGATCTGCTTTCCATAAAGAACATGATGAAAAAGGCAGGGCACCCCGATATCCAGAAAATCATCACGGAAACCCTTGATAACATGAACACTTATATCCGTGAACGGATGCAGGATTACCGCCCTGCAATGCTCCTAAAACTTACTGTGAAAGAGAATTACCAAAACCTGCTTGCATATATATCACAGTCCTTTCCGCACCATAATATCCGTGTTACTTTTGAATGCCCAGATTCCCTGTTTTTAGCCGCCCCTTATGATATATTCGTATACCGTCTCCTGAAAGAGCTTGTCACAAATGTTTATAAGCACTCAGTGGGTGAAAAAGCATGGATAACCCTTGCACAGGACAACGGAACCATAACGCTGCGCATAAGGGACAATGGGACTGCTGATGCGGACACCCTCTCATCCGCCGATCCATCAAAGCACAGCGGGCTTGCACTGGTCACTGAGCGTGTCAATAATATGGAGGGTTCTGTAAAGATAACCAATAACTTCCCGCAAGGGGTCTGCATACAGATTACCCTGCCAATGAAAGGAGATGTTTCTTATCAATATTTTATTAGTAGATGACCACACCCTATTTTCAAAAAGTCTGGAGATTGCCTTATCGGATTATCCTGAGATCACATCATTTGAAAGCATCAATGATATTTCCCGGTTGGACAACTTCATTGATACCAACAGGCCGGATATCCTGCTTATGGATATAAATTTGAAAAACATAGCATCCGAAGATGGTTTGGAATTGGCAAAACAACTGCTATACCGATATCCGAAGCAAAAGATAGTGATCCTGTCTGGATATGACCTGCCAGTATACCGCAACGAAGCAGAAAAAATCGGGGCAAAGGGATTTATCAACAAAAACATAGAGCCTGAAAAACTGGTATCCTTCCTTTCCCAAATATCACAGGGTGCAGTTATTTTTAATAGGGAGATTCCGTTTTTAGAGGAATTGACTGATTGCGAAAAACAAATCCTGCGGCTTATAGCTGCCGGTATGAAGCGGAAAGAGATTGCAGCTACACTCTATATCAGCGAGCGTACCCTATCAAATCATTTGCAGCATATATTTGAAAAACTTGATGTTACCTCATCTGTTGAAGCTGTAACGAAAGCCATTCAAATGGGGTATATCCCTCCCATTTGTTAAAAAAGAAAGAACGATAAAGTTACTTTCTATCGCTTTTGCCATTTTTCTGTACATTATCACGGAAACTCATATACAAACACGAAAACTCCGGGCAGTTTCCGTGTTTGTATCATATCCCCCGTTTTTCAACAGCATTTTCCGTCAAACTAATACGCCTTTCAGCCAAAACCGCCAATATCCTACTCCTTTTTACCTTTCCACTTTATACTATCACGGAAACCCCGGACTTTTGCGTGAAAGTATACTTTTGCCTGATAGTACGATTTTTTCCCCAATCGCCATCCTATCAGCGGCATCTAAAAACACGAAAAAAAGGGGTTCACCAACCATTCCAGTGAACCCCACCAAGCCTTAAAACCCTTGATTTTACGCCATTCTTCAATACTTTCGCCTGCGAGTACCCAAATTCCTATGGCATCAACTGGAAATAGCCGCCTGTGCCGCTGTTAGATTCTGATGACTTTTACCCCTCTTTACCCCATTTACCCCACCCAATTCGACATTCAACAAACGGAATTCGACAAAATCCCCTTGCTTTTATGCGGAATCCGGCATAAAATGATTTCAGCGGAACGCTCCGCAGCGTTTGACAGATGCGGGGGAATTTTGAACGAAAAATTTTCCCGTTCCCTCCACAATATTTTACTGTGGTATCTATGATCTCACGCATAACCTCTGACAGAAACTCTTCCTCTGTCGCTTCATTACCTTCGATGATATACAAAATATTCCTCCCTGTGTTATCCACACCTTCAATAGACCCAAAAAGCACTTTTACGCCAATGTCTGCAACCGCCTTTTCTATCTGATATTTCATAGTCCCATTCACTTCCCTTATATTTTCAGCCCGGAAAACGCCTTTTCCAAGTCCTCAATAATATCCTCTACATATTCCAGACCAACAGAAAGTCTCACCATGCCACTGTCAATTCCTGCCGCTTTCAACTGTTCCTCTGTAAGCTGTCGGTGCGTCTCACTGGCCGGATGCAGAACACAAGTACGGATATCTGCAACATGAACCTCATTGGACGCAAGCTGCAGGGTATTCATAAACCTCATGGCATTCTCTTTCCCTCCTTTAATCACAAAGGAAATAACACCACTGCACCCTTTTAGATACTTCTTTGCCAGACTGTAATTTTCATCGCTTTCCAGTCCCGGATAATTCACGTATTCCACATATCTTGACTTTTTAAGATACCTGGCAACAGCCAACGCATTTTCACAATACTGCTTCATCCGTACTGCTAATGTTTCCAACCCAAGGTTCAGAAGAAATGCGGAATGTGCCGTCGGATAAACGCCAAAATCCCTCATAAGCTGCATCCTTGCTTTCACGATATATGCCTTCTTCCCATAGGTGTCCGTATAAGAAATTCCATGATAAGATTCATCCGGCTCCGTCAGTCCCGAAAAAATTCCGCACGTCCAGTCAAATTTTCCGCTGTCCACAATCACCCCGCCAATCTGCACTGCATGGCCGTCCATATATTTTGATGTGGAATGGACAATAATGTCCGCCCCATATTCAAAAGGCTTACACAGCACCGGAGCAGCAAACGTATTGTCTACAATCAGCGGAACCTTATGGTGGTGTGCAATACCCGAACCGGGAATAAATCAGCAACTTCATCGGGTCATCAAAAACCGCTGCTACATCTTCTATAGAATCATAAACATAAGTCGTACTCTGCACAATCGGCATTACCCTTGGCTCTGTATTCTTAGGCGTATAACCTGTGTGCAGGCATTTTGTTTCATCTCTCATGGCAATAACCTCCGCAATTCATATTTTTTTTATTTCAACATACCATATACACATTCCAGCAAAGTGAAAGCCAGAATGATATTGATTGGTCTGTAATACTTTTGATAAGCCCTCTGGATCAACAGACCCAGCCCAACCCATGTTGTTGTAGCGATGGTTCCTATCGTTGCAATTACAAGCTCAAAAAGAAAAAGTACACCAAATGAAGTACTAAAATCTGTAATGTACCCGGTCAGAGCCGTAATGCCAAACAAATATATCTTCACGTTTACAAATTGCAAAAAAAATCCTTTTGTAAAAGAAGCAGATTTTTCCATGCAATTTTCTTCCGGCCTACTGACTGCAATATGAAACGCAAGCCACAAAATATAGGCAGCCCCTATGTATTTCATAATACCAAGTACCGCAGGCAGAAATGTGCTGACACCGAATACAAAGACCGCACACAATATCTGGACAACATAATATCCGGTAAATATTCCCAAAAATAGTGGTTTTCCTTTTTTCCATCCATAATTTGTCACAGTATTAAGTGCCAGAATATTCCCTGGTCCTGGAGTAAAAGCATTAATAATTGAATACGCAAAAAAATTACCTATCACATAACCCGGCATGATAACGCCTCCTTCCATGTATAATCATACCATGGAACGTTATGAAATAGGTAATATCGAATACTTATGCCAAAACATAGGATGAGCCTATATTTCATTCAATCTGATACTGTTTAAGAGCCTCAATATAAATCTTCCCTAATTCTGACAATTCTTTGTCCTTATTTAAAATATAACCAATATGCATGATCTCATCTTCCGCAAGTGGAATCGAAATGATAGAATCTCCATGCAGGTATTTCGGAAAAATACCGCTGGATATAGTGTATCCATCCAGTCCTATCATGAAATTGACAATTGCAGCCCGGTCACTAATCTTAATGCTCTTTTCTACTGTTTCATTGCTAAACAGCTCTTCTGCAAAGTTAGAGGATTCATAAGTTCCCTGTACAAAACTAAGCCTTGGATATGGCTTCAGATCTTCTAACTTAATCGTTTCCTTTTTAGCCAATGGATGTTCTCTCCTTAAAAATACATGGGGTGTTGCTGAAAATATTTCATAGAATTTTAAATTGTTTTCTTCAAAAACTTTCATCAGTACATTTTCATTATTTTTGCTAAGATAAAGAATCCCCAGATCGCTAAAACGGTTTCGGACATCTTTAATAACCTGATGTGTCTGTGTTTCATTTAAAATAAATTCATACCTCTCCTGGCCAAACTGCTGTACCAGTTCAACAAAAGCATTTGCCCCAAAAGTATAATGCTGCGAGGATACACAAAATCGTTGCTTTTCCGGCAGATTATTGATGTATTTTGATTCTAACAGCTCCATTTGCTGTACCACCTGCCTTGCATAGCCTAAAAACTCCATGCCTTCTGTTGTCAGGGCTACACCTGCCCGACAGCGGTTAAAAATTGTAATTTTCACTTCCTTTTCGACATCTTTAATCGCCCCAGAAAGGCTGGGTTGAGAAATATACAATTCCTTTGCCGCTTCTGTGATTGAACCTTTTTCCGCTATCATTATCATGTATTTCAGCTGCTGTAATGTCATATATGCCTCCTAGTAACACTCAACACGCATCCTCTGGACGCATCAGGATACCCCAGCGTTTCCTCCCTGTCATGCGGATAAAATCAAATTTGGAGGTATCGACGGGTTCCAGCAGCACACCGATATCAACCAGCCCCTTCTCTGTCCGATCAACCAAAGACAGGATTTCCTCCGCCGCCTTCGCAGCAATATTCCTTCATTCGTTAACATAATTTTTCGTGACCCTCTGTGGAACAGCCGGACACCTACATCCTCCTCCAACTGGGATAGCTGCCTGCTTAATGTGGGCTGTGTAATATGTAAAGCCTCTGCGGCACGGTTGATGCCGCCCTCCCGTACAACCGTGAAAAAATAGCGGAGTACTCGGATTTCCATGGTTCCTTCCTCCCCTCTGATTCATTCCGGATGGGCAAACGTTATCCTGTCTAAAAGGTGCTCCCATTTATCCTCATGCTTTACATAATATTGGGGGCAAAGCTTTCCGGTGACATCATAATGCCGGATAATCTGCTCTCTTTCCAGATCATAGGTCTCTGCCAGCCAGTCCAGCAGACGGATCAGGCTGTCCATGGTTGCCTTGGAAAATTCCCCCTCTTTGTCTGGATGGCAGCACTCGATGGAGATGGTATCATGGTTTCTGTTATTGGAGCAATATGCCACCTCATCCAGAGGTACACACTGAATCACCTTCCCGTCCATGCCGATAACAAAGTGGCTGCTGACCTTTCTTTCATGAGTATCTGCCAGATAACCGTAATAGCTTCTGTTCTGCTCAGCCGTGGTTCCCGGATTGCCTGTGTAATGCACCACAACTCCTCTTACCCCATCCAGCTTTGTTCCTGGTCTGGAGTATTCATTTAATGGCAAAATATCCGATACCACCCACTCCGGGAGAACGATCGTTCTGTTTTTATTCCGCAGCAGCACAGGTCTGTCATCAGAAGTGCTTTCATCGCCCTGGCTTGACGTGTCGGTAACTGACGAAAACAGAAAGATACAAATATTGATCAGGCAGACTATAAACAGCATGCCTATACACACGACAAGGGCCATTTCCCACCAGGAGGTTCGGCGGCTTCTCCCCCGAATCCTTTGGTTTCGGTAATTCTTATGATTTGGCCTCCGGTTTCTCTGTCTGGTCTGTGATGCAGATTCCTGCCAAAGCCTGAGAACATTCTGACCGCGCAGAGAAGCCGCCCTCCCAGCAGACTGCTTTGCCCGCTGCCGGATTCTCTGCTGCCGGGCGGAGGCAGACAAACCTCCTTCCGCGGAATATGTATTACGAGATACCCTCCTGAGCATAAATTCCGGAATATCGATTTCTTTGTATTCTAAATGTGCATAGCTATAATTCTTCTGATTCATATCCTGGCCTTTTTCGTGTGTAATATGTGCTGTAAAAATATCATAACTGACAAAGGGCAGAGGACATCTCTCCAGACAGCCGCAGAAAAGCGGCAAAATCCCCTGGATTCCTTGGTTCCATTTGATTGATCGCTCTGAGCCTTTCTATTTTATCATAGATATCCTCATCCCTTTTTGCTAATTTTAGCATACCATATATCTTCCAATATGAGAATAGTAAGAATACAAGAAAAAGGCAGAATTTTCCTTTCTGCCTTTTCTCAGATATACCCACAATATTATACAATATTTCTCCATTACTTTTTATCACATTCCGATACCAGTCAAAGGATTTCCTCAAAAATCTCATGTCCCTTTTTCACAGTCAAGGCACTTGCCACCAATTCATGATGGACAACCTGATACATACACTCCTCTGGATTTTCCTGCTCTGAAAAAATCACGCCGGAGCACGTATAGCCAAACAGCGGATACTTGAAATTTTTTTGATTATTGATTTCATTGAAGGTCATCCAGTATTTGACCTTATCCTTATACCGCTCCATGACTGTCGCTGCAGACTTTACAAAAAGTCTATCAATTTCCGATTTTTCCAGCCGCCGTATTCTTTTACTAAATAATAAGGCATTTGAAAATGGGAAAGGGTGATAATTGGCTGAATTTCATACTTTAAAAGCTCGTCAAACAAATCGTCGTTAAACCGAAGCCCTATATCCTGTTCTGCCCCATCCCTATTTCTCCGGCCTTCGAATCACACACCCGCAGGGTTTCCCTGCCCGAACCAGATCCCCGCACCCGCCGCATGTGACACAGGTATGTTTTTTATCCAGCTTCCCGGTCTCCCTTATCTCATTGGGAAATCCGGGATTGGCAAAAGCCTGCCTGCCAAATGCCACGAAATCACAATATTCTTTTTCCACAGCCCCAGCCGCCAGATCCGGAGAAAACTGTCTGAGGTAGGAAGGCGCCGAAGCCATCACATTCAGCCTTGGATAATGCTGTTTTATGATGCGGGTCCCTTCGTACATTCTTGCCACGCCCTCTAAAGGATGCTCTAGAGGCAAATACTTCCCCTTGTCAAAAGGACGTGTCACATGAGAATTGACATAAGGATTCCCCATGGTTATATTGATCATCTCCATTCCCATTTCTTCATGGAGGATTCCCACCAGCTTCACCGCCTCCGAATAATCCGGCTCCAGGCTATCCTCATGGACTCCCCATCCGTAAGGATAGGCAAAACCATCGTAGATTCCTAAGCGAAGGGTCACATGAAACGTTTCATCCTGATACCTGAGAGCTCTCCGCACACATTCCAGCAAAAACCGGAAACGATTTTCAAAGGAACCGCCATATTTCCCCGGCCGGGTATAGGCAGAAGCAAGTTCTGCCAACAAATATCCATGGCAGCATTTGATATCAACGGCATCAAAGCCTGCTGCCTTACACAAGCCTGCCGCATGATCAAATACCTCAACTAATTGATCCAGATAATCGTCACTCACCAGGCAAGAATCCCCAAGAGGATAGTTTTTTTCATAAATCGGATGATGATACGCAATCAAAGGCTCAGGAAATCCATTTGGCTTCGCATAGCGGCCGCTGTGGTTTGCCTGCATGATGAGCCATGGCTGATACCCATTGGCTTCCATGCCGGCCTGTTTGATCCGGGCATTCATTTTTGCAAATTGGGGCAAGGTTTCCTCATTCAACACCAGTTGTACTTTTCCGGATCTGCCTTCCGGAGTCACAGCAATGGCTTCTGACCAGATGATCCCTGCCCCTCCTCTGGCATAAGCCAGATAGCGCTCTGCTGTTCTTTGTGTCGGAAATCCCTTGGAATCCGAATCATTTCCCTCCATGGGCGCAATGGCCAGACGGTTCGCAATCACGGTTCCATATAGCGTAAGCGGCTCGTACAGTCTCCTGTAATTCCCGGAAAAAGGCAGGGAGATTCCCAGCTTGTTTTCTTCCTCACGAATATCCTCCAAAATTTTATAATGAAATTTTTGATGCTCCATCTATTTTTCCTTTCCATGATTTTGCCATACGCAGAGAGCACAGGAGGGTTATTGTCCGATCACGGCATCCTGCAGGCAGTCATTGTACACGGTCTCAAACCATACCTTTCCATCCGGCAATGGCTTCCGCTGCCGGTTCTCTACAACCACCTGGCCTTGCCGAAGAGAGCAGATCTGAATCAGCTCTGCTCTTTCTCCCTGATCAAGCTGTGTCCGGATTCCTGTCTCTTTTACCTCATTGAACCGAAAATCTTCTCCGGCAATCATATAAGAGCCTCTGCTTTTTCCCTTTTCCTGGATGTAGACCAGCATTCCTGTGAGATAAACCAGCTGTGTATGTAAAATATCATAGTTGATCCAGGCATCTGTCAGTTCCCTTGGCGTTTCCGCCAGAGTTTCCTGATAGAAATCAGCAATATAAGCTCTGCATCGCTGGATCTGCCTGCAGATACCCTTTTCTTCCCGAATAAAAGCAGCTGCTTCATCCATCTCCCTCTGATACCTTTTTCTCAATTCCAAAGGCTTTTTCTTTCCCTGTCCTTTTTCCAGCAGCCGCAATCCGGCAAAAATGACCTCATCCATATGGCTTTGAGAAAGCTGTAGAAATCTTTCCCAATCCATTTGCGGCTCCTGGCCGTTCCTGCTGATATACTGAGCTGCCCTCAAGGATCCTACCTGTGTTGCATTTAAAGCGCTTCCACCCGGACGGTATACCCCGAAATTACCGCACACCTCTCCCACCGGAAACAGACGCCGGATATTCGACTGCCACCACCGGTCGGCATACAATCCGCCGTTATTGTGCTGAGCGCAGACAGAGACCTGCAGCCACTCCTTTTCCAGATCGATCCTTCTTGCTTTATAAAGCTCATAAGCCGGACGATTCATCTTCATCAGACGTTGGACGGGAGTTCCAAACATAACCTGGGAATTTTCCAGATAGGCTCTGGCTTCCTCAGACAGCAGGGTAAAATCAAAGGTGCCTTCCTTTTCCGCTGCCTTAGGGTTGCGTGTATAATCCAGAAAAACCCGTCTCCCCCTTACGACTGTCTCCTGATAAACCGCAAAATCAATGATAGAGGAACCGCCCCTTTCCAGCTTTCTGGGATCAAACGGCCATTGATAGCCTTTTAAAAATATGGCAGTCAAAAGCTCAGACGGCGCTGCAAAATAATCCTCCAAAAACTCCCGCTCGTCTTCCCCCTGTTCATTTACAGACACATAGCGGGGAATAACCTGCTGATAGCTGCCGGAAAGATTCCATCGAAATTTTACCGAGGCAATTCCATACTGCCATTCTGTCACATTGGCACAGTCTGCTCCGCACAGAATCGCTGCACCATGGGCGCAGGTCTGACTTACAGGATACACGCTGTTATGGTAAATCCCTCCCGGACCTCCCGTAGCATAAATAATATTACTGCAGCGAAATCTTACATAATTCCAGGATTTTCCCGTGTTCTTTAAGCCAATAGCCCCATAGACCCGCATTTCCCCCTGTTCCTCACAGGTCAGGAGCCTGATGATCCGCACATGATCCAGAATCGGAATATTTTTCTTCTTGACAGACTGCTCCAGCTGCTGTGTCATGTATTTTGATGTCAGGGGCCCGCAGGAGGTTCCCCGCATTTTAGGGTCATGATCCGTCTTATAGCCTGCATACTGACCATATTTATCACAGGGAAAAGGCACACCCAGATTCACTAATTTAAAAAAGCATCTTGCCGACAGGGCTGCCTCCACCAGAGCCGTATCTCCATTGACCGATTGTCCGTCATAAAGAGAACGAGCCATGTCATACACAGAATCCGGTTCCCCGGAAGCCAGAGAAAGCTTGTAGTAGGTCTGCTTGTCAGAACCGGTATTCCGGGAGGTTCCCATATAAATGCCTTCTGTCACCAGAAGAATGTCCTTTACCCCCAGATCATAGAGGCTGTCTGCCGCATTAAAGGCTGCTGCCCCGCTGCCGATAATCAAGGTATTGCATTGACATTCTTCGATGTATTGTTGTCCCCTGTTTTGTTCCAGCTTCGTATTCAAACAACCCCTCCTCTAACCAAAGATTGCTGGCAGCAGCATGGATATCTGCGGAATGTACGTAATCACCAGCAAAATCCCAACCATGACTGCCCATATGGGCAACATAAACCTTACCATTGTAGTCAGAGGCGTCTCTGATATGCTGGATGATACAAACAGGGTGATCCCCACCGGCGGTGTGCTCATACCAATTGCCAGATTTACCGTTGTGATAATCCCAAAATGTACCGGATCCACCCCATATTGCTGCACCAGCGGAAGCAGGATGGGAACTGCCAGAATAATGGCCGGTGTCGAGTCCAAAAATGTTCCCAGAATCAGAAAAATCACGTTTACCATAATCAGCATCAGGATCTTGCTGTTAATGGAGGAACCCAGTACAGCCGCCACCTTCATGGGAATCTGCTGATTTGTCATCAGCCAGGCCAAAATATTGGTGGTCGCCACGCAGAACATAATTCCTGCTGAGGTCTTTGCACTGTCCTCAAATATTCTCCCCAGATCCGACGGCTTCAGCTCCTTATAAATAAAAAGCCCTACCAGTAATGCATAAAATACTGCTACACAGGCAGCTTCCGTAGCGGTAAAAAATCCTCCGAAAATACCTCCCATAATAATGACGATCATCAATAGCGCCCATATTGCTTCCTTCAGGGAGATCAGAAACTCCTGAATACTGGCCCTGCTTTCTGCCGGATAATGCCTTTTCAGTGCAATACAGTAAACGGAAATCATCATTCCAAGTCCCAGAAGAATACCAGGAATATATCCTGCCAGAAACATTTGTCCCACAGACACATTGGCAGTGGTGGCATAAATCACCATAACCACACTGGGTGGTATGATAATTCCCAGCGGACCGGAAACCGCAGTAATGGCGCCGGCAAATTCCCCGTCATAGCCCTTTTTCTTCATCGCCGGTATGGTCAGTGAGCCAATGGCTGCGCTGGCTGCCGAGCCGGAACCGGAGATTGCTCCAAAAAGCATACAGGCCAGAATCGTCACCATCCCCAGTCCTCCCCGGATGTGGCCTACGATACAGGATGCAAAGCGAATCAGCTTTTTTGAGATACCTCCCCGGTCCATAAGATTGCCGGCAAGCACAAAAAAGGGAATTGCCAACAGGGAAAATGAGTCCAGCATAGTAAACATCCTCTGAGGAACCACGGCCAGATTGACCCCTGCTGCTGTCAAAAGCCCAAAAGAAGCTGCCAGCCCGATTCCGTATGCAATCGGCACTCCCAAAAGCAGCATAAGCAGCAATAATACAAATACCAGCGCCATAATTACTTCTCCTTTCCGCCCTTTACGATTCCCTCAGCCAGATGCAGTAAAACCAGAATCCCGTTAATCGGAAATATCAGGTAAATATACATCATCCGAATCCCAAGAGCAGGACTTACCCTGGTCGTATTGGACATCATCAGCTTATAGCCATAATAAATAATAAGTAATGAAAAAACCGCCATCAGCAAACAGGACAAGCCTGTTGTGATTCGCTGCAGAGGATCCGGCAGCTTTGAAACCAGAAAATCCACCCGAAAGTGACCGTTTTCCGCCGCCACTAAGATCGCTCCCAGCATCATGGACCAGATAAACAGATAGCGGCAGGCTTCCTCTGACCATGCCAGAGGACTTTTTAAAAACACCCGGAAAAAGACCTGCAAAAAACCGACGATCGTAAAGGCTATCATAGAAATCACCGTTATTATGGTCTCTGTTTTTCTCAATATTCTGAAAAATTTGTTCATCTGTACAATCCTTTCCCAAAAATCTGCCGGCAGCTTTGGTTTGCTGTTTATTTTGCCAGTGCCTGGATCTTATCGATCATATCCTGACCTACAATATCCGTATAGTTTTCCCACACCTTTTCCGCCGCATTCTTAAACTCGGTCTTATCTACCTCTATTACCTCCACGCCTTCTTCCTTCAGCTTTTCCACAGCATCCTCTTCCTGAGAAAACCACAAATCCCGCTCATACTGCATCATTTCTTTTCCTGCCTGCCGGATCTTATCCTGGTATTCCTGCGGCATGGATTCCAGATAGCTTTTGCTCATAACTACCACATCCGGTGTCATAATATGTTCTGTCATAGTAATATAAGGAGCCGCCTCATAATGCTTCTGTGAGAAATAGAAAATCGGCGCATTTTCCGCCCCGTCCACTACACCGGTCTGAAGGGCCGTATAAAGCTCTCCCACTGACATGGGTGTGCCGCTGCATCCAAAGGATTCACAGAGACTCATAAAAATCGGTGATTCCGGAACTCTCAGCTTCATTCCCTTTACGTCTGCCAGGGAACGAATGGGCTTGGAGGAATAGATGTTTCGGCTTCCTGCATAGAAATAAGCGATTCCCACCATATCCTGTTTTCCCAGCACATCATTGGCAAAATATTCTCCGATCTCTCCGTCAATCACCTGAAAAAACTGATCCGTGCTGGTGAACATATAGGGCAGATCAAACACCTGGATTTCCGGGCAGTATACTGACAGTCCTGTGGTCATGCTTTTGGCGATCTGTACCGTTCCCAGTCCCAGACCTTCGATCAGGTCTGCCTGATTCCCCAATGCAGAATTGACAAATACATTGACCTGCACCTTTCCGTCAGTAAGCTCCTTTACCCGGTCTGCAAACCAGTAATAGGATTGGGAATGGGGATGATCCTCTGCCAGCACATCCCCCAGATTCAAAACATACTCTGCCCCTTGGTTATCTTTCCGGGCCTCTGGCTGAGCAGACATGGCTGTTTCCTGTGCGGCTGGAGCCGGTGTCTCCTTTGCGCCGCTTCCTGCTGAAGAACAGCCTGCCAGGCTGATTCCCATTGCCAGTGTCAATAGTATACTCCATGTTTTTTTCATAAAGCTGCCTCCTGATTTTTTATTTTATCTGCCATATTTTATTTGTTTTATTTTATCTGCTTAAGGATTTCATGGTTTCCCGTTCATCCTTTCATTGTGTTTCATAAATTCTAACGCATCCCTGCGCATCACATCCGGACTGACGGTCATCCCGGTCCAGATTTTAAAGGAACAGGTTCCCTGATGAGCCAGCAGGTCCAGTCCGTTTACAATCTTGTGCCCCCGCGCCTCTGCCTCCGAAAGATAATCTGTTTTCAGCGGACTGTAAATGGCATCAAAGAAAATGGCCTGCTCTGCCGCTGCCTCATAAGGAAAGATCTCCCTCAGATCCCCCTTGCCGTTCAATCCGTTGGAGGTGGCATTGACCACCACATCCGCGTCAGAAAGCGCTGCTTCCCAGCTCCTGACATTCCAGTCAAGAATCTGTACATTTACCTGGGGACAGCACACCCTAAGACGCTTTACAAATTCCTCAAACCCTTTCACAAATACTGTTTCCCAAAGACGATTTGCCACCACGATCTCCGATACGCCCTGCAAGGCTGCCTGTGCTGCCGCTGCCTTGGCAAATCCACCCATCCCCATAACAAAGACCTTCCGGATAGTTCTTTTTGGATCGCATTTTTCTCTGACTGCAGTCCAGAATCCCATACTGTCTGTATTATATCCCGTCAAGTATCCATCCTTGTTCAGCACACAGTTCACGGCCCCGGTGAGCAGTGCCTCATCCTTCCATTCATCTAAATATTCACCTACTGCTTCCTTCATGGGCATGGTAAAGACATACCCTGCCAAGTCCACACAGCGCAGGGCTTTCATTACACAGTCCGCATCCTTTTTTCCGCATTTCAGCGCCAAGAACACACAATCCATACCAAACCGGCGGAATGAAGCATTCATAATAACCGGCGACATGGAATGAGAAATCGGATCGCCTAAAATGGCATAAATTTTTGTTCTGGCATTTACCAGTTGGGCTTCCATAAATGACCTCCTTCCCTATACAGATACCCGTAATCCAAAGGATTTATTGTTCTCCATCATTTGGCAGAAAAACCATGCTCGTGATTATAACCGACCAGATCTACGTGCTTCCGCATTTCTGTCCCTATTTTCTATTGAAAACGGTTTCATAATGCACATACATTCTTCTTTTTAGATTTTTCAAAAACCTCCTGCTTCCCACCAGGTACGCTGCCTTAAAATATTTCATGATTTTTACGGTTTATTTTACGGCTTGTTTCGAATATCCCGGACCGATTCCCGAAAAATCATCCTCCCCTTGTTGCTGGTATAACTGTAAGGGGCACAAGCACCGCTTTCTATCTGCTTTCTCAAACACTCAAAAATCTGGTCTGCGTTATCCAAAAGAGAGTGACGCAAAGTAGTCAGCGCCGGATCTAAATATTTTGCCTGGGGAATATCATCAAACCCCACAATGGACACATCATTCGGAACCTTCAGGCCATTTTTTGTAATTCCTTTATAAACGCCGTAGGCCATAAAGTCATTAAACATAAAAATCCCTGTAGGCCGATCCGGCCTTCTCATTAATTCCCAGGTTTTCTGGTAAGCAATATCATCCGAAGCCACATCCTGAATGATCGTCAGCTCCCGCCTGGCAATTCCATAATCGGCACACGCCTTGAAACAACCCTCCATGCGCTCTTGATTGTACTGGCTTTCCTTGCCATTGACAAACACGGCAAGTCTTCTGTGTCCGTTTTCCAGCAAATGGCTCATAGCCTGACAGGCGCCGTCAACATTATCAAGATTAATACAGGGAGCATTCAAATCAAAGTTACGATTTATCACCACCATGGGAATACTTCCCGCATAAGGGCGGATATGTTCGATATTATCCGTAGACGCGATATAAAAAATCCCGTCTACAAACAAATACTGCAGCATTTTAAAATATTCTTTTTCTTTTTCAATATCTCCTAACGCATCGCAGAGAATCAAAGCATATCCAAACTTAGCCGCGCCGGCTTCCAGATATTTTACGACCTCCGGATAATACGGATTCATAATATCCGGAATAATCAGCCCGATCAATTTGCTGCTGCCTTTCTTAAGACTTCTGGCTGCAAGATTGGGTTTATATTTTAATTCTCTGGCAGCACAGATCACTTTTTCCTTTGTCTCCTGCTCTACAAATGCCGCTCCTGAAAATACTCTTGATACGGTACTGGGAGAAACCCCTGCTCTCTTTGCCACATCACGAATGCCTGCCATCACAATCCAATCTCCTTTAATAACATTTCGCAGCCGCCCGGTATCTTCTCAAGCTGCGTTTCTTTCATGATAACATTTTCATGGCATTTTTTCCACAGATTTTCAAAGGTTCTTTTTCCTCTCTACAGGCGGCGGATGTGAAATCCCCCGTCCACATCAATGGCACTGCCTGTGGTATAGCAAAAATCATCTGAACAGAAGGCTCTGACTGCTTTCGCCACATCCTCCGGCAATCCCCACCGGGCAATGGGAAACACCCCTTGCTGAATCAGCTTCTCATACTTTTCCTCCACTGCGGCTGTCATATCGGTCCGAATCACCCCTGGCCGTATCTCGTATACATAAATTCTTTCAGAGGCCAGCCGATCTGCATACAGTTTGGTAAGCATGGAAATCCCTGCCTTTGAGATACAGTATTCTCCCCGGTTGACAGAAGAAACCTCACTGGAGCAAGAGGATATATTGATAATCGTCCCTCTCTTACTGCCATAGACCGGCTGCCTGCACATCTGGTTCGCCACCAGCTGAGTCATAAACATATTGCCTTTGGTGTTGATATCCATAACATAGTCATAGCTTTCCTCAGTCATATCCAGCAAATCTGCCCGGATCTTAGGCGCTACTCCGGCATTATTCACCAATACGTGGATCTCTCCTAAGCTCTCGGCCACCTCCCTGACAATTCTTCTGCGATCCTCTGAGCTTCCTATGTCTCCGGAAAACCAATGATATGTTACCTCTGCCTCCTGAAGATACTTCATGGATTCCGGATAAAAATTTTCTGGCCTGGTAGCCAGAATCGCCAGCCGATATCCGGCCTGCCCCAGCTCCCGTGCCACAGCAAGTCCAATCCCCCGGCTCCCGCCTGTAACAAAGGCTGTTTTTTTAATATTTTGTGACGGCAAAAGCATCTCTCCTTTCTATAGTTTCAGGTTTCGCAAGAAACCGTTTTCATATTATGTTATATATATTATCTTATGAAAACGGTTTTGTCAATATTTTTTTGTGCATTTTTATATTTTCTCACTTTTTTGCCTGACGGCTGTGCAGAAATAAGAACGCTTTCTCCCCTTCTGATTCTTGTTTGCCGCCTCAAAAAGCCTTATACTCAAAGCAATCAGATAACACATTTTGTGTCTTCAAGGAAAGGATACGTATGAAAAAGAATATTTTTGGCAAATTCATCTATGGCGGAGATTACAATCCCGAGCAGTGGCTGGATCGCCCTGACATCCTGCGCCAGGATATGGAGCTGATGAAAAAGGCCCGAATCAATACAGTCACCTTAGGGGTCTTTTCTTGGTCTGCGCTGGAACCACAGGAGGGAGTCTTTCATTTTCAGTGGCTGAAGGACATGGCAGACCGTCTGTATGACAACGGCATTCATATCATCCTTGCAACCCCCTCCGGCTCACGTCCCCGGTGGCTTTCACAAAAATATCCGGAGGTTCTCAGAATGAGGGAAGACCGGATAAGGTATCGGTACGGAGAACGGCACAATCATTGCTACACCTCCCCGGTATACCGACAGAAGGTAGGAACGATCAATCAAAAGCTGGCAGAAGCCTTTCGGGAACACCCGGCAGTTATTATGTGGCATATTTCCAATGAATACGATGGAGAATGTCACTGTCCCCTGTGCCAGAAGGCATTCCGCAGCTGGCTGAAAAATAAATACCAGACAACAGATGCCTTGAACCATGCATGGTGGACTTCCTTCTGGAGTCATACCTACGATTCCTTTTGTCAGGTGGAAAGCCCTTCTTCCCTGGGAGAGGAAGGGCTTCACGGTTTGAATCTTGACTGGAAGCGTTTCGTCACAACACAGACAGCAGACTTTCTCCTGCATGAGGTCCGCTCCCTCCGCATGGCAGGAGCTCTTCAGCCTGTAACTACCAATTTTATGGAAGATTATACAGGTCTTAATTACCCGGAACTGGCAAAACATCTTGATTATGTTTCCTGGGACAGCTATCCCATCTGGCACCAGCCGGAATATCTGCCCACTGCCTATGAAACGGGAATGCAGCATGACCTGATGCGTTCCATGAAGCATAAGCCATTTCTTATGATGGAATCCAGCCCGTCCGGCGTAAACTGGCAGGAAGTCAGCTGCTTAAAAAGGCCGGGGCTTTTAATGACATCCTCACTTCATGCCATCGCCCACGGCGCCTGCAGTGTGCAGTTTTTCCAGATACGCCAGAGCCGGGGCGGCTTTGAAAAATTCCACGGCGCAGTGATTGATCATTACGGAGGGGAGGATACCCGTGTCTTCCGGGAGGTGACAGAAACAGGAATAGCTCTTGAGGCATTGTCCAAAATCCAGGACAGCCAGGTAATAGCACCTGCTGCTCTGATATATGATATGGAAAACCGCTGGGCAATGGAAAACGCCCAGGGACCCAGAAACAGGGGACTGTTTTACCACGAAGCTGTCTTAAAGTCCTATGAGGCTCTGCGGAAAAACGGGCTGAACGTGGATGTAATCAATCAGGAACAGCCTCTGGAATCCGGCATTGAGGTATCCAGCCGGGCTGATGCGGATTGTGAATATATATTTGTACAAAATTTCACAGATCAGTCTATAGAAATGAGGCTTAAAGAGCCCTTAGATATCCTGTCCGGCCGCAATTACGGTCTTTTGTCCCCCCTTCTCCCATTCGGCTTTGACGGCTTCATCTGCAGTGCCGGCGGCTATATTGAATATGAAGGCCAGGTTATCTATGACTGTCCTATGACCGGAGAACAGAGAGAAAGGGTATTCTCCGCCCTGGATGAAAGCGGCATTTATTATATTATGGAAAGCAGAGACCACAGCTATATGGATGAATCCTTTAAGATTTTTTTGAAGAAAAGCATCCAGAACCATGCCAACAGTGAGCTGCTGCGGTGGCAGAGGCAGATGGAAAGTGACCGGGACACCCTGCCCATGGCCAGGTATCAGGGGGAGCCGATCTACAAGGCTGTTTTCATGAGCCCGGGAATGGAACATTTGATTTCATCTTTACGGATTTCGATTTTACGGCCACGGCCATGGCAGCTCCTGCCTGTGCCACTATGCCGCAGGAGCCTACAGGGTTGACTGGATTCCAGCCAGTACCTGCAAGCATCTCGATCTCAACAAGATTCAGGGCATGATGGACGCCTGTGATCACAATCACCTGACACAGGGCACCCCATATCAGGCCGCCGATGCCAAGGGGCAGCGCAAACAGCCAGGTAACACCCACTATAAATGCCGGAAGTACAGAGCTTTGATATCCACTGACTTTAATAAAGCCGAAAAAGATCATAGGCTCCACGGTTCCCTGTGCCACATCCCATGAGGTAGGAAGAATATTGTTTACCAGCATCAGCCCGAGAACAATGCCAAGGATGGGTGAACCGCCGAATTTCTTAAACGCCGACCAGCATACAAGCACAGGAAGAAAGCCAAATGCCGTATCTGTCAGAATGGAGGTAAAATCCAAAAACTGCTGAGGGATAGCCTCCGGTGAGGTTCCCAGAAAGGCAAGCAGCGCTTCCTGGGTCAAAAGCCCTCTGAGCCCCATAAACAGCCCGGTTGCCACCATAACCGGAATGATCGGCACAAACACATCTGCAAATACGCGCACCAGACGCTGGGCAGTGTTGCCGTTCTTTGCCGCAGCAGCAGCCTGTTCATTTTTAGACGAGCCAGAAATGCCAAGCCTGATTACCTCCTCGTATACCTTATTGACAATCCCTGTACCCAGGATAATCTGATATTGCCCTGCTGTGAAGAAGCAGCCCTTTACAAGCTCCACCTCCTCTACCTTTTTGTCGTCAATGATCTCTCTGTTTTTCACGATCAGTCTAAGCCTTGTGGCACAGTGAGCCGCCGAAAGAATATTCTCTGCTCCTCCCACAATTTCAATGATCTGATTTGCAATCTCCTTATAATCCGGTGTGTTAGCCATTACGCCACCTCCAGTAGCCATGTATTTATCGTAATCTTCCCCTCAGAAAAAAAATCTCATTTCTGTATTTTTATCAAAATATGCTTTAAAAGTAAATGTGGTCTCTCCGTCATTTAAGAACACCTCTGCCGTGGAATAATCCAGAAATATATGTATCCTGTCAAGACTGCCAAGGGAAAAGCTTTTCTCGTCATATCCTGGCATACCCCATCTTTTTCTTCGAAATCGAACCAGATGGTTTTCCTTTATATAATCCATCATCAGGACAGTTCCCAGATCAAACGCCACATTCTCTCCCTTCGGACATTCTGCCAGGATCTCCAGGCTTGCGCTTCCTCTGTCTATGACAATACTCCCCTTACCCTCTGCCGACATTTCCTTTCCTCTTAACATTTTCAGCTCCTCTGCCGGCCTCTGACACAGCTTTCCTTTATACAGGCCGACCACTCTTGGTATGGTCAGACTGTGAAGCCACCCTTCCTCTGCCGCAGGCTGGCTCAGCTGATATTCCTGGGTTCCCGCTCCGATCCATCCCAGCATAAGACACCTGCCCGACTCATCCCAAAAGCTTTGAGGCGCATAAAAGTCAAGCCCCTCATCAATGAATCTTCCCGATTTTGGATCTGTCAGAAACCGCCCTCTCTGGTAATCCATCCTCCCGGCAAATACCATTCCGACAGAGCCTTCCCTTTTCTGTATGCTCAGCACCAAAAACTCCTGTCCCTGAATTTCAAGAATATCCGGACATTCACACATAAATCCCCAGTCTCTGGATTCCTCCAGAAGATTCCCCACCCATCTCCAATTTTGAGGATCCTCTGATACAAACAACGCAACATTCCCTTTATGTTTTGTTGTCTGCGCACCCACCATCATCCACCAGCGTCCGTTTTTCTTCCAAACCTTCGGATCTCTGAAATGAGGCGTATATCCTCTGGGAAGACAGACCACAGGCCCCTTTTTGGCAAATGTCTCTCCGTTTTCTGATACAGCCATACATTGATAGGTCCTGCGTCCACCTTCCCTATCCCTGACATTTCCGGTATAGAAGATATAATATTTACCCTCTGACACAATACCGGAACCAGAATAGCATCCCTGCTTCTCGTACCACTCTGTAGGCTCTAACCCGCAGCCCTGATCAATCCAGTGAACCAGATCTTCCGATACGCAGTGGCGCCATCTCTTACTGCCATGCAAAACCACATCCGGCAGCCACTGGTAAAACACATGGTACTTCTCACGAAACTGGGCCAGGCCGTTAGGATCGTTTAAAAAGCCCTGTTTCGGTGTAATATGATATCCCGGTCTCATACCACCTCTCTCCTTTCCTCTTTTCTGTCTCCTATTCTACTCCAAAATTCCATTGTCAAAAAATCATTTTTTTTGCCTGATAGCTGTGCAAAAATAGGGACACCTTATAGCTGGCTGCTTTCAGGGCGTGTCTTAAAATTCATTCCTGCCATCTCATTGATTCCATCAGCATAATTGCAACAGACATTGCCATATGTTATAATCAAAGCAATAAATTAACATTTAAAGGTTTTATAGAAAATCCAAATCTTCAAATCAGGAGAAAGCAAATGAAAAAAGGGGTTATAATTTGCACTTTACTTTTATTTTTCGGACTATGCGCCTGCGGCAAAAGTGAAACCCTGCCTGCAAGCGCCTCCGATTCCATGGAGCTTGAATCAGGGACAGAAAACAATGTTCCAGATCCAGAGCAAATACAATTAGAGGGACTAAGAAAAGCGCCTTCTGTGAAAAAGGCTGTCATTCAAAGCAAGTCTTCTCCAAACAGTACCATTGAAACAAGTCAGTATACCATTGACCTCAATCACAATACTGCTTCTGTTTTCATTCAAGGACAGGAGACTCAAACATATGACCTGAGCCAGGAACAGGCAGAAGACCTAAGGCGCCTCCTTTCCGAATATGCGCTTACCGTCTACAACGGCCGTCCATACTGGCCATCCGGGGACTACTGCACCATGGAGGTATTATTTGATTACACAATTGATTATGAAATGGGATCCTATAGGGAATATGGCGCAACCCATTATCCTGAAGAATGGGAGGAATTTACGCAAAGCCTGAAGGAGTTGATCCGAAAAGAAACAGAGGAAGGGTAAAAGCATGGTCCAATACATTCCAGCCAAAACCATTGTCACAAAAACAAAGGACAGCACATGGTTTGGCATTGACTATAATATGAATATATACAAAGGCTGCTGTCATGGCTGTATTTACTGCGACAGCCGTTCTGATTGCTACCAGATACAGAATTTTGATCAGGTAAGGGCAAAGGAAAATGCTTTGATGCTGGTTCGGGACGATTTGCGGCGAAAGGTCAAAAAAGGCGTAGTGGGAACCGGAGCCATGAGTGACCCCTATAATCCTTTTGAAAAAGATCTTAACCTGACCAGGCACAGTCTGGAGCTCATGGACGCCTTTGGCTTTGGCGCTGCCATTGCCACCAAAAGTCCATTGATTCTAAGGGATACTGATATACTGGAAAGCATCAGGGAGCATTCCCCGGTTTTATGTAAAGTAACCATCACCACTGCAGACGACAAGCTGGCAAAAAGAATCGAACCAGGAGCCGCAGATTCTTCCAAACGTTTCGCCGCAATCTCAGACCTAAGCAGCAAAGGCTTCTTTGCAGGAATCCTTCTCATGCCGGTCCTGCCTTTTCTGGAGGACAGTGAAGAAAATATTCTGGAAATCACAAAAGCTGCTCACCAAGCCGGAGCCAGGTTTATCTATGCTGCTTTTGGCATGACCCTAAGGGACAGCCAAAGGGAATGGTATTTCAAAAATCTGGAAACATTGTTTCCCGGACAAGGATTAGCTGACAAATATGTAAAAACTTATCGCAGCCAATATGAGTGCCATAGCCCGAAAGCAAAAAAGCTGTGGAAGCTTTTTACAGACGAATGCCAAAAATACAAAATCCTGTATCAGATGAAGGATATTATCCATGCATATAAGCGAGGGTATGAAAGCCCGAAACAGCTCAGCTTGTTTGATTTCTGATTTTCTACCTTAGAGAGAGTTTTTCATTTGACTTTTTTCGACATTTATGATACAATGGCAATCAGGAGGGGGTTTAAGGGGGATTTTCCCTCTTAACCCCTCATTTTTCTTACGATTCCTATTCTTTAACCATCATTGGTTGTCACTGCCGAACCTGCCCATTTCCATAAATAATATATTTAAAGGTTGTCAGCGCCTCCAATCCCATAGGCCCTCTCGCATGGAGCTTTTGGGTACTGATTCCAATCTCAGCGCCAAATCCAAATTCTTCTCCGTCTGTAAATCGGGTAGAGGCATTTACATACACTGCCGCTGCATCAATCTCCTCCAAAAATCTTTGGGCATTGGCATAATTTCTGGTAATGATTGCCTCCGAATGCCCTGTGTTATATTGATTAATATGGGCAATTGCCTCATCTAACGAGGATACAAGTTTTAAAGAAAGCTTATAGTCCAGATACTCCATTCCCCAGTCACATTCCTCTGCTGTCAAAAATTCCGGAATCAACATACAGGCATCCTGATCCGCCCGCACCTCCACCTGCTTTTCTCTCATCGTCTCTGCCAGCAGAGGCAAAAACCTCTTTGCCTCTGCCCGATTTACAATCAGGGATTCACAGGCATTGCATACTCCGATTCTCTGGGTTTTTGCATTCACAATAATGTTCAACGCCATATCTAAATCCGCTCCCTCATCCACATAGATATGGCAATTACCGGTTCCTGTCTCAATCACCGGCACCGTGCTGTTTTCCACCACTGTACGAATCAGGCCCGCTCCGCCTCTGGGAATCAGCACGTCCACATATTGATTCAGACGCATCAGCTTTTTCGTCACCTCTCGGTCAGAATCCGTGATCAGTTGAACAGAGGTTTCCAGAATCCCTGCAGTCTTAAGAGCCTTCTGCATTATAGATACAATCGCCTGGTTGGAAGCAATCGCATCACTTCCGCCTTTCAGGATTACAGCATTGCCAGTCTTAAAGCAGAGGCCAAAAGCATCCGCTGTCACATTGGGCCTGGCTTCATAGATGATCCCAATAACCCCTAAAGGAACTCTCTTTTTTCCAATCATCAAACCATTGGGCCGCTGTTTCATCGAAACAACCTCCCCCACCGGATCCTCCAAAGCCGCCACCTGCATCAGCCCGTCTGCCATCCCCTGGATCCGGTCAGGATTCAGCTCCAGCCGATCTACCAATCCCCGGCTCATGCCGGACTGTACAGCACGTTCCACATCCTGTCGATTTGCAGATAAAATCACATCCTGCTCATCCACAAGAGCGCGGGCTGCCTGCCGCAGTCCCTCATTTTTCCGCTCAACCCCCAGCTTGTTCAAATAACCTGCAGCCTTTTTAGCCTTTCTGCCAATCTCAATCAAATCCATACATGGTTCCTCCTCGTATAATAATATATCGTCACATGCCGGCTGTCAGCTTCCCTGAAAATCTTTTGCCTTTAGCTGTTGTCTGCCTGTTTTCCACTTCCCAAAATCACCTCCTCCGGCGTCACAATTTTGTGAATCCTCTGATCATGCTGTTGTACACAATCCAGCTCTTGAACCTGAAAAGGATAAGCCAGCCCAATCCGCACATGCTCCGGCTCCTTGAAAAAGAACCGGTCATAATACCCTCCGCCATACCCAATTCTTTCCCCCTTACGAGAAAAGGCAAGTCCCGGTGTGATTACCGGCGCACTTATCCCCAAAGCAGGCAGGCTGCCTTCTTCTGGCTCCAAGATGCCAAAGCTGCCGGAAACCAACGATTCAAAGTTATCCACAATATAAAAAACAAGCTCTTTTCCCTCTACTTTCGGCAAAGCAACCCGGATCTGCTTTATCCACAATCGGCGAATCAGCCCCCAGGTATCCACTTCTCCGTCCGTAGAGGCATAGGCATAAACCAGCTCTGCCTGATCAATCTCAGGCAGAGCCAGCACTTGTTCCAGGATTTTTTCATCCATCTGTCTTTTATTCTCTTTTTCCAGTTGTTTTCTTTGGCGTCGAACTGCTTTCCGAACCGATTCCTTATGACTGTTCATCGCGAATCCCACCGTATTTCTTTCCTAAGTCTGTAATGGAGCCATCCTCCTCCTGAACGGAAATGCTGTTTAAATTCGCCCTCATATTTTGACGGATTGCTTCAATATAGGCTTTGCGCAGGGCGGCCTGTTCTGCTTTTTCTTCTTCAGTCAGACCAATGGACTGGGACTTATGGTACAATTCATTAATTCTTTCTATCTTATTCAGATCCATCGCTTTGTTGACACACTTTCTGTGTCGTTTCCCTCCTCTCTTTTCATAGATGCTTTAATATTCATAACAAATATAATCCATCAAATCAAAATCCAAATTCGGGTGAGCCATAAAAAGTGTGCCCTTTGGCTGTCCTTCCATGATCTCATGAATTATCTCCACGTTGTCTCCATTGGCAATCACCATGTCGGACCCGCTGTCAGTGGCAATCCGGGCTGCCGCCAGCTTTGCCGACATTCCTCCGGTTCCCACATCGCTTCCTGCCGTGTCTTTCCCCATTTTCAGAAGCTGAGGGGTGATTTCCTCCACCATCTGGATAAACCGGGCATCCGGATTTTTCCTGGGATCATCAGTGTAAAGACCTTCAATATCCGACAGCAGGATCAGCAGATCCGCTCCAATCAGAGCTGACACGATCGCGGAAAGCCGGTCATTATCCCCAAACTGAATCTCATGGGTAGAGACCGTATCATTTTCATTGACAATGGGAATCACGCCCAGATTCATCAGCTCGTCAAATGTATTTTGGGCATTATATCGGGATGCTTCATGAATCATGGTGTTTTTGGTCAAAAGCACCTGGGCCGTCACATGATTATACTCCGAAAACAGCTTTTGATAAACCATCATCAGCCGCGCCTGCCCTACCGCTGCATATGCCTGTTTCTCGGAAATGCTGGACGGACGGGTCTGACTGCCAAGAGCCTGCCTTCCTGCCGCAATAGCTCCGGAAGAAACCAGAACCACATCCCGCCCTTCCCCTCTCAGATCACAGAGAATCCGAACCAGCTTTTCTATTTTCAAAAGATTCAGCTTTCCGGTTTCCCGATGAGTCAGGGAGGAGGAACCGATTTTGATCACAATTCTTTTTTTCTCTTTTAATTTTTCTCGTTTCTGTATGCACATAAAAGATCATCTTTCCTTCTTTTCTATAACGGCGAATATTTTTTTGCCACTGCCTCTGCCGCCCGGATGCCGTCCATGGCAGCAGAGGTGATTCCCCCTGCATAGCCTGCTCCCTCGCCGCAGGGATACAGCCCCTTAACAGAGCTTTCCAGTCCTTCATCACGCCAGATGCGTATGGGGGAGGATGTACGGCTTTCTACCCCTGCAAGCACTGCGTCGCCACGATCAAACCCTTTGATCGCCTTTCCAAAGCCCTCCATTCCCTCTGCAAGAGCCTGACAGAGAGCCGGCGGAAGAACCTGACAAAGATTACCAAAAGCCCACTGGCCTTTCATCTGCGGCTCCACCTCCCCTAAACAGGAAGAAAACTGCCCCTTCTTAAAATCTTTGTAGAGCTGAACCGGTATCCTGCCATTGCCTGCCTGAAAGGCCAGCTCCTCCAACCGTCTCTGGAAATCAACCCCTGCCAGAACATGGGAACCAGAAAAATCCTCTGGTGTCACTGTCACGATCAAAGCGCTGTTGGCATTTTTACCGCCCCGGTCATGGTAGCTCATGCCATTGACTGCCAGTCTGCCCTCCTCAGAAGATGCATTGACCACATAACCTCCCGGACACATGCAGAAAGAGTACACGCCTCGCCCATCTGACGCCTTCCAGGTAAGCTTATAGTCCGCAGCTCCCAATCCCTCTGGCTGTGTTCTCCCATATTGGGACAAATTGATCATTTCCTGGGGATGCTGAATCCGCAGTCCAACCGCAAAAGCCTTTGGGGACATGGAGACACCGCAGCGCTCCAGCATGGAAAAGGTGTCCCGCGCACTGTGCCCTACAGCCAAAATCACGGCTTCTGACAAAATACGCTCCCCCCGTTCTGTGATCACCCCTTTTATCACAGCCTGTTCTTTTTCTTTTTGAAAATCTTCTTTGTCCCTGTTTCCCTCATCAAAAATCAATCCTGTAACCTGACATTCAAACCGAACCTCCCCGCCCAGCCGGACGATCTCCTCTCGCATTCCAGTGACGATCCGGCTCAGCACATCGGTTCCGATGTGGGGCTTGTTTTGATACAGGATTTCCTCGTCAGCGCCAAATTCCCGAAATATCTCCAGCACAAGCCGATTCCTTCCCCCGGAATCCTTTACCAGGGTATTCAGCTTTCCGTCTGAAAAGGTTCCTGCACCGCCTTCGCCAAACTGCACATTTGAGCAAGGATTCAGCTTTCCTGTCTTCCAAAAACAGTCTACTGCCTTTTTCCGCCTCTCTGCCTCCATCCCTCTCTCCAAAAGCAAAGGACGGTATCCATGGCGGGCCAGCAGTAACCCACAGAACAGCCCGGCAGGACCAGTGCCCACAATAACAGGCCGATGAAAAAGGCGCTCTGTTCCTGCCTTTACAAACACATAAGGTTCTTCCCTGTGCAGGATAACCTGTGGCTTGCCTATTCTGCGCACTATCCCCTTTTCCTTTTCCGAGGATGCAAGCTTTACATCCACTGTGTAAATATAAAAAAGTTCCGGCTTTTTCCGCGCATCCAAAGACTGCCTCCGGATATCCAGGGATAGCAGCTCCTTTGGACTCACCCGAAGCATCCGGGCAGCCTTTTTCCAAAGCTCCTTCCTGTCATGTCCCACAGGCAGCTTTAATTGGGTAATTCGAATCATCATGCTCCTCCCATATTACATTCCCCTGCACTGCTTCCCGCCAGGCATCCTGTTGACCAGGCCCACTGCAGGTTATACCCTCCGCAGATCCCGTCCACATCCAGCAGCTCTCCCACGATATAAAGCCCTGGTATCAGGCGGGATTCCAGATTATCTGGACAGATTTCACGCGTATCCACCCCGCCGCAGCAAACCTGTGCCTGCTCAAAAGAATTTGTTCCGGTCACAATTGCATCAAATGCTTTTATCTTTACAAGCAGCCGCTCCCATTGATCCTCCGGCACCATTCCTGCCTCCTGCTCTGCGGATATTCCAGTTAGCTTCAGGAGCACTGCTGCCAGCTTTTTATGTAATATCCCCGTCAAAAAATCCCCGCATTTTAAATGCCCCAGCCGCTTCCTGCGCTGCTGTAAAAACACCCTGGCACTGTCCGTATCCATAGTCGGCAAAAAGTCCACCACGGCTCTCACAGGCTGTTTTCCATACAATGCCCTGGAGGCAAACCTGCTGACTTGAAATACAGGAATCCCGGAAATTCCGTAATCTGTTAGCTGAACCTCTCCCTGATCCCAAGCCAGCCTTTTCGCGCCGGAATACAAAAAAACCTTTGCCTCACACCGCACTCCTGCCAGTTGTTTAAAATACTTCCCTTCACATCGAAGCTGCACCAAAGCCGGCAAAGGCACAATTACCCGATGCCCTAATTGCCGAACCAGCTCATAACCGCTTCCATCTGACCCGGTAAAAGCCGCTGCCCTTGACCCGGACGCCAGGATCACCGCAGCTCCTTCAAAATCCCCCAAGCTGGTCTCTGCAAGAAATCCCTCCCTGATTCTGTTTCTTCCAATCCGCTTCACCTGACATCCCAATATAATCTTTACCCCCAGGCGTCCCAGCTCCAGGCGAAGCAAATCCAACACGGCCGCCGCCTGCTCTGAGTTCGGATACACATACCCGTTCTTATCCTTTGTCAAAACTCCGATTCCCTCAAAAAAGGCCAACGTCTCCTTCACCCCAAACCGTTCCAATACCTTCATGGGAAACCCCTTCTGGTCAGACCGATAACACTCCTTCCCCATCTTCAGATTCGTAAGATTACACCGTCCGTTTCCCGTAGAAAGAAGCTTTTTTCCCACCCGGTCCATATGCTCCAAAATCGTAACCTGCGATCCCTTTCTCGCCGCCATAATCGCCGCTGCCATCCCGGAAGCCCCTCCCCCTGCCACAATCACCTGCTTGCCCATTTCGGTTATCTGCGCCTCCCATCCTGTTTTTTGTCCACCTAGAGACCGTTCCAAGATAACTACCATATTCCTTAGCTTCTTCAACACCGCTGTCCAAAATTTCACCATTGATTTCCGGGCAGCTCCTTAGCTGGTATAGGACTCCAGATAATGAATCACCTCCATCATATCCGGAAACCAGATTCCCTCCCGCAGCCGTTCCTGTTCCCCTTCCGGAAAATCCATCAACGGAATATGGGTATAGAGACAAATGGTCTCCTTGTCCTTCCCAAATACCAGCAGGAATCCATCCTCAGACACCAGATAAAATTCCCCCTGTATATCTTCCACCTCATGCTGCACCTGTTTCCGATTCACGGCTGCCAGATTTTCCGCCACAGTTTCCGTCTCTGCCGCAGTCCCCTGGATCTCCCGCGAAGTCTCGGTCTCCATCCTGGCAGCCTCATTTTTATATTCCCTGGTTAAAAAATAACCTGTCGCCAGACAGGCTCCACTGACCCCCACAAACAAAAATAAGCAGATCATATACCGTTTCATCATAAAACCTCCATCAAAAGGATATTCTCTGCTTATTTTTCCCAATTATTCCATTTCTTATTCCTGTCTCCCACAAGCGGAATCCGGTTCTTATCCCCTGGTACTACCTGTCATAGCTTATCCAAGGCGGCAGCTTTCTCAAAAGCCCTGGAAACTGTCCTGAAATACCTTACCAATAGTCCGCAGGATTTTTCTTCGGGAGCACCGCTCATTGAATCGCAATCTCCCCGGCGTCGGAAGTAGGCACAATGCACACCCAGGTCTTCCCGGGATTCAGCACGATCTCCTTTCCGTCCGGCCCATAATAATGAGTCACCCCAAACTCCCCATCCTTTTTCCAGGAGATATTCACTGCCCTTCCATTCGTAATATAAAACCCTCCCCACAAATCCTCATGAACATTAATATTCCGATAAGCCGTAGTGGCATAATAACTGGCAGCACAACACTGAATAATAATATTTTTCACTGCAATCTGGCCTTCACTGCCCAAATGCTCTCCCCCATACTGATACCGGTAATACAGCCCGTCCTCCTCCTTATAGGTAAACCAGGGCTTGCTGTAAGGATACCCCGGTGTCACCAGAACCGCCGAAAAGCTTCCCTCCCCATCCAATACCACAGGATGATCTTCGGACGCAAAATAATAGTGTCCCTTATACTCCTCATTATATTCCTGGGAATACCCCAGCTTCTCAATTGCCTTTTGAATCCCTTCATAGCTTCCATAAAAATTATGGGGCCTTTTTTTGTCGCTGGTCCGGTAATAGGCCGTATTGCCAATCCCCTCCACGCCGTTAATGTTATCTACATTCTTCAGATATGGCTTTGCAAAGGTGCTCTGCCCGCAGTGGGCATAAATCGCGTCAAATTCCCTGGCAAAGTATGTATAATAGGTACGGCAGCTTCTCACAGAGCCAATCCGGTCCAGATCATCATAATTCTCCATAATGGCCATATACCGGTTCATGGATCCCTCTACCGGCGCCTCATAGACCACCCCTGCCCGGTTGATTCCGTACTGAGGCAGGGACTCCTTATCATTGCTCATCATAATCGCCAGAGGCCTGCGGTTTCCCTGCTCTGCAGGCACCATTTCCCCAGTCAGATAGCTGCGTACCATCCCGTCAGCCTCCAGGCGTTCCCAGGGCTCATAAATCTCCGGCTCTGGTTCTGTTTCTTCTGCTGTCTCCTCCTCAAGAACAATCGGCTCTGTCTCTGGTGTAATAATAATCGGTTCTCTTTCTGTCAGAATCACCTCATCCGACCCTGCCTTTTTGGCACATCCTGTTAAAGACATTACTGCAAAAAAAGCAGCAATTCCCATGATCCTGATCCTTCTCATCGGCTGTATCCTTTCCCTGACAAAATTTGTCGCTGCCTTTTCTCCATCCTTTCCCGTTCTTCATCCTCCATGTGGTCATAACCGCATAAATGCAGCATACTGTGGGCAACCAGAAATGCCAGCTCCCGGGTCTGGGAATGTCCGTACTGCTCGGCCTGATCTGCCACCTTTTCCACCGAGATCACAATGTCCCCTAAAAGCAGCTCGCCTGTCTCCGGATTAAAACAATCCTCCACACAGTCCTCCACATGGCTGAAATCCGATTCTCTGTCAAACTCAATCATGGGAAATGACAAAACATCCGTAGGAGCATCTACCTGACGGTAATCCCGGTTCATCTCCCGAATGGCCTCATTGTCCGTAAACAGAAGATTCACCTCTGCCTCATAGGGACAGTTTTCATACTCCAAAACTGCCGGAATAATATCCCGAACAATCTGCTCATAAGGAATCTCAAGCTGCTTTTCCGTCTCATATTCAATCTGAATTGTCATTCCCTTCCCCTTTTCTCCTGTATTTTCTATTTTACGTATTTTCGTTTTCCTGTATTTTTATTTTCTTGAATCCTCTCAGCCTTTCCCTCTTTGCCTTACATGCCGCTTTCTGTCCTTATCCGGCTTGTCCCCCCGCTCCTCCTTCTTCTCGTAAGAATCATATGCCTGCACGATCTTCTGCACCAAGGGATGACGCACCACATCTGCACTGGTCAGATTGCAGAATCCAATATCCTCGATTCTCTGCAAAACACGCATCGCCACATCCAGGCCGGACGCTGCTCCGCCCGGCAGATCCTTCTGGGTCTTATCTCCGGTAATCACCACCTTAGAGCCAAAACCGATCCGGGTCAGAAACATCTTCATCTGAGCCGGTGTAGTATTCTGCGCCTCATCCAGGATAATATAAGCATTATCCAAGGTACGCCCTCTCATATAGGCCAGAGGCGCTACCTCAATCAGCCCTTTTTCCGAGTTATGAAGAAAGCTCTCTGCTCCCATAATCTGATACAGGGCATCATAAAGAGGCCGCAGATAAGGGTCAATCTTGCTCTGAAGATCTCCAGGCAGAAATCCCAGCTTTTCTCCCGCCTCAATCGCAGGCCGCGTCAGTATGATCCGATTAACCTCACTGTTTTTAAAAGCCTGAATCGCCATGGCCATGGCAAGATATGTTTTCCCGGTTCCTGCAGGGCCTACGCCGAACACGATCATCTTTTTCCGTATGGCATCCACATACTGCTTCTGTCCCAAGGTCTTGGGCTTTACCGGCTTTCCGTTAATAGTACGGCAGATAATGTCCTTGTCAATCTCAAGAATCTCATGATCGGAATCAGTAAAAGAAAGGGACAAGGCATAATCTACATTTTGTTCTGTAATCTCATTTCCTCGTTTGGACAGCTCCACTAAGTTGTTGAACACGCTTTTGGCCTTCTGCAGCATCCCCTCCGGCCCGATCAGCTTAATGGCCCCGTCCCGCGCCACAATCGTCACCCGCAAGGTTCTCTCAATCTTCTTTAAGTACTGATCAAACTGACCGCATACGTTCCGTTCATGCTCAATGGGGATATCAATGATTGTCTCCACTACGCTCATCCTGTCGCTCATTCTCCTCCTCACTGTTTGTTAATGGTGGTTCTTCTATTATAGTCTGCTCCAGCTTTCTTCCCACCCCGATCTTTTCTTCCAAAAGAAAGCTTCCCCAAACCTCCCACCCAGAATCCTTATTACTTATTTTAACACTATTTTCGAGAATTTGTACCCCCTTTTCCGTAAAATTTTCGATTCTTTTCTGATGAATGGCATTTTTTTCCCCTTCCAGCTCCTCTTTTGTCAGAAAATGCTCATAAATCTGGTATTCCCTGGCCTGAATGTGATCTACCCAGACCGGCAGATAGAAATCTCCCAGAATCGCAGCCTGACTGCTCTTAGAGGTAATTTCCCATGGATTTTCTCCTAATGCCGGCAGCATCCAGAGAAAGGAAATGCCTCCCAGCCGCAGCCGCAGCCCGGTCCGGTTCTTCCCAGTATCGATTCTCTTCACTGCCAGAAAGGGCACAAGCTCTTGATATTGAGCCTCTGTCTCTGCATAAATATCTGCATCTGCCCGCACAAGCTGCTCTCTCACCAACTCCTCTGCATCATTATAGATCGGCACAATTCCGCTGACCAATACCTGACCTTCCTCCACAGTATCCCCCACGTTTACCTGAGCCTTTCCTCTTCGGACCACCATCCGGGTTATTTTGCCCGGCTTTTCGGCCACTAGGTCTCTTGGATGGTTTTCCTTGGAAGGAATGGTTCCCATAACCTCATTTTCCTTAATCTTAATCATCAGGCGAGTGCCGGAAATCCTTGCTGAAACCCATATGATCTCCGGATATTGGCTGCGGATCGACTCCTCTAAGCCACTGCAGTCAATCCCTTTCTTTCTTCTTCCATATCGGATCTCCTGGGTATCCAGATAATGGAGAAGCATATCATCCGTAAACCGATAATTCCCCTCAATGGTAATGTCCCATATAAATTGGGACATTACCAGAAGCACCAGAAAAAAAGCTCCTACCCCCATGGCATACAGCTTCCTTTGCCGGTTACGATATAAAAAAAAGGGAAGTCCATATCTTCCCAAAATTCGAAGCCGCACCTGTGCCTTATGAACCAGAGGACGCACCCGGCGAAAATCCCTTACGGTAATCAAAAACTGATAGCTGTCCTCCTGGTATCTTAAATCCCAGATCACAATCTGCTTTGCCATGCAAAGGTTTAAGAATCTTTCCGGGGAAAACCCGCGAAGTCTGACACGGAGATAACCTCCTAAATAATGCTTTAAGACCTCTATCAACCTGATTCACTCCATTTCTGCCTTTTTCGGTTTCATTCTTTCAAAGTATTGTTAACCCAAAAGTATTCTTAATCTAGTGCTCCATCCGGCCAGAAATTGCACTGCCAGTGCCGGATATTTTGTCAGTCTGCAAGGCGGAGGAGGGAGGCGATGCGGTGGCATCGTTGACTAACGACAACGCAGCAGATGGCAAAATAGGCGGTACTGAAAGTGCAGTTACTGGCCGGATGGAGTACTAGTTTAATCTCCAAACTCCATGGACTGAATCAGCCCGCTGATCTTCATCTCATCATGGTTATAATAATCAATATGAAGCCGTTTTCCTCTAAACTGCAGCTTACAGTTCTTTGCCTGCAGCTTTACGGTCTGGTCATCATAAATCAAGATTCCCCTGTAGTTCTCCACGATCACGCTGGTCCGTCCGATAAATGACACCAGCACCTCCCCCAGAACCACATCCTTGGGCAGCTTTAGATTGTCTGCCGCCGCAATTTTCATCTGCTCAAACAAAGGCCCCATCCTGCTCCGGTAATTACTATTATTGTACGAAAAAATCCTCAGCCTTATGACTGAGGATTTTGAAACGCTTAATTAAATTTACGTTTTCTTGCGGCTTCAGACTTTTTCTTACGTCTGACGCTTGGCTTCTCGTAATGCTCTCTTTTACGAATCTCTTGCTGAATCCCTGCCTTTGCACAGTTTCTTTTGAATCTGCGCAATGCACTGTCCAGGCTTTCGTTTTCTTTAACGATTACGTTCGACATCGCTCACACCTAACCTCCCTCCAGTTGTGTACTTGTGCATAATACAACTGTTTGGGTATTTATTCGCACTGCTTAAATTATAACATAAAATCTGTATTCGTCAACTATTTTTTGCAAAACCTGGGGAAATTTGTTGCCCGCCTGCAGATGTTTCAATACCCTCAGAACAGTTATCCAAGACTTGCTGTTCTCACTCCGGCAAATCGCTGCGCAGATCCCAAGGAAGCCTAAGAACACTCCCTTAGGACGGTTCCTCAGCCCTTAATCTGATCTGCTGCCGCTTCATATACCTTCTCCAAGGCTACGTCGATTCCGGCCGGATTCTTGCCGCCGGCCTGAGCCATATTGGGCCGGCCGCCGCCTCCTCCTCCTACCAGACCGGCAACGGCCTTGATCAGGTTCCCGGCATGGGCTCCTTTCTTTTGAGCCTGTTCAGTAGCTGTGGCCATCAGACTGACCTTCCCCTCTGATGCAGAGGCCAGGACAATCACACCCTCACCCAGCTTTTCCTTCAGCTGATCGCCCAAGCTGCGGAGACCGTTCATATCTGCATCGCTGACCTTGGCCGCAAGCACCTTAATGCCGTTGATCTCCCGAACCCGATCCATAACATCCCCTAAGGAATCCTTGGCAAGACGAGCCTTCAGCTTCTCATTCTCCGAATGGAGCGCCCGCAGCTCCTCTGTCATAGCCTGAATCCGGGCCTTCAGCTCTGCCGGGGTGGTCTTGGCTGCCTTGGCTGCCTGATGAAGATCATCTTCTGTTTTCTGATAGTAGGCCATCAGCCCTTCACCGGTCAGCGCTTCGATTCTGCGGACATTGGCCGCAATGCCGGCCTCAGACAGGATCTTAAATGCGTGAATCTGGCCAGTATGAGCCACATGAGTACCGCCGCAAAGCTCTGTAGAGAAATCGCCCATTTTGACCACACGTACCGTCTCGCCATATTTTTCGCCAAAAAGCGCCATAGCGCCTGTTTTCTTCGCTTCATCCAGACTCATCTCCTGCGTGGTCACATCCAGGCTCTCCTGGATTTCTTTGTTTACCAAATCCTCCACTTTCCTGATCTCATCCCTGGTCATGGCAGAAAAATGGGTAAAGTCAAACCGGAGCCGGTCCGGAGTCACTAAGGATCCTGCCTGCTCTACATGCTCTCCTAATACCATCCGCAAAGCCTTTTGAAGAAGATGGGTGGCACTGTGATTTTTTTCCGTAGACCGGCGCGCCTGCGCTCCCACCTTCAGTTCAACGGTCTCTCCTACTGTAAACATTCCGGAAGCCATCCGGCCTACATGTCCGATCTTGCCGCCCAAAAGGTGAATGGTGTCCTCCACAACAAAACTGCCGTTTCCGCTTTCCATCACACCAGTGTCGCCGGTCTGACCGCCCATGGTGCCGTAAAAAGGCGTCTCTTCCACCAGAATCGTACCCCTCTGTCCGTCTGTCAACGCCTCTACCAGCTCAGATTCGGTAGTCAGCACCGTGATCCTGGAACTGTGAACCAATCGGTCATAGCCCACAAAGCTGCTGGTAATCTCAGCAGGGATGGACTGATAGACCGTCACATCCGCTCCCATGTAGTTGGTAGTCTTTCTGGCCTCCTGGGCTTTCTTTCTCTGTTCCTCCATTGCCCTTGCAAAACCGTCCTCATCCACGGTCATATGCCTTTCCTGCAAAAGCTCAATGGTCAGATCCAGGGGAAAGCCATAGGTATCATACAGCTTAAAGGCATCTTTTCCGGAAAGCACGGTCTCGCCCTTCTTAGACATGGCCCCTTCCATTTCCGCCAGAATCGAAAGACCCTGGTCAATGGTACGGTTAAACTTTTCCTCCTCCTCGGTCAGGACCTTCAGGATCATCACCCTTTTCTCCTCCAGCTCCGGATAACCGTCTTTGGAAAGGGAAATTACCGTCTCAGAGAGCTGTGCCATGAATCTTCCTTTGATCCCAAGAAGCCTACCGTGGCGGGCCGCACGGCGCAGCAGACGGCGCAACACATAGCCCCTGCCTTCATTGGAGGGCATAATGCCGTCTGAGATCATAAAGGTGCAGGATTTCACATGGTCCGCAATAATACGCAGAGACACATCCTTCTTTTCATCTGCCAGATATTCCGTGTGGGCCATGGCACAGACGGCATCCAAAAGAGCCTTATTGGTGTCCACAGTAAACAGAGAGTCCACATCCTGCACCACAACAGCCAGACGCTCCAGTCCCATACCAGTATCAATATTTTTCTGAATCAGCTCTGTGTAATTGCCATGCCCGTCATTCTCAAACTGTGTGAATACATTGTTCCAAACCTCAATATACCGGTCACAGTCACAGCCCACCGTACAGCCAGGCTTGCCGCAGCCATACCGCTCGCCTCGGTCATAATAGATCTCGGAGCAGGGACCGCAGGGGCCGGCTCCGTGTTCCCAGAAGTTGTCCTCCTTGCCGAAACGGAAAATCCGTTCTGCTGGAATACCGATCTTCTTATTCCAAATCTCAAAAGCCTCGTCGTCCTCCAGATAGATGGACGGATACAGACGATCCGGAGAAAGCCCGACCACCTCTGTCAAAAATTCCCAGGACCAGTGAATCGCCTCATCCTTAAAATAATCCCCAAATGAAAAATTACCCAGCATTTCGAAAAAAGTCCCATGCCGCGCCGTCTTGCCGATATTGTCAATGTCGCCGGTCCGTATGCACTTCTGGCATGTGGCCATCCGTCTTCGTGGCGGAATCTCCTGTCCTGTAAAATATGGCTTTAAAGGCGCCATCCCGGAGTTGATCAACAGCAGGCTGTTGTCATTATGAGGCACCAGGGAATAACTCTTATGCACCAGATGTCCCTTGCTCTCAAAAAACTCCAGAAACATTCTTCTCAATTCATTTACGCCGTACTTTTTCACGTCTTATGTCCTCCGCACTATCTGCCCTGGCTATCTACAGCCTTCTCGGCATCCTTTTTATCTCTTAATTTTTTGCCTCCGATGATCCCGGCATAGGCAATCACCGCAAAAATCACCACCTTTAATCCATACGTTATCAAACTTCCTGCAACCTGCATCATGATCCGTTATACCTCCGACGATATTATAAATCAAAACATTTGTTTCCATCCTTGTATCTTACCATAGGTACAAGGTTTTCGCAAGCCAGAATTTATTTATCTCTGCGCAGCCTAAACTGTCCTACCAAGCTCCGCAGCATCTGCGCCTGGCTGGAAAGCTCCTGGCTGGTTGCCGCGCTTTCCTCTGCCGTGGCAGAGTTGGTATGGACAACGCTGGAGATCTGATTCATCCCTACCGTAACCTGTCCTAAGGAATCGGATTGGGCAGCCGCTGCCTCTGCGATCTGATCCACGATTTCAGAAACCGTCTGGGTGCTTTCCACCACCTTCATAAGCGAATCTGCAGTCTCTTTTGCAATCCGGGTTCCTTTATCCACTGCACTCACTGCACCCTGGATCAGATCCGAAGTGCTGTTGGAGGCAGTAGCTGATTTGCTGGCAAGATTGCGTACCTCATCTGCCACCACTGCAAAGCCTTTACCGGCCGTGCCGGCCCGAGCTGCCTCCACCGCAGCATTCAGGGCCAGAATATTGGTCTGAAATGCAATATCCTCAATGGTTTTGATAATATTGCCGATCTCTGCCGACTTCTTGCCGATTTCTCCCATGGCTTCCATCATGTCACGCATCTGATTGCTGCATACCGTGATCTCGTCGCCGGACGTTAAGGAACACTCTCTGGCCTTTGAGGCATTGCCTGCAGTCTTTTGCACCTGCTCTAAGATTTTTTCAATAGCAGAGGTCAGTTCTTCGATGGAGGAAGCCTGCTCCACGGCTCCTTGGGACAAAGCCTGAGCTCCGGCTGACATCTGATCACTCCCGGCCGATACCTGATCAGCAGAACTATCAATCTGGCTTAAAGTGCCGCTCAGTCTTTGGTTCATCCTGCGCACAGAATGAAGCACTCCCTCAAATGCCCCCACATAACTGTCCGCTGCTTTTGTCTGCACGTCAAAATTCCCGTCAGCCATCTCCCCTAATACATATTTTACATCGGTTACGATCCGATTCAGGTTTGCAGCCATTCCGTCAAAGGTCCGGGAAAGTATGCCGATCTCGTCCTCATTGGCTGCCTCAAAGTGCACGTCCAGATTTCCCTCGGCAATGCTTCTGGCTGCATCCACTACCCCCTGTACAGGACGCAGCATCTTTTGCAGCACAAGAATAATGGTAAGAATAATGATAACGAGAGCAATCACAGAAATCAAAAGCATCCAAAATACATTTTCTCTCACCGCAGCATCCATATCCCTTGAACTGATGGCTGTTAAAGACCACCAGGTCTGCTCGGCGGCTCGGATAGGGGTAAAAAACCGACACACCTTCCTTCCGTCTTCCCGGGTAGTCTCTATCTGAAATGCATTCCCCTCTGCCATCTTATCCTGGATCGCCTTCAGTTCGGAGGCTACCGGGGTAAATTCCTGAAGCATTCTTCCAATATCATTCTTATCCTCACTGTCATAAATGATTTTTCCTGCATCATTATAGATCGTGGCATACATACTGGGATAATGCTCGTTGGCTGCATTTACTTTATCAAAATTACTGACCTTAATATCTGCTACCACTACTCCGGTAAGGTCGTTATTGCGAAACACTGGGCAGGCGTAAGACACCATGGTGCTGCCCTCATATTCATAGGGGTCTGTAACAACTGGCTTTTTTCCTTCAGCAGCCATCTTGTAATAGTTCTCCTGAGAATAGGCTTCATAGACTCCAAAGGGCTGAATATCCTGGTCAGCATTGTCCTCACTGATGTAAAATGCATAACCACGCATATTGCTCTGAAACTTATGCGGCTCAAACATCACCCCCACCCCTGCCAGATCTTCATTATATGTGGCGGTGCTGCGGGCAGTCTCCCGAAGATACACCTCCACATCGTAGCTGATCGGTGTAAGCACCTCATTGTAAATGGAGCTTTTACAGAGCTCTCTTGCTTCCTGGACAGAGGGAACCACTGCCCAGGACGGATCATCTTCAACTAATTGATAGGACTGCTCCAAATAATGCTGCATATTCTGGGCAACGGATTCTGCCTCGTCAAAAATCCTCTGAATCTGCTGCGAATTTGATTTGGATATTTCCGTCAGCTCACTGTAGGTAGAGGCCGAGATCGCGGACCTGGACAATGAAACGGTTATCCCGATTAAAATCACCAGAATCACCGTCAGCATACTGCCTATAGCCAGTGCCAGTTTCGGCGCCAGCTTCATGCTTTTAAACATAAAATCCTCCCTTTCGACTATCCTGCTCGGACAGATACTTGCTTTCTCTAGTACAAAAATCAATTCTTGTACAAACCGCTCATAAAATGTTGATAGTATTATAGCAAATTCAACAGAAAAAAGCAAGGTAATGCATCCTTTTTCAGCAAGATGCCATCAAAAAAGGAAAATGAAACTTTGACCGGTAATTCTGATTCGTCACGGGGCAAATAAATCAGCATACATTTCTGCCACCTGATAGCTTCTCTCTCGTGTCAGTTCTGCCAAAGCCCGGCTGTAGCTGACCTCCTCCATAGCGCTTCCCATTTGTTTCCGGGATATTTCCACAGCCTGTTCTTCCCGGCTGCGTATCCATTCTCTCTGCTGCCGCATCAAAGTATCCTGCTGGGTGCGGTCCAGCTTTTCTTTCAAAATCTCCATCATCCGCTGAAGCTCAGTCTCCCACAGCCTCCACTCACTCTCCGCTGCCGCTCTCTGGGAATTGGCCGTCATATCTGTATCCTCTGCCCGATTGCGGGCAATCTGGCTGTCCAGCTCCTGCAGCCTTGCCAGGGCAGTATTCTGCAGCTTTTTCTCCTCATTCTCCACATTCTCAGAAAGGACAGACAGACTGTCTTCTGATCCATCTGTCTTCTGTCCTGTAATGCCTGCTGACTGCCTGCTCCCTAAAGCCTCGGACATCGATCCGTCACTTTGACGGAAACCATCCGCCTCGGATGCTGTGGCAAGATGAAAGCCAAAGGTATCGGTTTCTTTCGAAGGCTTTGATGTCTTTTGAGGCTGCTGGTTTTGATGGATCTCCTGATTTTTATTGGCATCAGTAAAAGCCTCCTTCTCTCTGTTCTCTAATGTTTTCTCCTCCGGGGTTTTCACATTCAAATCAAGCGGATTCTCAGAAATCTCTGCAGCCTCCCGATCTTCTTCCATCCCATGCTCCCCATCCTGGGACATCAGCTCTGTCTGCTGGGAAGCTAACAGAAGACTCTCGTAAGTACTATCGCCTGACTTGCTGGTGACTTTCTTTATATAATTGGTAGAGGTGATCCCAAGGATCAAAATCAGGTAGATGACAATCCAGATCCTCTTAAATTTCATACATTATCCCACCCTGTTCTTTATTCTCATGAAGCGTTTATCTGCAAATTTATCTGCGAACAGAAAAAAGGAAAAGGTTTTCAAAACCTTTTCCTATACCATAACACAATCTTCCAAGAAAGGGAACAGGAGGACAAAAGAAGTAAATATTCGTAAGAGAACCGTAACCAATTTCCTTCTGCTTATGCAAAAATTATAAATGGTTTTCTGCTCCGTGGTCAATCATCAGGTGATCTCCGTCTGCTGCTGCAGTTGCCAGCTTGTCACACCGCTCGTTCTGCGGGTGGCCGGCATGTCCCTTCACCCAGATAAACATGACCTGGTGGGGTGCTTTTGCCTCCAGAAGACGTTCCCACAGATCTACATTTTTGACTGCTCCGCTTTTTCCCCGCCTCCAGTTATTCATAACCCAGTTGTCGATCCAATGCTGGTTAAAAGCATCGGTCAGATACTTAGAATCAGAGTACAGCTCAACCTGACAGGGTCGGTTTAATGCCTCTAGCCCTACAATGGCAGCCATCAGCTCCATCCGATTGTTGGTTGTTTTTTTGTACCCTGCCGACAACACCTTCTCATGAAGCTGCCCCTTACTGTCCATAAATTGAAGTACAGCTCCATAGCCTCCGGGACCGTCAGGATTTCCTCTGGCAGAGCCGTCTGTGTAGATCTGAACCTTTGTCATGTAATAAATATCTCCTTAATTAAAATTTTACCGATCCCATTTATCACACAGGGAATGGATCTGATCTGCAAATTTGGCCAGATCCTTGTTGGTGCCGCCCTCATTTCGGGCAATCACTGCCATCAAGCGCTCACCGGCAGCCAGAAGCCGTGCAAAGATCCCTTTCGCCTTTTTCGTAGCAACGCTTTTTGTGACAATGGGAACGCCGGCCGTCTCTTTCACCCACTGACCGGCAATCAGGTCATATTCTGCACCGCTGAAGGGCGCTTTTGCCGGAATGCCTGTCCGTTCTGTAACCAGATCTGCAAACTGGTCGCACACATCGTCGCTTCCATGGACCACAAAAATCTGCTCTGGTTTTTTCTCGAAGTTTTCCACCCACTCTAAAAGTCCGTCCCGGTCAGCATGTCCGCTGATATCATGAAGAGTCTCAATATGAGCTTCCACATCAATGGTTTCCCCAAACAGCTTTACGGTTCGATTCCCGTCCACCAAGCTTCTGCCCAAAGTGCCTTCTGCCTGATAGCCTGCAAAAATCACCGTGCATTCCCGTCTCCACAGGTTATGCTTTAAATGATGGCGGACACGGCCTGCGTCGCACATGCCTGAAGCAGAAATAATCACCTTGGGGCTGGGATCAAAGTTGATATTTTTGGATTCTTCACTGCTGATGGAAAGCTTCAGTCCCGGGAAGGATATAGGATTGACTCCCATCCTTACCAGCTCTCTGGTCTCCTCATCATAGCATTCCAACTGATTGTGCTTAAAAACATGGGTCGCCTCCACAGCTAAAGGACTGTCCACATAAACTTCAAAATTTTCATGGCCGCGGATCAGACGCTGGGTCTTGATGTGGCGGAAATAGTACAAAAGCTCCTGGGTTCTGCCTACGGCAAAGGCCGGTATGACCACATTGCCGCCCCGGTCCAAAGTCTCCTGGACAATGCGCACCAGCTCCGAAATGTGATCCTTTCCTTTCTGGTGGAGACGATTGCCATAGGTCGATTCCATAACGGCATAGTCTGCCGACAGGGTATAGGATGGGTCGCGGATCAACGGCTTGTTTTTGTTGCCGATATCGCCGGAAAAGACGATTTTTTTCTCTACCCCATCCTCCTTCAGCCAGATCTCGATGGAGGCGGAGCCTAAGAGATGTCCGATATCGGTAAAGCGGATGGTTACGCTGTCTGATAATTTTATAATGTCTCCATAGGTGTTGGGAACAAACTGTTCTAAGACGCCCAGGGCATCGTTCATCTCGTAAAGGGGCTTAACCTCAGCTCCGCCGGCCCGGCGGGCCTTGCGGTTCTTCCACTCGGCTTCCATTTCCTGAATGTGGGCGCTGTCTTTCAGCATGATATTACACAGATCACAGGTGGCGGTGGTAGCCATCACATGGCCGGAAAAGCCCTTTGCGTAAATGTATGGGAGCAGTCCGGCATGATCAATGTGGGCGTGGGTTAATAGTACATAATTAATCTGAGACCAGGGTACGGGCGGTTCTACGTTTTCATAGATATTGAAACCTTGTTCCATGCCGCAGTCAACAAGTAGATGGGTATCACCGGCCTGTAGGTAATGGCAGCTTCCGGTTACTTCGTGTGCGGCTCCGCTGAATACAATACGCATGTGGGGTTCCTCCTCTTTGGTTTTTTGGGGGTATGGGGATATGGGGTATGGGGAGGGTGAGGCGTAAGGGGTTATGGGGCTTAAAAGATTAAGGGCTTAAGGGCTTAAAGGCTTAAGGGCTTGGTTTGTGGTTGCTCATTTTCGCGTGGGGACGCAGTGCAGCGCGATTCCGCTACGCTTCATCGCGCTGACGGGCTCTCGCCCTATCAAATAAGCCTGAAATCATTTTTCTTATGTGCGAGCACAACGAAAAATGATTTCAGTCTTATTTGGCACTGCTAGATGATGATACATATCATCCCCCCGCTGCTGTCATTGATGATCTTTTGAAGGGCATCTTGTAGCTTCATTTGGCAGTCTTCTGTCATTTGGCTGACTTTGGCCTGGATGCCGTCTTCTACGATTTGTTCAATGGATTTGCCGAAGATGTTTGTGTCCCAGATTCCATCTTCTTTTTTTCGGGCGTTTTCTTTCATGTAGGCAATGAGATCCTCGGCCTGCTGTTCGCTTCCTACGATCGGGGCGATCTCGGTCTGGATATGGGCCTTGATTAAATTGATGGAGGGTGCCTCTGCGCGCATTTTCACGCCGTATTTGTTGCCGTGGCGGATCACGGCAGGCTCATCTAAAATAATCTCCGAGCGCTCTGGTGTGACAACGCCGTAGCCGCGCATCCGCACCTGGTTCATGGCATTTAACACCTTGTCATATTCAGTCTGCATGGAGGCAAGATCCCGAAGCTTCTGCATAAGCTGATATTCGTCTGTGATCGGGATTCCGGCAAAATCACTTAAGGTCTGGTAATAATATCCGTCCTCTAATGCTACCTGTACGGATACGCTTCCATCTGACAGGTCCATCTGATCTACCTTCATGGAACGGATTACCTCCGAGTCGCCGTTTCCAAAATCTGCAGGTACATCCTTCATCTGCCGCACCTTTGTCATCAGCTCTCGAGCCGTCTTTACGGCCTGCTCCTTCAGCCAGTGGCTTCCCGGCAGAATTTCCAGCCATTTGGGAATAAAGAAATCCACCTCTGTCACAGGAAATTCCTTCAGCACCTTTTCCAAAATCCGATGGACATCCTCTCGTTTCAGCTGTTCACAATTCACCGGCATGACGGTCACATCGTACTGCTTTTCCAGCTCCCGCGCCAAGCGGACCGTCTCCTCTGAATAAGGCCGGTCAGAATTAAGCAGCACCAGAAATGGTTTTCCGATCTCCTTCAGCTCCTGGATGGCAGTATTCTCTGCCCCTATGTACGCATCCCGCTTCAGATCCCCAAAGGAACCGTCTGTGGTGATCACGATTCCAATGGTGGAATGGTCTTTAATCACCTTGCGTGTGCCGATCTCCGCTGCCTGGGTAAAAGGAATCTCCTCCTCAAACCAAGGGGTCTTTACCAGCCGTTCCCGGTCATTCTCCACATGTCCGGCAGCCCCGTCCACCATAAAGCCCACACAGTCAATGAGCCGGACCTTGGCGGAAATCCCTTCTGCAGGCTGAATCAAAGCTGCTTCCTTTGGGATGAACTTAGGCTCTGTGGTCATAATGGTCTTGCCTGCAGCGCTTTGCGGAAGCTCATCCCTGGTCTGGTTCTTCCGATGCTCATCCTCCATTTCCGGCAGCACAAGCTGTTCCATAAAACGCTTGATAAAAGTAGATTTTCCCGTGCGGACCGGACCAACCACTCCCAGATAGATCTCTCCTCCGGTCCGGGCCTTAATATCTTTGTATACATTATAACTTTCCATGAAGATGCCCCCTTGCTATGCTGGAGTATTGCCGGAAAGCCGAATTTTTGCAGTATCTCCTGTCAGAGAATCCACAGTCTGAAAAAATGCACAGGATCACTGGTATCCGGGTATCTCCGGCAATACTTTACTGCTATAAGCATATGCCAAAGGGCAGAATTTTATCACCTGATCTTTAAAACTTCCCGCCGCTTCCCTCATCCCTAAGGATCGCAAGGGTCTTCTTTACCCGCTCCGCCGCCGTATAGGTCTGGAACGACATCTTGCGGACACGCATAATGTCCTGATTGTCCTCAATCTCGGCAATCTTTATTTTGGACGCCAGCTCGCTGGAATGAATGTCCTCGATGTAATCAAAATACTTCATATCGGGTTTTTTTGTCAGCATGCCAATTGTTTCCAGGACGGTCCGGGAGAAACCTGCCTCCTGCAGCTCGTGCAGGGTCATCTCCGTGTCCTCCACCACGTCATGAAGCACCGCTATGATCTTCTCCTCCTCCGTGTCCATCTTGCTCATGACACGCATGGCATGGTCGATATAGGGATTCCCCTTGGCGTCTATGACGCCCTGAAAAGCATTCGTAGCGATTCCAATTGCCTTTGACAGCATAAATTTTATTCCCCTTTCTTCCCACGGCCGGAAGACATATAAAGATGACGCGGTATACCGCCTACCATGACACAAGGATAATCGCCCTGGATCAACGGACGCACGTAATCGATAAATTCCTCCGTCACATAAGTTCCGTCTTTCGTAATCCACTCTCTCGGCACCAGCTTCTCTCCGTTTGCAATCTTATGCACATCATAAATTCCCGTTGCGCTCTGATATGGATCGTCAGACACCCGGTCAATGACAACCATTCTTCCGGTGTCGCCTTCATCGGCAGCCTTAACGGCAGCGCCGCCCACCATAAATGCTTCATTCACATCCACTCGGGAAGCCAGATGAGCTGCGCTTCTCTGAAGAGTGCTGAATTCCACGGCTCTGGACTTGCAGCCGACCTGCTGATTGATCACATTTGCCAGATAGCTTGCAGAGCCGGTGAGCTGCTTGTGTCCGAATGCATCCACATAATCTGTTGCAGCAGACATCTCACTGATATACTTGCCCTCTGCATTGCGGATCCCCTCGGAGATGGCGACCACGATCACATCCTTTTTCTCCAGCAGCTTCCGTATCTTTTCCACAAACTTATCAATCTCAAAAGGCACCTCCGGCAGATAAATTAAATCCGGTCCGTCACAGTCCTCACCCCGTGACAAAGCCGATGCCCCGGTCAGCCATCCTGCATTCCGACCCATGATCTCAATAATCGTCACCAGCTTTTTCTTATAGGAAAAGCCCAGTCCATCCCGAATCACCTCCTTGGTGGAGGTGGCAATATACTTGGCCGCGCTTCCATACCCAGGCGTGTGGTCTGTCAGTGCCAGATCATTATCAATGGTCTTAGGCACACCTACAAACTTCTGGCTCTTTCCCATTAAAATAGCATAATCGGAAAGCTTCTTAATGGTATCCATGGAATCATTGCCGCCAATATAGATAAAGCATTCAATATTCAGCTTGTCCAGGATCTCAAAGATCTTCCCGTAAATCTCCTGATTTTCATGAATATCCGGCAGTTTATAACGGCAGGTTCCCAAAAAAGCGGACGGAGTACGCTTTAAAATCTCCACATCCAGATCATTCTTGATGTGCTTGGATAAGTCTACATACTGTTCATCTAAAAGCCCCTGAATCCCAAATCTCATTCCGTAAACCTTCTTGGCCCCCCGGTCGATAGCGGTACGGTATACTCCCGCTAAGCTGGAATTAATCACCGCCGTGGGACCTCCGGACTGTCCGACAATCACATTTCCTTTCATAGCAAAAAACCTCCTTAAGAATTATAAAATTTGTTCTGATACTTTGCTTTGCTATATCCTTATCTTACCACAATAAGAAGGGAAAAGTCTAGGACTTTTCCCTGAAATGATAGTATTTTCTGAATTCTTTTTCTTTATTCCAGATAAGCTTCATCACTCACTTAAATATGCCTTCTTCACCGAATCATCATTCATCAGTTCTCCGGCATCCCCGCTGAGCACGATCCTCCCGGTCTCCAGCACATAAGCCCGATGAGCAATGGAAAGCGCCTTTTTCGCATTCTGCTCCACCAAAAGCACTGTGGTTCCGTCTCCGTTGATCTTCTGAATAATATCAAAAATCTCGTTTACGTAAATCGGAGACAGGCCCATGGACGGTTCATCCATCACGATCAGCTTTGGATGGGACATCAGTGCCCGCCCCATGGCAAGCATTTGCTGCTCTCCTCCGGAGAGAGTTCCTGCCATCTGGTTTTTTCTCTCCTCCAGCCGCGGAAAACGGTTATAAATCACTTTTAAGGTTTCCTCAATCTCTGTCTTATCCTTCCTGGTATATGCCCCCAGTTTTAAATTCTGCAGTACGGTAAGCTGGGCAAAGACCCTTCGCCCTTCCGGCACATGGGCCATCCCCATGGATACCAGCTTATGCCCCGGCATTTTCGTAATGTCCTTCCCGTCATATACAATGTGTCCTGCCTTAGACGGTATCAGCCCGGTAATGGTCTGCAGCGTGGTGGTCTTCCCTGCCCCGTTGGCTCCGATTAATGCAATGATCTCGCCTGGATTTACTTCAAAGGAGATCCCCTTAATGGCCTGGATCACACCGTAGAACACCTCCAGATCCTTTACTTCCAATATTGCCATGATCGTCTCCCCTCCTACTCTCCCAGATAAGCTGTGATAACCCGCTTGTCATTAAGCACCTTGGCTGTCTCCCCCTGAGTCAGAACCTGTCCGAAATTCAGCACAGTCAGCCGCTCACAGATTCCGGAAACCAGCTTCATATCATGCTCAATCAAGAGAACCGTCATATCAAAATTGTCCCGCACAAAGCGGATCGTATCCATCAGCTCAGCCGTCTCATTGGGATTCATACCTGCAGCCGGCTCATCTAAAAGCAAAAGCTTAGGCTCTGTAGCCAAAGCCCTGGCAATCTCCAGCTTCCTCTGTTTCCCATAAGGCAGGTTGGACGCCTTATAGTCAGCTTCCTGGTCTAAATCAAACACCTTTAAAAGCTCTAAGGCCCGCTCATCCATCTGCTTTTCCACCTTATAAAATCGGGGCAGGCGGAAAATCCCCTCGATTGTAGAATATTTATAATGATTGTGAAGGCCGGCCTTTACATTGTCTAACACGCTCAGCTCCTTAAACAGCCGGATATTCTGAAAGGTTCTGGCAATGCCCTCCTGGTTGATCTCAGTGGTCTTTTTGCCGGTAATATTTCTTCCATCCAGAAGAATGGTTCCCGTATCCGGTCGGTACACCCCTGTCAAAAGGTTAAACACTGTCGTCTTTCCGGCGCCGTTAGGACCGATCAGCCCGTAAAGCTGTCCCTTTTCTATGGTCACGCTGAAATCATCCACTGCCTTTAAGCCGCCGAACGAGATGCTTAGATTTTTCACTTCCAACATCGCCATACTACGCTTCCTCCTTTGCAGCCGGTTCTTTTCCCTTTTTAAACCGCTCCATCAGCACAGAACGAAGCTCAATAGCCTTGGGGCTGGAATTAAACAGCATCATCACGATCAGCACAATGGCATAGATCAGCATCCGGTAATCATTTAACCCGCGGAGAAGCTCCGGCAGCAGGGTAAGAATCACTGCCGCAATCATGGAACCCCGGATATTTCCCAGTCCTCCTAATACAACAAACACCAGAATCATAATAGACATATTGTAGCCGAAATTTTTCGGTGTGGCTGCCAGTGTAGACAGATTATGGGCATACAATACCCCGGCCACCCCGGCCAAAGCAGCAGAAATGGAAAAAGCCATCAGCTTATATTTGGTAATGTTGATTCCAATGGATTCTGCTGCAATCCGGTTGTCACGAATGGACATAATAGCCCTTCCGGCCCGGGAATGAATCAAATTCAGCACGATCAGCAAGGTAATCAGAAGAAGCGCCACTGCGATCAAAAAGGTAGATGCTTTGGGAGTACCCGTAATTCCCTGGGCTCCCTTAATAATAACTACCCCTGTCTCGTCCATTCCAAGAGACATGGTATCCTTAATGGAAAAATGAAATCCGTTCTGATCCAGCCCGATATACATCACATTAATCAGATTCTTAATAATCTCTCCAAAGGCCAGGGTTACAATGGCAAGATAATCTCCCTTGAGCCGCAGCACCGGGATCCCAATAAGAATCCCGCACACCCCGGCCATGGCTGCACCGATTAAGATTGCCAGGAAAAAACGCACCTGCAGGTTTGGAAGGACATTTTCCATGCATTTCGTAAAAAAAGCCCCGGAAAACGCTCCCACACACATAAAGCCTGCATGTCCCAGGCTCAGCTCCCCTAGAATTCCCACAGTAAGATTCAGGGAAATCGCCAAAATGGAATACATGCACAACGGAACCAGAATCCCCCTTAATAGGCTGGTCATATGGCCTGTCTTGTCCATGATCTGCACCAGAATCCAGCATCCAACCACAATCCCGTATGTGATGCCGTTCTGCATTCGTACTTTCTTTTTATTCATCAGGGCCACCTACACTTTCTCATTGATCTTTCTGCCGAGAATCCCTGTAGGCCGTATCAGCAATACAAGGATCAATACGGAAAAAACAATGGCATCCGAAAGCTGAGAAGAAATATATGCTTTCGACAGATTCTCGATCACACCCAAGAGCACACCGCCGATCAAAGCCCCTGGAATCGAGCCGATTCCGCCGAACACTGCTGCCACAAACGCCTTGATTCCAGGCATGGATCCCGTATAAGGTGTTAATGAGGGATAGGTGGAGCACAAAAGCGCCCCTGCCACAGCCGCCAAGGCAGAGCCGATGGCAAAGGTAATGGCAATGGTCCGGTTTACGTCGATTCCCATTAGCGTGGCTGCGCCATTGTCCTCAGACACGGCAAGCATAGCCTGTCCCATCTTGGTTTTGTTAATAAAAGAGGTCAGGCCAATCATAATCAAAATACAGGAAACAATCGTCACAATGGTAACGCTGGAAATGGTCAGGGCGCCGTCCGCCAGCTTTAAGTTAGGCAGTGTTACCACAGAAGTAAACTGACGGGCATTGGAGCCAAAAATCAGCAACGCTACATTCTGCAGAAGATAGCTGACGCCGATGGCTGTGATCAAAACCGCCAGGGAGGATGCCCCCCTTAAGGGACGGTAAGCCACCCGCTCAATGGTTACTCCTAAGACCGTGCACACGGCCACAGCCACAAGAATCCCCAGAAGCGGAGGAAGCCCCATGGTGCTGACAATGGTAAAGATGGCAAATCCTCCTACCATAATAATGTCCCCGTGGGCAAAATTCAGCATCCTGGCAATTCCGTACACCATTGTGTAGCCAAGTGCAATGATGGCATAAATACTGCCCAGGCTGATTCCATTGATTAAATATGAAAGAAAACTCATGAAATCCTACCCCTTTTCCTTTTTCTTTTTGTGTTAATGGGAAACTGCCAGGATTCTGACAATTTAACACGTCAGGCAATTAAAACATTAAGTCGAATTATATCATAGGAAAGTGGGATGCGCAAGTAAAAATGAGCAAAACAGACATCCTACTTATATTTTGTATATCGAGGGTTGCTGCTGTCTAAAAGCCTTGATACATCCATCAGGACTAACCGGTCAGTACAATACCAGTCCATACTTAACAATCTGTCATTATCCTTAAAGACAAAATTCACACTGTCTAAGGAACCTGCCACATCAAAGCCTAATTCATTTAGCAGGTCTTCCTTTTCCTGGGAATCCATGACCCTGTCCTTGTAAGCCTGATGGTTGGGGAAATAAAATTTCAGCAGCAGGCTCCACTCCAAATCCGTGCGGCCCTTATCCAGGATCAGGCTTTGGTATATGCCTCCTGTCCCATTGTAGATCACTTGAAATCCGTTTTGGTAGGCTACGGCAATGCAGTCAGTGTAATCGGCCCCATACGGAAAGGTTACAGATACTTCACCATATTTGGCGTTTTCCTCCCGCGTCTGGCAGACCATGTCAATGGCTGTCCTGTTGACGCCCCATTCGTTATAGGTCTCATCGGCAAAATCTGTATCAATATCCGCCGCTTTAATATTATGAGCTTTTGTAGGCCGCTTCTGGACATATCCGTTGCTGATCCACGCGCCGTCTTCATTTACCCTGCTGCCGTCCGGCGCGGTGGTATTAACCAGGACATACCCATTGGGGTCAAAGTAATAACATTGATCATAACCATCATTGTCATCATCAATCCACTGCCATCCATCCTTATACCACTCTGTGTTATCTTCGTTGGTGCCATACCACCGGCCGGTCAAATCCTGCTGCCATCCCACAGCCAGAGAGGTCATTTTAAAGCCTGCTGTCATGATTCCCGTGAGGGCAGCCATTGCCGCCATTTTGTACAGTTTCTTATTCCTCATAAGATATCCCCCTTTTAACAGATTTGATTATTTTTTGTTTTGTCTGTTCCTGATCCTATTATAAAGGGTGTTCCAGACTTTTCCAACAAAACTTTTATTTTTTGAAACAAACAGGGAGCGCCCCATGGACACCCCCTGTCAGGTTCTTACTTGTACATAATTATTCGCATAATCAAAACAGTAAAAGCTTACTGCATCTCGTACACACCGTTTACAATCTTCACAGCCTTGGGAGCCTTCCCGGTCTCGCCTGCTGCGTCCCAAGTCATACCCTCACCGGTCAGGCCGTCAATGGTAATCTCCGTCATGGCAGTTTTCATAGCGTCACAGATAGCAGATGCATCCATGTCCGGGCTGATCCCAGCTTCTTCAGCAGCAGCCTTGATGGCATACACCGCATCATAGGCATCTGCAGCAAACTGGTTCGGCTCAATGCCGTAAGCAGCCATATAAGCGTCGGTAAATGCCTTGCTGCCCTCCTCTGTAGCGGAGAACGGTGTCAGCAGCATAACGCCTTCAGCCAGAGAGGTATCAAAGTTCTCAACGCTCAAGATACCGTCCATACCATCCACGCCAAAGAATACCGGCGCAAACTCCTTATCGCTGGCCTGCTTTAAGATCACAGAAGCCTCCTGGTAGTAAATGGGCATAAATACCAGATCTGCACCGGCATCCTTTGCCTTGTCAAGCTGTACGGAAAAATCCGTATTGGTATCAGCGGTAAACGCCTCATCCGCTACGATCTCCAATCCCTGATTTGCAGCCTCAGCCACAAAAGACTCACGGATACCGGAGGAATACTCGGTAGAGCTGTCATAGATAATCGCAATCTTACTTCCTAACTTGTGCTCACCGATATATTGGGCAGAAGCCGTACCCTGTGCCGGGTCAGCAAAGCATACACGGAATACATTTTCCGGAGCAGCACACTCTACTGCAGAACCAGACGGGGTAATCTGGAACAGGTTGTCATTGGCAGATTCCGCTGCAACCGCAATACAGGGCTTGGAGGTTACCGCGCCTACCAGCATCTGCATCTCCCAATCCTTTAAGGTGTTGTAGGCGTTAACGGATTTCTCCGGATCATGCTCGTCATCCTGAGAGTTCATCTCCAAAACAGCGCCGTTCACACCGCCTGCCGCATTAATTTCCTTAATCGCCAGATCCACTCCGTTCTGTACGGCAATGCCATAAGCCGCAGCCGGTCCGGTCAAAGGTCCGATTACACCGATCTTAAATGCTCCGCCCTCTGCTGCCAAAGCTGCATCGTTGCTCTCATTGCCTGCTGCCGTGGTTGTCTCGGCAGCCGCATCATTACCGGCAGCCGCCTCCTTGCTTCCGGAATCAGCAGAGTCTCCGCCGCCGCAGGCAGTCAGTGAAAATGCCAGCGCTGCAGCCAGTCCAAGTCCAACAAACTTTCTCATAATTTTGTTCCTCCTCTTCGTTGTTCGTATTTTCTCCGCTCTTGCTTGATACAGATATACATCATATGCATAAAAATATGTATACTGTCCGGCGCTTTAACGGAGAACAACACGCATTCCGGCGCTTACGCGTCAGCCTGTTGGGAAAGCAGATTCCATTAATATTATAGAACTTATCCCTCTAAGCTGAAAAACATTATAATCGCATAAAAATCCATTGTCAAGAACTTTAATGCAGAAATATTCAAACGGAACGATTCAAACGAAAGCGAAATGGCGCAGCAGACCGGCCGGCATGCACAGCATCCTAAACATCCCTGCTGATTGCTTCCGCAAAATCCGTAACTGCTGACGATGCATCTGCAGGCTTATTCCATAAAAGAAGTATCCATGTATCACTCCCAGCCCACCCCAGAGCTCTCTTTCGTCTTATCCCGCAGCATCAAATCATTCACTGCGGCCAGAGCAGGCTTTCCCTCGAACAAGATCTGATTTACCTCCTGGATAATGGGGGCGGAAACCCGATATTTCTCGGCCAGCGCCAGCCCTGCCTTGGCAGAGTAGACGCCTTCTACCACCATCTGTACCTGGTCCATGGCCTCCTTCATGGAATATCCCTTCCCAATCAGAATCCCTGCCCGGCGGTTGCGGCTGTGCATACTGGCACAGGTCACAATCAGGTCTCCGATTCCCGAAAGACCCCCAAAGGTCTCCTGCCTTCCTCCCATGGCCATTCCCAGGCGGGTGATTTCATAGATTCCTCTGGTAATCAGGGCAGCCTTGGTGTTGTCTCCGTATCCCAGCCCGTCAGCGATCCCTGCCGCCAGGGCAATCACATTTTTGAGAGCTCCTCCAACCTCAATGCCCAGTACATCCGGACTGGTATACACCCGGAACACCGGACTCATAAAGTATTCCTGGATCCGCTCTGCAGTTTCTCGTCTGGAAGCTCCCACCACACAAGTAGTCGGAAGTCCGCGGCTTACCTCCTCTGCATGGCTTGGCCCTGACAGCACGGCTGCTTCTGCCATGGGAAGCTCCTCCCCAATCACCGCAGAAAGGGTCTTCAGGCTTCCGTCCTCAATTCCCTTTGCCACATTGACAAGAATCTGTCCGTCCCTGCAGAAGCTGCGCATTCTGCCTGCCGTCTGCCGCACATAAATGGAGGGCACTGCCAATACCAACAGCTCCTTTCCCTCCATGGCTTCTTCCAGATCTGCTGTAAAGCTCATATCCTCCGGCAGCTTTAATCCCGGCAATGTGTCAAGTCTCCGGGTGCGGTTCAGCTCCTGGATTTCTGTTTCAATTGCTGACCAGACAGTAATCTGATTACCCTGATGATACAGCAAGGAAGCCAGAGCGATTCCCCAGCTTCCTGAACCGATTATTCCAATATGCGCCATCTGTTTCCCATCCTTTCCGGCCGCCTACGCCTTCTTTGCCCCCAGCTTGTTCTCCGTGCCGGACAAAAGCCTTTTAATGTTGCTTCGATGCCGCCAGACAGCCATCATGGTAATGACCGAAGCCATGACATAAAATTCCGGCAGCGCCTGTTCCTCCACTCCGTAATCCCCTCTCATGCCAAAGAACAGCATCCCGGCCAGAAACAAAAGCATTACCAGAATGGACCCCAGGGAGACATAGCGGGTAAGTGCCACCACAAGGACAAACACCACCAGGCACACCACCATGATCCGCCAGTCCAAGGCCGCGAAAAGCCCGGCTGAGGCTGCAATCCCCTTTCCCCCTTTAAATCCCATATAAAAGGGGAAATTATGTCCTAAAACCACCCCGAATCCTGTATAGAGAAGATACACATACATCATCCCCGGCTGTTCCCGATACAGATACCGAGTCAGAAGACAGGCCAGGATCATTTTCGATACATCCCCGATAAACACAATGAGCGCAGCCTTTTTCCCCATAACCCGCAGCACGTTGGTACTGCCCGAATTGCCGCTTCCGTACTTGCGGATATCCATATTGTGGGCCTTGCTGTAAAGATAGCCTGTCTGAAACAATCCAAACACATATCCAATTATAAGACAAATAACCCGCTCCATTACTGCTCCTTTCCGGACCGCTCCCGAATCAAAAACTTAAGGGCAGTCCCTTTAAATCCAAAAGTGTCCCGAATCTTATTTTCCAGATAGCGCACATAAGAGAAATGCATCAGCTCCTTATCATTGACAAAAACTACAAAGGTAGGAGGCTTCACTGCCACCTGGGTCATGTAAAACAGCTTCAGGCGTTTGCCCTTATCCGAAGGCGGCTGCTGCAGCGCCACTGCCTCTGCCATGATCTCATTGAGCACGCCTGTGGCGACCCGCATATTCTGGTTCTGCCTTACCACGTCGATCAGCTCAAACAGCTTCGGCAAACGCTGGCCCGTAACAGCGGAGATAAACAGCATCTCCGCATACTGGATAAAGGACAAGGTGTCCTTAATCTTCTTTGTGTATTCGTAGATGGTCTTGTCCGTCTTTTCGACGGCATCCCATTTGTTCACGGCAATAATGATTCCCTTGCCCCGGTCATGGGCAATCCCGGCGATCTTTGCATCCTGCTCCGTCACGCCCTCCGCCGCGTCAATGACCAGCACCACCACATCCGCCCGCTCCACCGCTGACACGGTCCGGATAATGCTGTAGCGTTCCAGGTCCTCCTTGATTTTGCTTTTTCTCCGAAGACCTGCCGTGTCGATAAATACGTATTCCGTTCCGTCATGGACCACCTCCGTGTCCACAGCATCCCGTGTAGTTCCTGCAATATCGGATACGATCACCCGGTTGGCTCCAATAAGCTTATTAATAATCGAGGATTTCCCTGCATTGGGCTTTCCTACAACCGCCACTCTGGGACGGTCGTCCTCTGCCTCCTCAAGCTGTTCCGCCCGGAAATGTCCGGCCACCTGATCCAAAAGCTCTCCTAAGCCAAGCCTTGACGCCGCAGACACTGGTATGGGTTCTCCAATCCCCAGGTTATAAAACTCATACACATCGTTCCCGAACTTCTGGAAGCTGTCTACCTTGTTTACAGCCAATATCACAGGCTTCTTTGACCGCCGCAGCATATCTGCCACCTTGGAATCCGAATCCACCAGCCCCTGCCGCACATCCACGATCAGGATGATCACATCTGCCGTATCAATGGCAATCTGTGCCTGCTCCCTCATCTGGGATAAAATAATATCCTTGCTGTCCGGCTCAATGCCTCCTGTATCAATCAAGGTAAAATTCATATCCAGCCAGGTACAGTCTGCATAAATCCGATCCCTGGTGACCCCGGGGGTATCCTTCACAATGGAAATAGTCCCTCCTGCCAGTGCATTGAACAAGGTGGATTTTCCTACATTGGGACGTCCTACAATCGCAACAATTGGTTTACTCATACATATTCTCCTCCGTTACTCCCGAAGCTCATACCCTTCATAAAAACCGGATCCTTCCATACCTTCTTCCGGCTCCTCCAGCCCCAAAATCCCGTACACCAAATCCTGACCGCCTGATTTTACAATATTTACCGGAACTTGTAAAGTGTTTTGTACCTGCTGACGGGTAATATCGTCTAAAAACACTTCCTCTCCGCTGCGGAACATACAGCACGGAAGCAAAAGCCGCTGTCCCAGCTCTTTCCCTGCAAGCTGCTTCATAATATCCTGCCCGGTCAAAAGCCCTGCCACGGTAATCATTTCCCCAAAAAAGTCATTGCGTACAGCATAGACATGAACCTTTTTTTCCGAATATTGCCGGGTAATCTTTTCCACCTGCTTTTTCAAATAAGGATAGGCAAGCTGACCCGTGGCAATGGATATTGTCTCACACTCTGCCGGCACATCCTCCTCTGCCAGCTCTGCCAGAGCCTTTGTCACCTCACAGTCCAAAAGCCGCAGCATCCCTACCCCGTTTTCAAGCTGCGGATATCCGTCATATCGGTCCTCATCCGGAAGCTCCCTGCCAGCCAGAATATAAAACTCATCGCTGGCATGAACAAAGTGAGTCCCATATTCCTTATAGATCTCCCTCTGATACCGCTCAATGATTTCCAGGGCAGCTTCTGCCGACTGTGGATCAAAGGGCTCCAATGGCTCTAACCCGTCCCGAAACCTTGAAAGCCCTACCGGCACCACAGATACACTTTCCATATATGGCAGATATTGCTTTAAATCATCAATCGTCCGCTCCAGCTCTGCCCCGTCGTTAAATCCCCGGCACAGCACAATCTGCCCATTCATAGGCACCTGGGCGTGAAAAAGCAGATCCATCTTCTTTAACGCATCCCCGGCGAAACGGTTGTGAAGCATCCTGCAGCGCAGCTCAGGATTGGTGGTATGAACGGAAATATTAATGGGCGCTAAGTGAAACCGGATAATCCGCTCAATATCCTCCTCCTTCATATTGGTCAGCGTAATATAATTCCCCTGCAGAAAGGAAAGTCTGGAATCGTCATCCTTAAAATAAAGGGTCTCTCGCATTCCCGGCGGCATCTGGTCAATAAAACAGAAAATACACTTATTGCAGCAGGACTTATAATCACTCATCAGACCATTTTCAAAAACAATTCCCAAATCCTCATAATCATGCAGAGTCTCCAGCTCCCACAGCTCTCCGTCCGCTTTCTGAACCAGCATAACCATATTTTCACTGTCCTCATAATATTTGTAATCGAAAACGTCCTGAATCGGATTTCCGTTGATTTCTAAAAGCACATCTCCTGGCTCAAGCTCCAGCTCCTCTGCAATGGAACCCGGCTCTATGGCCCTGATTTTATGTCCCTGTCTCTCCATGCTGATTTTCCTCTCTATGTTCTTTATCGCCGTTCAGGCAACCGGAACCTATATGATTTCCTATCTCTCCAAAGCTGCCGCCCTTCTTCATATGAATCATAACAGCATTCCTCTCCTTTGTAAAGGAATGGACTTTTGTTTTTTTTTACAAAATGCGACACTTTCTATTGACGTTCTGTATTTGCAGATGCTATAAGTAAGATAGTGCAGTATTTTTGCAACTCTTGATCCGAAAGGAGTTCACCATGGCAAACAATTACGTATTCAATGATATTTTGCCCATTGCCCCTCTGAAAATTGCAGCGCTAGAAAGCTGCAGAAGCTTGGCAGAAAAAGTAAACAGCCATATTGTAGAATTTCGGAAAAACGACACAGAGGAACTGATCCGCAGACAAAAGGATCTGAATTATCGAGGCTATCACAAAGATTCTTATCTTCTCAAATGCTCCTGTCCCCGCTTTGGCACCGGCGAGGCAAAGGCCGTGATCCAGGAATCGGTCCGAGGCGCAGATCTGTTTGTCATGGTAGATGTGACCAATTACAGCATTTCCTATTCGGTCTGCGGCTACACCAACCATATGTCGCCAGACGACCATTACCAGGACTTAAAACGGATCATTGGCGCATCAACCGCCACAGCCCATCGGGTCAATGTGATCATGCCTTTTCTCTATGAAGGACGTCAGCACAAACGTTCCAAGCGGGAATCTTTAGACTGCGCCATGGCATTGGAAGAACTGGTCTCTATGGGAGTTTCCAATATCATTACCTTTGACGCCCATGATCCCAGGGTACAAAATGCCATTCCCCTAAACGGCTTTGACAACTTTATGCCTACCTATCAGTTCATCAAAACCCTGTTTGCCTATGACCGTTCCTTAAAAATAGACAAAGATCATCTTATGATTATCAGTCCGGACGAGGGAGCCATGAACCGGGCCGTGTATCTTGCCAACAACCTAAGTGTGGACATGGGAATGTTTTATAAACGCCGCGATTACTCTCGAATCATTGACGGCAGGAACCCTATTGTGGCCCATGAATTTCTGGGTTCCTCTGTAGAAGGCAAGACAGTACTGATCATTGACGATATGATTTCTTCCGGCGAAAGTATGCTGGATACTGCAAGAGAGCTGAAAGAGCGGAAAGCCAAAAAGGTCATTATCTGCTGTACCTTTGGTCTCTTTACCAACGGAGTGGAAAAATTTGATGAATTTTATCATAAAGGCTATATTGACTATGTCATTACCACCAATTTAAACTATCGTCCCCCGGCGCTTTTTGAGCGCAAATGGTATCTGGAAGCAGATATGAGCCGTTACCTGGCTGCTATTATGAATTCCTTTAATCACGACGTATCCATTGAGGCTGCATTGTCTTCCACAGAGAAAATCCAAAAGCTGGTGCGTCGGTATCAGTCAGATGGATATGAATATTTTCAGAGAATTATTTGAATGATGTACTAATGCTCCGTCCAGCTTCTGACCGGACGGAGCATTGGCATCTCCCATGGTTCATTTAGATACCGCCCGCCTGGTTTTGCAGCCTCCTTTCCTATATATCCGATTCAGCTCCTTCTGGTTCCTCACCACCATCACCTTCCCCTTGTATTGTCTTCTTACCCTTTCTGATTCTCTTCTGCGTTCTCTGGTACGCCCTTCCCAAAGCACCCACCACACAAATTCCCGGTCCAGCTTTTCCGTACATCCCCTGCCCATGTCTCGTCTTGTTCTTCCTTTATATTTCCGATAACGCTTCCATACCCGGTACAGACAAAAAAAACGGTTAAACATCAAAATTACGATCCGATCTGCCTCCTGCAGCCGTCTCTCATACTCTGTCTTTGTATAGTTTCCATCGATCACCCAGGAATCATGCTCCTCCATAAACCGGGCAACCATTTTCCCCATTTCCTCCCGCGGTCGGGCTTTCCAGCCAGGAAGCCAGAAAACATGATCCAGGTGCAGAACCGGAATGCCATATTTTTTGCCTAAATACCCTGCCAGCGTAGATTTCCCGCTTCCGCTATAGCCCATAATCAAAATCTTCATTTCCGCTGCCTCCTATATTGTCCGACTGTTTTCTATCCTTAGGAACTGTCAATCAATGATTTTCTATTTGATCCGGAACAAAGCCTCACCCCTCCAGACACAAAAACGCCGCCAGATTCCCTCTTCTTGTTCCCACTGCCCGGTGAGAAAACAAAAGCTCTGGATTACAATGAGTACAAATATCCGTGACATGGATCTTTTCCCTTGCCACTCCAGCCTCCTGAAATATCATTTCATTGGCTTTCCACAAATCCAACTGATACTTTCCGTTTTTCTTTTCATAAAAAAGCTGGCGCAGATCAGCCGTTGGGAAGGCTTCTGCAAAAGCATCCGTTACCTCCTGCCCCACCTCAAAACAATCCTGGCAGATACTGGGTCCGATCCCCACAACCACATCCTCTGCCCTGGTGCCATATTCCTCTCTCATCACCTTTAAGGTTTTCTCCCCCATTCGCTCCACAGTGCCTCTCCATCCGGAATGAGACAATCCAATGGCTCTGTGAACCGGATCTGCCACATAAAGAGGCACACAATCCGCAAAAAAAGTTACCAGTGTAATCCCAGGCACATTGGTAACAAGCCCGTCCACATCCTGATAATCCCGCTCCCGCCAGATTCCCTTTCCGGCATCCTCCTCTGTCACCACACGGACATTGGTCGTATGAGTCTGCCAGGACAGCACCATGCGCCTTTCATCCACCTGAAGCGCCTCTGCCATTCGCCTGTAATTCTCTTTTACATGTTCCGGGTTATCTCCCCTGGTAAAGGTAAAATTCATGGTGGAAAATTCCCCTTGACTGATGCCGCCTAATCTGGTGGAAAACCCATGCTTCACCATCCCGATTTCGGCCAGAGCCGGAAATTCCAACCAGACCACACCATTTTTCTCTTTTATATCAAGCATCTCTTTTTCTGGTTTTCGATTCCAATCCATTCCTTATCACTCCTTGCTTTTTGGTGTATCCTTCCGTAAAGGTTTCATTTTGTGTTTTTCTTAAAATGTATCTTGTATTCTCTGTTCCTCTTAAAACGCATCCTGGATCCACTGTATCTCTTGATCTAAAATGCACACCACGTCAAACCGGCATGGGATATCCCCATACCGGCGGCTGTAAAGATAATATTGTGCTGTCATGCGGATATGGCGCTGCTTCCATAATGTCACTGCCTCCGCCGGGGCTCCGCTCTCTGCATTTTTGCGGTATTTTACCTCCACAAAAATCAGATAGTCTTTATCCATGCCAATAAGATCAATCTCCCCCTGACGGGCCTGATAATTTTGTTCTAAAATCACCACTCCCTGTTTTTTCAGGTATTCTGCCGCCATTCTCTCATACCGGCTTCCGATACGGCGCTTATTTGGGCTGTCCATCCCCCATCCTCTCCATTCTGACCGGTTTATCCCCTTTATTCCTCTTTTGATGTTTCCGAAAGGCGGCCCTGATATTTCTTCAAAAAGGTCTGTCTGTGAATGGGACACAAACCATGCTCCTGTATGGCAGCCATGTGGGCTGCTGTCCCATATCCCTTATGCTTTGCAAATCCATACTCCGGATACAGGGCATCATATTGTTCCATCATTTGATCCCTGGTCACTTTTGCCACAATGCTTGCTGCCGCAATGGACACACTTTTGGCATCGCCTTTGATGATCTTGACCTGCTTTATCTCCACCTGGGGAATCACCACCGCATCATTTAAAAGCAGGTCTGGCGCTGGCTTAAGTCCGGCAATGGCTTTTCTCATAGCCTGATAAGTGGCCTGTAGAATATTGATCCGGTCGATCTCCCCTACATCCACAATCCCTATGCTCCAGGCGACAGCCTTTTCTTGAATCTCTGCAAACAGCTCCTGCCGGCGCTTTGGGGACAGTTTTTTCGAATCATTCAGATACAAAATCTCACAGTCCGGCGGAAGAATCACAGCCCCCGCCACGACCGGACCAGCCAAAGGCCCTCTGCCTGCCTCGTCAATCCCGCAGATCGCCTTGTAAGAAGCGTATTGATGTTCATATTCCCTCATCTTTTCCAACCGCGCTTTCTCAGCAGCCAGCTTTTCCCCGCTTAGTTTTCTCACTGTAAAGTCTCCTCTTTTCCTGCAGTCCCTGTGTTTTCTGCAATCTTCTCTTTTATTGCTGCCTACGCTTTTCTGCAGTCTTCTCTTTTCCTGTCACCTTTTCCGCTCCTGCAGACTTCGCTTCGTCTGCTCCCTTCCATTCCGGCACTTCCAGTGTAATTCGCCCTAGCTTTCCACTGCGGAAATCATCAATTACAATCCCGGCGGCCTTGGCCAGATCCAATTCTCCGCCTTTCATCAGACAGGAGCGCACCATGGCAACCTGCTCAAGCATTCTGACCGGATCTGGTTTTTCTTCCCTTGAGAAAGCTTCTTTTGACAAGGCTTTTCCTGACACAGCTTTTTCTGACAAAGTCTTTTCTGACCAGATTCCATACCGCTCTTGAAGCGCCTCGGGATACCGCGTTTCCATTAGCCTTAAAAGCTCTCCTGCCAACTCCTCCCGATTCAGAATTTCATCATTAATAGAGCCGATCATTGCCAGCAAAAGCCCTACCTGCTGATCTTCAAATTTCGGCCACAAAATCCCAGGAGTATCCAAAAGCTCCAGCGTCTTGTTCAGCCGGATCCACTGGTTCCCTTTGGTTACTCCCGGTTTATTGCCTGTTTTCGTACATGCCTTTCCCGCAAAGGAATTAATAAAGGTAGACTTTCCCACATTGGGGATCCCTACCACCATGGCCCGCACAGGACGGTTTAAAATCCCTCTTCTGCGATCTCGTTCCAGCTTTTCTTTGCAGGCTTCTCCCACTACGCTGCCGATTCTTTTCAGACCGCCGCCGCTTCGTGAATTGACCTCCACCACATAAAAGCCCTTTTCCTGAAACCAGCCGCTCCAGGCAGCATTCCATTTTTCTTCCGCCAGATCTGATTTGTTCAGAAGAATCAGCCGCGCCTTTCCTTTTCCCAAATCATCAATATCCGGATTCCGGCTTGCCAGAGGCGCCCGCGCATCCACCAGTTCAATAATCAGGTCAATCAGCCGAATATCTTCCTTCATAGCCCTTTTGGCCTTTGTCATATGTCCCGGATACCACTGTATATTCAAAACCAATTCCTCCTGTCAATGGGAGCGGATCAGCCGAATGTCCATAAACGGATAGACCCGCATCCATACCTTTCCCAAAATCTGCTCCCTTTTTACATTCCCCACATTGGCAAAACGGCTGTCCTCACTGCTGTCCCGGTTATCCCCCAGAAGAAAATACTCATCCTCTCCCAGCTCTATGGGATTCTCCGCCAGTCCGGCCAGCGAGACCTGATCCAGCCCGTTCTCTGCCGCCAGCCGCTCCCCGTCAATATACACATATCCGCCCTGAATCTGTATGGTCTCGCCGGGAAGCCCGATCACCCTCTTGACCGTCCATTTATCCTCCCGCTGGAACACCACTACATCCAGCCGCTCCGGCTTGCCGAAATCATAAACCAGCTTATTCATCCAAATCACATCACCGGAATTTAAAAGCGGCATCATAGACTGACCCGCCACCGTAATCTGTACTCCAAAGGTATGCATACAAAACCAGGCAAATGCAATCACAACCGTCACATCCACCACCCAGCTCATGACAACACGAACCGTGCTTACTTCCTCTCTGCTATAAAAATCCACTGATTCCACCCCATCTATCATAAACGGAAAACTCCGATTTTACACCTTTGCTCAAAAGTCTGCCCAAGTCATCTCCCCGTGCTGTAAAACCCACACAGACAAAGGAAAAAAGAAGGGACAATTTTCATTGTCCCATGGCTTTTTGCAGCAGCCCGGGAATCAATTCCCGCCACTGCTCTCCTTATCCGTTACTTAACCAGCTCTTTTACCTTTGCGCGCTTGCCTACCCGATCTCTCAAGTAGTTCAGCTTCGCACGTCTTACCTTACCTCTGCGGACCACCTCAATATTGTCCACAAACGGGGAATGTACAGGCCAGGTTTTCTCAACGCCGATTCCGTTAGAATTTTTCCGAACTGTAAAAGTCTCGCGAGCGCCGCCGTTCTGTCTCTTGATCACAGTTCCCTCAAAAATCTGGATTCTCTCGCGGTTTCCCTCTTTGATCTTGTTATGCACCCGAACCGTGTCGCCTACATGAAACTCCGGAACGGATTCCTTAAGCTGCTCATCCTCGATCTTCTTAATAATATCATTCATGTTGTGTGAACCTCCTTCATATGTTTGATGTTCTTTAATGCTTTTCGGGCAACAGAGGACCATCTCTTTTTCTTCGTCACAACGCATTTGATATTAACATAATTTTCTTATAAATGCAAGCTTTTTCTACAATTTCCCCAAAGCATCCATACGAAACTCTATCCATTCACTCCTCACAAAGCTTCTGCAGATATGCCCTCTCATCCTTTGTCAGCCTGGCATTTTCCAGCAAATCCGGCCGTCTCTCCAAGGTCCTGCGTATGGACTGCTGCCGTCTCCAGATCTCAATATTCTTATGGTGCCCGGAAAGCAGAACCTCTGGCACCCGCCGCCCCTCATACACCTCCGGCCTGGTATATTGGGGATATTCCAGAAGATTGTCGTGAAAGGACTCAATCTCCGCCGACACATCATTGTTCAGCACCCCGGGAATCAGCCGGGAAATACAGTCAATCATCACCATGGCAGGCAGCTCGCCTCCGGTCAGCACATAATCCCCCGCCGACAGATAATCTGTGACGATCATTTCCAAAGCCCGCTCGTCGATCCCCTCATAATGGCCGCAGAGAAATACCAATTCCTCCTCCCCGGCCAGCTCCCGGGCAATCGATTGGTTAAATACCTTTCCCTGAGGCGTCATATACAAAACCCTGGGACGTTTTCCCAGACGGGCGCACAGAGCCTCATAGGCTTCGCACACCGGCGCTGCCTGCATCACCATTCCGGCTCCGCCGCCATAAGGCGCATCATCCACATGTCCATGCTTTTCCCTGGTATAATCCCGGATATTAATAGCCTCAACCGACAAAATCCCCTTTTCCACAGCCCTGCCGATGATGCTGGTGCAAAGCCCGTCCCTCACCATGTCCGGAAATAAGGTAAGAACATGATAATTCATTTTCCCTGTCCCTCCTTACAGCTCTAAAAGCCCGTCCATAATGTGTACCGTAATGGTCTGCGCCTCTAAGTCCACATTTAAAACACACTGCTTAATGGCAGGAAATAAATATTCCTTCCCGTCCCTTCCCTCAATCACATACACATCATTGGCGCCGGTTTTCATCACATCCTTTAAAGTGCCGAAATCCCCGCCTTCATCCGTCACCACAGAAAGCCCCACTAAATCTATAATAAAATTCTCGTCAGGCCCCAGTTTTACCGCCTGATCCCGCCGGATCAGCAAATCCCTGCCTTTGTATTTCTCAACCTCATTGATATTGTTAAATTCCTTAAACTTCAAAATCACCATATTTTTAAAAAATTTAACATTCTCAATATTGAGCAATACAGGCTCCGGCCTGATATCCAGAATCACGGTTTTCAATTTTTTAAACCGCCTGGCGTCATCTGTGGTGGGAAATACCTTCACTTCCCCACGCACTCCATGGGTCGAGGAAATAACACCTACCCGCAGCAAGTCTTCCATAAAAATCCCTCATTTTAAAAAGACTGCCGTCTGTATTTGCCAGACGGCAGCCAATGACAGCTATTGAATATCCACAACAACCTTCTTGTCTTCTTTTGAAGCGGCCGCCTTGACGACCGACCGGATCGCCTTGGCAATACGCCCCTGCTTTCCGATCACCTTTCCCATATCGGACGGTGCCACCTTCAGTTCAATCAATGTCTCCCCGTCCTTTTCTGTCTCAATCACAACTACTTCATCCGGGTTCTCAACTAATGCTCTTGCAATTACTTCAACCAGTTCTTTCATAATAGTAATCACCTCATCATTACTGGATGCCCGCAGTCTTCAAAAGCTTCGCCACCCGATCCGTGGGCTGAGCGCCGGTAGCTAACCACTTCTTTGTAGCTTCTTCGTTAAACTTGATTGCGCTCGGCTCCAGATTCGGATCATAGGTACCGACCTCCTCAATGAACCTGCCATCTCTAGGAGATCTGGAATCTGCAACCACGATTCTATAGAAAGGTTTCTTCTTTGCACCCATTCTTCTCAATCTCATCTTAACTGCCATGTCGTATCACCTCCTTAACCTGTACTGATGTGTGCCGCCTTTTTCGCAAATACTGCGCAAACACTATCCTCTGCTGTACTGCCGTTGCCGGCCGGCAGCAGACGGCGCGGTCAAAACAATTGGCCGGCGGCCAAAACCTCAGCCACAGCATCTGTTCCTCCGGCTGACTGGCATTGTAACCTGCCGGGGGCGCAGACTGCTAACAGCTGCTCTCTATTAACAAATACAGTCAATTTCCACTTATTTGCAAAAACTGCAGAAAATGATGTACTGTTATCGAAAATCAAAATGGCATCTTCATCTTGCCGAACATTCCGCCCAGCCCGCCAAAGCCTCTGCCCTTCTTGCCCCCCATCATGCCGGGAAGCTGCTTCATCATCTTTTTCATCTGGTCAAACTGCTTGACGATCCGGTTCACCTCACTGATGTCCACACCGGCTCCCCTTGCAATCCTCTGCTTTCTGGACGGGTTCATCAGAGACGGGTTGGCACGCTCCTCCTTAGTCATGGAGAGAATAATGGCCTCCACCCGATCCATGGCAGAATCATCAATCTCAGGCATACCACCTTTAAGCTGCCCCATGCCCGGAAGCATGCTCATAATGCCGCCTAGGCCGCCCATCTTCTTGATCTGATGCATCTGGTCCAGGAAATCATTGTAGTCAAATTCTGCCTTGCGCAGCTTCTGACTCATCTCTCTGGCCTTCTCCTCATCGATCTCCAGCTCCGCCTTCTCAATCAGGGTAAGCACATCCCCCATACCGAGAATCCTGGATGCCATCCGATCCGGATAAAACTGCTCCAGGTCTGAAAGCTTCTCGCCCATACCAATATATAGAATCGGCCTGCCGGTGACAGTGCGGATGGACAACGCAGCTCCTCCTCTGGTATCCCCGTCCAGCTTAGTCAAAATAACGCCGTCTATGCCTACCTTTTCCTGGAAAACAGAGGCTACATTCACCGCATCCTGTCCGGTCATGGCATCGACCACCAAAAGAGTCTGATCGACAGAAACCGCTTCCCGGATCCGAACCAGCTCCTCCATCATATCCTCATCCACATGGAGACGTCCCGCTGTATCCAGAATGACCGCATTATAACTGTTCTTTAACGCATGTTCCAGGGCCGCCTTGGCAATATTTACCGGATCCTGCCGATCTCCCATGGCAAATACCGGAACCCCCTGCCGCTCCCCGTTGATCTGCAGCTGCTGAATGGCTGCCGGACGGTACACATCACAGGCAGCTAAAAGCGGCTTGCGCCCCTTGGCCTTCAGCTTTCCCGCAATCTTTGCGGTAGTGGTAGTCTTTCCTGCTCCCTGGAGGCCAACCATCATAATCACAGTAATCTCATTGGACGGCTTTAATTGGATCTCTGTGGTATCCGAGCCCATCAGCCGGATCAGCTCCTCGTGGACGATCTTAATCACCATCTGGCCAGGCTGCAAAGACCCCAGCACTTCCTCCCCCACAGCCCGAGTCTGCACAGAGCTTACAAACTGCTTTACCACCTTAAAGCTGACATCTGCCTCTAAAAGAGCCATCTTTACTTCTTTTAAAGCAGTCTTTACATCCGACTCTGTCAGCCGCCCCTTGCCCCGCAGGCTCTTAAACACATTCTGTAATTTATCAGATAAGCTCTCAAAAGCCATACAAATCCTCCTGCCTGCCGCTATAATTCCATAATATCCGCCGAAATCTGCTCAATCTGCGTAATCAGCCCCTCGTCTTTGGTTTCCCGAAAGCGTTTAAGCCTCTGCTGAATATCCTCCACCATCTGCCGTGTTCTCTCAAACTTACTGACCAGATGAAGCTTCTCCTCATAGCCTTCCAGAATCCGGTCGCACCGCTTCACCAGATCATGCACTCCCTGGCGGCTGATTCCCCGCTCCTGGGCAATCTCCCCAAGAGACATATCCTGAAACACCGCATCCTCATATACCGCACGCTGATGCTCTGTCAGCAGTTCGCCGTAAAAATCATACAGAAGGCTCTGCTTTAGAATATTTTCCATAACATCACCTGGACTATAATACTAGAAAAAACACTTGGTGTCAAGTGTTTTTTCTTTACGAACTGTTGTTCGTGGTATTTTAGTGTAACAGTTCAGATACCCTTTAAACGCAAAGTCATGGACATGCGCGTAAAAAAGCCTTTACCCCTGCTGCCCGGCGCTAGTATAACCCATTTCCTCCCTGGAAGGATAAGACGCAATCGCGCCATGCCCCATTACACTTCTGCCGCAGAATCGATTGGCAAAAGCCAGATACCGCTTCATCTGTTCCTCTGTCAAGTCATCCAAGGTATCCGCCGTTACACCATCTTCAGAAAGGCAGTACAAAAACGAGCCAATAAATCCGTCCCCTGCACCTGTCGTATCCACTGCCTGCACCTTTTCCCCAGGTGCAAACCCGCTGGCCCGGCGTGTATAGCATTCCGCTCCGTCAGATCCCTTGGTATAAATCACCAAACGGGTCTTTCCCGTCAAAAGCTGAGGAAGCGCCTCCTTAATATCCCCTGAACCTGTAATAAACTCCAGCTCCTCATCCGACACCTTCAGCACATGAGCCATAGGTGCAAATTCGCGAACCACCCTTTTAAGCGCCTCCACATCCTCCCAAAGAGCAAACCGCAGATTTGGGTCAAAGCTTACTAATGCCCCGGCCTCTGACGCATACCGGACTGCCTGCCGATGAGCTTCCTTCATGGGAAAGTCCCCCAAAGACACCGAACAGAAGTGAAGGCCGAAAATATCCGAAAACCAGCTTTCCTGAATATCATCTGCCTTCATCAGCATGTCCGCCCCCGGCTTGCGATAAAAAGAAAACTCCCGGTTCCCGTCCTCCTTTAAGGCCACAAAAGCAAGAGAAGTATTGGCCTCTCTCGTGCGCTTCACATACTCACATCCAATACCGCAGGCAGCAAACTCATCCGCAATCTTATCCCCAAAGGGATCATCTCCAAGCTGGGTAATCATGGACGCCTTCCCGCCCAGCTTCACATAAGCTCCGCATACATTGGCAGGCGCACCTCCCACTGCAGGCGCAAAGGCAGACACCTGCTTCATCTCTTTTCCGGATTCCGCCGGAATAAAATCAATCAATGCTTCTCCGATTGCCAGCAAACGTTTCATAATACTCCTCCTCCATTAACAAATATGTATTGCCATTTTCTTTTCCTATCATAATATATTTGGCAAAAGATAGCAACGATAAATTTTTGCATGACAGCATATCTTCCGTCCAATCATTTCTTACTTTACACAGCTCCCTTAACATACCCTGTCATTGATTTCACATGGTCCGCTAATTTATTTCAGCCAATCACTAAACAGTAACTATTTCTGATAACCTATAGTTCCACTTAAACAGAGACAAGATCCAGTTCTACCGGATCCGACAAATCTGTCGGCAATACATACACCTTGCGGCCGATTACATTGAAATCAAATATTTCCTCCTGCAGCTGCTCATGACAAACCCAATATCCATTTTGATCACAGACATGAATCATGCCGTGATAGCAGTCTAATATCCACCAAAAGCTGCCACTTTCCACAACGGGTATCTGCTGCATGCTTTGACACAATAACCCATCGCTGTCCCTGTCAGGCTGTTGACTGCAAATAATCGGCAATAACACGAACATTATTATTTGACGTATAACATCCAAAATACCCTTCCTATGCGGAGAAATACCTCTGTTTCTAACCGGCAGCCACGGCTTCACACACCTGAAATACTTTTCCTGCAGTTCCTGAGAAAATCCTGTCTGACTGTCTGACGCCATTTTAACATTATGCTCCCATTTCAGCGAATCCATTTTCCAAAAATGTTTTTTCCCTCTGGAGATTAACACCAGTACACATCCATTCTCATCAAAATAAATTGGCCGCCCCACAGAATCGTTCCAAAAAATAGGATCCACCGTGCTTTCCGCTAATAATTTTCGATCATTGAGCCGAAAAAGACGGACAACACCTTGATTCAAGTAATAGTAATAACACGCCAATCTGTTTCCCGCTATAGAAAATGCCGCATAAATCGGACGTCTGCTTCCTAATACGCTGCCAAAGTATGCCGGAGTATCTTTTCCGTTCATTGGACAAGACATCTGGAATATCTTCAGTATTTCTCTTCTTCCCACACGTGTTCGATATGCTTTTTCATGTTTTTTCATTGACATACAAGGCGCTGCCAAAGGCATCGAATGATTATAGCTGTAAGAAAACATCTGAACCTTATCCCTTTCAAACACAACTAAAACCTCTTTTCCCTGTGGGCTCCAGTACGCAAGACAGGCATTCGGTACTGCATATGAGGCAAGCAAAAGCCTTTGTTCTAAATCCACAATATCCAATCTACATTGATTAAGCAGCACTGCGCAAAGAACTCCATGACAAAAACATTTGATATCCTCTACATCAGGGTAAAATAATTCCGTACTTTTCAACATTCCATGTGAATAGTACTCAAATACCGTGTCCTTAAAATAGTCCGCATGATCTCGCTCGACAAATCCACCAGCACGTATTATCTTGTTGATATCATCAGAATATAAATCCACCAAAGGACGGCATGATTCCTTTTGAACCTGGACTAATTCACTGCCTGTATCAAGAAAAGAAATCCTGCAGGAATTATCACGTACAAACAGAGAATCTCCCTTCCAGTACAAAAATGCATTCACTACATCTACATAACAACGCGGATAAATTTCAGAACGAAGATTCAAATCGTACCGCTTCAGTACCTTCCCCTCCAAAATTGCCAATGCCCCGTTCTCTTTTACAGCAAGTTTAACATTTGCCGCATTGGGAAGCAGAATTTTATCTTTCCAGATATTTTCTCGCAATACCGGCTGCTTACGATTTCGAAGGATGTACTTCCATCCCGTATTATCCATGTTTTTCTGGGGATATATACCCGATTCCATAGCAGCAGGCAGAAAACTGTCACCCCAAAGCTGAAATTGCATTGCCTTATCTTGAAGCAGCGCCAATATTTTCCTGTGTATCTCGTTCAGAGATCTATGCTGTCCAAGATCTGTAAGCTGCTGCATCAAATCCCGATACCAGCCGCATCGCAAATATCCATCCACATATTCCGGATCAGCAAGCACACGTGCCGCTGCAGTCCAATCATCCTGGAACCGCAAGGCAGGCATCAGTTCCCGAAGCTTGCGAATGTTGACAAGCTTGTTATCCTTTGTCCGATTTAGGTAAACTGGTTCCTCCAAAAAGTAACTGCCCATAACATAAGAAAGCTGCAGCAACGTATCTTTTCCAACCATATCCTTGACAACTTGACGTACTAAATCATGATGGAAGCGCAGCAAAAGGATACCATTGCTGTCTACTTCCGACAGATAATCTTTCAAATCATAATAAATTCTTGCCCAAAACACAGAAATGGTAAAACGAGCCTGCTTGATTTCCCAGTGTGTATACTGCTTTATCTCTTGAAGAACCGGATCATCCTTTTCTAACAATGTCAAAAGCTCCTGCTCACTCAGGCCATCTGCAGCCAAGGCCAGATAACCAATGGCATGGTTATACAACTTTCTATAATTTTGACTTGGTTCCTTTAGCTGCATGAAAATGCTTTCCCTCGTTCCCACAGGCAGAATTAAGGGCCTGCTGTCAAAGCTTCTCCTGCTTTGAAGCTGTCGGCACAATAATTGCATATAAAGAGGAGTAGGTTCCTCTGGAAGACCTTTTCGGATAATCTGTTCGTCATCCTCCCCCAAAAGCCGACCTCTTTTATGCAGCATCCTCTTTAACAGATAGATGGAATCATGCTCCTCTAATGGCTGGAGCCGATAACAAGAAACGATTCTTCCGCGGTCTCTTTCATTAAGAGAGTCCTCAGAAATACAGCAAATAACCAATGTAACATTTGGAGGTATTTTACACTCTAAAAGACTTCCTCCGATCTGATTCCAATCCCAGATCTGATCAACAGAATCCAGCAATATGGTTACTTGCGTGTCGCTGCGTAAGCCTTCTAATTGCTTTTCAAACCATGCCGCACAATGCTCCGCATCCGGTTCCACATCCAAAGCCCCTAAGATCCCTTTGGCTTCCAACTGCTTTAGACAGAACCATAATGCATGGGATACTCTGCTGCAAGAAGGCAGGATATCTGCGCAGGAAAGCACAAAAATCCCATGGGCCAGATAGTAACAATGCCTTAACAGCATACTTTTACCGCTGCCTGACACACCCGTAAGCAGAGTGATTCCTCCGAGATTACTTTTGCAATAGCTCAAAAAATCATCCGGACTATGATTTATTTCAACATAGTTCGTCTCCGCCTGCCTGACTGCCTCATCAAACAAACGCTGTTCCCGCTGAAACGGACTAAGTGCAGCCTCCTGTATCTGAACCTCCTCTATCCGAGACCGAATCACACGTTTCAAAAAAGCCTTGACTTTCTCCGTATAGTCATCACCCGGCTGATAGAACAGCATATTTTCGTCTATCAGCTCTCCCATATAATCCTTCAGGTGAGTCTGAAGCGCCGCCGCATGGGCTGCCGCATCTTCCGACTCCCGCTTAATACAGCTCTCTGGTTCTTTGGTCCGCACCAGCACAAAGACATTTTCCTTATCCTCTGGATGGCAAAAAAGTCCTTTATATATTTCCTGCTCTGTAGCAGACAACCCCAAAAGCTCAAAATACTTGCTTTTATCCGAAAAGTGTTTCTGAATAAGGGGAAACAACTCCTTTTTCAAAGATATTTCTATCTCTTTCCAATCTGTTTTCCTATCTTCTTCATTGTCATCACGCGGCCGAAGAATATAAACACCTTCTGCATCGTTTTTGTCATGGAGATACCAGCTTCTCAATAGAGAAAATTCCGGAATTTCATCCTGAATTTCATCCTGAATCTTATCCCAAACATATTTTGTTATAAAAGAAGGAAGAGGAATCCATCCATAATATAAACCTGACAGAATCAGAAAATTAGGTTTCGGAGAAAGCATTCGACAACGTGTAATTTCATCAAAACAAATCTGAAGCGTGCGGTTGTTTTGGCTGTCTTCATCAGAAATACCCCACCGCATATCCAATACCTGAAAGGAAAATCCGGCTGACTTGCAATCTTCACTTAACTCTTGAAATACTGCAACTAACCCGTCACGCTCATTTTTAAAATTATAAAAAGTAGAACTAACGAATATCCGAACCATTTTGTGGAACATAAATATCACCCTGCTAAATTCTTTCCGTCAATTTCACCTCAAATGCCCGAAAGCGCCTAACCAGACGAATTAAAATTACTATCGCCACAATTAGCACATATTCAATCAGGATAAAAAGAACCTTCTGCATAAACCCGGAAAGCTCAAAATGCAAATAGTAAATCCATATAAAACAAGGCACCGCAATATAACATCCAAGCCCGATCACAAATGGCAATATTGGATTATTGTATCTTACTGGCAGCCAATAAGGGTTATTCTCTGTTTCCATAACCTGAGTACATACTTCCACTTCCCAATATGTTTTATCATGCCTAACCTCAATACCATAAACCAGTATCTTAACTGCCATAATAATCATAGAAATCACTACAATGATATTCAAAATTATAGTAGTAATCACAATGATATTGACCAAAGCAGAAAACAAATCGGCAGGTATCGCTGTTCTAACCGATAACAAGAAAAAATAACCGAAAAAAACAATGAAACTCATCATAATCAGACAAACTATTGCAACCTGAATATACCTGTTTGAGATAATCCTTTCTATACCTTTCTTCATATCCGTAATCCAGCCTTTCCGCTTTGCACCGCAAAACAAAAATTCCTCATTATACAAAAATCATTTGTCCCCGCTCCTCCAATCGCTTATCTCCTGCCGAAAACAATTCTCACACATTTCAATGAGCATAATATCACGATTTTCCTGACTCATTTCTCCTCCAAAAACACCAACTTTATTAAAATACAAATATAATGTACTCAGAAGCCATTCACGATTAAACCGATAAACATTCCACAGTTCTTTGTAATTCTGCAAATTTAAATACGCATTAATACTTGTTACGGCAGCACCCAACGCTGCAATCAATATTTTAACAATCAGTCCTCCGTCTGCCAATACAGATGCAATCGGAATCGTCCCGCTTAAAATAATGGAAACCATTGTCCAGCTTTGATATTTCATTTTATATGCAGCACTCTTTTCACGGTACCAATCCATTTGCTTTATAATGCGTTCCTTAACGTATCCCTTAGTTTTTTCATTGGATATATCTTCAACCCACTCATAAAATATTTTATTTCGTTCAATTGCATTCTGATTACTCAATCTATGAAACCTCCCACGAAACATGATAGCCCTAACTAATGTAATGATATACTTATATTTATTATAACACAATTTCATTATATTTTCCATTAGAAATGAAGGAGAGCCCAGGGTTGTTTCATGAATGCTTCCAAACGACATTATTTATTATGAACCTGCTGTCAGCCGGTTCGGAATCC
>RAYY01000020.1 GCA_003611875.1 bacterium D16-56 | reverse complement strand
AGGCGCGCAAGTATCAAAGGCCCCTTGGGGGGCCTCTGGCAAACCCCCACTTGAAGTGGGGGTTGGTGACTTAGTGATGAGCTGGAGTTTTTTTAGATATGCCTGCAAGTTATGCAATGTTTAATAGTGTTAACAAAATGGAGGTATACAACTATAAAGCGGAGAAAAAAGCAGGAAAAAGCAAGGGTGATTATATTCATGGTATAGTTGTTATCCTGGCAGAAATTGATGCTTTTGTGCATCGGGACGAGCAAGAACAATATGTAGACAGTGTAGAGGTTGAATTAGAGGTATTCTTTGCTTTTGATGAAGAAAATGAAAGATTTTATAATTTACGATTGGAGTAATGTTATTGACTTTTGACTTAGGAACTGTTGGAGAAACCGGAATTTGGCGAAATGACGTTTTTTAATATAGAGACTCAGAAAAATCAAGCAAACACACCAAATTCTGGAAAATCGTAAAAAAGTGCTTGCATTTTCAGAGCAGATGGTTTATTTTAATAGAGAACAAAGGCGTTCTTCCTTATGGATAAGGGAGGATGCCTTTTCTGTTGTTTTGCGGACGGGCATGCCCCGCAGGACAGGTGTTTTGGGTGGTATGGGTTTTGGAAAATCGGAACAAGGATTTTGAGGAGAGGAAAGGAATGTCTATGAGCGAGATTGTAAAGGTTGCGGAAATATTTGGAAAAAATGTATTTAATGAGGCGGTGATGAAGGAGCGTCTGCCCAAGAGTGTATTTAAGAAGATGAAAAAGACGATTGAGGATGGGGCAGAGCTGGATCCGTCTATTGCAGATGTGGTGGCTCATGCCATGAAGGATTGGGCCATTGAGAGAGGGGCAACCCATTATACCCATTGGTTTCAGCCCCTTACCGGCGTGACAGCGGAAAAGCATGATTCTTTTATCTCTGCGCCGGATGCAGAAGGAAAGGTTATCATGGAATTTTCCGGCAAGGAGTTGATTAAAGGAGAGCCGGATGCATCTTCCTTTCCGTCGGGAGGGCTGCGTGCTACCTTTGAAGCCAGAGGATATACGGCATGGGACTGTACATCACCTGCATTTCTGCGGCAGGATGCCATTGGGGTGACGCTCTGCATTCCCACGGCTTTCTGTTCCTACAAGGGTGAGGCTCTGGATCAGAAAACCCCCCTTCTTCGTTCCATGCAGGCTATTGACAAAGAGTCCCTGAGGATTCTCCGCCTGTTTGGAAATACTACGGCAAAGCGGGTATGTCCGTCTGTAGGACCGGAACAGGAGTATTTTCTGGTGGATCGGGCCAAGTATCTGCAGAGGAAGGATTTGATCTATGCGGGACGTACCTTGTTCGGCGCTATGCCTCCTAAGGGGCAGGAGCTGGAGGATCACTATTTTGGCGCCATCCGTGAACGGATTGGTTCTTATATGAAGGAGGTTAATGAGGAGCTTTGGAAGCTGGGAGTGACGGCGAAGACTCAGCATAATGAGGTGGCTCCGGCCCAGCATGAGCTGGCGCCCATTTATGATCAGGCCAATCTGGCAGTGGATCACAATCAGATGGTTATGGAAACGTTGAAAAAGGTAGCAGGGCGTCATGGGCTGACCTGTCTGCTTCATGAGAAGCCGTTTGCCGGAGTGAACGGTTCCGGAAAGCACAACAACTGGTCCCTGACTTCAGACGATGGGGTAAATCTGTTAAGTCCTGGCGAGACCCCCCATGAGAATGTACAGTTTTTGCTGGTATTGGCATGTGTGTTAAAGGCAGTGGATGTTCATGCGGATCTTTTGCGGGAATCTGCAGCAGATGTGGGAAATGATCATCGTCTGGGAGCCAATGAGGCGCCGCCTGCCATTATTTCTGTGTTCTTGGGAGAACAGCTTGAGGATGTGATTGACCAGCTTTGCAGTACAGGGGAGGCAACCCATTCCAAAAAGGGCGGTACCTTGAGGACAGGGGTGGCCACGCTGCCGGATTTGGACCAGGATGCCACGGATCGGAACCGGACTTCGCCGTTTGCATTTACGGGAAATAAATTTGAATTTCGTATGGTTGGTTCTTCGGATTCCATAGCGCCGCCCAATGTTGTATTAAATACCATCGTAGCAGAGGCATTTAAGGAAGCGGCAGATGAGCTGGAGAAGGCAGAAGATTTTGACATGGCGGTTCATGATTTGATTAAGAAGCTTTTAAAGGAGCACAGAAGAATTATATTTAACGGCAATGGGTATTCCAATGCATGGGTGGAGGAGGCAGAAAAGCGCGGACTGCCCAATATCCGGTCTATGGTGGAAGCGATTCCGGCTCTGACTACAGAGAAGGCGGTGAAGCTTTATGAAGAATTTGGAGTGTTTACCCGCGCAGAGCTGGCTTCTCGTGCTGAGGTGGAATATGAAGCTTATTCCAAGGTGATCAATATTGAGGCCAGGACCATGATTGATATGGCAGGAAAGCAGATTATTCCTGCGGCAATTAAGTACACGACCCAGCTTGCCAAGTCCCTTAACCAGGTAAAGGCTGCATGTCCAGAGGCTGATACCAGTGTACAGGCAGAGCTTTTGACCGAGACTTCGGCAATGCTTTCCGATATGAAGGTGGCGCTTGCCGCACTTACTGATATTACGGAAAAATGTTCTGGACTGGAGGAAGGAAAGGAGAAGGCTCATGCTTATTATAATAAAGTTGTTCCGGCAATGGCCGCTCTGAGAGACCCGGCAGATCGGCTGGAGATGATTGTGGATAAAGAGCTGTGGCCGTTCCCAAGTTATGGGGATTTGATTTTTGAGGTGTAAAACTGGTCAATGCCAGAATCCTTTGCAGAGGTAAGGATTCTGGCATTATTTATTTTGCGTAATCAAATGATGTAAAAGACTTGTGCTTGTTATTTCTTGATGGTATAATTTTTATATCCTGAATTTGTTTTATTTAATTTAACGTTACAGTTCACAGGGCGGGGAAAACTGGACGAGAGCAGATGTCAAGCTCGTTTGTAAGACTAGTTTCGTCCAGTTTTCCCCGCCCTGTGAACCGTAGCAATTTATATTGTTATGATTTTCATAATGTGCAATATACTTTGACAAAAGTTTTCTTTGTGTTATAATGAAACACAGTGATTCAGTCAGAAAAAAGGGTATTTTGCGGGACAAATATGAGGTGGTTTCATGATTAGATTTTCGTTGTTCAGCGATAAGGGCAGCAGGGAAAATAATGAGGATAATGTAGGAATGTACCAGGACGGGGAGGCATTTTGCTTTTTGCTGGCAGATGGTCTTGGCGGACATGGTAAAGGAGAAGTAGCGTCCCAACTGGCAGTGGAGACTGCTGTGGGAAAGTTTGCGGAAAGAACGGAGGAGGATAGCTTTCTCCGTGATGCCTTTGAAGCAGCTCAGGAATCCATTGTGAAACGTCAGCAGGAGGACCGGACATGCCGGGATATGAAGACGACCTTGGTGATTCTGGATATTGGGAAGGACAGGATTCGCTGGGGACATATTGGGGATTCCCGTCTGTATTATTTTGTAAACGGAAGGATCCGGGAACGTACCCTGGATCACAGTGTGCCGCAGATGCTGGTCTCTGCCGGCGAGATTAAGGAAAAAGCGATTCGCCATCATCCGGACAGGAACCGGCTTCTGCGGGTTCTGGGGACCGACGGAGATGAGGAACCGGTGAATTATCAGGAATCTGAAGTGATTAAACGGACAGGCAGACAGGCTTTTTTATTGTGTACAGATGGTTTTTGGGAGCTGATCGAGGAGAAGAAGATGGAGGCTGCATTAAAGAAAGCCTCATCGCCTGAACAATGGATCACAGCTATGCAGGAGATTATCTGTAAAAACGGCCGCGGAACCAATATGGACAATTATTCTGCGGTAGCAGTTTGGGCAGATTGATCCATACTGCAGCAGGATTTTTAAGACACGAGGGTTTGAGGAGGATAATATGGCGATTATACGATGCGATAAAGGGCATTATTATGACAATACGAAGTTTTCACAATGTCCGCACTGCGGAGTGCTTCCTGTAATGGAAAAGGAGCAGGGAAAGGGTAAGGGCGGCGGTCAGCCGGGGTCTAAGGCGAAACCGAAATCAAAGCCTAAGCTTTTCTCTCTTTTTCACAGAGGAGAGGAGAAAAGGCAGGAGCCTTTGGTGCAGCAGGAGTTTGTTGTGCAGGAGGAAGATGACAGTACGATTGCCATGACAGATGGGGTTCCTTTTGAGGAGGATGACAGTACTGTTGCTATGCCGACATCGCCGCAGGGACTGTCTGCCTTCCAGACATCCATGGATGAAGATGATGATCGGACGGTTGCGATGCCGTCTGCCTTTCCGATATCGATGGACGATGAGGAAGATGATCGGACAATTGCAATGCCGTCCGCTTCTCAGGCATCTATGGATGAGGAAGATGATCGGACGATTGCGATGCCGTCCGCTTCTCAGACATCTTATGAAGAAGATGATGATGATCGAACAATTGCAATCCCGTCTGCTTCTCAGATATCTTATGAAGATGAGGATGATGATCGAACGATTGCAATCCCGTCTGCTTCTCAGGTGTCTTATGAAGATGAGGAAGATGACCGAACGATTGCGATTCCGTCTGCTTCTCAGGTATTTTATGAAGAAGATGACGATCGGACGATTGCGATTCCGTCTGCTTCTCAGGTGTCTTATGAAGAAGATGACGATCGGACGATTGCAATCCCATCTGGCTCCCAAGTGTTTTTTGACGATGAGGAGGACGACGACAGGGCCATAGCAATATCATCGGATCCTCAGAGGATGTTTCAGGATGAGACTAATGAACACACAGCTTTTGTCGGTTCTGGAGTTTCCGTGACACAGCAGAAGACTGCAAAATCAGGATCAGCTGCTGTTGTCTCAGAGCAGGAGACAGAGGGCGGCAGAGTGCATCCGGCAGCACAGAACCAAACCCAGCCGGCAGACTGGCAGAGTGTGTCACAGAGAATGTCTTCAGGGTTTGCAGTGGGATGGCTGGTCTGCATAAACGGGGCACAAAAAGGACGTGACTATCGCCTTTGCAGAGGCTTTAACCGTCTTGGCGGCAGCGATAAAATGGATATTGCCGTGAAGGGGGATCCCAAGCTGGGAGATTTCGTATCCTGTGCGATCGTTTATGATGATAAGAGCAATGAATTTTTTGCAGTAAAGCAGGAAGATGAAAATGTATTTCTGAATGAAGAAAGCCTGAAGGGAGCAGTTAAGCTGACATCGGGAGATCGGATTAAGGCTGGGGACAGCGAATTTGAGTTTATCGCATTTTGCAGAGAAGGAAGATTATGGGATTCCTATGAATGAGTTAAATATTGTACAGCTTAGGAAAGAGCGGCTTCCCGGAGAGCTTGCAGCAGAAGCCTATAGTATTATCGGAGACCGGAAAACACAGCAGGATTTTGCAGGGACTTTTGCGGGTCCGGACAGGGTGCTGGCAGTGCTTTGCGACGGTATGGGCGGTCTTATGGGAGGAGAGCGGGCAAGCCGGGAGGCAGCTGGTATGCTGCTGAAGGATTATGAGACAAAACAGCCATCAAAGAATTTTGCGGATTTTTTGTGCCGGGAGGCAGTCCGCATGGATGCCAGGGTGCATGGGTTAAAGTCAAGGGATGGGAGAAGACTGGACGCAGGGACAACGGTTGTAGCTGCTGTCGTCAGCAAAGACGGCATGGCAGAGTGGATGTCTGTGGGAGACAGCCGGATTTATTTGCTGCGGGGAGATCGTTTTAAGCAGCTTACCAGGGATCAGAATTATCGGTGTTTTCTGGAGGATTCCCTCCGCAGGGGGGAGATTACCCAAGAGTATTATGATCAGGAGACAAAGGGAAGGATGGCAGAGGCGCTTACCAGCTATCTTGGCATCGGTAATATTAAAAGGATCGGAAAAAGCCGGCAGGAAATTCTCTTAAAGCCGGGAGATCAGCTGCTGCTTTGCAGCGATGGATTGTACAAAAGCTTAAGCAGTGATCAGATCAAGGCAATGTTGATTGACAATCAAATCGATGTCCGTGTTTCAGTCAGACGGCTGGTGGATATGGCGCTGGCAAAGGCATCCAAAAAACAGGACAACACCACTGTGATCCTGATTCAATATCACGGCAAAAAAACGGAGGAATGACATCATGGCTCGGTGCTATCACTGTATGAAGGAATATACGGAGGAGGCGAATTTTTGTCCTCACTGCGGCTACGACCGACATGCCAAGGCTCATGATCTGTATTATATGGAGCCGGGAACGCTGCTTTCGGATGGCCGTTATATGATCGGAGAATCAGTAAATGCAGGCGGCTTTGGCATTGTATATAAGGCTTGGGATAATACCTTTGCAAAGATGGTGGCCATTAAGGAGTATTATCCGGGCAGTATTGTAACCAGAACGCCGGGGACTTTGGAGGTTCGTTCTTATTCAGAAAAGAATATAGAGGAATTTGAGAAGGGAAAGAAACGTTTTTTAAATGAAGCCAGAAAGATGGCCAAGTTTAATACGCATCCGAACATTGTAGATGTGTATGATTTTTTTGAGGAAAAGAATACGGCATACATGGTGATGGAATTTATGGAAGGTATGACGTATAAGGAATATATTGCCCAGCAGGGGGGCAAGGTGAGTCAGGCTATGGCGGTAGGCGTGGCGCTGGCTGTATTGGATGCATTGAGAGAAGTACATAAGGAAAAGATTGTTCATCGAGATATTAATCCCAACAATATTTTTATCTGCAGCAGCGGAGTGGTAAAGCTGTTTGACTTTGGAGCCGCCAGGTTTGAGGCTTCGGAGATGTCCACAGTCTTAACGCCCCATTATGCCCCGCCGGAGCAGTACAGTACCAACGGAGTCCAGGGCCCTCAGACAGATATCTACGCGGTAGGAGCTACTACCTATTTTGCGCTGACCGGAATAAAGCCAGAGGAATCTACAGACCGGCTTCATAAAGATCATGTGGTTCCTCCTCACAAGCTGGATCCGGAAATACCTAAGGGCTTAAGTAATGCCGTGATGCGGGCCATGGCCTTGAAACTGGAGCTGCGTTTCCAGAATACAGATCAGTTCCGGGACGGGCTGATGGATAAGAAAAAGGTTTTGGATGTAGAAGAAGAACTTCGCCGCCGCAGGAGAGTGCGCCTGATTCAGATTGCAGCCACCCTGGTGGTTTTGGCATCGGCAGGAGGATTTTTTGCTCATCGCTATAGAAAACAGCAGGAGGATGCTACCTTGCAGCCGGCAGAGCTTCAGATATGGGTTTCTGCAGATGAGGATGATACTCCGGAGAACGCGAAAGCCAGAACAGAAACCATGATTGCAGACTTTTTGCAGGATTACCCTCAGGTGACGGTTCAAATAGAAGCGTTTGACGCAGAATCCTATGAGAAAAAGATTAATGAGGCAGCCGCAGCAGGGACGCTTCCGGATCTATTTGAAAGTACGGATCTGGATCCAGCCTATACAGGCGGGCTGGAGGCGCTTAATATCACCTTAGACAGGCTTGAGAATGTGGAGGATTACTGGTTTCTCGAGCAGTATGGAGAGTTGTTTCCTCAAATGACCCAGATGCCTCTGTGCTTTCAGGTTCCGGTAGTATATGTCCGCATGAACGGCGAGGACAAGGAGGATAAAACCTCTGTGCGCAGAGAAGACTTTCTGATTTATAAAGAGCTGATGGGAGAGGAATGTATTTCTGACTATCAGAAGCTGGCAGCAGAAAAGGGAAGAAACATGAATCGGGACGGCTGTCAGATGTTTATAGACGGGGAGGCAGACCGGTATCTTTCCGATACAGGAGATTATCAGCGTTTGACAAAAGAACTGCCGGCTCAGTTTCGGGTAGAGCTTCCGAAGGAAGGGGAGAAGGTTCGCTTTGACCATCTTTGGAGTGTGAACGCGGCTTCAGGAAAATACGAAAAAAAGGCTGCTCAATGGATGCTGTATTACATGCTTTCTGCAAATTCCCAGAATATTTTAGGGGTAAGGGAGCTGGAGGGGATTCCTATGAACCGCACCATGTATGAGGTGTTTCAGGATGTATATCAGGCAGACCTGGGGATGGTGGACGAACAGATACAGAAGGCGTCTGCAGGCGGGAGCCAGTGGCTTGCAGATAATAAGAAATATATGGAAAGCTGGAAATAAAAGGGATGAAGCGTTGTCTGAATTGTATGGAGGAATACCAGGAAAAGGATACAGTCTGCCCTTATTGCGGCTGGACAAAGGAAGGCTCTGATACGCCGGAAGGCGTCATGGAGTCAGGGAATATTCTAAAAGGGCGATATATTGTGGGCTCTGTCAGGCGCCAGGAAGAATTGGCTATTTTGTACATAGGATGGGATGCATTATTTTCCCGTAAGGTTTTGATTATGGAGTATTTTCCGGAGGATATGGTCTGCCGCAGAAAAGACGGAACAGTAGAGGCACAATCACCTTATGAGGAGGTCTTTTCCCAGGGACTGAAAAGATTTGTCCAATACAATCGTAAACTGATTATACTGGATGGAACCCCGGGACTTTTAAATGTTTGGGCAGTGACAGAGGATAACGGAACGGCCTATGTGATGATGGAATTTCCAGAGGGAAAGACTTTAAGAGAAATGGTGTACAGTTATCCGGATCTATGTTCTTCGGAGCGGGTACAGTGGATGATTCAGGATCTGGCCCGTCCCCTGTCTGCTGCCCATGGTCTGGGGATCTATCATGGGCAGGTGGATATGGATCATATTTATATGGTTCCTCATGGAAGCTGTATGCTGGGAGGGTTTAATGGAAACATAAAAGAAAGCCAGGACCCAATCGGCAGAGACATTACAGAGCTTGCCAATCTGGCCGGCAGTATGCTGACAGGGGAAAAAGTATGGGAGGAACGCTCCTTTGAAGAAAATATGGATGCTTTGCAGGATAAATGGCCTTCCTGTATTGTGGATGCCTTGCGGGCGGTTTTAGGAACCGGCAGCGTGGGAAGGCCGTGTTCTGTCAGCCGGTTTGTGGATCTGTTTTTGGATGAGGCTACTATTGAAATGGTGTGATTGTTCAGAAAAGCAGGAAAGAAGGCCAGGAGGAAAAGAGAGTATGAACTTAAAGCGTTGTGTCCACGGACATTTTTATGATGGGGATAAGCATGCGGTTTGCCCCAAATGCGGGGGAGAAGATAAACCGGCCGCCGCCAGAGTCTGGCAGGAGGAGGAACCGATTCAGGGACAGCCGAAAGAACCGAAAAAGGCCAAGGAGCCGGTTGCGGGATGGCTGGTATGTACAGAAGGAACATTTTATGGCAGGATCTATGAGCTAAAGCAGGGGGAGAACCGTATTGGCGGTTTGCCGGATCTGGATATTGCTTTGGCATTAGATGCTAAGGTAGCCAGGTGCTGTCAGATAACCGTCAAATATGATTCGGAGAAAAGAGCCTTTTATGCCGGCATGGGAGAAGCCAGAGAGCTGTCTTATGTAAATGGTCAGGTTCTTCTGATGGACGTTGAGCTTGAGAATCGGGATATTCTTCAGGTGGGAGATACAAAGCTGATGTTTATCCCCTTATGTGGACCTGACTTTGCCTGGAAGGAGCTGCAAAATAAACTGACAGATAAGGAAACGTAAGTATGAAGACACTGTGTTTGGGATGCATGAAGGAATATGAGGGAGATTATAATGTCTGTCCCCATTGTGGTTATGAACAGACCAGCCCTGCCAAGGAAGCATACCATATTGCACCGGGAGTGACGATCCGGGGGCGGTATGTTGTAGGGCGTGTCCTGGGATTCGGCGGCTTTGGAATTACTTATATCGGGTTTGATACAACGCTTCAGCACAGGGTAGCCATAAAAGAATATTTTCCATCGGAATTTGCCACCCGTATGCCTCATGAGACCCTGGTTCGGGTCTATGCAGGAGAGAAGAAGGAACAGTTTGTGGCAGGTATGAAAAAGTCCCTGGATGAGGCAAAGCGTTTGGCAGAGTTTCATCAGGTTCCCGGAATCACACAGATTTATGACTTTTTTGAGGAAAATAATACGGCATATATTGTCATGGAGCTGCTGGAGGGAGAGACTCTGAAGGCAAGGCTGAAAAAGGTGGGGAAGATGCCTGTGGAGGAGGCATTGCCCATTATTTTAGCAGTGATCGCTGCGCTGAAGGAGGTTCATGATAAGGATATTATTCATCGGGATATTTCACCGGATAATATTTATCTGCTGGAGAATGGACAGGTAAAGCTTCTGGATTTTGGCGCAGCCCGCCAGGTGACGACCACCCACAGCAAGTCGCTGACAGTCATTTTAAAGCTGGGATATGCCCCGGTAGAGCAGTACCAGAGCGGAGGAAACCAGGGACCCTGGACAGATGTATATTCCTTGGCTGCTACATTTTATAAGATGATTACCGGAATACGTCCTCCGGAATCTCCGGAACGGAGGGTAAAGGATACCTTAAAGGAACCGTCTAAGCTAGGAGTCTCCATTCCCAAAAATATAGAAAATGCCTTGATGAATGCCTTGCAGGTACGGATCATAGACCGTACAAAGTCAGCAGAGGAATTTGAGAGGGCCCTAAGCTCTGAGCATGTAAAGAGGACGACTGCTACGGTGGAGAAAAATGATTTGGGACAATGGCCCCTTTGGCTGAAAGCCCTTTGCGGAGCAGCCGGGGCAGCCGTGCTGGTATTTGGTATTCTGCTGATGACCGGGGTGATCGACTCGCCGCTTCCTAAGCTGCCGGGTTTTGAGAAAGAGGAAAATACCGTATGGATGCCTAGTCTGGTCAACATGTCCCAGAGCGATGCAAGGGAGCGGTTAGAGTCCATAGGGCTTGTATATGAGATCGGAGGAACCCAGGCTTCCGAGACTATAATGGAAGGCTATGTGCTGGGACAGGTGGATGAACAGGGCAATGAGATCATGCCCGGTGCCCAGGTTGAGAGCGGAACTCTGATTCGGGTGATCATCAGCTCCGGAAGCGGAAGAACTACGGTTCCGGATGTGGTTTGGATGACAGAGGAAAACGCTGTGGCCTTACTTCGGGAGCAGGGGCTGATTGCAGTGAATACGGAAAAGGATGAGGAAAGCTGGGCACCTGCCGGTATGGTTACAGGAATCAGCCCGGATCGGGATAGCGAGATTGAGCTGGATGAATTGATCACCCTTAAGATTGCTTCCGGAAGTCAGCAGCCAGGAAGCGGGGAGACCCAGGTGCCGAATATTACCGGAATGTCGGAACAGGAAGGACTTGAGAAGGTTAAGGAATCCGGTCTGTTTTTAGAAAAAGAGGGGCTTGAGTATAATCAGGAGGTTCCCAAGGGGCAGATTTTTGCCCAGTCTCCAACAGAAGGAGCCAAAGGTAAGAAAGGCGACATTATCAAGGTAAAAATAAGTCTTGGGGCAAGATTGGTTCAGGTGATGAGTGTCCTGAATCAGGAGAGAGAGGAAGCGGCATCTAACCTAGAGGAAATCGGCATGATTGTGACGATTCAGGAGGAGTACAACGATTCCGTAGAGGAAGGCAGGGTGATTTCTCAGAGTGTAGAGCCGGGAATTGCAGAGGAAGGCACGGAGATCACTATCACAGTCAGTTTGGGCAGAGAGCCGGAAAGACCGACTCAGCCAAGAAATCCGGGAACCGGAAGGACTCCGCAGGGTGGCGGCCAGCCGGCAGGCAGTGCGCCTACAGCAGGAGGCCAGTCTGCGCCTGCCAGTCAAAATCCGCCTCCGGTAACGAATCCGCCGGTACAGGAGACCCAGGCGCCGCCCGCTGCCACTCAGGCCCCGGATCCAGGAAGGGATTCGGATTTTGACAGGCTGCAGTAGTCTGCAGGAGATTGTAATATGGGTCTATTAGAAGCTGCATGGCCAGGATGCTTTCCAGAAATAACAGCAGCTTAGAAACACAAAAATTTATCGCCTTCTCATTATATGTAAAGTTAAAGGTTTTTTCGGCGATAATCATAAAAGAATACTAAATTTTAGGAGGAAAGAAGCATGAAAAAGAAATTGGCAGGAGCAGGAATGGCAGCTGTATTGTCATGTACTATGGCGTTTGCGGCTATGGCGGGCTGGGAGAAAGACGGGGACAAGGATGCTTATCGTTTTGACAGCGGAAGCCTTGCCAGAAGCCAGATTGTAGAGATTGACGGTGCGCATTATGGGTTTGACGCTGAGGCCCACATGATGATCGGATGGCAGACCGTAGATTCAAGCTGGTATTATTTTGAACCGGAAAACGGCGCGGCTGCAGTAGGCTGGAAGCAGATTGACGGAAATTGGTATTATCTGAATCCTGATAAAGGCGGAGCAATGCATATTTCCTGGCTGAACATCGGTGCAAAACGTTATTATATGAAGGAAGACGGTGTTATGGCTATAGGCTCTTTTGATGCAGATGGTTTCTGCTATTTTGCAGAGGCGGACGGATCCCTGAAGCGTAATACGTATACACAAGAAGGCAGCGTTACCATGCGCTATGATGCAGACGGCAAAAAATATTATCGGAATACGGAGAATGTGGTAGATAACCGGGGCGGCGGCGGAGAAGTATGGCTTCCGGTATTGCCTGGGGCAGCTTTGGATCAGCAAAGATCAGAGGTTCAGGAAAGAAATTTAGAGCATATCCAGGAAAAGAAGGATGAGCTGTATGAGAATTACAAAAAGAATGTTCTGCCTTTAAATTCAAAGGCACGAGAAAAGAAGAAAAACGAGTGGAAGGAAAAGGCAAGAAAGGAGCTTTTGTATCTGGCGGCAGAGGAATCGGAGATTCAGGAATATGTGAATTTAGTGATAAATGGTTCTTATGGTTCGGATGATTATAATTATGGATATACGGACTACGATTACGACTATGATTACGATTACGATGATTGAGAGTAATGGAATTGCTGTAAATCGGAGAAGAAGGAAGGGTGAATTATGTTTTGCACAAATTGTGGAAGGGAATTAAGCGACGGCCTGAATTTCTGCATCTATTGCGGGGAGCGTTTGACCAATGGAAACACAGGGACAAAAGCACCGCAGACAGCTTTTGACGGGGAACCAGCGTCGGCTTCCATGACAGAGGTTTCTCAGCAGGCGGCCATTCATGTGGAGCAGCCATTGCAAAATGCTGCGCAGGCAGCAGTTGTCGAAAACAATCATACAGAGGATACACCGGCTCAGGGGCTTCTGGTGCTGCAAGACATGAAGGACAACAGCAAAATATATGGCTGTGATCTGAGCCAACCGGCTGTTCTTGGGCGTGATGCCTCGGGCTGTGATGTGATAATTGAAGGGGATAAATCGGTGTCGAGAAAACACTGCAGGTTTTTCTGCCGTGGAAATTCATGCTTTGTGGAAGACATGAATTCCTTTAACCATACCTATTTGAACGGAGTGATGGTAGAGACGCCGCAGGAAATTCATGTGGGAGATCGTTTGAAATTCGGTATGGTTGAACTGACAGTAGCAGAGTGTGATATGGGCAGCTGATACCGGGAAGATGCTTTGGCGTTCATCGGTGGGATGAATGCCAGGGCATCTTTTATATAAAATGATATTTTGCCTTTAAGGGAGGGAAGATTATGTTTTGTCCGAAATGCGGAAAGGAACTGAAGCCAGGGGCAAGGTTTTGCAGCGGATGTGGGGCATCTGCGGGCCAGTCTCTCTCCGAATCCAGAAACACAGAGGCTTTGGCACAGGCATCAGTAAATAAGTCCCCAAAAAACAAGAATATATGGACAACAGGGCTGTTGGTTTTGTTTTTGCTGCTGTTTTTAGGGGCAGGCGTTTTTGCTGCATATAAGCAGGGGATGCTGGACAATCTGATTGCTTCTACACCATGGGGGTATGACGGAAGCAGGGAAAGAGAGGAGAGAAGGGAAGCCAGAGATAGAAAGAGGCAAAAGGAGGAAGAAGCAAAGGGTGTGACAACAGCGGCATTTACGGAAACCACCACTGCTGCCGCAGAGGAGGAAACTACCGCAGCGGCTGCCACAGAGGCAGAAACTACATCCGCCGCCATGGCAGCTATGGAAACTACGGCGTCCTACTATTCTTCTTCAGGCTATCCTGATTATTCGGCTCCTGCGCCTAATTATTACAGCTATACTCCTCCGCCAACGACTGCTTCGAGCTACACATATGGCGGTTATGACAGCAGCTATTTGATTCCAAACAGCAGCTACAGCAGGCTGACAGAGGCAGACTTAGCAGGGTATACCAAAGAACAGCTTAAAATTGCCCGCAATGAGATCTATGCAAGACATGGAAGACGGTTTGATACAGAGGCTCTGCAAAATTATTTTAACACAAAGTCCTGGTACAGTGGAACCATTGCCCCGTCTGCCTTCAGTGAGGATCTGCTGAGTCAGGTGGAAAAGGACAATATTAAACTTATAAAAAAGAAAGAAGATTCCATGCCGTGACATAGGAGGAGGAAGGCAAATTTGCCGTCGAACGTAACTGAGGGGCGATACCTTGAAATGAGGAGGAAAAAGGATGAAATGTAATCAATGCGGCGCAGAAATGATAGAGGATGCCATATTTTGCGGCATTTGCGGAACCAGGCTGAAAGAAGTCCCCACAGAAATGGCAGAGAAATCCATAGAAGCAGAGGCATCAGAATGGGATGTGGCAGAGGAGTGGGAACCGGCAGAGGATTGGGACGAGAAAGAGGAATGGGAAACCCTGAATGCGGAGGATGACTCCGCAGCAGAGCCAGGAAGCACAGATGCCAGAAAAGAGAGTGCAGGCTTGATAGGGAAAACTCATTGTCCTAATTGTGGAAAACAGCTTGCAGAAGGCATGGCATTCTGCAATGAATGCGGCTGCCGGATATCAGATGGAGTAAAGGTTCAGAAGGAAAAGAAGGATCAGAAGACGATGATTCCGGTACTTGTAATCGGAGCAGCAGTCATAGTGGCAGCAGTGATAGTGCTGTTCTTTATATTGTGACATAGGAGTGAATGAGAAGGTAGGCAAATGCGAAGCATTTTTAGGATGCTTTCCGCCGATCTGCCGCCCAATAACGCGAGGAGGATACGATTATGGCTTTAGATTTTAAACAGGGAATTTCAAAGCAGATTACAAAACTTAATATGAAGACATCTACATTCCTGGAGGAGAATAAGATAAAAACATTTATTGGGACTCTGGAAAATGATATTCGGGATTTAAAGGTAAAGGCAGGAGAGCTGGGATACCAAATGTGGAGATCCGGTAATTTTGATCCCAACCAGTTGATTCCATTGTATAAGGAAATTTCCACAAAAGAAGCACAGATTCAGGAACAGGAACAGCAGATGAAGGAAATTGTGGCAAAAAATCAGCAGGTTTTAGGCCAGACCTCATCAGAGAGCTTATCATCAGCACCAGGAAATGCAGTGATTTGTCCCAAATGCGGGGCATCCTGCCCGGCAAATGTGAATTTTTGTAAAAAGTGCGGAAATAAGCTCCATTGAATGGCTTTGCTCTGCAGGAAGGATAAAAGAGAGGATACAACGGTAAGGGCAGGAAAGTGGGAATAATTCATGGATAGTTCAGAAAAAAAGAAAATTATAATGATTATCATAGCCTGTATCATATTGCTGATAGCAGCAGGAAGTGCTGTGGGCCTTTTGATTTTGCAGAAAAAGCAGATGGATGATATGGCTCAAAAACATGAAAAAATGATAGAGGAGTTGGAAAGACTGCAGGAAGATTCGGAAGCTGGAGGTGGGGGAAACACGATCGAAGCAGGAGAAAGATCTGCAGAAACAGAATCCACAGACACAGAGCACATTCAGATAGAGTCAGAAGAAACAGAAACGAAGGCTGTTGAGATTGAGTCTGCCAGAACAGAACCGGCTTTTTTGGAAAGTCTGTCAGGAGTGTCTCCAGGAACTATTTTGTCAGAGGAGGAGTTGGATTTTGACAATTTAGATTCGTATTTTATGGTGTGGAAGATAGAGGAAGGGGATAATTTGTATGAGAGGATCAACGGCAAGTCCTATAGGAAGAATGATTATGTGCCGTTGGAATCCCTGCGCTATATTAAAATGCCTCATTATAATTTCGAAGGACAGATTCAGGTAGGAGAAATGATCGTCAGCCAGGATATTTTGGAGGATGTGTTTGCTGTTTTTAAGGAATTGTTTAGAGAAAAATACCAGATTCAGTCCATGTACCTTGTGGATAATTATTGGACAGGCGATCCGGATACAACAGATTCTGCCTCTATAGAGGTCAACAACACATCTGCGTTTTGTTTTCGTATGGCCACAGGCTCCGATCATCTTTCCAACCATGCCTATGGCAAAGCCATTGATTTAAATCCTCAGCAGAATCCCTATGTATCTTATTCCACGGGGAAGCCCAAATGGGCTCATTCCAATGCAGACCCTTATATTGACCGTACCACCGGTCTGCCTCATGTGATCACCCATGAGGATTTAGCTTTTAAGCTGTTTACAGAGCGAGGATTTCGGTGGGGCGGTGATTGGAACAATCCTAAGGATTATCAGCATTTTGATAAAAATTAATAACCAAGGCGTACTGAAGAGTGCGCCTTGGTTGTTTTCACTTGTTACAGTAGTAATGAATGGAGTGTCAACAGATATTCCCTCATATATTGAGTATCCCGAAAAAGGTGTTGTAAAATAATTCTGCCTATATTAAAATATGACTACAGAGATGATTGGGGAGAGAAGGAGGTGGAAAGGTTCGGGAGCACCATACTATTTGGAAAATATGAGCTGTGCCGGTTGCTGGGCCGTGGGAGAAGCGGAACCGTATATCTGGTAAAGCATAAGGAACTGGAGGAATACCGGGCGATCAAGCAGGTGTCAAAAAGCTGCGTAGATTACGGTCAATTTCGTAAGGAAGCCTTGATATTAAAGGGCATCCGGCATCCGGGGATACCAGTAGTGTATGATTTGGAAGAAGATGAAGATTTCTGTTATTTGATTGAGGAATTTTTGGAGGGAGATTCGCTGTACGCTCTTGTTTCAGACATAGGGCATTTTTCAACGGCAATGACGGTCCGATATGGGATTCAGATTTGCCATCTGGTGAATATCTTGCATTCGGCAACTCCTACCCCTATTTTGTATCTGGATTTACAGCCTAAAAACCTGTTGGTGTGTAGCGGCACCGTTAAATTAGTGGATTTTGACCACGCGATTCATTTAGACGAGGCGGAATACCTGACAAAACGCTATGGGACGGTGGGCTGTGCGGCCCCGGAGCAATATACAGGAGCAGTTTTAGACGAACGGACGGATATCTATGCCATTGGTGCTGTCCTCTATTACATGCTGACCGGAGAATTTCCGGAAAAGGTTCCTGTATTTCCAAGGGAACGTATGGACCGTCATTGGACCAGACTGATCCGCACCTGTCTTAAAGAGAATCCTGCAGAACGGTATGAATCGGCAGACCGGCTGGTAAAGGAACTGGAGTATATCCAGAAGCAGATGGAGAAAAAGGAAAAGGGTGTTTTTCGGGAAAGCCCGGAATCATCTCTGACGATTGCCATAGCAGGCGCTTTTCCAGGCGCCGGGACGACTCATGTGGCAATAGGATTTGCGGCCTATCTTTGGCGGCGCGGTTTGGCTGTGTTATATGAGGAGAAGAATGGTTCTGAAGCGGTCAGGCAGATGGCTGGCTGTGAAGGATACAGTATGGATTCATTTGGAATATATCGAATTCATGGGCTGCCCATGCTTCCTCTGTATGGAGAGGCCGTAAAGCTGGAATCTCACCCTTATAGGGTGGTGATACAAGATTACGGAACACTTGGTGAAACATTTTCGCAGGAAATGGCAGATGGATATCTGTTAGTCTGTGGGAGCAAGCCCTGGCAGTGGAAAGGCGTCAGGGACGCTGTTCAATTCCCGGGAAATCCCCCGGGGATGGCGATTATCTACAATCAGTTCTGCAGGCAGCTTACAGACAGGCTGCCTGGCCCGGTAAAGGAAGCAGAATGCTTTCTGATGCCAGATTGTCCCAATCCATTTACATGTACCAGGAAGGTACAAAAGGTATATGATGAGATATTTTTCTCATTGGTCGGCAAAAGAACAGGAGGTAAAATACGGGCGCTGTTAAGAATGGTAAAGAGGTTTTTTTCCGCAGGAAGATTTTAAGAAGGAAAGCTGTGTGGGAAAACTCCTGGAGAACCTTGGGAATTACAGGGGCCGGCCGGGGTGTGGGTGTTACTCACCTGGCAGTATGGACCGCAAATTATCTGGCCGGCGTGTGTCGGGAGAAGACAGCCGTGTTGGAGTGGAATGACCATGAGGATTTTGCACAGATGGGACGATTTTGCACAGGCAGGCTGGCCAAAGGGCAGCCATACAGGATTCTGGAAGTGGATTATTATGCAAAAGCAGGCGCCAGGGAGCTGGCGGGCTGTATGAACGGGAATTATCGGTATATTATTATTGACTACGGAGAAATCACCGGACAAAGGTTTCTGGATTGTGCCCGGTGCGACTTGAAAGTAATCGTCGGCTCATTAAGTGAGTGGCAGGCAGAGGCATTTCTGAAGACTGCAGAGAAAGAGGAAAGGCGGGATAAGAGCTGGAGATATGCCGCTGCATTTGGCAGTGAGGAAGCCAGAAAAGAGATGGAGAAGCGCTTTCGGATTTCCGTTGGGAGGATTCCCGGTTCTATGGATGTGTTTGCTGTCACCCATGCTGACATTGGTTTTTTTACAGAGCTTTTGAGAAATTAACCGGGCAGTGCAGGTACAGGGAATTTGTGTCACGGCTTATACCTTGTGAAAAGACAGGGAGCAGCTTCCGCAGGTGTGGACCTGTGGATATACCTCTTTGACGTACCCTGCCCGGGAGAAGCAAAAAGGGGAGAGTCACATGAAGCAAAGATATCAGTTGTATGGAAAAAACCGGGAAGTGTTTCTAAAGGGGCTGCAGAGGTACCGAGATCGGGGTGTTGCAATCCTGGTTGACGGGAGAGAGGCAGATGCCTCAGAGTGGATTAAGATATTAGAAGTGCAGGCAGACGGCAGCTTTTATATGGGAGACTATATTATGGATGATTTTTCCGGTTTGGCTGAGGAAAAGACCGAAAGTGAAGAAGAACGTGCCGGGAGTAATAAAAAAAGGAATATGGATCTGGAACCAAAAGCAATGGTCTGTGAGGACAGGGGAATGTATGAGACAAAAGGATCAAATCATGAGGAAGAGAAAGAGGTGAGGAAGGAGTCAGACGATTCAGAAATATATCATATAGGGGTATTGAAAGAAATACGGTTTGACCGGGTCTATAACAGGTAGATTCTTCAAGCCTGCAGAGCAGGGGGACGCCGTGTGAAATGCGGCGGGGAGCAGCGCTGTTTCAGAGAGAATCCCAATTCAGCCGGGAAAACAGACGGCGCAGGGCGGGAACGGAAATACCCGCAGCAGGTTCATGCAGCTGCCAAAACGGACACGACGAGGGCAATATCATGATGGCTGCGGGTAGTTGCTGCAGGATAAGGCAGAATCTATGCAGAATAATGAAATTGTAAGAAAACAAAACAAGGACTTGTGGTATAATAGGAACACTTAGCGAGGTTTTTTTGAGCTTAGTGTGAGTAATACCTGGCCACTTGGCGAATGCAAGCCGGAGGCGAAGCATGAGGTTAGTGGACATGGTGTAATAGGAACACTTAGCAAGGTCTTTTATGAGCAGTCGAATATTTGAACAGGCAGGGAGGATGCAGGTATGAAACGGTTCCTGATTTCAGTCATAACATTTATAGCCGTACTATTCTTTTTAGGCGCTGGGGGGATGGCCTTTTTCATTTATAAAAAATATATGCCTTCCAATGAGCTGGCAGACCAAAATGAATGGTTTGGCACTGTAGGGGACCGTGTTGCAATTTTGTTGGATAATCAATTGGAGGAGGATCACAAGGCACGGTTTATTGATGGGGAAGTTTATTTGCCTATTGATTGGGTCAATGAGGTTTTAAATGAGAAATTTTATTGGGATAGTACAGAAAAGGTCTTAGTCTACACCCTGCCAGATGAAATTATATATGCAGATGCTTCGGCAAGGGGAAGCAGCGGCAAGCCTTTGCTGGTGGAGCAGGATGACCAGGTATGGCTTTTGGCGGGACTTGTATTGAATTATACAGATGTGCGGATGGAACGCTTTACGGACGGTGATATAAAGAGGATCTTTGTGGATACGTGTTGGGATTCCGTACCCATGGCGGAGGTAAAAAAGGCAGGGAAGCTTCGGGTCAAGGGAGGCATAAAAAGCGAGATTCTGACAGACGTGGAGGAAAAGGAAGCTTTGCAGATCCTAGAGACCATGGAGAATTGGACAAAGGTACGTACAGAAACAGGGTATATTGGATATATCCAGAACAAGATCATAGAACAGAAAGCGGATCATCATTATGTGAGCAATTTTCAGACCCCACAGTATACCAGCATTTCCCTGGGGGAGCCTGTATGTCTGGTGTGGCATCAGGTTTTTTCTCAGGAGGCCAATCGTGCCTTAGAGCAAATGATGGCTCAGGTTAAAGGGGTAAATGTCATTGCTCCCACATGGTTTATGCTGACGGATAATGACGGGAATTATGAATGCCTGGCAGATCAAAGCTATGTTAAGAAAGCTCATGATATGGGGCTTCAGGTATGGGGGGTGGTAGATAATTTTAATAAAGGGGAGAATGTAAAATCAGAGATTTTGTTTTCCCGGACAACCGTGCGCCAAAGACTGATCGATTCCCTCGTGAAGGATGTAAAAGCTTATGAGATGGATGGAATCAACCTGGACATCGAGAGTATTAAGGCAGAAGCAGGACCTCATTATGTACAGTTTATCCGGGAGCTTTCTGTAAGCTGCCGGAAGGAGGGAATTATACTTTCTGTAGACAATACGGTTCCTGCCGGATATTCTGCTTTTTATAATCGTGAGGAGCAGGGACGAGTGGCGGACTATGTGATTATTATGGCATATGATGAGCATCATGCAGGGGGGGATGCTGGTTCGGTAGCCTCCTTAGGATACGTAAAAAAAGGGATTGAGGATACGCTGGAAATGGTCCCTAAGGAGAAATTCATCAATGGGATTCCCTTCTATACACGAGTGTGGAAGGAGGAGGATGGGAAGGTTACTCCTACCTCCATGGGAATCGCTGCCGCTAAAAAGTGGGTAGAGGAAAAAGGAATCATTCTGGAATGGGATGAGGAGCTGGGGCAATATTATGGAGAGCTTCAGGAAGGGAGCATTCGTTATCAGATTTGGATGGAGGAGGAGCAGTCCATCAGCAGAAAGATGGATCTGATATGGGAAAACCGTTTAGCCGGAGTGGCCTGCTGGAAGCTGGGCTTTGAGACACAGGAGCTGTGGAATATTGTGAAACCTAAGGAGGCAGCCTACTGAGAGCAAGAAAACAGAGAGTGAAGCAGCGTCATATCCGTTTAAAAGCAGGAGTGTGGGAGGAGAATGAAAAGAGACAGAAAAAAGCTGGTATCAGGATGGCTTTTGACCGTTGCGGTGATGATTTTATTTTGTTCTTGTTCTAAAGAGACAGATTCTTTGCCGGAAACCTTGGAAGCAGGGTCTTCTGTGGAAAACACAGCGCCGGAGGTTCCGACAAAAGAATTTGCTGCAGAGGCTTCCCGTCCATCAGAGCCAGAGACAATAGAGTCATTTCCTCAAGATGAACCAGAGGAGACAACCAAAGAGGAGGAATCGGAGTACGAATGGGAAGGACGCGCCGTAATCGGTACAGACATTCATTATTTATCAAGGGAATTGACAGATGGGGGAAGCGTATTTCAGTATATGGTGGAGCATGGGGACGGCAAGGTGGTTACTTATATTGAACAGATTACGGATGCTTTTTTAGAGGAGGTGATTCGGCAGAAGCCGGATGTGCTGATCTTAAGTGGAGATCTGACGCTGGACGGAGAGAAAAAGAGCCATGAGGAATTAGCAGAAAAGCTATATACGGTAGAAGAAGCAGGGATTCCTGTGGTGGTGATTCCAGGCAATCATGACATTAATAACCGTCATGCGGCTCAGTACAAGGGTGAGGAGCGCTTTCCGGCAGAGTTTACCACGCCGGAGGAATTTCGGGATATTTATTGGGATTTCGGATATGGAGAGGCGGTCAGCGAGGATCTTACAAGCCTTAGCTATGTATATGAGCTGGATGAGCATAACTGGCTGCTGATGCTGGATACCTGCCAGTACCAGCAAAAGGCATTGGTGGGAGGGGCAATATCAACAGAGACGTATGAGTGGATTGAGGGACAATTAGAGGATGCATGGGACAATGACAGGAATGTGATACCAGTGGCCCATCACAATTTGCTGGATGAGAGCGAGATTTATGTGGATGACTGCACCATTGAGCATGGAGAGCAGCTGGTGTATATTTTGGAGGATTGGGATGTGCCGTTCTTTTTGAGCGGACATTTGCATGTACAGCATACAAAGCGTTCTGAGGATAACAGAGGGGTGTGGGAGATGGTTACCAGTTCCTTAGCAACGCCTGCCTGCCAGTATGGCAACCTGGTCTTTCGCAGTGACGGCAGCTTTTCCTATTGGACTAAGGCAGTGGATATGGAACAGTGGGCCAAACGTCATGAAAGAACAGAAGAGGAGCTGCTGAATTTTAATAAATTTAAGGAACCTTTTTTGCGGCGGGTGTTTTATAATCAGTCCTATGATGCGCTCCAGTCCATTGCAGGTCTTACTGAGGGACAGAGGGAACGGATGTCCCACCTATACTCTGAGTTGAATTACCATTATTATCAGGGAACAGCATATAAGATTCGGGATAACGTGGAGAAGAACCCGGATTATCAGCTATGGCTGGGAGACGGGTCTTTTACGGTGCTGACAGATTATGTACAATATATTGTCAGCGATGCGAAACGGGATTTTAATCGTGTGGAAGGAGATTAACTGCAGCAATTTGCCGGTTCTTTTTTGGGGATAGGATAGATATATTAAAATGGAGTTAATATGATGGGTGGATAAGGGATGAGTGAACGGAAACCGGAGATGCTGATGGGGGCCTTGCTGCTGGTATTTGTTTTTTTGATATCCAGACATGCAGGGATGATGGCAGCAGGGCAGAAGGTGGTGGCAGAAGATGCCAAACCTGTTGTGGTGATTGACAGCGGACATGGAGGAAATGACCCCGGAAAGGTGGGGGTGGATGGAAGCCTGGAGAAAGACATTAATTTAGAGATTGCAAAAAAGCTGAAGGCATATCTGGAGGCATCGGATGTAAAGGTGGTCATGACCCGTGTGGAGGACAAAGGGCTTTACGGGGAAAAGGACAGCCATAAGAAAGCAGCAGACATGAAAAAGCGATGTGAACTGATTAATGAGACGAAACCGGCGCTGGTAGTCAGTATCCATCAGAACAGTTATCATGAGGAGGAAATCTCCGGGGGGCAGGTATTTTATTATAAGGATTCGGAGAAGGGGAAAAGGCTGGCAGAGATAATCCAGAAACGATTTGACTTTGTGTTGGGAGATAAGAACAAGCGTCTGGCTAAGCCAAATGGAAATTATTATCTTCTTCTACATGTGAAGCAGCCGATTGTGATTGTGGAGTGTGGATTTTTGTCCAACTGGAAAGAGGCAAAGGCATTGAATACGGAGGAGTATCAGGAGCGGATGGCATGGACGATTCATATGGGGATTATGGAGTACTTGAATGGAGAGTGATACATAGAAAAACAGCAGAGGCCAGTTGGGGAGAATGTCTCCCTAAACTGGCACCCCGTTTTCTTTTGCGTAAGCCTTTAAAGCCTGAGCAAGCTGATCAGGACAGGAGGTTGGGCGGAAGCCGCAGTGAATCCCTTCCAGGCGTTCGATCGCTTCGTTAATATCCATTCCTTCTACCAGGCGGGCAACGCCTTGGGTGTTTCCGGAACAGCCGCCAATGTATTTGACGTTCGTGAGCTTATGATCCTTGACATCAAAGTGAATTTCCCGTGAGCACACGTTATGAGTTTTATAGACCATGGCTGTGAATCCTCCGTAATTTTAATGATTTTGAAGCTTGGTATCATGACTATTATATCTGGGTGGAAAGGGGATTGTCAAGAGTCTTATCTGTGGTATACTGTAAGGGTGTAAGCGGCAGGCTGCTGTTTACCTCCCGTCTAATCACTGCGCTGATTAGCCGGGAGGATGCACGTAATGGCGGCGAATCAGGCCGCCCATCGTCGGAGGCGATTTGGAATGGCAGACAGGTGAAGAAACGAGCTTTAAGAAGGAGGATCTCAGAATGTTAGGAATTATCGGAGCAATGGCAGAGGAAGTAGAGCAGTTGAAGAAGGAAATGGAGGCTCCTCTGGTCACTGCAGTAGCAGGAATGGATTTTTATAAGGGAAAGCTTGGCGGCAAGGATGTGGTGGTAGTGCGTTCCGGCGTCGGAAAAGTTAATGGGGCGGTGTGCGTACAGATTCTGGCAGACCGGTTTGGGGTAGATGGGATTGTGAATACGGGAATTGCCGGCTCTTTAAAGGCGGAGATCAATATTGGGGATCTGGTGCTGGCTACAGATGCCGTTCAGCATGATGTGGATGCCACACAGTTTGCTTATCCCTTGGGCCAGATTCCACAGATGCAGGTTTTTTCCTTTGAAGCGGACGAGCGGCTGCGGAAGACAGCGTCTCAGTGCTGCAGACAGGTGAACCCGGATATTGGAGTTCATGAGGGCAGGGTTCTTACAGGAGATCAGTTTGTATCCTCGAAGGAAAAAAAGCTGTGGCTGACAGAGAACTTTGGCGGGGCATGTACGGAGATGGAAGGGGCGGCGATTGCCCAGGCCGCATATCTTAACGGGATTCCGTTTTTGATTGTCCGTGCTATCTCAGATAAGGCAGACGACAGCGCCCAGATGGATTATGAAGAATTTGAACGGCTGGCAATTGTTCACAGTGTGAATCTGACCAGGGCGTTGGTTGAGGCATTTTAGGGTGTTAGTGTATCAATGAAGCCAGAAAAACAGATAATCTCGTATGGGATTCAAGTCCAACATGAACCTCACAATCGAACATCATCGATATTTGACGAACGATTCTAGGCTCCCTGAACTTTCCAAAATGGATTTGGGCGGCTATAATGATAGCTGTCCAAAGAAATCAGGAAAGAAAGGGGAGCTGTTTTTTATGCTGAAATTTTTAGAAACAGGACAAGCATTGTATGTGTTGGCAGGGATTTGCCTTTTGGGGATATTGACCAGGGTAATGACCAAAAACCTTTACAAAAGACTGATCAAGGAGAGCGCCAATATGGCGACTACAAAAAACAAGAGTCTTAAAGAGCTGAAGCAGAGAACAGAGAATACATATCGGATCAATCAGGGGCTGAGGGATTGCGGCGCCTGGCTGGATCATCAGCTATGTGAGCTGAGATTTCGCGGAATGACCCTTGCCGGGTGGGCAAATGTGTCTATGCAGCTGACCTGGCTGTGCCTGCTGTCAGGCGGAACGGGAGCATTTTTTTCTTATTGGTATCGGCTGGATACGGTTTATGTGGTGATGTACGGAGGCGGAGCAGTACTTATGGCTATGCTGACCATGTTGTTTGATAATGGTACGGCAGACGGAAAAAGAGATCTTCTGGCAGCTTCTTTGGAGGATTATCTGGAAAATGTTCTTTGTCCGCGGCTGGCGCGGAACGTGCAGGAGGACAGCTCCTGGGGGGACAGCGGGAAGGAGGCGTCAAGAGCAAAGGTTCGGAGCTTTACCCGGCTGGCTGAGCGGGGCAAACAGACGGAGCGCAAGAAGGACATGACAGGGAAGCTGGATGTGACAGAGCCGGCAGAGGATAATGGAAAAAGAACCGGGGAGCGCCCGGTTTCGGGAGACCAGATTGTCTCAGTGGAGCAGGTCAGGCAGGCAGAACGGGCAGGTGCAGGCGATCGGGCAGCGGATCATGCTAATGTAAGAGGAGGAAACGGAAAGCGGGCAGGAAGAAACGGCAGAAGGGAGGCAGCGGCCACGGTTCTGGAGGAAACGGATGAGGAACAGCAGGGAAGCGTCCGGAATGTGGATTATCTCAAGCGGAGCTTGGAGCAGATTGCAGCCAGCCGGGAAAAGGCAAAGGACGGAGATGAGAGCTGGCTGAAGGAGCTGGGGCCGGATGAGGTTCAGATCATAGGGGATATTTTAAAAGAATATCTGGTGTGACAGGATTTGGAATGACGGGAATGCAGGAGAGGGGACGGCTGTCAGAGAACAGCAACCGGAACTTGATATAATGTGATTTTTTTATCACATTTTTATATAGATTGTGATATAAATTGAGAATATATCACACATGAAAAGGAGAGGGAAACATGAGCAAGACAGTAAGATTTGATTATTCTAAGGCGGCTGGTTTTGTGTCTCAAGAAGAATTGAAGAATTTTAAGAGCACCGTGATGGGGGCAAGGGAAACGCTTCTTAGCAGGAACGGAGCCGGCAGTGATTATGTCCGCGCTGCTTGGAAAGCCGGGTTATGAGGCTCAGAGGGAGGAATTGTTAAAGCGTTTGTAATAGAATCAAAGAAGAGTTGACTGATCTGAGTGGTTATAGGAATTAATTGATAGGGGCAGAAGGCCGCCAAAGGTTTAAAGAATTTTCAAAGGGCAGATATCCTGGGAGGAGGGTATCTGCCCTTTGATTGGTTTACTCCTCAATTACCTGAAGCTCTAAAAAGTCAAAGGGAATCTGCTCAATAAAGCTATCCTGGGTAAAACGGGTCTTGGACACCCGTTTGAATTCTGAGATATTGGAATCCAGCCAGATAGGCTTGCTTAAATCAAATTCATAGCAGATCTCATCCAGAGACTGAAAAACCATATCTGTGCGGGACAGACTGTAGTCGGAGATACAGATAACCGTGTCACGAAGCATATGGTGATTCTTCCAGATTTTACCCCACATACGGAACATAATCATTCCTCCATTTTGGTGAAAATATGCATGGAGCTGTCCTGAAATAACTTACCGATAGTCCGCAGGATTTTTCTTTGAGCGGTGCAGCCGAAGGAAGGGATAAGGAATATGGTAAGTTGCTTTGGGACGGCTTCATGGATCGGAAACGCTTCATAAGGAGTATAAATGATTTCAGAAGGGATGTAAAGCGGAATTGTTTTTCATGGAAACTCTTGTCGGTAAAGGTATTCTGTAGTAAACTAATGGTAAAAATAAACGGTAAAGGAACGGCAGTAAAGGAAGCTTGCAAAGGAGGACCAGTAATGGCACAGACCATGGAGGAATGTTTGGCATTTCTGAATGGGGCAAGGGATGCTCTTGACGAGCTTTCCCTGCTTGCAGAGCAGGAGGAGCAGTTAAGCCAGGAGGAAGAACGGCTGGAGAAAAGTCTGGAGGAAGAAAAAAAGAGGATGGCGGATACCATCCAGCAGACTGTAAAGCAACGGAGGGACGAGATTGGAGCTGCCTATGAAAAGGAGATCAGCAAGGCTCAGGAACAGCTAAGGAAAGTCCGCAGTAGACGGGAAAAGGCGAAGAACGAGGGCATGAAGGAGCGGATAGCCAATGAGACGGCAGCATTTCGGGAGGAGATACGGGATTTGAAGCTGCAGCTTAAGAGCCTGATGAAGCGGAATCATGTGCCGGGCTATTGCCAGAGCACACTCTACTATACGCTGTATTTTCCGTGTCATGTAAAGGAGTATTTGGCGCTTTTGGTGTTTGCGCTGCTTTTTTTCCTTGCGGTTCCATGGGGGATTTACCAGATGATCCCAGAGCGAAAGCCTCTCTGGCTGATGGTGATCTATTTGGCGGATATTCTGCTGGTGGGCGGCGGGTATATGGCTGTGGGCAACAAGACAAAGCTGCTGCACATGGAAGCATTGCGGGACGGACGGAAAATCCAGGATCAGATTCTGGCCAACAAGAAAAAGATTCAAAAGACCACAACAGCCGTCCGCAAAGACAGGAATGAGTCCTTGTATAACCTGGACAGATTTGATGATGAGATTGCACGGCTGCAGCAGGAGTTAAGTGATGTAACGATAAAGCAGAAGGATGCAATCAATACGTTTGAGACCGTGACAAAGAATATTCTTACGGATGAGATCGAGCATAACTATAAGGCAAAGCTGGAGCAGGAGGAGGAAGAATATCAAAGAGCGACCCAGGAGCTTCGGAGGGTCAGACAGCACCGAAAGGAGAAGCAGCTTTCTGTCACAAGCCAGTATGGGACTTATCTGGGGAACGAGTTTATGGACTCTCAAAAGATTATGGAGCTATGTGATCTTGTGAGAGCCCAAAAAGCGTCCAATATAAGCGAAGCAATTTCGGTGTATAAGAGCCAGGTATAAAATCTCTGATATGTGCTTATAATAGGAATAACAAAATAAGTACAGGCAGGGAAGTATGAGGACAGATTGGCGCAAAAAGTGGAGGCTGGGCAGAAAAATCTATTACTTTGATTCAGGCAGAGACTTTGAGACAGAAGAATTTGCCTGGAGACTTCATGGAATGATTTGTGACATCATGGAGGAGAAGGGAAAGAATGGGGTATTAGTTCTGTGCATCGGCACGGACCGTTCCACGGGAGACAGTCTGGGGCCTTTGACCGGATATAAATTGAAAGAGCAGCAGGTGAGCCGGATTCAGATTATAGGGACTTTGGAACGACCGGTTCATGCCATGAATTTAGAGCAGTCCATGGCTATGATCCGGCTTCGGTATCCCAATCATGTAATTATAGCAGTGGATGCCTCGGTGGGAAACCAGGATCATGTGGGATGCATCACATTAGGGAAAGGGGCGTTGCGTCCGGGACTAGGGGTATGTAAGGATCTGCAGGCAGTGGGAGATATTTTTATCACGGGTATTGTGGGTGGTTATGGGAATTACGACCCGCTGATGCTGCAGAGTGTACGTTTGTCTGTGGTGATGAGAATGGCAGATTATATTTGCGAAAGCGTATTTCTTGTCGAACAATTTTTAGAGAGAGCAGCTTTGGTTTGACAAAATCAGCACCCTCCGTGTGTTATGATTTATCTGTATATTGTGGAAGAAATTATAATAGCGGGGTGAAAGTATGGGAGAAATTTATGCTCCGTACCCAAAGCTGCCGAAAAATATCCGGCAGATCGGAGAGCGGGATTCGAATGTAAAATTATATGTGGAGGATTATGTCAATACATATCTGAAACGTCTGTATCCGGCCGGTGGACAAGACCTGCGGGTTGGCCTTTTGCTGGGAGAATCCAGAAATCAGGAAGGGATGCCGTATCTTTTTGCCGACGGCGCTCTGGAAATGGATCATGTGGTTCAGGGCGGGGAAAAAATAGAATTTACCGAAGAAGCGTGGAGCCGGGCCTATCACTCGATTGAACAGATGTTTCCCAAAAGGACTGTGCTGGGGTGGTTTATATGCAGCGGACCCGACCGGGTATTAAGTCCGTTAAATTATTGGAAGCAGCATGGCAGGTATTTTCCGGAGAAAAATCAGCTTATGTATTTAAGCTGCGGCTTAGAGGGAGAGGAAGCAGTCTATGTGGCGTCTGAGGATGGCTTCTATAAGCTGCGGGGTTACTGCATTTATTATGAAAGAAACCAGATGATGCAGGATTATATGGTGTCCAGGAAGGATGCCCGCCGGGTGGAGACGGGAAGCAAGGACACGGTAATTCAGGATTTCCGGCAGAAGATGGAGGACAATCAGGAAGAAGCCCGGAAGCGCAGCTCTACTTTAGGAAGCCTGAAGATGGCATGCGGGGTATTGTCTGTGCTGGTGCTTGCAAGCGGTGTTGCCATGTTTAATAATTATCACCGGATGAAGGAAATGGAATCCGTCATTGCGTCTGCATTGCCGGAGGGGATGAATCAGAAGTGGTCGGACTTACTTGGCAAGGAGGATTCGGTAAAGGGCGGAGAAGATCTGATGTTTGAGGAGGTGCCGGGAGAGGTGTATCCTGCAAAGGACGGGATTATGATTGAGCCGGAAAGCTTTCCGCCAGTAGCGGGACAGGGGGGAGAAGGCAGTTATGGCGGGACAGGCTCTGAAGGGCAGACGGCAGGCCTGCTGCCGGGGGATGCCATGCAGGGGGCCGGGCAGGCATCGGAAACGAATCCTGGCACTGGAGAGCCTGGTCAGGAGACGGAAGGAACAGGTGCGTCAGGAGCCGAGAATCAGGAATCGTCAGCCATGGCAGGGGGTCAGACAATGCCTGCTGAGTCAGCAGGCCAGATAAGATCCTCAGACGGGGCCGGGCTTGCAGATCAGTCAGGGGAAGGAGCATCCGGCGGAGCCGGGGCCGCAGGTGAGGCTGCGTCAGCCGGAGGAGCAGGGACGATAAGTCAGCCGGAGGAATCAGGAAACATGGAAAGGGATCAGGAGTCCAAAGCAGAGCCGGTTCAGGTGCCGGCAAATGCCATTGTCCACGTTGTCCGCGATGGAGATACGCTTTATGGAATTTGCCTGGAATACTATCATAGCGTAAACAATCTTCCTCAGATCTGCCAGTGGAACCAGATTACGGATGAAAACCGCCTTACTGCCGGACAGGAGCTGTACCTGCCGCCGGTGAAATAAAAGTGAAGATGAGAGCGGTTGACGGAACCTTCATGGATGATGTATACTGAAATTCTGAACCATCACTGTTTACAGCATCATTTGCAGGAGATAAAGGCCATGAGTGATATGAGTTCCATGAGCAGAGAGCGAAAAAAGCAAAAGCTTCGCAGCCAGATGATCACGCCAGGAAAGGATAATTCTTCTCTGGAGAATTGGATAGATGAGGAAGAAAGCAGCAGGATCCGGAAGAAATTTCGACGCGGACAAATTACGGTCGGAATTTTGGCTTTGGCGCTGATTCTGGCAGGAACCGGGTTCTGGTTTTATTATCAGCGCTTCCATCGGTATACCAGCTATGAGACCATTCGCCAGATTCCGCTGAATGAGGGGAGCCTGGTAGGATATGAGGATTTTGGCAGCAATGTGCTGAAGTATACTCGTGACGGGGCGTCTTATATTAACAGCCATGGGGAAAACGTATGGACGGAAAGCTATGAGATGAAGATGCCCATAGTTTCTGTTAACGGTGATTTTGCGGCTATAGCGGATCAGCAGGGAAATACGCTTATTATCTGCGGGCCGGACGGCAAGGTGGGGCAGGCGGCCACAGTCCTTCCTATTACCAGGGTGGCAGTGTCTGGCCTTGGAATGGCGGCAGTGGTTTTGGAGGATTCTACTTCCAGCTATATTTATTTTTTCCGGAAGGACGGCGTAGAGCTAAAGCTGAAAATCAGGACGAATATGGAGGGAGACGGCTATCCTCTGGATCTATGTCTGTCTCGTGACGGAACGCAGATGATATGTTCTTTTGTCCGTTTATCAGGCGGGGAGGCCAAGAACCGTGTAGTGTTTTATGACTTTTCCGAGATCGGAAAAAATGTGCCTACAAGGGTGGTAGGAGGGTTTGACGATCCTTTTGATAAGGCTGTTGTACCTAGGGTGGCGTATTTAAAGGAGCCGTATTCTTGTGCGTTCGGAAGCAGCGGGCCTGTGTTTTTTTCTTCCAAAAACCTGGCAAAGCCTCAGCTTATTCAGGATGTTTCTATGGAAGAAAATCTAATATCCGGAGTATTTTATTCCGATGAGTATGTGGGGATCATTTTGTGGAATAATACAGGAGAGGGGGAAAAACGTCTGCAGGTATACCAGGCGGATGGGAGCCTGGTGTTTGAGAAGGAATTTACCTATGATTATGTTCACGCAGATATTGACGAGGAACTGATCTTTCTGTATAATGATAACTCGTGCAAGGTTTTTAATATGGCAGGGGTAGAGAAGCTGGATACTGTTTTTGATTTTGCAGTTACCAAGATCCGCAGAGGGCGTATGCCCAACACTTTGTTGGTCATGGGTCCCCAGGAGATGCGGGAGATTAAACTGAAGTAACATTTGACTGGATTTACATACAGAATACAGGAGGATACTAATGAGCCAGTTAGACAAGTTGTCAGTGAATGCGATTCGTGTATTATCAGCAGATGCCATTCAAAAGGCCAATTCTGGTCATCCGGGCATGCCGTTAGGCTGCGCACCTTTGGCCTATGAATTGTGGATGAACCATTTGAGCCACAATCCGGCAGATCCGGAGTGGGAAAACAGGGACCGTTTCGTGTTATCCGGCGGTCATGCGTCCATGCTGCTTTATTCGTTGCTGCATTTGTTTGGGTATGGCGGATTGTCAAGGGAAGATTTGATGGAGTTCAGGCAGCTTGGATCTAAGACACCGGGTCATCCTGAATATGGACACACCATTGGCGTGGAAGCGACTACAGGGCCATTGGGAGCCGGCCTTGGCATGGCAGTAGGCATGGCCATTGCGGAGAGTCACCTTGCCCAGGTATTTAACCGGGAGAATTACCCGGTGGTAGATCATTATACGTATGTTTTAGGTGGAGACGGCTGTATGATGGAAGGAATTTCTTCTGAGGCTCTTTCTCTGGCAGGCACTCTGGGATTAGGCAAATTGATTGTGTTTTATGATTCCAACCAGATCTCCATTGAAGGCGATACAGACATGGTGTTTGGTGAGGATGTGACAAAAAGAATGGAAGCCTTTGGCTTTCAGACCCTTTTGGTAGAGGATGGTAATGATCTGGAGGCCATCGGGAAGGCCATAGAGGAGGCAAAGGCAGACCAGTCCCGCCCATCTTTTATTACGGTCCGGACGAAGATCGGGTATGGATGCCCTGCAAAGCAGGGAAAGGCAAGCTCTCATGGAGAGCCTTTGGGAGAAGAAAATGTCATTGCTTTAAGAGAGACTCTTGGGTGGCAATATCCGGAAGCTTTTTATGTTCCTGAGGAGGTTTACCGGCATTTTGAACAGGCGGCTGAGGAGAAGGCAGAGACAGAGGCAGCCTGGAAGGTAATGTTTGCCGCTTATTGCGGGGAATATCCTGAGCTGGAGGCTTTGTGGCGTCAGTACCATGGGGAAGGTGCAAAAAAGGCGGCAGAGACATTGAAAGCAGAAGCTGATTTGTGGATCAGCAGCGGCAAGGCGGAGGCTACAAGAAGTGCTTCCGGAAGAATTTTAAACCGCCTGAAGGAGGTTCTGCCTAATCTTATGGGGGGTTCTGCAGACTTAGGTCCGTCCAATAAGACGATTATGAGCGGAGCGGGAGATTATTCTGCCAGGGAACCAGGTGGGAGAAATCTTCATTTCGGAGTGAGGGAGCTGGCCATGACAGCGATTGGCAACGGGCTGATGCTTCATGGAGGAATGCGGGCTTATGTAGCTACCTTCTTTGTGTTCAGTGATTACACAAAGCCCATGGCCCGGCTGTCTGCGCTTATGAGGGTTCCTCTTACCTTTGTGTTTACCCATGACAGCATCGGTGTGGGAGAGGATGGTCCTACACATGAGCCGGTGGAGCAGCTTGCCATGTTCCGTTCCATTCCAAACTTTCATGTGTTTCGTCCCTGCGATGCGGTGGAGACGGCAGCAGCATGGTGCAGCGCTGTCGAATCAGAGAAGACCCCTACGGCTCTTGTGCTGAGCCGGCAGAATCTTCCGGCTGTGGAGGGTACAAGCAGGGAGGCAGAGAAGGGAGCCTATGTCCTGGGTGACTGCGAGGGAACGCCGGAATTGATTTTAATGGCTTCCGGCTCTGAGGTGGCACTGGCTGTGAAGGCCAAGGCAGAGCTTGAGAAGGAGGGGCGGAAGGTGCGGGTGGTTTCCATGCCTTCCATGGAAGTATTTGAGGAACAGACAGCAGAATATAAAGAGTCCGTGCTTCCCGGGACCGTGAGAAAGCGGGTGGCGATCGAGGCGTTAAGCGGCTTTGGATGGCATCGCTATGTGGGACTGGACGGTACTTTGATAACCATGGATGGGTTTGGGGCAAGCGCACCGTCAGGAAAGCTGTTTGAGCATTTTGGATTTACGGTGGACCATGTAGTGGCAGCAGCAAAAGCATTATAGACAAGAAGCAGCGGTTTGCGAGGATTCTGGAAAGCAGTATTAGCGGACCGCAGCAGGAAAACAGCGTCCGGACTTTGGCCTGGAAGGGTGAAGGTTCGGACGCTTTTTGTCTTTTTTCCAGCTTTTGCTTGCAATCAAATATACTTTCTTTTATACTACAAGTATTCGACAGCTTATGGAGCGTAGGTTTTGCGGAAGCTGATTCTGTATGGACGGTTCTGTCTGGACTGCGGCAGAAGCCTTGGCTGTAAGATTGTTATTATTCAGGAGAAAGGGAGAGGAAACCATGGAAAAAATATGTATTGGCATTGACGTTGGAGGTACTAGTGTAAAGCTGGGGCTTTTTACAAGGGCAGGAGAGCTGCTCTATAAATGGGAGGTGCCTACCAGAACGGAGGAGGGAGGAAAATTTATCTTGCCGGATGTGGCTGCTTCCATTAAGACGGTTCTGGAGGAAAAGGGAATTGACAGGAACGATATAGCAGGCGCAGGCATGGGAGTGCCAGGACCGGTGATGCCAGACGGCTATGTGGAGGTTTGTGTGAATCTGGGATGGCGGGATTTGAATCCGCAGCAGGAGTTAAGCAGGCTTTTGGACGGCCTTTTTGTGGTAAGCGGTAATGATGCCAATGTGGCGGCCTTGGGAGAGATGTGGCAGGGAGGCGGCAAAGGCTATACAGATATTGTGATGGTGACTTTGGGAACCGGTGTAGGCGGAGGCGTGATTATCGGAGAAAAGATTGTTGCCGGGAAGCATGGCCTGGGAGGAGAGATTGGACATATTCATGTGCGGGACCAGGAGTGGGAGCGCTGTAATTGCGGCGGGGTGGGATGCGTGGAGCAGATTGCAAGCGCCACCGGCATAGCAAGAGAGGCACGGAGAAAGATGGCAGGATCATCGGCGCCTTCCTCCATGCGCAGGTATGGGGACGAAATCACGGCAAAGGATGTACTGGATGAAGCCAAGGCAGGAGACGAGATGGCTTTAGATGTGGTGGAGCTTGTGGGACATTACCTGGGGCTGATGATGGCTCAGGTGGCGATGACGGTAGATCCGGAAATGTTTGTAATCGGAGGCGGAGTATCCCGTGCCGGGCAGTTTTTGCTGGATCGGATCGAGAAATACTACGACCATTATTCTCCTATCTCAAAAAATAAGGGAAAGGTGGGGCTGGCCAAACTGGGAAATGATGCCGGGATTTATGGCGCGGCACGGCTGGTTTTGGGATAAAGGAGCGGTCAGACCCGCATGAGGAGACCCCGGAGGACTTTCGTCCAACCGGGGCAATTATGAAAAATCTATGTGCAAATTGACTAGTGAACTATGTTGTATCTTTGAATTTCTATACATTTAGTATAAAAATAATATATGAACAACATATGAACATAGTGTAAATAGATTGTAACGGTTCATCCGATAATAAGATTGTGTTGGTCAGGGAGGATGTTATGTCAGAGGAAAGAGTAAGGAAAACCATCGTGATCGGCCATAAGAATCCGGATACGGATTCCATTTGCTCCGCCATCTGCTATGCCCGGCTGAAACGCCAGGCTACAGGCAGGGAATATGAGCCGGGGCGGGCGGGCCATATCAGCGAGGAAACACAGTTTGTATTGAATTATTTCGGTGTGGAGGCGCCTCAGCTTGTGGAGAATGTGAAAACCCAGGTTAAGGATATTGATATTCGGGAGACAAAAGGGGTGGACAGAAGCATTTCCCTGAAAAAAGCATGGAATCTGATGCAGGATGCCAATGTGGTCACTCTTCCTGCGGTCAATCCCTGGGGAGCGCTGGAAGGGCTGATTACTGTAGGCGATATTACCAAGTCTTATATGAATGTTTATGACAGCAGTATCCTGTCTAAGGCAAAGACTCAATACAGCAATATTATTGAGACACTGGAGGGGGCTCTGGTGGTGGGAGATGACACGGAATATTTCCAGGAGGGAAAGGTGCTGGTGGCTGCTGCCAACCCGGATATGATGGAGTATTATATTTCTCCTCACGACCTGGTTATTCTGGGCAATCGTTATGAGTCACAGCTTTGTGCCATTGAGATGGAGGCAGATTGCATCATTGTGTGCGAGGGCGCGGCAGTGTCCATGACCATCCGCAAGCTGGCGCAGGAGCGGGGGTGTACGGTTCTTACTACGCCTTATGACACCTACACGGCGGCCCGTCTGATCAATCAGAGCATGCCTATCAGCTATTTTATGCGCACGGAGAATCTGATTACCTTTGAGGACACGGATTATATTGATGAGATCAAGGATGTTATGACCAGCAAGCGCCACCGGGATTTTCCGATTCTGGACAAGAACGGCAGGTATAAAGGGATGATCTCCCGCAGAAATCTGCTGGGTGCAAAGGGGAAGCAGATCGTGCTGGTGGATCATAATGAGCGGAATCAGGCAGTAGAAGGAATTGAAAATGCAGAAATTCTGGAAATTATTGACCACCATAAGCTGGGAACCGTGGAAACTATTTCACCAGTGTTTTTCCGCAATCAGCCGGTAGGATGTACGGCCACCATTATTTATCAGATGTATAATGAAAATAACATAGAGATTGATAAGACCACAGCCGGACTTTTATGCAGTGCGATTATTTCGGATACCCTGCTGTTTCGCTCTCCTACCTGCACCCAGATCGATCAGCTTGCAGCCCTTGCCCTGGCAAAGCAGGCAGGGCTTCAGATTGACCAGTATGCGGCAGACATGTTTGCCGCAGGCAGCAATCTGAGGGGGAAGAGCGATGAGGAGATTTTTTATCAGGATTTTAAACGGTTTTCTGCCGGGAAAATATCTTTTGGGGTGGCACAGATCAGTTCTTTAAACGCAGACGAGCTGGCAGGTCTTAAGGAGCGGATGGTTCCTTACCTGAAGCAGGCAAGGGAAGAACACAAGGTAGATATGCTGTTTTTTATGCTGACCAATATTCTTACGGAATCTACGGAGCTGCTCTGCGATGGAAATGGGGCTGAGCTGCTGATACGAGGCGCGTTCCATATGGACACCGCGGATGGAAAAGCTTCTTCTGACGGTTTTGTAGACTTGCCTGGGGTTGTGTCAAGGAAAAAGCAGCTGATCCCGGCCATTATGATTGCATGTGAGGCATAGGATCCATGAAGGAGAGACCGATACGAAAAAAGCAAAACAGGACCCAGACGATCCGTTCACAGAGGGAGATGTGGAAGCCGGGCAATATGCTGTATCCTGTGCCGGCCGTGATGGTGAGCTGCGGGTGTCCGGGGGAAAGACCCAATATCATTACCGTGGCATGGGCTGGAACTATTTGCTCGGATCCGCCTATGCTGTCCATATCCGTCAGAAAAGAGCGGTACTCTTACGGGCTGATTCAGGACAGCGGTGAATTTGTGGTTAACCTGGTGAACCGAGGACTGGTGTTTGCGGCAGATTTCTGCGGAGTCAGATCCGGGAGGGATGTGGATAAGTTTGCAGACCTGAAGCTAGAGCCTTTGCCCTCCTGCCATGTAGCTCCGCCTGGCATTGCACAGAGTCCGGTAAGTCTGGAGTGCAGGGTGGCCAGGCAGATTCCCTTAGGCAGCCATGATCTGTTTCTGGCTGACATTGTAGGGGTGTCAGTGGATGGCCGATACCTGGATAAGAACGGCAGGTTTTGTTTAAACCGCTGCGGGCTGGCCGCATATTCTCATGGAGAATATTTTGCGCTGGGAGAAAGGCTGGGAAGCTTTGGATACTCCGTAAGAAAGGACGGGAAACCACGGAAATGAAATCAAATATTACCCTGATCGGAATGCCGGGTTCTGGGAAGAGTACGATTGGTGTGCTGCTGGCAAAGCGTCTTGGTTATTCATTTGTAGATGTGGATATTGTGATCCAGGAAAAGACCGGAAAGCTGCTGAGGGAGATTATGGCAGAGCAGGGGATCGACGGCTTTTTAAAGCTCGAGGAGCAGATAAACCAGGGACTGCAGGCAAAGCATTCGGTTATTGCCCCGGGAGGCAGCGTTATATATGGGGAACAGGCCATGGCCCATTTAAGGGAGATCAGCCGGCTGGTATATTTAAAGCTGAGCTATGAGGAATTGGAAAAGCGGCTGGGGGACCTTACAGACCGGGGAGTGGCTATCAGGCCGGGGATGACGCTGCGTGGGCTGTATGATGAGAGGGTTCCTTTGTATGAAAGGTATGCGGACATTACCATCAGCGAGGAGGGCAGAGGACCAGGGGCAGCGGTGGATGAGCTGCGCAGAATACTAAAGGATAACAGCAATTAAGCTTGACGGAATTATGGATGTTCCATTCAGTCGGAAGCTTTTCTCCGGCCGGATGGAAAACCAGGAAAGAAAGATCTAAGGAGGACATTATGAAATATATCGTAATGCTGGGAGACGGAATGGCAGACTATCCGCTGGAGGCGCTGGGGGGCAGGACCCCGCTGGAGGCAGCCGAGAAACCAAATATTGACGGGCTGGCGCAATATGGAGAGCTGGGAATGGTAAAAACGGTTCCCAATGGCATGAAGCCGGGAAGCGATGTGGCAAACCTGGCAGCCATGGGCTATGACCCGGCAAGCTGTTATACGGGCCGTTCCCCTTTGGAGGCAGTTAGTATCGGCATTAATATGTCAGATACGGATGTGGCATTTCGCTGTAATCTTGTCACCCTGTCTGGGGAAGGACCATATGAGGATAAGGTCATGGCAGATTACAGCGCCGGGGAGATCACAACAGCAGAAGCATCAGAGCTGATTCAGGCAATCGCTCAGGAGCTGTCTACAGATGAACTTGTCTTTTATCCGGGGATCAGCTACCGTCACTGCATGATTTGGCATAAGGGTCCCGTAGGGCTTGACCTTACTCCTCCCCATGATATTTCTGACAGAAGGATCACCCAATATCTGCCGGGAAATGAGATGATTTTGGATCTGATGTGCCGCAGCTTTCATGTGCTTGACAGACATCCGGTCAATGAAGCCCGCCGGGCGAAGGGGCTGAATCCGGCTAACTCTATCTGGCTTTGGGGAGAGGGAACCCGTCCGGGGGTAACTGGTTTTGAGAAGGCATATGGGGTAAAGGCTTCTGTGATTTCTGCAGTAGACCTGATTAAAGGCATCGGAATCTGTGCCGGTATGAAGGTGATTGAGGTGGAAGGCGCCACCGGTAATCTTGATACGAACTTTAAAGGAAAGGGACAGGCAGCTTTAGAAACCCTTTTAGAAGGCCAGGATTTGGTCTATATTCATGTGGAAGCGCCGGATGAATGCGGGCATCATGGGGACGTGGAGGGAAAGGTTCGGGCCATTGAGCGGATCGATCAGGATATTGTAGGTCCTTTGCTGGACGGGCTGGCAAAGGCAGGGGAAGAATATTCCATTCTGGTGATGCCGGATCATCCAACGCCCCTTTCTCTTAAGACTCATATTGCGGACCCGGTTCCTTATCTTTTGTACAGAAGCACAGACAGACAGGCTTCAGGAATCAACAGTTATACGGAGGCTGCAGCAGCAGGAACCGGGCGGTATGAGGAGCATGGCTGCAGCCTGATGAGACGGCTTTTGGGAATTCCCCTTCAGGGATGCCAGGATGTCTAGGAAGCACAGAGGAGCAAGTAGAAAACAGTGAGGCGGATTTTTTATGAAAGACAAGTATAAACATAATATAGCGGTAAGGAGGGGGATAACCATCCTTGCAGTGTTTTTGTCGGCTCTTCTGCAGACGTTTGTGATTCAGTCCTTTATCCGTCCGGCACAGCTTTTGTCTGGCGGATTTACCGGGGTGGCGATTCTGATTGATGACATTGCTTCTTTGTATGGAAAAAGCTTTTCCACCTCCTTGGGGATTCTGGTGCTGAATATTCCGGTAGCAGTGATGTGCAGCAGAAGCATCAGCATGCGTTTCACCTTTTATTCTATGATTCAGGTGTTTTTGGCCAGCTTGTTTTTAAAGATTTTTCATTTTCAGCCCTTATTTGACGATCTGATGCTGAATGTGATATTCGGCGGATTTTTATACGGAATTTCCATTGTTCTTGCCCTTAGGGGGAATGCCTCCACCGGCGGTACGGATTTTATTGCTCTGTATGTATCAACCAAGACAGGAAAGTCTATTTGGGAGTATGTTTTTGCAGGAAATGTAATGATCCTGTGCATATTCGGTTACATGTTCGGGTGGCTTTATGCAGGATATTCCATTCTGTTCCAGTTTGTATCAACAAAGACCATTTCTGCATTTCATCATCGCTATGAGCGGGTGACTCTGCAGATTACCACCACAAAAGCAGAGGATGTTATCCGGGCTTATGTGACTAACTTTCGCCACGGGGTTTCTTATGTGGAGGCAGTGGGAGGCTACAGCCATAAGAAGATGCATCTGCTTCACACGGTGGTATCCTCCTATGAGGTGCCGGAGATCGTGGCGTTGATGCGTCAGCAGGATCCTCATATTATTGTGAATATGATAAAAACAGAGAATTTCTATGGAGGTTTTTATCAGGCGCCCATTGATTGAGGAAACGATCCCGTCACGGGAAGCGGCTGATATGGATACTATATTATATTACAAAGTAGAAGAAAAGGACGAAGTGATCATGTATCAGATTGATTTTGAAACGCCCATGGCCGTTCATTTTATCGGGATCGGCGGAATCAGCATGAGCGGACTGGCAGAAATCCTCATAAGAGAAGGATTTTCTGTCAGCGGTTCCGACACCAAACAGACGGCTCTTACAAAGCGCTTAGAAAGTCTGGGAGCCAGGATATTTTATGAGCAGAGAGCAGAAAACATAGGGGAAGATGTACAGCTGGCAGTGTATACTGCAGCGGTTCATGAAGATAATCCGGAGTATGCACAGGCGGTGGCGCTGCAGCTTCCCATTCTCAGCAGAGCCCAGCTTTTGGGACAGATGATGAAAAATTACGGTCATGCCCTTGCCATAGCAGGCACCCACGGAAAAACTACTACCACCTCAATGGTTACGGAGATTCTGCTGGCAGAGGGGCTGGACCCTACGGTTTCCGTGGGAGGGATTCTTCATTCGATCGGAGGAAATATTCGTGTGGGCGGGAAGGAATTGTTTGTGACAGAAGCCTGTGAGTATACCAACAGTTTTCTGTCATTTTTTCCCACCATGGAGATTATCCTGAATATTGAAGCAGACCATCTGGATTTTTTTAAGGATCTGGAGGACATCCGAAGATCCTTCCGGGAATTTGCCAGAAGGCTTCCGGAGGATGGTCTTTTAATACTAGATGGGAATATTGCTGCGCCGGAGGAAATCACAGAGGGACTTACATGCCGGGTGGTAACGGTGAGCCATGGAGCGGATGGAGACTACGGGGCCGCAGAGGTGGCTTATGATGAGACGGGACGCCCTTCCTTTACCTTGATGAAAAAAGGAGTCTCCTGCGGAAGAATCCGCCTCGGGGTATTAGGAGAGCATAATGTGTACAATGCTTTGGCAGCCATCGGGGCTGCAGAGGCTCTGGGAGTATCCATGGAAGGGATTCGGCGGGGGCTGGAGGGATTTGCAGGCACAGAGCGCCGGTTTGAGAAAAAAGGCCAGATAGGAGATGTGACGATCATTGACGACTATGCCCATCATCCTCAGGAAATCGCGGCTACACTGACAGCCGCAAAGCATTTTCCTCATAAAAAGCTGTGGTGCGTGTTCCAGCCCCATACCTATTCCAGGACAAAGGCTTTTTTGGATGATTTTGCAAGAGAGCTGGCAAAGGCAGATGAAGTGGTCCTTGCGCCGATCTATCCGGCAAGAGAGACGGACACTCTAGGCGTAAGCTCAGAGGATATTGCAGAAAGGATTCAGGCGACGGGGGTGCCGGTAAGATGTTTTTCTACCTTTGATGAGATTGAAACATTTATTTTAAAAAATTGTTCCCCAGGCGATTTGTTGATAACTATGGGTGCCGGAGATATTGTAAAGGTTGGGGAAAGGCTTCTTGGACAATAGTTATCCACATTATCCACATAGTTTTCCACTTTTTCACACTGGGGACTATGTGGATTTTTTGATTTACATAAAAGAGAATGCTTGGAAGTCTCTAATTCCAGGATTTTAGCAGGAAATGACAGTTTCAGACAAATTTTGTGGCAGTTATGTTGACAAATTATCCACTTTATCCACATTATCCACAATCCGTTTGGTGGATAAATGCAGCTATTTCTTTTTGAAAAAGGATGTGTTAAAATAGAAATCAATGGAGAGGATGGGAAGTGATGGATATGATTTGCAGTTTTCGGACCGAAGTGACCTTGGTGGCCAATGAATTTATTGACAGCTATATGGCGGCTGCCAATGGGGAGTATGTAAAGGTGTACCTGTATTTGCTGCGGCATCAGCAGGACAATGTGGATGTGGAAAGGATTGCAGACGATTTAAACCACACAGAGGCAGATGTAAGGCGGGCTCTTGCATACTGGGAGAGGATGGGAGCGCTTATTTCTGACAGGGAAGAAAAAACAGTGCAGGAAAAGCTTCCTGCGCAGGAGCAGAATTTGACCGGCAAGGAAGCAGCTCGGGAGCTGACTAACGAAAAGGACGGCCAGGAACGGATAGACCGGTTGGCAGAGGATGAGGATTTTACCCAGCTTCTTTACATTGCTCAAAAGTATATGAATAAGATCTTTACTTCCAGAGAGTGCCAGGTGTTTGCCTATCTTTATGACGAGCTCCATATGCCGGCAGAGCTGTTGGAATATTTGGTGGAGTATTGTGTTCAGAGCGGGCATACCAGTATTCGCTACATAGAGACCGTAGGGCTGAACTGGCATGAAAAAGGCTTGAGGACCGTGGAGGAGGCCAGGGTTTACGCCGGCAGCTTTACCAAATCCTCCTTTGCCGTTATGCGCTGCTTTGGCCTGACGGACAGAAAACCGGGGGACGGAGAAAAGCAGATGATAGAAAAGTGGCTGTCCGGCTATGGCTTTTCTCTGGAGGTAGTGCTAGAGGCATGCAACCGGACTATGGCAGCCATTCATTCTCCCAGCTTCCGCTATGCAGACAAGATTCTGGAGGAGTGGAAAAAGGCAGGAGTCAGGACAGTACGGGATATTGAGCTGTTAGATGAAAAGCATCAAACCAGAAAGGACAGGCGTACCGTGAAGAAGGCGTCTAACCAGTTCCACAATTTTCAGCAGAGGGATACAGACTATGATGCTATGGTGCTGGATCAGGTGAAATCCTGGATCGGTACGGAGTCTGTTCGTTAAGATCGGCGGGGAGGAGATATGGCACTCACAAATTCTCAGTATAATGAGGTTATGAGGGATTATGAGCAGCAGCAGTTAAAGAACCGCTATGAGCAGCAGCGCCGTGTTGAGGAGGTCTACGAGCGGGTTCCCCAGATACGGCAGCTGGATCAGGAAATCCGCACACGGGGAGCGGCCTGTGCCAGACAGGCTCTGCAGGGAGACGAGGCTGCCAAATACCAGTTCCGGCAAAGGCTCCAGGATCTGCGAGAGCAGAAACAGGTGCTTTTGGCAGCAGCAGGATATCCGCCGGATTATATGGAGATGCGGTATAGGTGTCCCCGGTGCCGGGATACCGGTTATGCCCAGGGCCGTAAATGTCAGTGCTTTGAGCAGGCCAGAAGCCGGATTCTGTATGATCAGTCCAACATCCGGCAGGTGCTGATGCAGGAGAATTTTTCCATGCTTTCTTATGAGTGGTATGACGATGAGAAAACAATCGGGCAGCTTGGCATGACAGAGCTTGCCTATATGCGCATGGTAATCCGCAATTGTCAGGAGTTTGCCGAGGAATTTCCCGGAAAAGGAAAGAATCTTTTGTTTACCGGCAGTACCGGGGTGGGGAAAACCTTTCTTACCAACTGTATTGCCAAGGCATTGATTGATCGTTATATTTCTGTGATTTATTTTACCTCTCAGGATTTGTTTGAGCTTTTGTCCAGGTATAAGTTCGGCCGGGACAGCCAGGAGGAAGCAGAGGACGGCTATCGTCACATTTTAGATTGTGAGATGTTGATTTTAGACGACCTGGGCACAGAGGTAAACAATACCTTTGTGTCTTCTCAGCTTTTTTATTGTATTAACGAGCGGATCAACCGCCAAAAGGGCACGATTATTTCGACCAATCTGTCCATCGGAATGCTGCGGGATGCCTATTCAGACCGGGTTGCATCCCGAATTATGAGCCACTATGCCGCGGTTCCCCTGTATGGAGGGGATATCCGCATGAAAAAGAAAAACTTCAGGGGATTAACTTGACTTGCGCGAAGCATAATGATATAAAAGAATCGTTATGAGTTGTATCGTATACCGAATTACCAGACTTCAATAATCACGAGACATGGAGGAAAAACATGATATACGAAGAAAAGACGATTGAGACTATTCCTGTAGGCCCACTGGGACTGATTCCGTTGAAAAGCTGTGCAGAATTAGGGGCAAAGGTGAATGACTGGCTGGTAGCGTGGAGAAAGGAGCGGGAGAGCGAGCACAAATCCACGATCGCCTTTTCCGGCTATCAGAGAGATTCTTATATTGTGGAGGCCAGAACACCCCGTTTTGGTTCCGGCGAGGGAAAGGGTACCATTGAGGAGTCGATTCGGGGGGATGATCTGTATATCATGGTTGATGTGTGCAACTATAATCTGACCTATTCCCTGTGTGGTATGACCAATCGGATGTCTCCGGATGACCATTTCCAGGATTTAAAAAGGGTGATTGCCGCTGCGGCAGGCAAGGCCCGTCGAATTAATGTGATCATGCCGTTTTTGTATGAGAGCCGTCAGCACCGGCGATCCGGCAGAGAGTCTTTAGACTGCGCATTAGCCCTGCAGGAGCTGACTAACATGGGAGTGGAGAATATCATTACTTTTGATGCTCATGATCCAAGGGTGCAGAATGCTATTCCGCTGAAAGGGTTTGAGACGGTTCAGCCTATTTACCAGTTTATCAAATATCTGCTGAGGGCAGAGACAGAGCTGGAGATTGACAGCAGCCACATGATGGTGATCAGCCCGGATGAGGGCGGTATGAGCCGTGCCGTATATTTTGCTAATGTGCTGGGGCTGGATATGGGAATGTTCTATAAGCGCCGCGACTACACCCGTATTGTGGACGGCAGAAATCCCATTGTGGCACATGAATTTCTGGGATCCAGCGTAGAGGGAAAGGATGTGCTGATCATTGACGATATGATATCTTCAGGAGAGAGTATGCTGGATGTGGCCAAAGAGTTAAAGCGGAGAAAGGCAAGAAAGGTATTTGTTTGCGTTACCTTCGGCCTGTTTACCAATGGCTTAGTGAAGTTTGACGAGTATTATGCCAATGGTATTATTGACCGGATTCTGACCACGAACCTGGTGTACCAGAGCCCGGAGCTTCTATCTCGTCCCTATTACATCAATGTGGATATGAGCAAGTATATTGCCCTGATCATTGACAATTTGAATCATGATGATTCTTTAAGCGAACTGCTGGATCCTGCAAAAAGGATTCATAAGCTTGTAGATGCTTACCGGAGGTAGAGAGGAAAGGGTGAAAGAAAAGCAATTCACCCATATCATTATATGCTGTAAAGTGTGCACGACTTGGAGGAAAGGGTGAAAGAAAAGCAATTCACCCATATCATTATGTGCTGTAAAGTGTGCATGACTTGGAGGAAAAGATGAGTGAAGAAAAGGATTACGGAGAATTGGGGGAGGATAGGAAAGGTGAAAGCCTGAGGCATGCAGGAGATATAGAGAAGGAAGATTTCCAAAAGGAAAAGGTCAACTGGAAAAAGGAAATCTGGGAATGGCTCAAGATTATTGTATCGGCAGCAGTCATTGCTCTGGTGTTGAACAATTTTATTATAGCCAACAGTAAGGTGCCTAGCGGTTCCATGGAAAATACTATTATGACCAATGACCGGGTAATCGGCTCCCGCCTTTCTTATCTGTTTGCAGATCCAAAGCGGGGGGATATTGTGATCTTTCATTATCCGGATGACGAGAAGATTTATTTTGTAAAGCGGGTGATCGGCCTTCCGGGGGACACCGTGGATATTTATGGAGGACATGTTTATCTGAACGGATCTGAGGAGCCCCTTCAGGAGGACTATATTCGGGAGCCTATGCTTCCGGAGATTCCCATGCATTTTGAGGTGCCGGAGGATTGCTATTTTATGCTGGGGGATAACCGGAATTATTCAAAGGATGCAAGATTTTGGACAAATACCTATGTAAAGAAGGAGAAGATCATAGCAAAGGTGCTATTTCGGTATTATCCGAGGATCGGAAGGATTCAATAGCCATAAGGCTGCAGTGTGCCGGGAAAATGCACCACAGTGCTGTGAGAAAATGGGATTGCCGTGTGGAGAAGGACTGGCGGCAGAAAGGATAGCAGAAAATGAGAAACACAACCTTGGTAATTATGGCGGCAGGATTGGGGAGCCGGTTTGGCGGCGGGATCAAGCAGTTGGAGCCAGTAGGGCCAAACGGTGAGATCATTATGGATTATTCGATTCATGATGCACTGGAAGCAGGATTTAATAAAGTGGTATTTATTATTCGAAAGGATCTGGAGCAGGATTTTAAACGGATTATCGGGGAGAGGATCGAGCAGGTGGCTCCGGTTGTCTATGCTTATCAGGAGCTTGCGGATCTCCCCGAGGGTTATCAGGTGCCGGAGGGCAGGAAAAAGCCTTGGGGAACCGGTCAGGCGGTGTTGTCGGTCAGAGGGATTGTGAAGGAGCCGTTTGTGGTCATCAATGCAGACGATTATTATGGAAAGGAGGCTTTCCGCAGCATTCACGCCTATATGACAGAGACCATGGACACAGAGTCAGATGTATACGATATGTGTATGGCCGGCTTTATCCTGTCAAATACATTAAGTGAGAACGGGTCCGTTACAAGAGGAATCTGCAGGCTGGGGGAAGACGGGAGCCTAAAACAGGTGACAGAGACCTATGACATTGAGCAAAAGGAACATGGAATTGCGGCAAAGGATGAAAAGGGAAATCCTGTGTCAGTCCATGCAGATCAGCATGTATCAATGAATATGTGGGGAGCGCCTCCGGCCTTTTTGGAGGAGCTGGAGCGGAGGTTTCCGGTTTTTTTAGACAGCCATGCAGGAAATCTCAAGGCGGAATATCTTCTGCCTGGGGTAATCGATGATTTGATTCAGGCAGGGAAAGCCCGAGTGAAGGTGCTGGAAACCCGTGACAGATGGTTTGGCGTGACCTATCAGGAGGATAAAGCTGCAGTGGAGGCGGCAATCCGCGGTCTTGTGGAGCAGGGGGTATATAAGGAAAATCTGTATAAAGGGATGAGGCAGTTAAAGGATCAGGGTTGATAATGAATGTGAATCATTCAGGTCGTCAAAAGAGGTAGGACAGAAGTAACTGTGAGGCTTTGAACAGTTACGGACAAAAGAAGATTGGCTGGGAGAAGAAAGGTGGCTGGAGCATGCGGCAGTACAGGATTGACAACAATGACAGGAAAGCATATCCATTTGGTCTCACAAATGTGGAGGGAGGAATACATGTCTCTGTGACAGCAGAGGCAAAGCAGTGTAGCCTGCTTTTGTTTGCTCCGTCGGCGCCGCATCAGATGGATCCGGAACCGGTTCGCATTATGTTTCCAGAAGAAGGAAGAACCGGTAATGTTTGGGAGATGACTGTGACGGGAAAAGATTTGTATCGTCTTCAGTATGCTTTTGAGGCAGACGGACAGTACTTTCCTGATCCTTATGGATATGCTTTTACAGGCTGCGGAGAGTGGGGAGATGCAGAACAGGTACATAGACTTCTGCGGAGTCCGGTCTGTCAGGAGGAATTTGACTGGGAAGGGGATAAGCCTTTGCGGATTCCTTATGAAGATTGTATTGTGTACCGCGCCCATGTGCGGGGATTTACAAGACATTCTTCTTCAAAGGTAAAGGATAAGGGAACCTTTCGGGGGATTATTGAGAAGATTCCCTATATGAAGGAATTGGGGATCACTACTTTGGAGTTAATGCCCATAGCAGAGTTTTCCGAGGTTATGACTGCAAGGAACGAAGGAGATCCTGCCGGCAGGGAGGTATTGACAGGAAAAATAAATTATTGGGGATATGGGCGGGCCTTTCACGGTGCGCCCAAGGTTGCGTATGCGGGAAAGCGGCGCAGTCCGGTTTTAGAGCTTAAGAATCTGGTGAAAGAGCTTCATCAGGCAGGAATCGAACTGGTTGCAGAATTATTCTTTACCGGGCAGGAATCATCGGTATTTGTGCTGGATATGGTAAGGCGCTGGGTCAGGGAATATCACTTGGACGGCGTTCACCTGGTGGGTGCAGCGCCCACGGAGCTTTTAGCCAGGGATCCTTATTTGGCAGGGACAAAGCTGTGGGCCTCTTATTGGGATGAGCGGGATACGCCGGTGAAGGGAGACCGCCATCTGGGAGAGTATAACGACGGCTTTCTGACAGATATGCGCCGGGTTCTGAAAGGGGATGAGGGGCAGATGAATGCCCTTGCCTACAGAAGCAGATGCAACCCGGCAGGCTGCGGAATCATCAATTATATGGCAAATACCAATGGGTATACCTTGATGGATCTGGTCAGCTATGAGCAGAAGCATAATGAAGAAAACGGCGAAAGGAATCAGGATGGCATTAGTCAGAATTATAGCTGGAACTGCGGAGTGGAAGGGCCTGTGCGCAAAAAAAAGGTGGTAGAGCTTCGCAGACAGCAGCTTTACAACAGCTTTCTTCTGCTGTTTCTAAGCCAGGGCACTCCTCTTTTTATGGCAGGGGATGAGTTTGGCAATTCCCAGAAGGGCAATAATAATGCTTACTGCCAGGACAATGAGATTTCCTGGCTGAACTGGAACCAGACAAGAACCAATGGGGATTTGCTGCAGTTTGTGAAGGCAGTGATTGCTTTTCGGAAGGCTCATCCGGTGTTTCATGGAAAGAGGGAGCCGCGGCTGATGGATTATGAGGCATGTGGGTTTCCGGATGTGTCATATCATGGCGTGAAAGCCTGGGCTCCTGAATTTGACCCGTTCAGAAGGCAGTTAGGCATTCTGTACTGCGGAAGCTATGGGAAAAGACCGGACGGTACAGAGGATGATTATTTCTTTGTGGCATACAACATGCATTGGGAACCTCATGAGTTTGCCCTGCCTCATCTTCCGAAGGGAATGACATGGCATGTGGCTTTTAACACGGGAGACCGGGAGCATAACGGATATTTTGAACCGGGATCGGAACCGGAGGCAGAGAACCAGAAGCAGCTTATGGCAAAGGCCAGGACGATCCTGGTGATGATCGGGAAAAAGAAATCACCAAAGGAGGGGTGACTATGCATACATTTGAGGAGCTGATGTCTGTGGTGGAGACCCTGCGTTCCGAGCAGGGCTGCTCCTGGGACAGAAAGCAGACCTTTGAAAGCTTAAAGCCCTGCCTGCTGGATGAGGCCAGGGAGGTAGCGGAAGCGGTTGACAAGCAGGATATGAACAATCTATGCGAGGAACTGGGAGATGTGCTTTTTAATGTGCTGATTTACAGCCAGATCGCCAAGGAGAACGGGTATTTTGATCTGAAGGATGTGGTGGATGGCGTATGTGAAAAAATGATACGCCGCCATCCTCATGTGTTTGGGGATCCGAAGTCGTTATCAGCAGAGGAAAGTCTGGATTTGTGGAATGACATTAAAAAGCAGGAAAAAAACGAAAAACCTTGACAAACTGTAGCAAAACGGATATAAATTGTAGAGTACACTATTTCGAGGCAGCAGTACAAGGCTGCTGCCAAATGATTTTAGGAGGAAATAATCATGAATAAGACTGAATTAGTAGCAGCGATTGCAGAACAGGCGGAGATTTCCAAAAAGGATGCGGAAGCAGCGTTGAAGGCATTTGCCGATGTTGTGTCTACTGCGTTAAAGAATGGCGATAAGGTACAGTTGGTTGGATTTGGCACATTTGAGGTTTCTGAGAGGGCGGCAAGAGAGGGCAGGAATCCCCGCACCGGTGAGACGATGCCCATCAGCGCCTGCAAGAGCCCGAAGTTCAAACCAGGCAAAGCATTAAAGGATATGGTAAACGAATAATAGGATGAGATTGGATAAATATTTGAAGGTATCCCGCCTGATCAAGCGTCGGACTGTAGCCAACGAAGCCTGCGACGCGGGGCGGGTCCTGGTGAACGATAAGCCTGCCAAGGCGTCCGTGAACGTGAAGGTGGGAGATATTATAGAAATACAGTTTGGCACCAGCTCTGTGAGGGTAGAGGTGTTAGATGTTCAGGAAACGGTTCGAAAGGATGATGCCAAGGAGCTGTACCGGTATCTGTAAGAGCATGTAAGGCATTGTTCCTTATTTGACGGAAATCGTCTGATTAAAAAAGAAAGCGGCATAATGAAAAGGATCTCTTCATATATTGAAACCAGGTGTTTCGTATAGCAGGAGGTCTTTTTTATGGAGGAAAAATCGGGAAGTCGTCCTCATTCCTGTTTTCTGCAGAACCGGGCTGCAGCTAACCTGACAGGAGTGCGGGAGGTAGTATCTTTTGACGAAAATCAGGTGGTCATGGATACGGATCTTGGGCTTTTGACATTAAAAGGGAAGGATCTGCATGTAAGCAGGCTCTCGGTGGAAAAAGGAGAGGTGGATGTAACCGGAACCGTGGACAGCATGGCTTATTCCTCCAATGAAGCCTACCGCAAGGCGGGACAGTCATTTTTTGTCCGGTTATTCCGGTAGGAAAGGGGCGGGGGAATGAGTCCCAACATTCATTTTGAAGCCAGGCTGCTGATGATGGGAATCACTGCAGGCGCATGTCTGATGGCTCTGTATGACCTGCTTCGGGTGTTCCGTGCAGTGGTGCGTCACGGCTGGCTGTGGGTAGGGCTTGAGGATCTGATATATTGGATATTTGCCGGATTTAGTGTCTTTTACCTGTTGTATCGGGAAAATGACGGGGCTTTGCGGCTGTATGTCATTGGGGCAGTGCTTCTCTCCATGGTGGTGTATGACCGGCTGTGCAGCGCTTTTTTTCGAAAGATGTTGAAAAAGATTGTCAGATGCATTAGAATAAAGATATTAAAACGAAAACGATGAACTTTTAGGAACAGTTCCTTACTAAGGCAGAAAACAGCGGGGTAGATTTATGGAAAGGTATAGCAGCGGTACCGGAAAAAGAATAAAAAAGCAGCGAAAAGACCGCTGGGGCAACCGGATGGCGATCATCGGCATTACTCTGGTAGTGTTCAGCCTGGGGGTAGTGGTCAACGTAAAAAGCGCATCCATGAAGAAGAAGAATCTGGAATACCAGGAGAGAGAGGCATTTTTACAGCAGCAGTATGACCAGGAGACGAATCGGGCTGAGGAGCTGAAGGAATATCAAGTATATGTTCAGACCAAGCAGTACATAGAGGAAGTGGCAAAGCAGAAGTTGGGACTGGTGAAGCCGGACGAGATTCTGTTAAAGCCCAATACCAAGAATTGACGGGAATATGAATACAATCCCTTCCTGCCGCATATAATGTGGTTTAGGAGGGGATTTTTGTGTGGAGACGGTCAAAACGCCGGGATATGGCGGATGTAAATATGTATACAGCCAGCAGACTGGGAGAAATGGCCCGGTCTTTGAGTGTGCTGGCAAAATCCTGCCAGGACGACCTGGAAAATAAACGAGGGCTGACGAAGGAGGACGCACTTGCAGCTATGCAGATGTCGGCGGCTATGGTATGCGGAGACTGCGGACGGTGCAATCTGTATCATGACAGTGAGAAGGACGGCAGCTATTATCTTCATTATCTTTTACGGACCTTTGAGCAAAAAGGGCAGATTGAGTATGAGGACATGCCTCGTTTCTTTATGGAGACCTGCCGCAGGCGGGAAGATTATCTGGCACAGCTGAACCGGAATCTGGGACGTGCTACAATGAATCTGGAGTGGAAAAACCGCTTTCTGGAAAGCCGGGATACTGTGATGGTGCAGTTTCGGGAGCTGGCAGTGATTTTGGAGGAGTTTGCCCACCAGATGGAGCAGGCGTCAGATATTACGGAGCAGAAGGGAGAGACTGTAAAACGAATGTTCCGCCAACACCATATGCTGGTGGAGAATCTGCTGCTTTTGGAGTATGAAAATCGGCAAAGAGAGGCATACCTGACGGTGCGGACCACCAATGGAAAGTGTGTGACAGCCCGGGAGGCGGCGGAAATTCTGGGACAGGCCATGGGAAACCGCGGGTGGTATGCGCCAAAGGACACCAGGGCGCTGGTGACAAGGCAGACTGCCACAATTCATTTTTCCGAGGCAGGGCGATACCGGATGATGTACGGAATAGCCAGAATACCGAGAGAAGGGGAAAATCTTTCCGGAGATAATTTTACTTATTCAGAGGAAGTACCGGGGCAGGTGATTATGAGCGTTTCCGACGGCATGGGAAGCGGGGAACAGGCATCCTTGGAGAGCAGGCGGGTGGTAGAGCTGGCTCAGCAGCTTTTGGAGACAGGCTTTTCGGCAAGAGCTACCTTAAAGATGGTGAATACGGTGCTGATGTTAGTAGGAGCAGAGCAGCATCCGGCCACTTTGGATTTGTGCTGTGTGGATCTGCACACAGGGGTACTGGAGGCCATGAAGCTGGGGGCAGTGGCTACCTTTGTACTGAGTGGAAACGGGGTGGAGGTGCTGGAGGCCGGAGAGGTTCCTGCCGGGGTGATCGGCACGGTGGAGCCGGTGCTGCTGTCACGGAAGCTTTGGGACGGAGACCGGGTGGTGATGGTGACGGACGGAGTCCTGGAGGCATGTCCGGGGGAGGATAAAGAAGGAAGTATGCGGGAGTATATTGAAGGAATGGAGGTACATAGCGTACAGGAAATGGCAGAGGAGCTTCTGCAGTTTGCATGCAGGGAGGAGGAACCCAGGGACGATATGATGGTGCTGGTGGGAGGAATATGGAGGAGATGAAGGAGAAAAGGGCGCTGGGGCGCTCTTTTTTATTAAATCTTTTTGCTCAAAGCACAAGAATCCGCAAAGGGGGAACGGGAGGAAAATATGATAAAAAAAGAGCAGGGAAATGGCTTGCATGATAGGGGGGATACAGGTATAGTTATACTTGAGGCGCGTACTTATTTGCCAAATGACAGTAAATGGCGCTGGAATGGCGGGAATGTGTGGGAAATCATTGGATCCACAGGGATAAAGGCGGATTTGCGGAGGGATTGTATGTGGAAAAGGGTTTGGGAGTTTGCGGAAAAGAACGGAATGTTTGGAGAAGGGGACCGGGTGATTTTGGGGGTGTCGGGAGGGGCAGATTCTGTGTGTCTTTTGACAGTGATGGCAGAAAATGATAGAGAGCTGCGGCTTCGGGTGGTGCATGTGCATCATGGGCTGAGAGGGAAAGAGGCAGACCGGGATGCAGAGTTTGTCGGGGCGCTTTGCCAGAAGCTTGGTGTGCCTTTTGAGGCAGTGTATCGGGATGCGGCAGGGTATGCCAGGGAGCAGGGGCTTTCAGTGGAGGAGGCAGGACGGATTCTGCGGTATGAGGCCCTGGAGAGAGCCGCACAGGAATGGGAGGAGGAGAGCAGAAGGATAGAGGGGGTTGGACAAAGGCCGGTTTGGATTGCAGTGGCCCATCATCAGGATGATAATGTAGAAACGATTCTTCACCATCTTCTGAGAGGGAGCGGGCTTCGGGGGCTGGCGGGCATGCAGCCGGTGCAGGGGAACCGGGTTCGTCCGCTTTTGGGGGTGAGAAGACAGGAGATTGTGGAATACCTGGAGGAAAGAGGGATTGGCTGGTGTGAGGATTCCAGCAATGGGGAAAAGGCGTATACGCGCAATCGGATTCGAGGGGATCTGATTCCGTATATGATCCGGTATGTGAATGAAAGGACGCCGGAGAATATCCTGCATGCAGGAGGGCTTATTGGACAGGCAGACAGGTATTTGAGGGGACAGGCAGAGAAGGTGTGGGAGGATGCCGGGCAAAGGATGAATTTTGGGGTATCCATAGGGAGCAGGGTGTTCTTAGGGCAGGAGCCGATTATCCGGTCTTATCTGATCCGTCTTATGCTTGATATAACGGCGCCAGGACATAAAAATATTACGGCAAAGCATTTTGAACAGATTGAGCGCCTGGTGCAGGGGCCGGTGGGGGGGAGATGTGATCTTCCGGGAAGTCTGCAGGCCAGGAGAACCTATGAGGAGCTTGTCATTGAGATCTGCAGCGGCAAAGAAAAAGGAAACAGACAGGAGCTCGAAGATAGGGAAGAAGGCAGGGTGTTTTTGCCGGAGGTGTTAAAAGGGCCGGTAAGGGTGGGGAATATGGAATTTCAGGCGTTTTCCTGGAAGAAAGGGACAGAAATTACCAAAAAAGAGTATACGAAATGGTTTGATTATGATAGAATAAAAGATACGCTATCCGTTCGATATCGGCGGACGGGAGATTATCTGGTATTGCCGGGAGGCGGACGTAAAACGCTGAAGCGGTTTCTGATAGATCAGAAGGTTCCCAGAGAGGTGCGGGATCAGATTCTGGTGCTGGCAGAAGGAAATCAGGTGCTGTGGGTGGTCGGATACCGGATCAGCGAATATTATAAGATTGCGGAAGATACACATACAATATTGCAGGTGGATTTTTACGGAGGAAAAGCATATGGCAGATAAGATTCGGGTATTATTGTCAGAGGAAGAGGTAAACACAAGAATCAGCCAGGTGGCAGCCCAGATCAGTAAAGATTATGAGGGGAAGGCAGTCCATCTGATCTGCATTTTGAAAGGCGGAGTGTTCTTTACCTGTGAGCTGGCAAAGCGGCTGACCGTGCCGGTCAGTCTGGATTTTATGTCTGTGTCAAGCTATGGGGATGATACCAAATCCAGCGGTGTGGTCCGTATCGTAAAGGATTTAGATGAGCCCTTGACGGATCTTCATGTACTGATTGTGGAGGATATCATTGATTCCGGCAGAACCCTGTCTTATTTGATGGAGGTGCTAAAGCAGAGGGGGCCTGCCAGCATTCGTCTGTGTACGCTTTTGGATAAGCCGGAGCGCAGGGTAAAGAAACAGGTGAAGGTGGATTATACCTGCTTTACGATTCCAGATGAATTTGTAGTAGGATATGGGCTGGATTATGCGCAGAAGTACAGGAATCTGCCCTATATCGGAGTGGTGGAGCTGTAAAGAGGCGGCGGTTTAGGTTAGGGAACTGCTGTCAGAAGGTGAGAGCAGCCGCCTGGCAGGGGGCTGTATAAGAGTGCTGTTCCAGAAAGGATGGGGCAGACAGTGAGGAGGCAATTTTCAGTGAAACAACAGACATTCAGAGGTACCGGGATTCTGCTTTTGGCATTGTTTTTGGTGGCAATGCTGTGGTTTACCCAGGCGCTGCAGGGCGGAGGCCAGCAGCGGCTGACTCATCAGACCTTTCTACAGGTTCTTGACAATGCGGAGATTTCCGAGGCTGTAATCAATCAGAATGAACAGGCGCCTACCGGTGAGGTGCTTCTTTTGATCGGCGATCAGGAATATACAGTCTATGTGTCGGATGTGAATGAGGCCAAGAGACTTTTGGAGAGCCGTGACATTGACTATTTGATGAACAATGTGCCTCAGGGAAATTATTGGCTTAGTGTGATTCTGCCGGTAGGGATTTCCGTGGTTATGGCAGTGGTTCTGATTGTCATGATGAACATGCGGGCCAGCGCCAGCGGAGGGACCAATTCCAGAATGATGAATTTTGGAAAGAGCCGCGCCCGGATGACACACAGCAGCCGGGTGAATTTTAAGAATGTAGCCGGTCTGCAGGAGGAGAAAGAGGATTTGGAGGAGATGGTGGATTTTCTTCGAAATCCCCATAAGTATACCAGTGTGGGAGCCCGGATTCCCAAGGGAGTCATTTTGGTAGGGCCGCCAGGGACCGGTAAGACGCTGCTTGCCAAGGCAGTGGCCGGAGAGGCAGGAGTGCCGTTCTTTAGTATTTCCGGCTCGGATTTTGTGGAGATGTTTGTAGGCGTAGGTGCGTCCCGGGTAAGGGATTTGTTTGAAGATGCCAAGAAAAATGCTCCCTGCATCGTATTTATTGACGAGATTGATGCGGTGGCCAGACGCAGAGGTACCGGTATGGGCGGCGGGCATGATGAGCGGGAGCAGACCTTGAACCAGCTTTTGGTGGAAATGGACGGTTTTGGCGTCAATGAGGGGATTATTGTGATGGCTGCCACAAACCGGGTAGATATTTTGGATCCGGCTATTTTAAGGCCAGGGCGTTTTGACCGGAAGGTAGCAGTGGGACGACCGGATGTGAAAGGGCGGGAGGAGATTCTAAAGGTCCATTCCAGTGAAAAGCCTTTGGCTGAGGATGTGGATCTGGCACGGGTAGCCAGGACTACTTCCGGATTTACAGGCGCGGATCTGGAGAATCTGATGAATGAGGCGGCGATTCATGCGGCTAAGACGAATCATTCTTATATCCGCCAGGTTGACATTGACAAGTCCTTTGTGAAGGTGGGAATCGGCGCAGAGAAGAAAAGCCGTGTTATCTCAGAGAAGGAAAAACGGATTACAGCCTACCATGAGGCAGGCCATGCCATTTTATTCCATGTTCTTCCGGATGTAGGACCAGTCCATACGGTTTCCATTATTCCCACAGGAATCGGTGCGGCAGGCTATACCATGCCTTTGCCTGCAGAGGATGAGATGTTCAACACTAAGGGAAAGATGCTGCAGAATATTATGGTTTCCTTAGGCGGACGGATTGCAGAGGAGATTGTATTTGAAGATGTGACGACCGGGGCATCTCAGGATATTAAGCAGGCCAGTAAGATTGCGCGGGCCATGGTGACGAAATATGGCATGTCAGAATCCGTGGGCATGATTAATTATGACAGCGATGAGGATGAGGTATTCATCGGCCGGGATTTGGCACATGCCAGAAGCTATGGCGAGGGTGTAGCCGGGGCGATTGACGCAGAGGTGAAGCGGATCATTGATGAGTGCTATCAGAAAGCACAGAATATTATCCGGCAGAATCGAAGGGTTTTAGACAAATGCTGTGAGCTGCTGATTGAAAAAGAGAAGATCGGACAGAAGGAATTTGAGGCCTTGTTTGAGGCAGAAGTGTAGAGAGCTGTGGAAAAGTTCCATGGATTTTTAGGGGAAAGAGAAGATGTGATGTGAATATGCACAGAAAAATATTGAAAAAAAATAGAAGTTTGTGCAGACTTATTTCTTGGTATATGCTATTATAATAGACGTAACCCCCCAATACATTATATAGTTTTTGCTACACCCCATAAGAAACGAAATACCTTCTCCTGAAAGAGCCGACTACCCCGTCGGCTCTTTCACTTTGTCCTTTTATGAGGAATTTGTGTCTTGAAAAGGGAAAGCTTTTGGCAGATATGTACTGTATGGAACTGTTCAAAGGATGTTTAGGGTGGCAATAGCTGCATTTTTGAAAAAAGTGAAGAAATTAGTTGTATCTTGAATAGGAATCAGATAAAATAGGAGTATTAGCGTTTTTACGTTGTTTAGACAGATAGCTATTATGGGCAATAGGAATAGGAAAAGCGAGAGGATATATTGGAGCTATGAGGGATGAACAGAACAGAGAATTGAACTGGAGAGCATTGTTTGCAGATGAGACTTCTGATTACCGAAGGCCGGAGGAGCCGGACGAGGGAGATCGGGTGCTGATTCGGTTCAGGACAGCAAAAGACAATGCGGATGCCGTTTTTTATATAGAAGAAGAAAGAAAGCTCGTTGCCAGGATGGGGAAAACGTCTTCGGACAAGATGTTTGATTATTTTGAGTATGTGATTGTGGCCGGGAAAAAGCCAAGACGTTATTATTTTAAGGTAATAAAGAACCAGGAAATCTGTTGCTATAACCGCATGGGGCCGTCGGAGGAGCATGACGACCAGTACGCGTTTTGTATTACCCCTGGATTCCATACGCCTAAGTGGGCCAAGGGAGCGGTCATGTACCAGATTTTTGTGGACCGCTTTTGCAGAGGGAATTATGATAATGACGTGCAGTCCCGGGAATATGTTTACATTGGGGAACCGGTTCAGCGAATCGAGAATTGGGGACAGAATCCGTCTTCTATGGATGTGCGCTGCTTTTATGGAGGAGACCTGCAGGGAGTCTGGGACAAACTGGATTATCTTCAGGATTTGGGAGTAGAGGTGATCTATTTTAATCCGTTATTTGTATCGCCTTCCAATCATAAGTATGATACCCAGGATTATGATCACATTGATCCTCATTTCGGGGTGATTGTGAAAGACGGAGGGGACCTGGTGGCAGAGAATGCTGCCGGCAATGAGAGCGCTACCCGCTACCAAATCCGTACTGCAGATTTAGAGAATCTGGAAGCAAGCGATGCCTTTTTTGCCAGATTTATGGAGGAGGTTCACAGGCGCGGCATGAAGGTGATCATAGACGGGGTCTTTAATCACTGCGGCTCTTTTAATAAATGGCTGGACAGGGAGCTGATTTATTCCCGCCAGGGGATGTATGAGCCAGGGGCTTATGAGTCGGAGGACAGTCCGTACCGTACCTTTTTTAAGTTTTATAAGGAAGATGCATGGCCTTATAATCATAATTACGACGGATGGTGGGGACATGATACGCTGCCTAAGCTGAACTACGAGGAGTCTCCCAAGCTTTATGAGTATATTATGGCCATTGCCCGCAAATGGGTGTCTCCGCCATATAATGTGGATGGATGGCGTCTGGATGTGGCGGCGGATTTGGGACACAGCAGTGAATTTAACCACAAGTTCTGGCATGATTTTCGGGAGAATGTGAAAAAGGCCAATTCAGAGGCTGTGATATTGGCAGAGCATTACGGAGATCCGAAAAGCTGGCTTCAGGGGGATCAGTGGGATTCTGTTATGAATTATGATGCATTTATGGAGCCGCTTACCTGGTTTTTAACAGGCATGGAAAAGCACAGCGACGAGTATAACGGGGATTTGTATGGCGATGGGGAGAATTTTTTCAGAGCCATGTTTTATCATATGAGCCGGATGCAGACCCCGTCTTTAATGGTAGCCATGAACCAGCTTTCGAATCATGACCACAGCCGGTTTCTTACCCGTACCAATCAAATGGTGGGAAGAATCGGCACTGTGGGAGCGGAGAGGGCAAATGAAGGGGTGAAAAAGAGTGTGCTACGGGAGGCTGTGATGATTCAGATGACATGGCCCGGAGCTCCGACCTTGTATTATGGCGATGAGGCAGGATTGTGCGGCTGGACAGATCCGGACAACAGGCGGACCTATCCTTGGGGAAATGAAGATTATGAGCTGATCGAATTTCACCGCTATATGATTACCCTTCACAAGAATCTTCCTGCTTTGCGATACGGATCTCTAAAACAGCTTTTGGCAGGCCAACAGCTGATTGCCTATGGCCGGATGTACCGGACAAACCGGTGTGTAGTGGCAGTCAATAACAGGGAAGGCGCATTACAGGTGGAACTTCCGGTGTGGGAGCTGGGAGTCTGTGACGGGCAGGTGATGCGTCGGCTTATGTTAAGCTATGGAGACGGGTATAATGCCGGGATTGAGGATTATGAAGTGAAGGACGGGAAGCTTGCCCTGGAGCTGCCGGGATGTTCGGCAGTGTTGTTTTCTGTGGGAGCCGGAGATTTCAGGAGTGAGATGCAGATGTCAGACAGAAGCTGACAGCAGAACAGCTTTCAATCCTTTGGCAAATAGATATGCTCTTGAATCAAAGTGTTCTTAAGTATAAATCAGGCAGGCGCAGATGCGCCTGCCATATCAGCATTTGAACGGATGCTTTCTCATTTGCATTATTCTTCTATTAACAGGGCTGCAGTGATACTTGTGAGTCTAATTGAATTTCGAAACTGCTGCTTACTGCTGGATGATACCATTGGTATCTACGGTCCAGATCTTGTCATTGGCATCTTTAATATCTTTAAATCCTTTTCCCAGCTCCGGCATTTCGTCAGATTTGGAGGAAGATGATGCCTTCTGGATGGTTCCGGAGGCATTGACCAGATAGCGGACGCCGTCTAATTCAACCGGGGCATAGCGCAGATCCCGTTCTGCATCCTGACGCAGACCCTGACGGTATACATTGTTGTCGCGGACTCCGTGGAAGCCCTGTCCCTTGTTGCCGCCGTCAGTCAGGAAGAACCAGGTCTGATTCTCGTCTAAATCCTCGTTATAGATGACCTGCTTGCCGGTTTTCATTACGCCTTCCTCATCAAAGTAGTAGTTAACAGTACGGCCGTCTTCTGTAGTCACAGACTGAAGTCCAGTTACCATCTCGCCTTTGGTGTTAAAGCCATAGCGTTTGGAATCAATGTTAAAGGTCTGGATTCCGGCAGAGGCATGATAGGGGCTTCCTTTTTTAAAGTAGAAGGTAAAGAGCTCGCCTTCCTCGCTGATGCCAGGCGCCCCCTCAATTCTGTGCCATCCTTCTGCACGCTTTCCGTCCTCCTCATAATACTGGAAGTCTCCTACAGATAAAGCGATGGCCGGTGCTTCCTCTGCTGCATTGGAATCGGCAGCAGCAGCCTCAGAGCCTTCTTCTGCCTGTGCGGTATCCTGTACGGCAGGAAGCTTATACCATCCGGTCTGCATGATGCCGTTCTCAAAGGTGTAGTAATGTCCGTCGATCTTACGGTCGATCTGATTGACTACCATTCTTCCCTTGCTGTCAAAATAGTGCCAGATCATATCCAGATCAAGGGAGTCGTCTTCGTTTTCAAGCTGCACCCATCCGGTTTTCATGACACCGTCGCCCTCGCCGCCCAGATAGTAGGTATATCCGTCAAGCTCCAGCTTCCCGGTCTGCATATGGCCTTCTTCGTTAAAGTAGTAGGTTTTGTTGTCAATAGTCTGCCATTTGGAGACAGCATATTTGCCGTCGTTTCCAAAATAATACCAGCTATCCTCTGAAATGTCGTCATCCCAGTCATCATTCTCTGCCTGGATCCATGTATTGTACACACGCTTGCCATTTTCGTCTACATAATACTCATCGATCATAGCAGAGCGGGCGATATAGCCGTCCTCATTCAGATAGTACCAGTCATTGTCTTTTTTCTTCCAGGTGTCCGTCAAAGGATATCCGTCAGAATCCAAATAGCGAAGGTTTTCGTCTTCCATAACCCATCCGGCTTTGGAAGCCGCAAAAGCAACATCGGCAGTGCCGAAAGGGGTGTTGATCAGGTTAGGGGTTACTGCAGCCATTACTGCCGCAGCGGATAATACAGCCAGAAATTGTGATTGTTTTTTCATAAATATAATTCTCTCCTTTTTAATATGCGGGGACTTGTCTGTCCCGTTGTTGGTTGTTGGCCGAAAATCCATATTTGCATTACTCTGCGATTATAGCTGATTCATTTGATTTTGAAAAGTGAAGGTTGCTGGCAGAGTTGGAAGTAGGTGGGGAGGGAGGGGTATCCCGGAAAGCGTAAGATTTTAGGGAGTAGGATTTTTTCCCAGGATGTGCTATAATCGAAAGAAAACCTCCCCTCCGGGAAGGAAAGGAGTTTCCATTATGAAGATAAAGGTGTCCAATTATATTGCACAAAAGCTGGTAGAGGCAGGGATCAGCCAGGTGTTTACGGTCACAGGCGGCGGGGCCATGCATCTTAATGACGCTCTGGGTCATCAGCCGGGGCTTCATTCCTTGTATCAGCACCATGAGCAGGCTTGTGCCATGGCGGCGGAGGCGTATGCCCGGATTCATAATAAAATCGGCGTGCTGTGTGTGACCACAGGTCCAGGCGGCACCAATGCCATTACCGGTGTGGTGGGAGGCTGGCTGGATTCGATTCCCATGTTGGTTTTGTCAGGGCAGGTAAGGTATGATACTACGGCCCGCTGGTCAGGAGTGGGAATCCGTGCCATGGGAGATCAGGAATTTGACATTGTGAAGGCCGTAGCCTGTATGACCAAATATAGCGAAATGGTGGTGGATCCGCTGCGGATCCGGTATTGTCTGGAAAAGGCGTTGTATCTGGCATATTCCGGAAGGCCGGGACCATGCTGGCTGGATATCCCTCTGGACGTACAGGGAGCTTATGTGGATACGGAGCATCTGGCTGGCTTTGATGCGGCGGACTATGAGACAGGAGGAAGCGGCTGGGCCGTACATGCTGTGGGAGTGGACCATACTTCTGGTACGCCTGTGGTGGCCGGCTGCCCCAAGGACAGCCTAAAGGCGGCAGTGCTGGCAGGAAGCCGGGGAGAGAGACCCCTGATTGTGGAGGAGCCGCCTCATGCCATTGACGAGGACTATGCAGGAAAGGGAGAATGCCGGCAGAAGCTTCCCCATCCGGTTTCAGAGGACACAGCCAGAAGGATTATTGAAAAAATCGGCCAGGCCCAAAGACCGGTTTTTAACGCAGGCAACGGGATTCGGATCGCCGGGGCTCATGAGGCATTTATGAAGGTGGCAGAGCGGCTGGGGATTCCGGTAGTAACCGGCTGGAACAGTCAGGATTGTATCTGGGACATACACCCCTTGTATGTGGGACGAGCCGGAAACATGGGCGACAGACCGGGTAATTTTGCCATTCAGAACAGTGATCTTGTATTTTCTGTGGGAAGCCGTTTGAGCATTCGTCAGGTGGGGTATAATTATGAGACATGGGCAAGAGAGGCTTATGTGATCTTCAGCGACGTGGATCAGGAGGAATTAAAAAAGCCCAGTGTTCATGCAGATATGCGGGTTCATGCCGACGCAAGGAATCTTCTGGAAACCATGTTACGGGTATTGGAAAAGGAATATACGGAAAAAAAGACCATATTCGGCGGAGGGGAGGGGCTTTCTGGCATGACCTGGAATGAGACCTGCCGTATGTGGAAAGAGCGATATCCGGTGATCCGGCCGGAGCATTGCTGTCCGGATCATGAAAAGGCGGCCAATGTCTATGCCTTTATTAAGGAGCTGAGCAGCCGGCTGAAGGAGGGGCAGATAACCGTGGTGGGAAATGGTTCTGCCTGTGTGGCAGGCGGTCACTCTTATATCATAAAGAAGGGACAGCGCTTTATCAGCAATTCGGCTATTGCGGCTATGGGGTATGATCTGCCGGCTGCCATCGGGGCCTGGGCGGCAGCGAAGGAGGAAATTATCCTTCTGACAGGGGATGGGAGCATTCAGATGAATCTGCAGGAGCTGCAGACCATTGTTCATCACAAGATTCCCGTCAAGATTTTTCTGATTAACAACGGGGGATACCATTCCATTCGCCAGACCCAGAGAAATTTCTTTGGAGAGCCGTTGGTGGGAATTGGGATCGACAGTCATGATTTAAGCTTTCCGGACATGGAGAAGCTGGCAGCAGCATATGGGCTGCCCTATGAAGCTGCCCGTCACAATGAAGAACTGGCGGCTGCCATTGAAAGGACACTGGCGCTTACAGGACCTGCCATCTGTGAGGCATTTGTGACAACGGACCAGAATTTTGAGCCCAAATCCTCGGCAAAGCGGCTGCCGGACGGAACCATGATTTCCCCGCCGCTGGAAGACCTTTCACCCTTCCTGCCGGAGGAAGAAATGGATGAGATGATGATTATCCCCCGGATCAAGGGAACGGAGTGATGACAGGATGAGAGTAGTAGTGACAGGCGCTACCAGCTTTATCGGTGCTGTGACCGTTCGCCAGCTTTTATTAAAAGGACACCAGGTACAGGCAGTGGTACGGCCAGGCTCTAAACGGCTTAAGGCTTTAAAGGATCATGTGCCAAAGGAGGTTTGTTCTCAGGTACAGATAACCGAGCTGGAGATGGAGAGGATCGAAGAAATTCAGAATCGGGATTCTGCTTCTGCGGATGCCTGGATTCACACCTGCTGGGAAGGGGCGGGCAGTGACAACCGAACCCTGCGGGACGTGCAGCAGTCTAATGTGGAAAGCTCTTTAAAGGCGGTAAGGGCAGCGTTTGGGATGGGCTGCAGGCGTTTCCTTTTTACCGGTTCTCAGGCAGAATATGGCATTTGCAGCAGGCTCATCACAGAGGATATGCCCTGCAATCCGGTATCGGAGTATGGGAAGGCAAAAAGGGTCTTTGCAGTGGAGGCTGAGGAGCTTTGCAAAAGCCTTGCCCTGGATTATATTCATGGAAGAATATTCAGCGTATACGGACCGGGGGATCACCCGTGGTCCCTGGTGCAGTCCTGCCTTAAGACCTGGAGCAGGGGAGGAGAGATGAAGCTGGGGGAATGTACCCAATGGTGGAACTTTCTTTATATCGAAGATGCGGCGTCTGCCCTTATAAGTCTGCTTGAGAGGGGGGAGCCGGGTACCTATAACGTGGCGGGATGCGATACGCGCCGCCTGCGGGAATTTGTGGAGGAAATGTACAGGCTGTGCGGCAGTCAGGGAAGCTATGTTTATGGGACAAGGCCCCAGAATGCGGAGGGGCAGGCCAATCTGCTTCCTGACATTACCAAAATCCGCACACACACCGGCTGGGAGCCGAAAACGCCATTTGCGGAGGGAATCTATGAAACATTGCATTCTTTGCCGGAAGCAGATTCCGGACAAACCCATATTTAAGCTGGAGAATGCTCCGGCGTCTGCCCAGAATATTCCGGATAAAGAGGGGCGAAGGAAGGATAAAGGCATGGAGCTAAGACTGTACCAGTGCAGCCATTGCGGGCTGGTACAGTTTGACTGCGAGCCGGTTTCCTACTATAGGGACGTGATCCGGGCCGGAGGATTTTCCACTACCATGACCGAACTGCGCCGCCGTCAATACAAGCATCTGATTGAGACGTATTGTCTGGAGGGAAGGCATTTCCTGGAGGTGGGCTGCGGCAGAGGGGAATTTCTGGGAGTGCTTAAGGAATTTCCGGTGAAGATCTATGGGATGGAGCACCAGCAGAAGCTGGCAGAGGAGGCCAGAAAGGCGGGGCTTTTGGTGTGGCAGGAGTTCCCTGACACGCCGGATCAGGTATTTGGCCGCTTCAGTAAGCTTGAGGCAGACCTGCCAAAGTCATTTGACGTGTTTTTGTCTTTTAATTTCTTGGAGCATCAGCCAGAGCCGGATGTGATGCTCAGGGCAATCTGGAATAATCTGTCAGAGGACGGAATGGGGCTTGTGACTGTGCCGGCGCTGGAATATATTTTGGAGCAGGGAAGCTATTATGAGCTTTTGCGGGACCATATTGCCTATTATTCTTTTGGCACACTGAAAAATCTTATGGAGAGAAACGGGTTTACGGTTTTGGAGGAGCAGATCATAAACCGGGATACCATAGAGGCTGTGGTAAAGAAAAATCCGGGCTGGAAAGAGGGTACAGAGGAATTTTCGGAAAAGATGATTTCCACAGATTCGCTGACAGAAGGATACAGAGTGACAAACCAGGAGATGGAGGAGCTTTTGGATCGTCTGGAAAAAAAAGGGAAAAGCCTGGCTGTGTGGGGGGCAAGCCATCAGGGATTTACACTTGCAGCCACTACAAGGCTGGGGGCTGCAGCCCGGTACATGATCGATTCTGCGCCTTTTAAGCAGGGAAGGTATGCCCCGGCATCTCATCTGCCGATCACGGCGCCGGAGCATTTTTTTGAGGAACCGGTAGATGCGGTTTTGATTGCTGCGCCAGGGTATTCGGATGAGATTGCCGGAACTATCCGGGAACGGTTTGGAGGACAGGTTGAGATTCTGACTTTGCGGACCAAGCACATTGAAAAGCTGTAGGGAAGGGAACAACAGGCTATCAGGATGATTTGGGAGGAAAAGATGGAGTTTGCAGGAAATAGGATCGTGATGACCGGGGTCACAGGATTTATTGGAAGACACGTGGCAGAGCTGCTTTTGGAGCAGGGGGCAGAGGTTTATGGCCTGGTGCGAACCTCGTCTGCAAAAAAGGATTGTCTTCCCAAGCATAAGCATTTTCATATTCTGTATGGTTCTCTAAGGGAGGCGGCGCCGGTACTGAAGCAGGTACAGGCTGCAGATGCTTTTTTTCACTTTGCCTGGGGCGGGGTGAACCGGGGAGAGATTGATTCCAGGTCTGTACAGGAGGAGAATATTGCCGGCTCATTAGAGTGTCTGAGGGCGGCGAGGCAATTGGGCTGCAGGATTTTTATGGATGCAGGCTCCCGAGTAGAATATGGAATCACAGAGAACGGCGTGATGTCAGAGGAAATGGAATGCTGTCCGGTTAATGAGTATGGCAGGGCAAAGCTGGAATTTTACCGTCAGGCGGCTGTGCTTTGCCGGCAGTGGTCCATGACATATTATCATCTGCGTTTTTTCAGCGTTTATGGGATAGGGGATCATCCCTGGTCTATTATTTCAACCCTGGTAAGGGAGCTGCCCAAGGGGCAGACCGTGTCTTTAAGCGCTTGTCTTCATAAGTGGAATTTTATGGAGATTTCGGATGCGGCCAGAGCAGTGGCAGAGCTGTACCGCCGCAGTGAAGCGAGAGAAGGGCAGATTCATGTGGTTAATGTGGCCAGCACAGATACCAGGCAGCTTCGTTCCTTTGTGGAGGAGATTTACGAGCTGTGCGGAAAAAGAGGGAAGCTGGAGTATGGAAGCTTTGTACAGGCAAAGGAGGGCGCCTTGTCTCTTTGCCCTACAGTGGAGGTATTAAAAGAACTTACCGACAGAACCTGGGACGAGTGTGTGACTTTTTCCAGGGGAATACAGAATATGCTTAAGGAAAGCGAGCTGTGATAAAGTGGCGGCGCGGAGGTTGGGATGAAGACAATAAGTGTACTGATACCTTGTTATAATGAAGAAGAAAACGTGGAGCCCATTGCCCGGGCAGTGACAGGAATCCTGTCAAAGGAATTGCCCCAATACGATTATGAACTAGTTTTTATTGACAATGATTCTCAGGATAATACCAGACGGATTTTAAGGCGTCTGTGCGGGGAGAATCCCAGAATCAAGGCAATCTTTAATGCCAGAAATTTCGGGCAGTTTAATTCGCCTTACCATGGACTTCTCCAGGTGACGGGAGATTGCGTTATTGCGATGGTAGCGGATTTTCAGGATCCGGTGGAGTTGATTCCCCAGTATGTAAAGGCATGGGAGGAAGGCTATAAGATCGTGATCGGAATCAAGACAAGCAGCAAGGAGAATCCGGTGATGTACTGGCTTCGGAGCTGTTATTATAAGACGATCCGAAAGCTGTCTGATGTGGAGCAGATCGAGCATTTTACGGGTTCCGGGCTTTATGACCGGGAATGTATTGAGGTTTTGCGGAAGCTGGATGATCCTACCCCGTTTTTAAGAGGAATTGTGGCGGAGCTGGGATATAAGAGGAAGGAGATTCCTTATGAACAGCCGAAACGCCGGGCGGGAAAGACTCACAATAATTTTTATCGTCTGTATGATGCGGCCATGTTAAGTGTTACCTCTTATACCAAGGCAGGACTGCGCCTGGCCACCTTTGTGGGAGCGATCAGCTGTGGGCTGAGCCTGGCAGTGGCATTTGCCTATCTGGTGATGAAGCTGATCTGGTGGGACCGCTTTCCGGCCGGGATGGTGCCTATGCTGCTTGGAATGCTGTTTTTAGGATCTGTGCAGATCTTTTTTATCGGGATGGTGGGGGAGTATGTTTTGTCCATCAATCAGAGATTGATGAAGCGGCCTCTTGTGATTGAGGAGGAGCGTTTGAATTTTACAAAAAAGGAATCAGAGACAGATGAAATATAAAATTGATGTAGTGAGAATCCGAGAAAATTCCATTACCCTTAATGGCTGGGTTATAGGGAAGACGCCGCAGTCCAAGGCGGCGTTCAGGATTCTGGATGAGGAGAAAAAGCCGGTTAAGTTCCGTCATGTGTCTACCCGCAGAGATGATGTGAGTCAGATTTATTATAAGAAGGTTTATGACCGGGATTTTGGTTTTGATATTCAGTTTCCTTATGAGCGCGGACGCACCTACTGGCTGCTGATTAAGTGTGACAATCGGATTGCCAGAATCAAATATAACGAAAGGCTGATTGAGAAACGTTCCAGTGTGGCTTATAAGCGTTTGGAAAAGATCCATGATTTAATGAATATGGAGACCGTGCGTGTGGCCATGGAATTTGGAAAAAAGCATGGATTAAAGGCCCTGTTTTTAAAATCAAAGCACAAGCTTCAGGGACTGGACAATGATTATGATTATAAGGAATGGTATGATCTGACAAAACCGGATCAGGAGGAGCTGAACCGGCAAAAGCAGGAAAAGCTGCCAAGCTCTCCCCTTTTCTCCGTTGTGATACCTGCATATAAAACGCCGGAAAAGTATCTCAGAGAGATGATGGATTCCCTTTTAGCCCAGACCTATGAGAACTGGGAGGTGTGTGTGGCAGATGGAAGCCCTCAGGGGGAAGGCGCAGGGGCGGCGCGGGTCATGAGCTGGTATCAGAAGCGGGACAGACGTTTCCGGTATGAAAATCTGGGCGGAAACCGGGGAATCGCAGGCAATACCAATGCGGCGATTCAGATGGCAAGGGGAGATTACATTATACTTGCGGACCATGATGATACATTGCCGGAGTACGCCTTGTATGAGGTGGCGGCGGCAGTGAATGCGCACCCGGAGTGTGATCTGATTTATTCGGATGAGGATAAATTAGACATGGATGGGGGAGCTTTGTTTGATCCGCACTTTAAACCGGATTTTAACCCGGATCTTCTGACGAGTGTGAATTATATCTGCCATCTTCTTACCGTAAAGAGGGAGCTTTTGGAGCGGGCAGGCGGCTTCCGGCAGGAGTTTGACGGAGCCCAGGATTATGATTTTATTTTCCGGTGTACGGAGGCAGCAGAGGGGATTTACCATATTCCCAAGGTGCTGTATCACTGGCGCTGCCATCAGGGCTCTACGGCCAGCAATCCGGAAAGCAAGCTGTATGCCTTTGAGGCAGGATCACGGGCAATTATGGCTCATTATGAGCGGTGCGGCATAGAGGCCGAAAAGGTGGAAAAGGGGGTGGATTACGGGATTTATCATACCTTTTTCCGGATAAAGGGGGAGCCGCTTGTGTCGGTGATCATTCCCAACAAGGATCATGTAAAGGATCTGGATTTATGTATCCGCTCTATCTTAGAACGTGCTGTCTACAAAAATCTGGAGTTTATCATTATAGAAAACAACAGCAGGGAGAAAGAGACGTTTTCCTATTACAAGGCGATTAAAAAAGAATTTCCACAGGTTCGGATCGTAACCTGGGATCGGGAATTTAATTATTCGGCCATCAATAATTTCGGCGCTTCCTATGCAGAAGGAGAGTATCTGCTCTTTTTGAACAATGATACAGAGGTGATTGAACCACGTTTGTTTGAGGAGCTGCTGGGCTTTTGCCAGCGAGAGGATGTGGGCGCTGTGGGGGCGCGGCTTTTGTACCAGGATGATACGATTCAGCATGCAGGGGTGGTGGTAGGATTCGGAGGGATTGCCGGACATACGTTTATTGGGCTTCACCAGGCAGAGAACAGCTATTTTCACCGGGCCATGTGTGCCCAGGATTACAGCGCGGTGACAGCAGCCTGTATGATGACGAAAAAATCCGTATTCCAAAGAGCCGGCGGCTTTACGGAGGAGCTGGCGGTGGCCTTTAATGATATTGATTATTGCATGAAGGTACGCAGGCTGGGGCTTTTGGTAGTGTATGCGCCTTATGCCCTTATGTACCACTATGAATCCAAGTCGCGGGGGCTGGAGGATACGCCGGAGAAGGTGGCGCGGTTTAACCGGGAGATTGCTGTTTTTGCCCGCCGCTGGCCGGATATTCTGGCAAAGGGAGATCCGTACTACAATCCCAACCTGACTCTTAGGAAATCCAATTTTGCCCTTCGGGATCTGTTAAAGGAAAAAATTGGGGAGCCGTATAAGCTGGAGGTAAAGCTTTGAAAAAGATAACCATTATTATTCCAAACTACAACGGACTGAAATTTCTCCCGGCTTGTCTGAAGGCATTGTCACGCCAGACCTTTCAGGATTTTGATATTCTGGTGGTGGACAATGGTTCGGAGGACGGCAGTGTACAATGGCTGAAGGAGCAGCAGGTTCCCTCTATTTTTCTTCCTGGGAATCTGGGATTTTCCGGCGCAGTCAATGTAGGGATCCGCGCTGCCTGTTCTCCTTATGTGATTCTTCTTAACAATGATACAGAGGCGGAGCCTTCTTATGTGGAGGAGCTGCTTTGCGGGATCCAGGTGTCTCCCCGTATTTTTTCGGTCAGTCCCAAGATGCTAAAGATGGGCTGTAAGGATGTGATCGACGATGCAGGCGATATGTATAGTCTGATGGGATGGGCTTATCAGCGGGGGGTAGGCCAGGGAGCTCGGCGCTATAACCGGCCCTGTCATATTTTTTCAGCCTGCGCAGGAGGCGCCATCTACCGCAGAAGTGTATTTGAGAAGATCGGGTATTTTGACGAGGCCCATTTTGCCTATTTAGAAGACATTGATGTGGGATATCGTGCCAAAATTGCCGGATATTATAACCGGTATTGTCCCGGCGCCGTTGTATACCATGTAGGAAGCGGCACCAGCGGCTCCAAGTATAATGCTTTTAAGGTCCGGCTGACAGCCCGCAACAATGTATATCTGAACTATAAAAATATGCCCCTGCCTCAGCTTCTGGTTAACCTTCTTCCTATTGGGGCCGGGATTGTGGGGAAATATTTCTTTTTTAAGAAAATCGGTTTTGAAAAGGAGTATCTTTCCGGTATATGGGAGGGAATCTGCACAGTCAGAAGCACGAAAAAGGTTCCTTACCGGCCTGAAAATCTTACCAATTATCTTGCGGTTCAGTGGGAGCTGATCTATGGAACGGTATTGTATATTTATGAGTTTTCAAGACGTCAGATTCACAAAAAACTGAAAAATCCAGAAGACCTGTAAAATATCAAGAGAACAGGAAAAAATTGTAAAAAGGTGCATTCCAGATTTAAGAGAAATTTAATAGTACAATAAGAAAAATTCGTGTATAATCGTTACCGGTAAGGGGTTATGCTATAGACGGATGGGGTTTCGGATGGTGGTAAAACATTATGATAAAGGACAATCAAAAAAGATTTAACCGTCTCCATGTGGTGATCGATGCGCTGGTGATCGGGACGGCATATGTCCTGAGCTGGTATATCATCATTGGAAGCGGCTGGTATCGTGCGGCGAATCAGGTGCTGGGTCCGGAGATTTATCTGGGGGTCCTGGCTATTATCATACCGGTCTATCTGCTTTTGTATACGGTTTTTCATTTGTTTACACCGAAACGGGTACAGGGGCGCAGGCAGGAGTTTGCTAATATTTTTAAGGCGAATATGCTGGGGCTTCTGCTGTTTGGCATGGTGCTGTATCTGGGGGGGAAAAACCCTTATTTTCAGCACTTTTCCCGTGTGCTGGTGATGTTTTTCTTTGTGGTGAATATTGCAGCAGAGACTCTGGAACGGAATCTGATCCGTACCTGTCTTCGATCCATGCGGTCTAAAGGATATAATCAGAAGCATGTGCTGCTGGTGGGATACAGCCGGGCAGCAGAGAGCTATATTGACCGGGTGGCGGCAAATCCGGAGTGGGGCTACCAGATTCGGGGAATTTTAGACGACCACAAGCATAGAGGAGACCAGTACAGAGGAATCCGGGTCATTGGGGCTACCAGTGACCTGAAAACCATTTTAGATATGAATCTGTTAGATGAGATTGCCATAACCTTAAGTATCCGCGATTATGCCGGCCTGGAAAAAATGGTGGCGGAATGTGAAAAATCCGGTGTGCATACAAAGTTTATTCCGGACTACAATAGGTTTATTCCGACCAAGCCTTATACCGAGGATCTGCAGGGACTTCCGGTGATCAATATCCGCCATGTGCCGCTGAATGACCTTTTGAATGCCACAATGAAGCGGGGAATGGATTTAGCCGGAGCGGTGACGGCTTTGATTTTGTTTTCTCCGATTATGGCACTTACGGCAGCGATTATTAAAATCACATCTCCAGGGCCGATTATTTACAGCCAGGAGCGGGTGGGGCTTCACAACCGTCCTTTTAAAATGTATAAGTTCCGCTCCATGGAGGTTCAGCCTCCAGGACAGGACAAGGGGAAGTGGACTACCCCCCATGATCCAAGAGTGACGCCGGTGGGCAGAATTATCCGGAAAACCAGTATTGACGAGCTTCCCCAGCTTTTTAACGTGCTGGCAGGAAGCATGAGCCTGGTGGGGCCAAGACCGGAAAGACCGTTTTTTGTGGAGCGGTTCAAGGAGGAGATCCCTCGCTATATGATCAAGCATCAGGTCCGGCCAGGTATGACCGGATGGGCTCAGATCAACGGCTATCGGGGAGACACCTCCATTGAAAAAAGAATTGAACACGATCTGTATTATATTGAGAACTGGACATTGGGATTTGATTTTAAGATTTTGTTTCTGACAGTATTTAAGGGTTTTATTAATAAGAACGCTTATTAAATGCATTGCATAATGAGATGAGGTATGTTGCATGAGTCGAGAGTATGATGAAGATATGGGGTATTCGGAGCGCAAGAGCCGGAAAAACCCAAGGGCAGCAAGACAGACAAGACCAGGACAGCCGGTGTATGGGGAACGGCGCAGGCAGACGGACGGCCTGAAGGTAATGAATGATTCCTCTGTACATCCGGTTGCAAGAAGGACAGGGGAGCGGGCCGGAACCTCGGGACGGCGCAGAGCATCGTCACAGACTGCTGCAACCGTAGCGGGAGCCAACGGCAGGACAAGTGCGCCGTTTCGCAAGGAGGCAGATCTGGCACGGAACCGAAGGCGCCGCCGCATTATCGGCATGATCATCGCAGAGTGCTTTGCATTGATGTTTATTTTTGGGTATGCTTATGTGGCCAGGCTGATGAATCAGGTAAAACGTCCGGAGATCGACATGGAGCAGGTACAGAATCAGGATTTGGATGTAGTTACCATGGAAAAGCTTAAGGGCTACTGGACGATTGCCGTATTCGGGGTGGATGCCCGAGGCAATGCGTTGGAAAAGGGAACCAACTCCGATGTAAATATTATCTGCAACATTAATCTGGAGACAGGAGAGATTAAGCTGGTTTCCCTGTTTCGGGATACGTACCTGAATATTTCAAAAGAAGGAACTTACAATAAGTTTAATCAAGCTTACTTTGTAGGCGGACCGGAGCAAGCCATGTCTGCGCTGAATCGGAATTTGGATTTAAATATTACGGATTATGTGACATTTAACTGGAAGGCTGTGGCAGATGCTATCAATATTTTGGGCGGTGTGGATGTTGAACTGAGCAAGGCGGAATTTTATTATATAAATTCCTTTATTACGGAGACTGTGGAGGTGACCGGGATTGGCTCCCATCATCTCAAGCAGGCAGGGATGAATCATTTGGACGGAGTACAGGCAGTGGCCTATGGACGGCTGCGTCTGATGGACACGGATTATGCCAGGACAGAGCGACAGAGAAAGGTGATTAAGCTGGCCTTTGAAAAGGCAAAGACCGCAGATTTTGATACCCTGTACCGGGTTTTGGGCACCGTGTTTCCCCAGACCTACACCAGCCTTTGGATTGATGATCTTTATGTCAGCCTGAAGAATATTAATAAGTATCATCTGGGTGAGACCATGGGCTTTCCGGAAGCAAGAGGAGACGCCAATATGGGCAAAAAGGGCGCATGCGTGATTCCTCAGACCTTAGAGAGCAATGTGATTAAGCTCCATCAGTTTTTATTTGATACAGAGGACTATACCCCTTCCGAGACTGTGAAGAGTATCAGCAAGAAGATTGCTGCCGATACGGGGATGTACAAAGAAGGTAATTATGTTAAGAGCGTGAATACGGACGGCGGTGTGATTCAGCCTCCCAAGACCACGGCAGCAGCGGCAGAGACCACAAAGGCCAAGACTACGGAGGAAGATGACGATGATAAGTATGAATACATTTATGTGCTTAATTCCAGCGGAAAGAAGGTGAAGAAGCGGATTCCGCGTGAGACAGACAGCTCTGGAAATTATGTTAAGCAGGAGACCGATGAGGATGGAGTGGCCATCCGGTGGATGCTAGATGAAGATGGGGAGCTGGTGCGCCGCAGGAATAGCAGCACCCAGAGCAGTACCCAGGAGAGCAGCCTTTCCGACCGGCCAGGCGGAACTGCCACAGCAGTTGAGACGGATAGCAATGGGAATCCGGTGGAATCATCCGGGAGCCATCACCTGACAGAGCCATCTCCCGGAACCAGCGCAGCCAGACCAGGACCTACCTCTACCACCAGTGCAAATGAACAGCGGCCCAGTACACGTCCTACCCTGGCAGAGACCGAAACTTCTCGAAGGACGTCGGATTCGCCCGGCACACAGAACAATACACAGACCGGTCCAGGAGGCGCAGGCAGCCCGACAGGGCCTACAGAGGCAGTTAATCCGTCGCCGGTTCCATCTCCCAATGGAAGCAGCCAGGGTACCAATCCGGTAAATCCGGGGACAGGGAGTCAGGGGCCGGGCGGAGGACAGAATGCTCCCGGCAGCCCGGCACCGGGAAGCAATAACGGAGTCCTTGATATCGGGGGGCAGAGTCCCGGAGGGGCCGGGAGCGGAGTGGTCGCAGGACCCGGACAGTAACTTTCATGTCCCCGGCAGCGGACGCACACAAAATGCCAAAAGCGGGCATTTTGGCACGTTATACGGTCAGCGCAGTCAGAACTCTCGCTTTGCTGGGGCAGATCCTGCGCAGACCTACAGCAAGGATCCGGGATTTCTACAATAAGGAAAAGGAATTAGAAAACAAATGGGACTTGAGCTGCAAAAGAACAATACCCAGTTTTGTCTGTTGTCTGCAATGGGGATTTTTATGGTGGTGGATGGGCATCTGGGAGGAAGCTGTTTTCTTGATATAGGCGGACTGCTTCAGTATAATTTCTTCCATATGCAGATGTTTGTGTTTATTTCAGGCTATTTTTATAAGGGATGCCAGGAAGGGATAATCAGGTATGGTGTACGGAAGTTTCGGCGTCTGATGATTCCATATTTTATCTGGAACCTGATATACGGCCTGACAGCCCAGGTGCTTCGGACTCATGGTTTTGCCTTTGGCGCTCCGGTGAATTTTGTGACATTATTTGTAGAACCCTTTCGCATGGGTTATCAGTTTGTTTTAAATCATGTAGCTTGGTTTGTACCGACCTTGTTCTTGGTGGAGCTGGTAAATGCAGTGCTGGATAAGGGGATCCACAAAGGGTTTATAAGGCTTTCTTCCTATTGGGAGAAAGCCTTATACTATGAGGCATATATCCGGACAGGACTATACCTGCTGATCTCATGGGCAGGAGTGTGCATATCCAGGACCATTGGGACAGAAGAATTTATGCTGATGGCTGTCAGGGTTTTGTTTCTGCTGGTGTTCTATGGCATGGGAAATCTTTACAGGGAGAAATTAGAAAGGGCAGATACCATAAAAAGTGTCTGGTATTTTTCCGTGCTTTTGTGTATAGCCATGATTCTTACCCTGTCAGGCAGACAGCTTATTTATGGATTGTGGAATTGCCGGGATATTCCGGGATATGTACTGCCTTATGTGTCAGCGTTTGTGGGGATTGCCTTCTGGCTGAGAGCAGCCAGGATTCTGGCTCCGGCATTTGGAAATCACCCGCTGATCCGGTTTTTGGGCCGCAATACTTATGGAGTGATGATGCACCATATGATGGTGTTTTTCCTGATCAATTCTATATATGCTTATCTGGCTTTGGCAACAGGAATATTTCAGAGCTTTGATTTTGCAAGATATCAGACAGACTTTTACTATTGCTATCTGCCCAGGGGTATGACGCAGTTTAAGGTGTTTTATCTTTTTGCAGGTATCGGAGTTCCTCTAGGATTCCAGTGGTGCTTAAACTGGTGCCGCTTTCACAGTAAAATAATAAATTTATCACAATTTCATCACAATTCATGATTATATTGTAGTCATGAACAAAAAAACAGCACAAGGGAAGGAGATTGTGATGATGTACGAGAATGATAGAGAAAATAGAGAAGAACAGGACAGCAGACTGGAAGAAAGAACCTATGCACAGCAGTCAGGGTGGGGCAGTGAGAATGACCAAAGGCATAATGAAGAACAGAGGTATCAGAACAGCTATGAGCAACACCAGGAAAACCAGTGGCAGCAGTATGATGCGGGGACACAGTATAATCGGATGAATATGTCCCATATTCCCCAGGAGCCTGTGAAAAAGCCAGAGAAGAAAGGTTCTATGGCCGGTAAGGTGGCGGGTATTACCGCAGCCGCACTGCTGTTTGGCACTGTGGCCGGAGGAACCATGTTCGGTGTCAATACAGCAGGAGAGTATCTTCGTGCGCAGCGTGCGCCGAAGGAGGAGACTCAGGTCAGTGTAGCCACGGCAAAGGCGCCTGAACCAGAGGAAACGCCGTCTGCGACTGTGAATGCGTCCTTTGCCCTTCAAACCGACGTGTCTTCCATTGTAGAATCAGCAATGCCTTCTGTGGTTGCCATCACGAATACTATGGTTTTAGAGCAGCGGACCTGGTTCGGCTCCAGCCAAAGATATGAGGTGCCCAGCAGTGGTTCGGGAATCATCGTGGGACAGAATGATGACGAGCTGCTGATTGTGACTAACAACCATGTGGTAGAGGGTTCCAAGGATCTGACAGTTACCTTTATTGACGAATCGTCTGTGTCTGCCACCATCAAGGGTACAGATTCAGAAAGTGATCTGGCCGTGATAGCCATTCCCCTGTCTGATATTGATGCTGAGACCATGGAAAAGGTGAAGGCAGCAACTTTGGGAGATTCCGACGCCTTAAAGGTTGGAGAGGGCGTGATTGCTATCGGTAATGCCTTAGGATATGGCCAATCCGTGACGGTAGGCTATGTGAGTGCCTTAGACCGGGAGGTCAGGACACAGAATGAGGTCAGCAGAAACCTGCTTCAGACTGACGCAGCCATTAATCCGGGAAACAGCGGCGGCGCTCTGTTGAATATGAGAGGAGAGGTGATCGGAATCAATGCAGCCAAGTATTCCTCTACAGAGGTTGAGGGTATGGGATATGCCATTCCTATTTCTAAAGCGCAGGATATTATCAATGATTTGATGAACCGGAAGACCCGGATAGAGGTAGAGGAGAGCAGGAGGGGGTATCTGGGAATCCAGGGAACCAATGTGGATGATATGACGGCTGCCATGTATGGTATGCCCAGAGGCATTTATGTGTACAAGATTGTGGAGGGCGGCGCTGCGGCTTCCTCCGGATTGAGAGAGAAGGATATTATTACCAAGTTTGACAAGCAGACCGTTCGCTCTATGGCAGATCTGCAGGAGATGCTTACTTATTATGAGGGCGGCAGCACGGTGGAATTGACAGTCAGCTCCTTAGAGAATGGCGAGTATGTGGAAAGAACCGTGGAGATCACATTAGGATACAAACCAGAAGAAGAAACCAATTAATGCTTGCATTTTTGGGGAAATAGAAATATAGTAAAGACAAGAAAGAAAAGGGCAGATACTCAGAGTACTTTTGACAGTACGCTGAGTATTTGTTGTAACAGAGAGGAAGGAAGCGAAGTGGACGAGAAGGAGAGAGAGCAGCAGACAGGTACCACACAGGAAGACAAATCAAAAGAGGAGGAGCAGGAGTACGAAAAGATCTGCTATATATGCCACAGACCGGAAAGCAAAGCAGGCAATATGATCCTTATGCCGGGAAATATGTGTCTGTGTCACGACTGTATGCAGAAAGCATTTGACTCTGTTATGGGAGGAGGGATGGATTTCTCCAAAATGGATTTTTCCCGTCTTTCAGGAATGCCTTTTATGAATCTGAACTTTGTGCCTGCAGGAAATGCAGCAGAAATGGAAAATGTACAGATTCCCAAAAGCCAAAAAGTAAAAAAGAAGAAAAACGCCGGACCGGGCTTTGAGCTGAAGGACATTCCGGCTCCCCATGTGATTAAGAGCCGTCTGGATGAGTATGTGGTCGGGCAGGACCGGGCAAAAAAGGTGATATCGGTAGCGGTTTATAATCACTATAAGCGGGTGTATGCAGAAAGCATAAGGCAGATGGAAAAAAAGGAGGGTGTGGCTGCGGATCAGGAGGAGGTTGCCATAGAAAAGTCCAACATTCTGATGATCGGGCCTACCGGAAGCGGGAAGACTTATCTGGTGCGGGTTCTGGCACAGCTTTTGGATGTGCCTCTTGCCATTGCAGATGCTACGTCTCTGACAGAGGCCGGATATATTGGGGATGATATTGAAAGTGTGGTCTCAAAGCTTTTAACTGCGGCAGGAAACGACGTGGAACAGGCAGAGCATGGGATTATTTTTATTGACGAGATTGATAAGATTGCCAAGAAGCGGGAAACCAACACCCGTGATGTAAGTGGAGAATCCGTGCAGCAGGAGCTTCTGAAGCTTTTGGAAGGAAGCCGGGTGGAGGTGCCGGTGGGTTCTAACCAGAAAAATGCGCTGACTCCATTAAAAACGATCAATACAGACCACATATTATTTATTTGCGGCGGGGCATTTCCGGATCTGGAAAGGATTATTAAGAGGAGGCTTAACAAGACGGTTTCCATGGGCTTTGGGGCAGAGCTTAAGGATAAATATGAAGATGATCCTCATATTCTAAGTCATGTGGTCAATAAGGACTTGCGGGAATTTGGGATGATTCCTGAGTTTTTGGGACGCTTGCCTGTGACGGTGACCTTGGAGAGGCTTTCAGAGGAGCTGCTGGTGAAGATCTTAAAGGAGCCTAAGAATGCCATTCTCAAGCAGTATATAAAGCTGTTGGATATGGATGAGGTAAGGCTGGTGTTTGAGGACAAGGCTTTGGAATGGATTGCCGGGGAGGCGATCAAAAGAGAGACCGGGGCAAGGGCCCTGCGGGCTATTTTGGAGGAATATATGCTGGATATTATGTATGAGATTCCAAAGGATCCTAACATTGGAGAGGTGATGGTGACACGGGCTTATCTGGAAAAACGAGGAGGCCCGGTTATCCGGATGAGAGGGTAAAAGAATGGTTCTCACTGCAGACGGAATATGGCCTGCAGTGAGACTTTTATTGCAAAAGTCCTGTCGCCGAAGGCGATTTTAAATCAGGGATGCCAAATGTGCCAGCAGGATGCTATTGCTGGTCCCGGCGGAAGGTCTGATAGAGATTCAGAGTGCCGTAGCCCCAGATAGGGTTGGGATAGGTAAAGGCCGGATTCCGGTCAGCGCCGCGGATCAGCATGGAGGTCAGGGCAGTGTTGCTCAGGCCCTGATCGTTATTTTGAATGTAGCTCCATGTGAAAATATCAGCTACGGCGCCTGCCGCGATGGCGGCTGCAATAGAGGAGCCGGAGCGCCGGGTGAAGCGGAGCTGGCTTTCTATTGCGGCACCTGTGGCGGGGCCTTGAACGTCAACGCCAGGGGCAGCAATATCCGGTTTTATCCGTCCGAGAGGAGTGTATCCTCGGCTGCTGTGGATGTATATGCTGTTGTTGCTGTGGTTGTAGGCTGCAACCGTAAGGGGCATGGAGGCATTTCCCGGATCCATGGTGGTGTTGTTGGGATCCGGGCGCAGAAAGATGGTCTGATCCGATATAAAGCCATGCATAGGCAGCCATGCATGGAACTGTCCGGTGATGTACAAGGCCGGGTAGACACGGATTCGCCAGATTCCGGAGGAAGGGGCTTCAAAGCGGATAAAGATCAACTGTCCTCCGGAGCCGCTTTCAAAATTCTGATAACTGACTGTCAGCACAGACGAGTCTAAACGGAAAGGAATCACAGTCTCAGAGCCCAGGCGGGGGGAAATGCTGTCAATGGCCTCCCCGGATGGCGATACTACGCCGATGGTATAGAGTTCTGGTTTCAGAGACCACAATTCCATGCAGAAGCCGATTTCATCAGGGGCCACGCGGATTTCAATGTCTTCAAACTCCTGGTCAGGCAGCAGATTTCCTCTGAAATGATGATGATAGCCCATTTCATTTCCGGCTCCGGCAACCACGGCAAAACCAGCGTAACTATTGAGGCTTTCCAACTGCAGGCTTAAAGGGCCACTGCCTTCATGGCTGCCCTGGTTGGTGCCAACGCCCAGGTAAATGACCAGGGGACGCTGGTATTCACTGGCCAGGCTCAGCAGATAGCTGACTGCAGCCATAATATCATTTTCCTGGAATACAGGGTCGTCTGTATGGACAAGAAAAAAGTCCCTCAGATATTGTTTGGCAGGCTTTAGCTTAACCACGGCCAGGGCTGCATTGGGTGCAGCTCCGGAAAAGGGCACAGGACGGTCAATCCGATTGCCGGCAGCAACGCCTGCCATGAAGGTGCCATGGCCGTCTGTATCACGGCTGGGGACAACGGTGTAGGGGTCTTCTGCCTGAAAGGCCTGGTTTATCTGTTCATGGGTGTAGGTTGTGCCGTAAAAGGGTTGAAAACCAGAGATTTCCCGGGGCATTTCCTCAGACTCAATAGATTGGTCCCAAATGCCTATGATCCGGCTGGTGTTGTCAGGATTGCGAAATAAAGGATTGGTGTAATCTACACCTGTGTCTACGATTCCGATGATTACCCCGGTTCCGTCTGCCTGAAGGGCAGGCTGGTCAAAGACCGGAAGGATTCCGCTGCTTTCTAAAACCGTAGTGTCCAGCAGACCGAACAGTTTGGGAATGCTGCTGTAGGAGTATTGGGAGATGCTTAAAGGGGCAATCCTGTCTTTCAGGGCATACACGACGGCAAATTCACGGCTGATGAAATTGACACACTGGGTCTGTGCCAGATCATAGAAGGCCGACACGGAACGGGCGGAGTAATGTACAATAAAATCCATATAATTATCAGAAGAAGGAGCATATTGGCAGACAGGCATGAAAAATCTCCGTCTATTCTTTTAAAATAAAGATATGATTTTGGGTATGTATTTGATTATTGTCCGAAAAAATAGTATAATAAAAGCATGGATTTATGCACTATTTTTTAAGGAGGGTATAAGAATGGCATATATGGCATTGATTATGCTGCTGGCAGGCGGAGACCAGTGGCTGAAGCACAGGATCGAAGCGCAGGATCCAGAATCGTTTCCTAAGCCCTTGGAAGGCAGCAGAGACCGTATATGGATTTACCAGAATCATAATCCAGGTTTTCCTTTTGGCTTTATGAAAAGACATGAGGAGCTGGTGCGTCTGATTCCCTTGGTATTGACCTCGATTTTAGGAGGATGTTTGATTGAGAAGGAGAAGACAAAAGGAAAATATATGGATAAGCTGTCATTGGCTCTGGTGATCGGCGGTTCTCTGAGTAATCTGTATGACCGGTATGTGCGCGGCTATGTGGTGGATTATTTCAGCCTTCGGTTTGGTCCTCTGAAAAAGGTTGTGTTTAATCTGGGAGATATTTTTATTTTCTTGGGTTCTGGTCTTCAGGCAGTCAGATTTCCGGCAGCAATAAAAGAGATTGGAAAAAAGGAGTGACAGTACCGCGGAAGAAATAGAGATTGACAAGGAACAGGAAATATTGTAGAATCGTAGGCAATTTAATGTTGTCGGCACGTAAGCGTTCATGGGATACCGGGATTGCTGCGTTGGCACGACACTGGTACAGTATTGTATAGATTGGAAAGGAGATTAATAGTATTTTATGTTAGATTCGGGAGACAGTACAGGCATACAGATCTGTACGGTTGTTGTGCTGCTTTGCCTCTCTGCGTTTTTTTCTTCTGCAGAGACGGCTCTTACTACGGTTAACCGCATGCGGGTGAGGACTCTGGCGGAGTCAGGAGATAAGAAGGCGATCACCTTGACAAAGGTGATTGAGAATCCAGGAAAGATGCTGAGCACCATTTTGGTGGGAAATAATATTGTGAACCTGTCAGCGTCTTCTCTTATGACGACCTTGACCCTGCAGCTATTTGGAAGTAAAGCAGTGGGAGCGGCAACCGGTATCCTGACACTGTTGATTTTGGTTTTTGGTGAGATTTCTCCCAAAACCCTTGCCACGATTCACTCTGAGCGGCTGGCTCTGCAGTATGCAGGAATTATTTACCTGATGATGACATTGCTGACGCCGGTAATCTTTTGTATCAATCAGCTTTCCCTTGGATTTTTACTGCTTTTGCGGGTGGACCCGAATAAGAAGCAGGAAGCCATTACAGAGGATGAGCTGCGGACAATTGTGGAGGTAAGCCACGAGGAGGGCGTGATTGAGACAGAAGAAAAGAAGATGATCAATAATGTGTTTGACTTTGGAGATTCGGTGGCAAAGGATGTGATGGTGCCCCGGATTGACATGGTTATGGTGGATGTGGACACAACATTTGAGGAATTGATGGAGATTTTCCGCCGGGAAAAGTTTACCAGGTTTCCGGTGTATGAGGGAACTACGGATAATGTAATCGGTATTATTAATGTAAAGGATTTTCTGCTGGCCGAGCGGAAGGCATTTACCATTCGAGACTTTTTAAGGCAGCCTCTGTATACCTATGAGTACAAAAAGACAGCGGAGCTGATGGTGGAAATGCGTAAGACCTTTAATAATTTTATCATTGTGCTGGATGAGTACGGCGCTACAGCCGGCATGGTCACTTTGGAGGATATGCTGGAGGAGATTGTGGGAGAAATCCGGGATGAGTACGATGAGGATGAGGAAGATGCACTCAAGATGATTGCGGCGGACGAATATCTGGTCAGCGGTTCCATGAAGCTGGATGACTTAAATGGATGGCTGAATCTGAAGCTGGAATCAGAGGCATATGACTCTATAGGCGGGTTGGTGATCGGCCTTTTAGACCATTTGCCTGAAGCCGGGGAGGAAGTGTGCCATGAAGGGCTCCGCCTCGTGGTGGAAAGTGTAGAGAAAAATCGGATTGAGAAGATTCACCTGTATATTCTAAGTGAAGAAGATGAAATGAAAGAGGTGGATGGTAAGGACAAAAAAGAGCAGCAGGGGAAAGATGAGCCGGCTGGAGCAGAGAGCCAGGCATCCTGAAGTCTTCCATGCCGCGTTTTCTCAGTTCCATCATATATGAAAGAGGGGTTACTATGATAGGTAATTGGCTGGTAAATCTTGTAATGGGAATTGTGACGGCAGTAGTCAGCTTTCAGACGGTTTTGGAAAGCTGTGAGGAATTAAAGGCAGAGATTAAAAAAGCACGCAAATTCTATACCGGAACAACAAAGGCCCGGGTGATACGGGTCGAGGAGGAAGTGTTTCTGGGAGGAAGGATTTATTACTGGCCTGTATTTCACTATGAGATAAAGGGCGTGGAGTATGAAAAAAGGAGCCGGCTCTTTACGGATCAGATCACAGGGTTTGATATTGGCCAGGTCTGTGAAATTCGGTATAATTTAGATAATCCCAATGAGTTTATGGTGGCAGAGGATCAGAAAAGCTATGATCAGGCAAACAGCATTGCCATGAAGCATGTGGCGGTTTTGGCCGGAGGAAGCGCTTTGGTGATACTGGGAATTTTTCTGAAGTTTGGGTGGAGCCGGGGATAAGCGGCGGTCTTTCCATTAAGAAAATAGTATAGGATGAAAAACAGCAGGGCGGGATGTTCAACTGAACATCCCGCCTGCGGTTCCTCCTACAGCGCAGCAGGCCAGCACAGTGGCTGCCTGGGTAAGATCCGGTATTGGCATCCTTTCCCGGTTCATTAGCCATGAGACGGCAAACAGCACGGCAAAGTACAGAATCCCGGTGAGCATTCCCCAGAAAAATCTGCGGGAAAGAGAAGCTTTGCCTGCTAAGAAGCCTCCGAACAGGCAGGCGATCACATAAACGCCGTACACAGCAACATTAATCTGCTGCTCTCCCAGCTTCAGCCGGTAAAGGGCAAAGGACAGGGCAAGGAGCAGAATGCCGGACAAAAGATATGCCATCATCAGAGAACGCAGCAATACCTTGGATTTAGAAATATCCATAAAATTCCTTTCTTGTACAGGTTTGTTCTATATTTATGTTATGATTTTGCGGTACATGCATCAAAAAACAAAGAGAATATAGTAAAAATTCCCTTGACACAGATTTACAATCCAGATATAATAATATGGCGTGCAAAACACGTTATATTTTTTGTGTGCAAAAAGCTGACAACTTACAGCAACCAACAGACAATATCACAGGAGGTGAAAAGGAATGCCAACATTTAACCAGTTAGTAAGAAAGGGAAGACAGACATCGGTGAAGAAGTCCACAGCGCCGGCTCTGCAGAGAGGTTACAATTCCCTGCGCAAGCGTGCTACCGATATTTCTTCCCCTCAGAAAAGAGGCGTCTGCACTGCGGTTAAGACTGCTACCCCGAAAAAGCCGAACTCTGCACTTCGTAAGATTGCCAGAGTACGTCTTTCCAACGGAATCGAAGTTACCAGCTACATTCCTGGAGAGGGACATAATCTGCAGGAGCACAGCGTGGTGCTGATCCGCGGCGGAAGAGTTAAGGATCTGCCAGGTACAAGATATCATATTATTCGTGGTACCTTGGATACCGCCGGAGTTGCTAACCGCAAAAAGGCTCGTTCCAAATATGGCGCGAAGCGGCCGAAAGCTGCTAAGAAGTAACAGGGTATAAGCAGTGAACGAAGTACCACTAACGGCAGTAAAGTGATTGTAGTGCCGGTGATATTGACCTGTAGGTTGCAGGAATAGATCAAACGACCGAGCGCGAACACATTTTATGGAAACATGTGAGTACCGATGAATTAATTTTCGCAGGCAGCAAGCAAATGCAGAAGGCAGGATGACAGTCTGCCCCGCGGCAGCCTGCACCATGATTAAGGAGGGAAGTAACGTGCCACGTAAAGGACATATTCAGAAAAGAGACGTATTAGCGGATCCTTTATACAACAATAAGATTGTAACCAAGCTGATCAACAATATTATGTTAGACGGCAAGAGAGGCGTAGCCCAGAAGATCGTATACGGTGCTTTTGCCCGTGTAGAGGACAAGACCGGAAAGCCGGCAGTAGAGGTTTTCGAGGAAGCTATGAACAATATTATGCCGGTTCTGGAGGTTAAGGCAAAGCGTATCGGCGGCGCCACCTATCAGGTACCGATTGAGGTAAAACCAGAGAGACGTCAGACCCTGGCGCTTCGCTGGATCACCATGTTCTCCCGCAAGAGGAATGAAAAGACTCAGGAGGAGAGACTGGCGAATGAGATCATGGATGCAGCGAATAATACCGGCGCATCTGTGAAGCGTAAAGAAGATATGCATAAGATGGCAGAGGCTAATAAGGCCTTCTCCCATTTTAGATTCTAATAGGAGGACAAAGCTTTGGCTGGAAGAGAATATCCGTTAGAGAGAACCAGGAATATCGGGATTATGGCTCACATTGATGCAGGCAAGACTACATTGACTGAGCGTATCCTGTACTATACTGGTGTAAACTACAAAATCGGTGATACTCATGAAGGTACTGCTACCATGGACTGGATGGCTCAGGAGCAGGAACGTGGTATCACAATCACTTCAGCGGCTACGACCTGTCATTGGACCATGCAGGAGGACTGCAAACCGAAAAAAGGCGCTCTGGAGCATCGAATCAATATTATCGATACTCCCGGACACGTGGATTTTACGGTTGAGGTAGAGCGTTCCCTGCGTGTGCTGGACGGCGCTGTCGGCGTGTTCTGTGCCAAGGGCGGCGTGGAGCCGCAGTCCGAGAATGTATGGCGTCAGGCGGACACCTACAATGTACCCCGTATGGCGTTTATCAATAAGATGGACATCTTAGGTGCCAATTTCTTCGGCGCAGTGGATCAGATCCGTGAGCGTCTGGGGAAGAATGCAATTTGTCTGCAGCTTCCCATCGGCAAAGAGGATGAGTTTAAGGGAATCATTGACTTGTTTGAGATGAAGGCATATATTTACAATGATGATAAGGGTGAGGATGTTACTATTGTAGATGTGCCGGATGATATGAAGGATGAGGCTGAGCTGTACCGCGGCGAGCTGGTGGAGAAGGTCTGTGAGCTGGACGATGATCTGACCATGCAGTATCTGGAAGGCGAGGAGCCGTCTGTTGAGGAAATGAAGAAGGTTCTGAGAAAGGCTACCTGTGAGTGTACGGCTGTTCCGGTATGCTGCGGCAGCGCTTATCGGAACAAGGGAGTCCAGAAGCTTCTGGATGCAATTTTGGAATATATGCCGGCGCCTACGGATATTCCGTCCATTAAGGGCGTGGATATGGAGGGCAATGAAATTGAGCGTCATTCTTCTGACGAGGAGCCATTCTCTGCACTGGCATTTAAGATTATGACAGATCCCTTTGTGGGAAAGCTGGCATTCTTCCGGGTATATTCCGGAACGCTCAATTCCGGTTCTTATATTCTGAATGCCACTAAGAACAAAAAGGAGCGGGTAGGACGTATTCTGCAGATGCATGCCAATAAGCGGCAGGAGCTGGATAAGGTGTATTCCGGCGATATTGCTGCAGCGGTAGGCTTTAAGCTGACCACTACCGGCGATACGATCTGCGATGAGCAGCATCCGGTTATTCTGGAGTCCATGGAGTTCCCGGAGCCGGTTATTGATATTGCGATTGAGCCGAAGACCAAGGCCGGTCAGGGCAAGATGGGCGAGGCTTTGGCAAAGCTTGCTGAGGAGGATCCGACCTTCCGTGCACGGACCGATCAGGAGACCGGGCAGACTATTATTTCCGGTATGGGCGAACTGCATCTGGAAATTATCGTAGACCGTCTGCTTCGCGAGTTTAATGTGGAGGCCAATGTGGGTGCGCCCCAGGTTGCCTATAAAGAGACCTTTACCAAGGCAGTGGATGTGGACAGTAAGTATGCCAAGCAGTCCGGCGGCCGCGGTCAGTATGGTCACTGTAAGGTACACTTTGAACCCATGGACGCCAATGCAGAGGAGACCTTTAGGTTTGAATCTTCTGTTGTGGGCGGCGCCATTCCCAAGGAATATATTCCTGCTGTCGGAGAGGGAATTGAGGAGGCAGCCAAGAGCGGAGTGCTGGCCGGATTCCCGGTGCTGGGTGTGAAGGCTACCGTATTTGACGGTTCCTACCATGAAGTTGACTCCAGCGAGATGGCATTTAAGATTGCCGGATCCATGGCGTTTAAGGATGCTATGCAGAAGGCAGGTTCCATTCTTCTTGAGCCGATCATGAAGGTGGAGGTGACTATGCCCGAGGAGTATATGGGTGACGTGATCGGAGACATTAATTCCCGTCGCGGACGTATCGAAGGCATGGATGATTTAGGCGGCGGCAAGATTGTGAGAGCATTTGTTCCGCTGTCCGAGATGTTCGGGTATTCCACGGATCTGCGTTCCAAGACTCAGGGGCGAGGCAATTATTCCATGTTCTTTGAGAAATATGAGCCGGTTCCCAAGTCTGTGCAGGAGAAGATTATTTCTGAGCATAAGCGTTGATGCGGCGGAGGATTCGTTCCGGTTTTCCGGGTAACTGGATTCCCGTAAGCGCTAAGAGAGTGGGAAAATAGGCTTGAAAATATTATATAAATCGCATATAATAAGGACAGCCTATATAATATTATAATAAGGAAAGCCCATTGTGGCCAAATTAAGGAGGACGTTTTAAAATGGCAAAAGCAAAATTTGAGAGAAACAAACCGCATTGCAACATCGGTACCATCGGCCACGTTGACCATGGTAAGACCACACTGACCGCTGCTATTACCAAGACCCTGCATGAGAGAAAGGGAACCGGTGAAGCTGTGGCATTTGAGAACATTGATAAGGCTCCAGAAGAGAGAGAGCGTGGAATCACCATCTCCACGGCTCACGTTGAATACGAGACCGATAACAGACACTATGCACACGTTGACTGCCCAGGACATGCTGACTATGTTAAGAACATGATTACTGGTGCTGCTCAGATGGACGGCGCGATCCTGGTAGTTGCTGCTACTGACGGTGTTATGGCTCAGACCAGAGAGCACATTCTGCTTTCCCGTCAGGTAGGTGTTCCCTATATCGTTGTATTCATGAACAAGTGCGATATGGTTGACGATCCTGAGCTGCTGGAGCTGGTTGACATGGAGATCCGTGAGCTGCTGAACGAGTATGAGTTCCCGGGCGACGATACCCCGATCATTCAGGGTTCTGCTCTGAAGGCTCTTGAGGATCCGTCCAGCGAGTGGGGTGACAAGGTTCTGGAGCTGATGGATGCTGTTGACTCTTGGGTTCCGGATCCGGAGCGTGAGACCGACAAGCCGTTCCTGATGCCTGTTGAGGACGTATTTACCATTACTGGCCGTGGTACGGTTGCTACCGGCCGTGTAGAGCGTGGTACACTGCATCTGAACGATGAGGTTGAGATTGTTGGTATCAAGGAAGAAACCAGAAAGACCGTTGTTACTGGTATCGAGATGTTCCGGAAGCTTCTGGACGAGGCTCAGGCTGGTGATAACATCGGCGCTTTGCTGCGTGGCGTTCAGAGAACCGAGATCGAGCGTGGTCAGGTTCTGGTAAAACCCGGCTCTGTTAAGTGCCATCACAAGTTCACCGCTCAGGTGTACGTTCTGACCAAGGACGAGGGCGGACGTCATACTCCGTTCTTCAACAACTATCGTCCGCAGTTCTACTTCAGAACAACTGACGTTACTGGCGTTTGTGAGTTGCCGGCCGGCACCGAGATGTGTATGCCTGGCGATAATGTAGAGATGAGCGTTGAGCTGATCCATCCGGTAGCTATGGAGCAGGGACTTCGTTTTGCTATCCGTGAAGGCGGCAGAACGGTTGGTTCTGGTAGAGTGGTTTCGATTGTGGAATAATCCTGCAGGAAGATGATAACGGCCCCCCAAGGATATGTATTTCTTGAGGGGCTTTTTTGAAATACACAGGTAAAAGTGATAGTTTATACTAATACTTGTCATTTTAATAAACTGATATCATGTTCCTTGATATCTTGCTGAATTGAAGGGAACAGGGGTTATGGCGCAAAAAGATAAAGCATTTGAATGGCTAACTATTATTCCAGTAATTTTTTGGTTGGTTTGCATTATATTATCTGTAGGAAAATTGTATCAAACGGGAAATGATATTCATATAATTGATTATATAGACATATTTAACAGTAATACTTTTTCTACATATATATCCATGGTGATATGTATGGCCTATCAATATTTTTCTGCGAGAAAAAATCAGGAAGAAAAATCGGGTTTATCCCGAAGGTGGATTTCATTAACAATTATCGCGACGGCTGTATATGGTGCGGTAGCAGTTTTTAATGCGAGTCGATACTGCCTGGCAACAACGATATTGATGGCTATTGCTTCAATAATCTATGTGTTTGTATTTTTTAAATATATGAAATCAAGTAAATAATCATACAGATATTATTAAGGGAAGCAACAATGATTTTTAATAACTAATGAGAAAGTCAATGGTTAAAAAGTTTGGCTATTGAAAATGTTTGGCAGGATTATTATAAAGGAGAAATCACTATGCTGGAGAAGGTGCGCGAGGTGTTTACAAAAGAATATCGGCAGGAGACAATCTACCGTGAGTTTACATCTACGATGAAAAGTAGTTTTAAGTTAAATAATAAAAGTGAACCCGTTGAAGAAAAGGTTAAGCGATTACAAGATAAAGGTTTTATATCAGAGTTTAAGGTAAGAGTAGGTGAATACTAAATGAAATTTGAGGCATTTAAGTATTTGTGGACACAGGGAATTGCTAAGACAGCACAGAATGTAATGGATGAAATTCCTGATGTGTTACGGAAAGACTACGCTGTTACACTTGATATCTCTGATTCGATGTGCAGGAAGCTTTATGAGCAATATGATAGTATTCGGAAAGAGGTACGGGACAAATATTTTAATACTGGCAATAATGATGAAAATAAAATAGATGGCCATAAAATATGTGCATGCATTACAGGGGCATTATTGAATGTACAGATGATTACTTATAAAATGGATAAAGGTCAGGTTCCTGTTCAGATTGTGCTTTCCAATTATGCATTAGCCTTTTTATCGGCTATTAGTGTTCTATACCTTTTCTTGTTATCTGATTTTGCGAAAGAGGGGAAGGAAGAATATTATAATAAATTGAAGGAACAGGCAGCTTTTCTGTTTCCAGAAACAAACTGGGGACATGATTCTTATGTGTTAGGGCGCATAAAAGCATTAGCATTGAATGATGTATATGGGAATGAATTTGATGTACTTGGCTACGCAGATATGTTATTTTGGATAGAAAAGTATAATATTGATAAACTATGTAATTGACATTATTTGGACAGGGTGTTTCTTCAAGAAATACCCTGTTGTTTTATGGGCTTTAGCCTGTTGAGTATGTTGGAGTTTTTCGTTGTTCCGAAAAACAGAGACATGTGAAACAAACAACCGCCCGCCATGCGGGTTCGCGACAGATGTTATACAAAAATCACCTTTCCGTGTATAACAGAGGTGTCCAAACCACTATTAAAGAAAGGATCCAAAGGGAAAAAGTGCGTTGAAAATGTTTGATCCACATGCAAATCTAAAGTACAAGTTCGGAAATAGACACTTTTGATCAGAAGGATACTACATAAGCACAGTAGGGTTAAATGAAGCCACCATACATAAGTAAGCTGCCTGTTTTACGGGTGGTATTGACTTAGATAAATACAGTGAAATATTTTTACAAAATTGTAAGTTAAATTTCACACAATTTTCAAACAGCTTTGGAAAAATATATGGTATACTAGAAAAGATTTGAAATAAATAATATATGAAACAGAAGGAATTGTTGAACCTTAAGTCGGGAGTTTAAGATAGATGAAGTTTTATAGATTAACAGCAGCGCTGATATTGAGTGGAATATCAATTGCAGGCGTACCATTATCAGCAATGGCGGATTGTTCACAGACAAAGGTATATGAAAAGACTGTGGCAGAAACAAAGGAAAATCAGAAAACGACTGATGATGCGTCTCAGGGCGAAAAACATCCATCCGAAGACCGAGGATTTTCTATGCGGGCATATGGTCCCGGAGTGGATAACCTGTCTTCAGGGGATCCTTACGCACAGTATCAGTGGGGGCTGAGGAATGACGGACAACTACAGTATCTGGAAGTAGTAAACCGCTTCAAGGACAGTAATCCTAGGCTGGCGGATGCCATTGATCTGGCAAATCGGTTGGGGATTCCTGCGCCGGTGGTGCAGGGACCCAGCGCATATGAGGTGCAGACCACCAATTCGGTAAAGGGCATCGACATTAATATACAGCCGGCCTGGGAATTATATGATAAGAGCACTCAGGAACATCGTCAGGTAATCGTGGCTGTGATCGATACAGGAGTGGATATTAACCATCCGGATATTAAGGATGCAATCTGGATCAATCAGGATGAGATCCCCGGGGATGGTATTGACAATGACGGGAATGGATATGTAGATGATGTTTATGGGTGGAATTTTTTCCACAAGAATAACCAGGTGTTTGTGGGAGGAGAGGATGATCACGGCACCCATGCAGTAGGAACCATTGCAGCTGCCCGCAAGTCTTTGGGGATAGCAGGAATAGCGGATAATAAGTATGTGAAAATCATGGTTTTGAAAGCACTGGGTACTGAGCTTGGAATCGGAGAAGAAGCAGCAGTGATTGAAGCGATCCGGTATGCGGAGGCCAACGGTGCGTCAATCTGCAATCTGAGTTTTGGAACGGAAATTTATTACCCAAATCTTGAGAAAGTGATGCGGGAATCGAATATGCTATTTGTCAGTGCAGCCGGTAATGGGGATAAGAATGGAATCGGCATGAATGCAGACACAAACCCGGATTATCCGGCAGCATTTAACCTGGATAACAGTATCTCTGTGGCAAATCTGATGTTTGACGGAAACCTGGCAAAAAGTTCGAATTATAGTGCAAATCTTGTGGATATTGCAGCTCCGGGGACCTACATTGTCAGTACAACTGCAGGCAGCTCCTATGGATTTATGACAGGGACTTCCATGGCGGCGCCTATGGTGACTGGTGTGGCAGCGATGCTGTATTCTTACCGGACCGATTTTAGTCTGCAGGATGTGAAGGCAGCCTTGCTCAACTCAGCCAGACCCTTGGAGGGATTAAAGGACAAGATCGTGTCGGGGGGCGTTGTGGATGCATATGCAGCGCTGATATATGAGAAGCAGTGAAGGGTAAGCGTCAAATAAGAACGTGTAGTGAAATATATGGCGTTCTCCTGTAAAATCAGGGTTAGAGTTTTTAGGGTTCACTCCAAAAACTCTAAATCCAGATAAAGGAGAATACCTATGGACAT
>RAYY01000202.1 GCA_003611875.1 bacterium D16-56 | reverse complement strand
CCAGTCTTCCTGATAATTGCCGCAACAAACTAAAAAAGTAAAACAGGTCTTCCCCCGGTAAGCACTGGGGGCTTTCTTATTTTGTCAAGGTACAGATGATTACCTACTTACGGTGATGTTTTCACTGGCCAGATACAGCATTTTTTCTAAAGACTGGTCACTGGGAAATACACTTTTGGTTTTTGTTACCTTTCGATACTGGCGGTTTAACCCCTCAAGTATGTTAGTCGTACTATGCCGATTTCGTGATAGTACGACTTATACTGACAAAAAAACGTAAGTAGGTAATCATCTGTACCTTGACAAAATAAGAAAGCCCCCAGTGCTTACCGGGGGAAGACCTGTTTTACTTTTTTAGTTTGTTGCGGCAATTATCAGGAAGACTGGCGGACCAGGGTAAGTAGGTAATCATCAGTATCTACAAATTCATCCTCATATTTGGTAAGATGAATTCAAATGATGGAGGTGATACCAATAAATACGAATGATCCTATAATTTCAAGA
>RAYY01000201.1 GCA_003611875.1 bacterium D16-56 | reverse complement strand
GAGAGCAACAACACGACAGACAACTATGACACGCATTACAATTTTGACGCGGCCATGGCCCTGACGGAGCAGGCGAAGGAAGCCAACTATCTGATCCGGTTCGGGGAGGAGAACAGCGCGAATACCTCTGCCCAGGATGACCGGGAATTTGTTATCCGGGCCCACGGATACCACGGCGATTTCGAAGTATACAAGTATGGCCTGGATATCGACCGCCTGAAGGCGTCCATCAAGGCGCCGAACGGGGATTACCGCTATGGGGGATGGGACATCACCCAGGAAGAGCATGACCCATGGAAGGATTATTATGAGATGGACCACCGGGGCGAGGAAGGCGTTGACCAGATCCAGAAGGAAAACGGCGGCAATGACGCCAGCCGGTACCATGGTTTTGATACGGACGTGACCGTCAACGGCAATGGGGCCGCGACTGCCAATGGCAGCGCCTATGACGGGGAGTCCCTAAGGAAGCGGTTCTTCTATGCCTCCATATCCGAGGATGACGGCACCGCCGA
>RAYY01000001.1 GCA_003611875.1 bacterium D16-56 | reverse complement strand
TTCAGTTTTGTTAATCCTATGCTGCGGAAACAGTATTGTGAAAATTTCGGACACCCGGCAAAAGAACCAGAGATGATGTTCAAGCTATTGTTCTTGAAAAAGCTCTGCGACCTGTCTGATGAAACTCTGATCAGCAGCGCCCGGACAGATATGGCGGCCAGGAGTTACCAGGCCTGATAGAAAAGGTGCAGGAAACGAAAAGAACCTGGAACGACTGAAATTTGAGTAGAGTGAATATTTCAGGGAACGGATGAAGATTCGGAATCGAATAGAAGAAAAGAATGGGGAAATAAAAGAAGCCCACGGATTACGCAGAGAGGATTCGAGAGGGCTGTTTGCCATGGAACTGCAAATGTATACCACAGCATTTGTGGCAAATGTCAAGAGAATCACGAGGCTGACGGAGCTGGTAATGCAGTAAGGGAACGCTTTTCCTTGCATGCTTTGGAGCAAATTTGTAACACAGATGCTGTTTATATAGAAATAAGAAAACTCCCAACAAAAAAGTGGGAGTTTTTCAGTGCCCTCGGAATAAAGGGCTTTCGGCACATTGAGTATGACCAAAGGCTCTTTATTTTTTCGGATTGTAATAGGCCGTGAGTGAGGATGTGCTTGGATTTGAACCCTCCCCGTATATCCAATTTGAACCCCCTCAAGGCAAAATCAAAATGTATAAAGCGGCTGCAGATTTTCCAGTTCTTGCTGCAATTGTTGGAGAAAGGTATTGGAGGCTTTTGAAAGAACCTGGTATTTTTTCCATACAATGCAAAGTTCTGCTTCCAGAGTAGGAAAAAGCGGTTTAAAACACAGGTTGCTGTTACCGGTTGTATTGATGAGCTTATCTAATGCAATCACATATCCAAATCCTTTTTTTACAAATTGGGCGGCATTATAGACCAGATCATATGTGGCGACAATATTTAATTTTGAAAGGTCTGTTTTCAGCCAGGAGAACATCTCGCTATTGATGGAAGCCTGATGTGAGATGATCAGCGGCTTATCCCATAAATCTTCTGCCGAAATTGTTTCTTTTTCTGCCAGCGGGCTGTCTTTTCGCATAAGCACGCCCCACAGGTCTTTCATTGGAAGCGGGATATAATCGTACTTGCTTATATCTGTCGGGCCTACCAAAAGTCCGAAATCAATCAGACCTTTATCCAGCTTTTCCATGACACGTTCTGCGTCACCACTGTAAATATGGTAATGGATCAACGGATGTTTTTTTTGTAAATTCTGGGCTGCCTGTGCTAGAAAAGAAATTGCTTCTGTTTCCCCGCAGCCAATATGAATTTCCCCATTGATGTTTTCGTTGGAAGAAGCCAGCTCCGCTTTTGTCTTTTCCATTAGATCGACTAATTCTTCCGCACGTTTGCGCAGCAGCATACCATCTTCCGTCAGCGTAACTTTTTTACTCCCCCGGATAAGTAGCTGTTTTCCCAATTCATCCTCTAAATCCTTTAATTGTCTGGAAAGCGGTGGCTGAGTCATGCGGAGCGCTTCTGCCGCTTTTGTTATGCTTTCTTCCCTTGCTACTGCAAGAAAATATTGTAATACTCGAATATCCAAATGAAAATCCTCCTCGCTTTTATGGTTTTTTTCTATTTTTTCTATTATATTGTATTTATATGCACATTAAAATACCTTTTTGGTATGAAAAACGATATTATATATGTATTTGATATTTTATTGATGGCGATTTATAATGAGATCAAAAAGAGGAAGGAAGATGGCAGAGACAAAAGATATATATGGGGGCATTTACCAAAACTTGATTGATGCCGGTTGTGACCAGCAGATGACAGAACTGTGTATGACATTTGTAAAGGAAGGCCAGTTCTCGGATATTGTGCCGGTACTCACAAGACATAGGAAGGCTTTGCTCAGCTCTGTCCATAAAGGCCAAAAACAGATAGACTGTCTTGATTATCTGCTCTATAAAATAAAAAAATTGTAAAAAAGGAGATGTGAAAATGGAAAACAAAGATACCAGGACATTTAAAATTAACCCTGAAATTGAAATGAAAAAGGTGCAGTTTATGAACCGCTACGGCATTACACTTGCTGGTGATTTATATCTGCCGAAGAACTATGAGAATAAGAAGAATCCGTCAGTCATTGTTGCGGGACCCTTTGGGGCAGTAAAGGAACAGGCTTCCGGTCTTTATGCACAGGAGCTGGCTGCCCGTGGCTTTGTCAGCATAGCCTTTGATCCGTCCTTTGGCGGTGAGAGCGGCGGTGAGGTACGAAACACGGCGTCACCGGACATATTTACGGAAGATTACAGTGCGGCGGTGGACTATATTGGTCTGCTCCCCTATGTTGACAGGGAGCGTATTGGCGCAGTCGGCATATGCGGGCTTTCGGGAATGGCGGTTACCGCTGCGGGAACGGATGCCAGAATTAAAGCGGTAGCCACATTCTCCATGTACGATATGTCCCGTGATATGAGTAAGGGACACATGGATTATTATACGGAGGAGCAGAGAAACAAGATCAAGGAGTATCTGAGCAGGCAGCGATGGAAAGATGCGGAGAACGGCACTTTTGCATTAGGCAACCATGAAATTGCTTTTGATGAGAATAATGAGCCGATTACAGGAATGATGGAAATTCCGCAGGAACTGCCGGAGGGTGCTGACCCTGCATTTGCAGCGTTTTACAATTATTATGCAGTAAGAGCGAGACACCCGCGCGCTGTGAATTTTGTATCTTCATGGGCGGCAACAATGCCTGTATCATTTTGGAATTTTCCCTTGATGACAAACATCAAAGAGGTATCTCCCCGCCCGATTTTGCTGGTTGCCGGGGAAAAGGCACATTCCCGTTATTATTCGGAAGATGCCTATGCCGCAGCTTCAGAACCGAAAGAACTGGTAATTGTTCCTGATGCGGATCATGTGGCTTTATATGACAATATGGAAAAGATTCCGTTTGATAAGCTGGAGCAGTTTTTTAAGGAAAATTTGAAATAAAGAATAGAAAACAGGAGGATTTGAAAATGAGTACAACGTTACCGAAAATTGCATTAGGAGCCTGGTCTTGGGGTGCAGGAGCAGCCGGAGGGGATCAGGTATTTGGAAACCATTTATTTGAAGAAGAATTGAAGCCGGTGTTTGAAAAAGCAGTGGAGTGCGGGCTGAACCTGTGGGACACGGCAGCGGTTTACGGAGAAGGGACTTCTGAACGTATTCTTGGTAATTTTGTAAAAAATGTGCGCCGGGACAGCGTTATCCTTTCCACAAAATTTACGCCGCAGATAGCCAGCAGTTCGCCGGATGCTATGCAGGAAATGATTGACGGAAGCAAGGAACGTCTGCATACTGATGTGATTGATGTTTATTGGATACACAATCCGATGGATGCCCCAAAATGGACGCTGGATTTAATCCCGCTGGCAAAAAGCGGACAGATTAAGACAATCGGCGTTTCCAACCACAACCTTGCGGAGATAAAAAGGGCGAATGAAATTCTTGCGGCAGAGGGCTTGAAAATTTCTGCGGTGCAGAACCATTACAGTCTGTTGCACCGTTCTTCGGAGCGTGCGGGTATTCTTGATTACTGTAAGGAAAATGGCATTACATTCTATTCCTACATGGTATTGGAACAGGGGGCGCTTACCGGACGGTATCATGAAAGCAACCCATTCCCGGAGGGAACCGGAAGGGGAGAGGCATATAACCCGCATCTGAAAGAACTGACAGCATTGATTGATGAGCTGAAAATCATAGGGACACGTTTTGATGCCAGTCCTGCGCAGGTTGCGACGGCATGGGCGATTGCAAAAGGCACACTCCCGATTATCGGAGTAACAAAGGTAAATCAGGTTGAGGAGGCAGCAAAGGCGGCACGGATTGAGCTGACTGCTGACGAGATCAGCCGCTTGGAAAGATTGGGCGATGAAACAGGCGTCCATACACTTCGGGAGTGGGAAAAGGAGATGTAGACCATGACGGTAAAGGATGTGATTGATGGATTTCGGGAAGGGGCAAAAGAAAATACCGAACGGGATGCCTATGCAAACGAACTTTTTCAGGAAGCTGTCCGGATTGGTATGGAACTGAATAATCAGTATCATACACCGGAGGAGCTTCGGGAGATTATGGGGCGGCTGACAGGGAAAAAGATTGATGATACCTTTCGTCTGTTTCCTCCGTTTTATACGGATTTTGGAAAAAATATCACAATCGGGAAAGATGTCTTTATCAATTCCGGGTGTCACTTTCAGGATCAGGGCGGAATTGAAATCGGGGACGGCGCATTGATAGGTCACAATGTAGTGCTGGCAACCATCAATCATGACCTGAGTTCAAGGGAAAACCGGAAAAATCATTATGCGCCGATTAAGATTGGCGCTCATGTATGGATTGGCTCTAACGCAACCATACTGCCGGGAGTGACAATCGGCGATTGGGCAGTGGTTGCGGCAGGGGCTGTGGTGGCACGGGATGTTTCTGCAATGACGGTAGTGGGAGGTGTTCCGGCGAAAGTGCTGAAAGTGGTGAAGGAATTGTCCGGGGCAATTCCTTCGGAAGAAAGGGAGGAACGGTATGAAACGGCTGTTTAATCTTATACTCGCTTGCCTGCTTATCGTTTCGCTATCAGCCTGTGGCAAACAGGCAAGGGCGGATTCCCCTGCGGATAAAGTGTCGAATCAGAATAGGCAGGCAGAAAGTGTAGAAACAACAGAGCAGACAGAACAGGAGCAGTCAGCAGCATCGGAAACCGCACAGACTAAGGCAGAAACGGAAAATGATATGGCTGGCGGGCAGGAACAGCAGACCCAGGGAGGTGGCAATACAATGACGGGAGATATTTCTTTTAACTTTGAAACAAAGTCGGTTTTATTGAACAGCGGATATGAAATGCCCATATATGGGATTGGAACATACAGTCTGACCGGGGATACCTGTGTGGAGTCTGTTACGGCGGCATTAAACAGCGGCGTCCGCCTGATTGATACTGCCTATATGTACCATAACGAGGAAAGTGTGGGGGAGGCTGTGAGGAACTCCGGCATACCGAGGGAGGAAATCTTTGTCATTACAAAGCTGTACCCGAACCAGTTTGACCATCCGGAAACAGCGATTGAGGAGGCACTTGCCAAATTAGATATAGACTACATTGACATGATGCTGCTTCACCACCCCGGAACAGGCGATGTGGAGGCTTACCTTGCAATGGAAAAAGCGGTTGCAGATGGCAAAATCCGTTCGCTTGGGTTATCAAACTGGTATGTGGAAGAACTGGAGGAATTTTTACCGCAGGTAAACATTACCCCGGCTCTGGTGCAGAATGAAATACATCCGTATTATCAGGAGAACGATGTAATCCCATACATTCACAGTCATGGGATTGTGGTGCAGGGCTGGTATCCGCTTGGCGGCAGGGGGTATACGGCAGAGCTGCTTGGGAATGAGGTGATTTCCGAAATTGCAGCAGCGCATGGAAAATCATCGGCGCAGGTTATCCTTCGGTGGAATCTGCAAAAGGGAGTCGTAGTCATTCCCGGCTCCAGCAATCCCGATCATATTCAGGAAAACACGGAATTGTTTGATTTTGAATTGACGGAGGAGGAAATGGGGCGTATAGGTGCCCTTGACCGTGGCGAGAAGCATGATTGGTACTAAAAAATTTTGTAAAGTGGAGGCAGTATATGAAAGTTTTAGCGATTAACGGCAGCGCAAGAAAGGACGGAAACACAGCAATCCTAATCAATACTGTGTTTGAGGAACTGCATAAGGCAGGAATTAAAACGGAGATGGTGCAGCTTTCCGGGAAAATCATGGAACCCTGCAAGGCTTGTTGGGCTTGCGGCGGAAGAAAAAACTGTGTGCATAATAAGGATATGTTTCAGGAAAATTTCGAGAAGATGACACAGGCTGATGGGATCATTCTCGGCTCGCCTGTTTATACGGCAAACATTTCTGCGAATATGCAGGCATTTTTAGAACGGGCATCAGTAGTAACCGATATGAATCAGAATGAAAATCTATTTCAGCACAAAGTTGGTGCGGCTGTTACGGCTGTACGCAGAGGAGGCGCACTTACTGCCCTTGATGCAATGTATCATTTCTTTATGCTGCAAAATATGTTTGTGGTCGGTTCCTCTTATTGGGCGTTTGGCTATGGACAAATGCCGGGAGATGTCCAGAAAGACGAGGAAGGTCTTGATACAATGAGAGATCTTGGTCAGAATATGGCATATTTGTTGAAGGCACTGGAAGAAAGGCGGAATGGGTAATGAGGAAAATCGTTAGTCTGTTGCTTTCTTTTGTGATGATTTTTGCTTTGGCAGCCTGCGGTCAGTCTGCTGCATCTGAAAAGCAGGAGGAAATACAGTCTGCCGTGCAGAAAACAGATGAACAGTCAAAAGCGTCTCAGAATGGAACAGCGGTGGAACAGTTGGAAACAGAAGAACAGACGGAAATAGAAATGGAAACAGAGCCATCTGAATTCGTTTCGACAGAGAAACAGGAGGCAGATGTGAGTACAAAAACATTGGTTGTATATTTTTCGTGTACAGGGACTACGGAACTTGCAGCGGGGTATATTACGGAGATTTTTCAGGAGTTTCAAAAGAAAGCGTTCAGAGATGGATTGAGAGTACCGGATTGAGCAGTGATTCCAAGTGCAAGGAAGCTGTGAATACGGCATTTAACTATCTGAAAGCCAATGGCAGTATTCTGAAAAACAAAAATTGGGGATTGACAGGAATCAAAAAATAGCTTATTATTGACAATAAGAAATGGGTTTTCACCGTACATCTTGCTGCGGCTTGCTCGTTTCTTTTTTTATTACTAAGATATCATACAGATATTTCCTGCCATTTTCAGCATGATTAATCAAAAGCCGGGCATGGAAGATATTGTATTTTACGTAAGCGCTTAACTTAAGGGTGGCTTCCAATCCGCACTCCCGTATGCAATAATGGTTACAGTGCAAGTATTTTACTGTTCAAATTGGCTTGCAATCTCCCTAAGGAGGTAATCCATATGTATGCTGCAAAGAAAACCCCTGAAGAACAATACCAGTTGGTATTGGAGTGCCGCAGCAGCGGCCTGCCGGACTGCGGCTGGTGCAGGAAGAACGGAATCAACCCAAACACTTTTAAAAAATTGTCCGCTTTTTTGCCCCAAGTGCAAACGGGAAAGTTTAATCAATGCAGTAAAATTACAAGTTACGCTATGCAAGGACAAGACTGGCTAATGGAGGTGTGTTAATGAAATACAGAATAGCAAAAAAAGAAAACATTGAACAAATTTATCAATTGGTACAAAACACGATTAACACTATTTATTCTTTATATTATCCTCAAGCAGTAGTTGATTTTTTTTGCGGGCTTCATTCAAAGGAAAATATTGCCGCAGATATAGAAAATGGTTTTGTCAGAGTTTTGTTATCGGGGGATTGCTTAGTGGGAACAGGCAGCTGCAAGGAAAATCATATATCAAGACTGTTTGTTGCTTCTGATTTTCAGAAAAAGGGATATGGCAGTTATATTATGCAATGCCTTGAAAAAGAAATATCTCTTAATAACACCATTATTTACTTAGATGCTTCGCTTGCGGCAGCCTGTTTTTATGAGCATAGGGGATATAAAACCTTAAAGCATGAAGAATTATTTATCAATGAAAATGCAAGGTTAGCTTATGAAGTAATGGAGAAACGTATAGCAGTTCCTAATACTGATATTTTTTATGATGGAAAATGCTTTATACCAAAGATGAATACTGAAAATGGTGAAGTGGATAATCAAACGCTTTTTTTATATCATCAAAATGAGAATATTTTATGGGCGGATTACTATGGCGGGGAAATAAAAAAAGGGAGTATAGTTGGAACGGTTGCTTTGAATGGAGAAATAGATTTTTATTATCAGCATATTAATTTGAGCGACCAGATAAGAATTGGGAAATGTCACAGTGTACCACAGATTTTAAGTGATGGCAGAATAGAACTGTCAGAACAATGGCAGTGGCTGAATGGCGATAAATCAAAAGGTTCGTCAATCGTTATAGAAAAATAATTCCTGAAGAACAAAATCAACCCAAACACTTTTTATACCTGGATCAGCAGGCTTTGTAAGAAAGCGTACTGCGCAATTCCGGAACCTTCTATTTCATCTGTTCCCAATAACCGTCCGGTTCAGGAGATTGTCAATGTGGATATTCTGTCAGAGAATTCCCTCCGCAAATCAACCCCGCAGGAAGATACTTTCGTTCCTGTCCAGGCGGCGCAAAATGCCAGACCTTGCATTGAAATAGCGGCGAACGGAATCACTTTCCAGTTTTCCGGACCGGTTGACGCTTCCCTGTACGAAAAAACCTGCTTATGATCGGAGGCCGGCCAGGATCGGTGATATCTCTATAAAAACCAACCTCTACGTCATCTGCGAATATACCGAAATGCGCCGCTCCATTGATGGCTTATGCGCATCAAAACCCTTATCAAAGAACCAGACGGCATGTGCCTGCTGTATAAGCGTCTGGACGGAAACATAAAGGGGCGTTTCCGGTGGACGCGCAGCCGGGACGAGGTGAAGCCGATCACCTGGAAGCAGTTCGACTGGCTCATGTCAGGCCTGGAGCCCGAACAGCGGTTTTTTTCTTTTCTGCCGCCGGGCAGATTTTGTTATTTATTCAACAAATGGTGTTATTAGCAATTACTTTTCAAAAAGCATTGCAAGCGTAAATGTCTTATCAGAATACACACTTCCTGCAACATCTGCCCATACTCCACGAAGTTTGAATCCAGCCTCCTGTGCTTCACTAATCAAAGTTTCTTTTGTAAAGCATGTATTCCAGATATAATACTGGAATACGCCGCTGTCTTTAATAATGGAAGTCTGTTCTAAAGTAACATTTGGCGAATACTTATAATTACCATAAAATGCCACATATTTCTCATTGCTCCAAAATCCTCCGTTGCTGCAGACCTCCCATGTCCGTGTTTGTAAAAATGAATTATACTTTTCTGTGGAAAATACATCCAATAAGAATTTTCCGCCGGATTGCCGAGTACATTGAAATCAATACTGCCGATACCGCCGAGGCGGGCTGATACCCGCCAAAGCATGAAACCCTTTTAGATTGCCCTGCGGAGTTTGTTGCGAAAGCCTCTATTACAATAAAAGAGCAGCAACCTGTGTCCGGGAAGGTTGAACGTTGTCTATATTTGTGATATGATATGATAGCAGATGGCATGATTAGGGAACACTTTTTTGAAAAAGGAGTACATCAACAAAAATACAACAGGAGGTGATCTTCATGTTTGGATTGGAAAAAAAAGAAGTCAAAGCCCCGGAGAAGCGACTGGCTGACCTCCAGAGAAAAAAGGACTGGGCTGGGGTGTCCAGGACCTATTACGAGTTGGGTGTGACCGCTATGGATGCGGGCGACCTGTATAAGGCTCAGCTGTGGCTTCACCGGGCAGACACGATTTACAGTGCTGACGACAATGTCTATGATGAGGTGGGAGAGAAAATTATGGACGATTGCTCCGACCGCATTGGACGACTGGAGGATGAGGACGGACTGTTCTACAATGCCGTTCCCGCCGAAATTGAGGCCAGGGCGGCAATGCTGAGTGACCCCCAGGTTCGGGTGTGGGGTCTGCTGTCCATTGCCCGGCTGGTGCGGCTGGGGGAGCGGCTGGCCAGGCTGCCGGGCAGTGAGGTGTTGGGCCGACTGGATTGGGCAGTAGATCTGATGTTTCACTCCCTTCAGACCTTACCCTCTCAAGAGGCCTACCAGCGCCTAATGGATATGTGCGACGCTCTCTATGAGCTTAACGGTAAGTCAGTCTATTACAGCGGCGAGATTGAGGTCCCAGACAGGGCACCCTTCCAGCTGTTCGACCTGAACGGCCTGTTTGGAGTGGAACAGGAGCTGAACGGCTATATTGACAGCCACCTGCGGCTGCTGGCCGCCCTGAGCCAGGGTGCGGAGGAGCTGCCCGAGGCCGAGAGCGGTATCGTGGGCTGCGCCCTGCTGCCCGACTACTATGTCCGCTCCGGCGCGGACAGGCTGGAGGATGTCCCTCAGATCAAAGCAGAGCTCCAGCGTATTTGGAGTGACTATGAATTTGTCTGCGGCCGCTTCAACTGGGAGGAGGTGCGGAAGAGGATCGCAGATTATAAACGGTTGGATATTCTGGTCTGACGGCTCACCTTTCAGGCGGCGGACGGCTCGTTCAGCTTGCATATCAGTATTCCGTCACCGGCAAGCTGGATACCATTGGCGTTCTCCTGTTCCTGGACGGCAGGCCGCGGCCATATAAGGTAGACGGCAGCGCAGGCGATACGCTGACATTGGCTGCGGTAAGCATCACAAACCTGGACTTCCACCCGGATATGAAAACAACCTCCAGCTGCGCCCGGTATCATAAAACGCTGGATTCCAGTTGCCGAGCTGCAGTTCCATGGGGACGTCTCTGCCGTCCATTCCGGCTATCCGCCTGTTCAGGAAGCGCTTTCACAGAATGAAGTGCAAGAGGAAAAGGTCATGGCCCAGTATGTGAGAACCGAACTTTCATAGCACGGCTGGGGCAGTGTGGGCATGGACACGCCGGAGCATGGGGTCTGCTGCGCCCTTTCCTATGACGGCAATATCGTCTATGATAATCTGTGGGTCTCCGCGCCGGCCACGCTGCGATATACGATGTGCGGCGCCGCTGGAACCGTTTAACACCTTCTATTGTGTTGCTGTCCCCCGAGGCGGAACATACGCCCCTTTTTTTAGAGCAATTTTTTGCGGATGGTTTGATGCAGATTATGCATCATTATAAAGGAATGGGCGGTTATAATTCTTCATAAATTATCAAAAATGTATTTGTAGGGAATTGGTCTTTGGACTAATTCCTTTTTTAATGAACAATGCTGAATATATGTTCAATTTTAGAAAGGAGAGATTTTATATGATGTCATTATAAATACGGCTATTTATCAAGAACAAGGAAGAATTTTATTGCATGGCAAACAAGCTGGTTTACCCCTGCTTTCGATGGCGATATCAGGATCAGAGGCGCCTACGCCTAAACTGCCCTGTACAGGAAATACTTGGGCCGCCTGAAGTGAAATAAAAATACAGTAAATACTGGGAAAAACGGCATATCAATGGTATAATGTGTCTATCGGAACGAAAGGATTTTCCCATGATGTCAAAGATCAAACAGCAGTATGAGGATCCTATCAATGGACTGGAACAGCAGGTCCGGCTCCTGAAGGAGCAGATGTCTCTTTTTAATGAAGTGGAAGCCTGTGCGGACCCTGCTGTGCCGGAACCTATACCTTGTGGCACAAAGTGTCCCCGCTCCGAAGGAGCATGCATTAAGGGGTGCCCTTTAGGGTATGAATGCAGGCTATGCCGTAAACGTGGCGAACCATACATGGAGAAAGCACACAAACAGGAGCTGCTGAAGCCGGATTACCTGCATATCGATGACGATACTCGTTTAGGATCCAAGGTTGATCTGCGCACAAGGGCCGGATGCCACAGGAGTATGTATACCATAGGCAAGCGGTTTGTGTCTTTTTACGGATTAAGGTATTGATTTTTCCAGGTTTAACACGCCAAATGGTGTGGGAAATTTGAGTAATTAATTATATAATAAGGAGATGAGTTGAGTGGCAGGAATTAAAGATGTAGCAAAAAAAGCAGGCGTTGGAGTCGGGACAGTTTCCAGAATGTTAAATGACAGCGGATATGTTGCAGATGACACCAGAAAAAAAATAGAGATTGCCATGAGGGAACTAAATTATACTCCAAATGAGTTGGCCAGAAATCTTTACCACAAAAGAACGGGAATTATTGCTGTACTTGTTCCCAATGTCTCTCACCCTTTTTTTTCGGAATTTGTGAATTATGCAGAAGCGGAGCTGTATAAAATCGGATACAAAATGATGCTTTGCAACACGAAAAAAGCAGACAATGCGGAATTAGAATATTTAGATATGCTGAACCGCCATATTGTCGATGGAGTTATAACGGGGGTTCATTCTCTTAATGTGGAAGAATATAAAAAAATACGGAAACCTATAGTGGCGTTGGATCGTTATATAGGAGAAAATATCCCTGTAGTGGCGGTCAACCACAAAGAGGGCGGAAGATTAGCCGCCGACACATTGATCCAAAATGGATGTAAAAAAATTTTGCATTTTAAAGGATCCATTGTTGTCGAATCTCCGTATCATGAGAGACATTTTGAATTTGATCGTATCATGAAAAAAAATAATATAGAGACATTGACGTATGAATTAGAATGGAACCGTTTTGATTCCGAATATTATCGTCAGGTAATCCATGAGATATCTGTAAAAGGTATGGATTTTGATGGGGTGTTTGCGGTAGACCGAATGGCCATTGAATGTATGAATGAAGCGATACGAAATCACCGCAAGGTGCCCCGTGATGTTAAAATCGTAGCATATGACGGAACTTTTATTACAGAGCTCGTAGAACCGCAAATGACAGCGGTTGTACAGCCAATTGAAAAGCTTGCGGAAGAATCGGTCCGTTTATTAAATGATTTGATTAAGGGAGTAAAGTATAAAAACAAGCAGATTATGCTGGAGGTGACGCTGAGGAAGGGGAACACGACAATTACTTAATCTGTCAGGGAGGATTCCTCTCAGTTTTATTGTGTAGGGGAGTTATTGCATAATTACTAAATTTTTGTTTGAGGAATTGGTGATAATTCACAGATATAATTTTGTGGATTAAAAAAAATTGACAAATCTCATATAGATGGTATAATACTTGTAATATATGGAACGCGTTCCATCAAGAGCTGGCCACAGCCATTTTTAAACACAGTTGTGGAACGCGTTCCATAATAAGGGGGAATGTTTATGATGTAATTGATGAGGCGATGACTTTTTTCAAGGGGAATTGATGGTGTACAGACAGGGTATTAAGCAACTAACAAAATATAGGCTTTCGGAATCGTGAGTCTGCCGGTCAGAGTTTATCGGCTGGATGAACATTGAAAAGTAAATATGTCCAGAACGGAACGAATTTTGAGAAAAAATGCGCAGTGTGGCAGACCTTGCGCCGAATATGGTTTATAATGGGATTCCGAGAGGGTATTATAAGTGTTCCAACGCCCTAACCCGGAAAAGCCAGAACCAAAATTTTTCCCTTTGTGGAACGGATTTCTACAGAGGGTGAAGCTTAAAAACTTTTTTAAAACATGGAACGGGTTTCGTAACAAAAACTATATAAGGAAAAGAAGGAGAGGAATTATGAAGAACAAAAGTTTCAAAAGCTTACTGTCAGCAGTAACGATCGGAGCAATGACGCTTAGCCTGATGACAGGCTGCCAGGGAGGGGGATCAGGAGAAGCCGAGACGGATGAAAGCGGTGCAACCGTTATTAAATTCGGGATCCATGTATCGAATCCGGCAGAACAGGAAACGGTTACGAATAATATTGTTGAAGCCTTTAATAAAGCAAATGACGGAAAATATATCGTTAAATTTGAGGCGGCGGATACAGAGACTCATTCAAAGAATATGAAGCTGAAAGCGGAAGACGGAACCTTACCTCAGATTTTCTGGATTGAGGGTTCAGAGGCTGCCGAGTACAGTGAGGCAGGTGTTTTGATGGATCTGACAGAATTTCTTGATGCAAATCCAGATGTCAAAACAGCTCTTGGCGGCATGGAAGCAGCATTTAAGGATGACAATGGACAGTTTGGGCTTCCGTATCAATGTAATGTACAGGGTATTTTCTATAACAAAGAGCTGTTTGACAAAGCAGGGATTGCATATCCGACAGACGAGACAACCTACGAAGATTTTATTGAGATGATTAAAATGTTAAAGGACAGTGGCGTTACACCGCTTGCAATCGGAAGCAAGAACAGTGCGTTTGCAATGTGGGAGTTCAATGAGTTCCTTGCAAGGTACGGATGGGAAGATAACATTGAAAATATTTTAAGCGGCACCGATAAATTCAATAATAAAGAGCTTACAACCTGCTTTGAGAAGCTTCAGGGCTTGAAGGATGCAGGTGCATTCCCGGAGAATATGGCTACGATCGAGTATTTTGACGCTAAGCAGTTATTCAATGAGGGAAAGGCAGCAATGTTTGGAACCGGACAGTGGGATTGTGCGGAATTTGACGAGAATATTGGGGATAAGATTGGATTCTGGTGGGGACCAAGATTTACGGATACACAGAGCAAGCAGGAGGTTGTGATGAAGGTTCCGTCAGCGCCGATTGGTGTCAGCGCGGCCATTGCTGATAATGAGAATTTGAAAGAAGGCGTATATGAATTTTTGAAATTCTATTACGGAGAAGATGCGGCAAAGATTTCCTATGAAGGCTCTATTTTCCCGGCTACAAGCTATGAAGGAGTGGCAGCTTCTGACAGCCAATATTCTATGAATGCTATGATTGAAGCTCTTGCAAACGGCTGGGAAAGCCCGGAGGCAGCGCCAGACCTTACGGTATCTTCCGCAGTTCAGGAAGCATTGTATGATGGTATATTTGGTGTGCTTCAGGGAACCTATCAGCCGGCACAGGCTCTTGATAAGATTGACGCAGCTTTTGCTAACAGCCAATAAATGTTGATAAAAATATTCCGGCACCGGCGGCTGGTGCGGTGCCGGGGAGGAACTGAAGGAAAAAGCATAAGAAAGACGGGGGAAATTTATGCATTGGCTAAGTAAGAAAAGATATAAGGCAGGTCTTATGATTCCGACACTTCTTGTCTATAGCATCTTTATTATGCTGCCGATCTTGGTAGCAGTAAGATACAGCTTTACAAAATATTCGGGAATTGGGCAGGCCAGGTTTATCGGGTTGAAAAATTATGTGAGACTGTTTCAGGATGAAATATTCTGGATTTCCTTTAAAAACACAATGGTCATGTTTATACTGGCATTTGTTCTGCTGCTTACGCTGTCCTTTTTGATTGCTCTGCTGCTGAACAAAGGATTAAAGGCTGTGGATTTTTCAAAAGCCCTTATCTTTTCGCCGGCGATTATAGCTCCGATCATTGTGGGGATTATCTGGGTATATATTCTGGATCCGAATATTGGCGTCATCAACAATGTGCTGGATGCAATCGGGGCAGGTGGTCTGAAACGGAAATGGATCGGCGGAGAGACATTGTCGCCTTACAGCATTGCGATCATATATTTCTGGCAGCAGTTAGGATATCTTGTGACCATATTTATTGCTGGTCTTAAAATGATTCCGGGAGATGTTCTGGAAGCTGTTAAGATTGACGGCGCCAGCGCGGTACAGGAGGTCCGGTATGTAATTATTCCTATGATGCGCACAACGATTTCTACGGTAGCCATACTGATTATTACAGGTGTGTTTAAAATATTTGAGATCGTGCAGCAGACGACTGGAGGCGGTCCCAACCATCTGTCGGAAACATTGGTAACCTATAGTTATTCCATGACGTTTTCCAGCAGTGATTACGGATATGGAATGTCGCTTGCAACGGTTACACTGCTGCTGTCATTATTGATTACAGTAGTTTACAGTGCGGTAACAAAGGAAAGGGAGGGCTGAGAGTTATGGCAAATAAGCAAAAAAAAGCAGTCCGGTATATCTTGATGGCGCTGATCACATTCCTGGTTGTGTTACCCTTTTTATGGATGCTGGTTCTTTCCTTTAAGACAAATTCCGAGATCTTATCTTCACCGTTATCCTTGCCGAAGACATTTAATTTTGAAAATTACCGGCATGCGATGGAGACGCTGAACTTCCCCAGGCTGTATGGAAATACGCTTTTTGTATGTGTGATCTCATTGGCGGCGGAGCTGATCATTACGTTTTTCAGTTCTTTTGTTCTTGCGAGAATGGAATTTAAGAACGAGAAAATAAGAAAGCTGCTTTATGGATTTTTGATTATGGGTCTTTCCATATCCCCCTTTATCCTATTGTTTCCCGTATACAAGATCAATGTGTTTTTTGGACTGAGAGGGAAGCTTGCGCTGATCTTTCCGTATATTGCCACTTCCATTTCCTTCAATACTCTGCTGCTTGTGGGATATCTGAAAGCTCTGCCTGCAGAGATTGATGAGGCGGCGATTATTGACGGATGCAAAATATGGGATCTTATGGCGAGGGTCATACTTCCTATGACAAAGCCTGTGATTGCTACGGTTGTGATATTCAATGTTTTGTATATCTGGAATGAATTTCCGTTTGCATCTGTTATGCTGAGAGATGTGTCTGACTATACACTGTCCATGGGCGCATCGTTCTTTAAGGGAACCTATACGGTTGATTACGGCGGAATCGTAGCATCCAGTGTTATGATTATTATACCGGAATTGATATTCTACGGAATTTTCCAGAAAAATATTGTGGAGGGTATGACGGCAGGAGCAGTGAAGGGTTAATAAGGCAGCATCCGCATTTTGAGATAAAGATGGTTTTAAGAAAAATAACAAGTAAAGGAGAAAATTTATGAGTAAGGTATCAGGATTATTTCAGGATCTGACAACGATTAAAAAAGCAAGAAACGGAAGGCTGGCAAGCTGGGATCAGCGTGGAAAGAATCAGGACTACTGGGAGATTCCGGCAAAAGAGAGCATTGTACTTGGAGAAGTAGAGGGACCGGGATGTATTACCCATATCTGGATGACATCTTCATGCCGCAAGGTGAAGGCTCCAAGTATTCTTGACCCGGTATTCCATGCATCGGCAGCGCCGGTTATGGAAATTCATCCTGCACTTGGTGTGATATGGGATGATTATGATCCGTTTTATTACAGGAAGGCTCTGATTAAAATCACATGGGATGATCAGAATACGCCAAGCGTTTTGGCGCCTTTGGGTGATTTCTTCTGTATCGGCAACTGTTATCCGGGAAATTTCAGCTCTCTGCCGTTTAATGTATCGCTAAAGCCGGAGGAAGCAGGAAGATATGGGGCGCCGTGTTCGGTATCCTGCTATTTCCCGATGCCATTTAATAAAAAGGCAAGGATTGAGATCGTAAACGAGAATGAGCTGCCGTTTATCTTATATTTTAATATTGATTATGAGATGTACAAAGAGCCTTTGGATGAAAATACCGCTTATTTCCATTCCTGCTGGAGACGTGAGAACCCATGTGACGGATGGGGACCGGATGTACAGACAAACTCTCCGGAGGTCAATAATGTGACAAACTTCAAAGGAGAAGGAAACTATACGGTTCTGGATGTAAAGGGAACGGGCCATTATGTAGGATGTAATCTGACTGTTAAGCACTATCAGGGAAGCTGGTGGGGTGAGGGGAATGATATGTTCTTCATCGATGGGGAGGAATATCCAAGCCTTAACGGAACAGGAACCGAGGATTATTTTAACCACGCATGGGGAATGCAGAGGAACGCTTATCCGTTCTTCGGAACGATTGTTCATGAAGGCGATACCGATGGTTTTCAGGTGTCTTACCGTTTCCATATTACAGATCCGGTGCGCTTTGAGAAGAGTCTCCGGGTAACGATAGAGCATGGACATGCAAATCATCTGTCTGACGACTGGAGCTCCACGGCTTACTGGTACCAGACATTGCCCACAGAGGATGAGATTACGATTCTTCCGATGGAGGAGAGGCTTCCAAATGTGCCGAAGCTTCCTGAGAGAAACTTAAAAATGCCGGAGCTTACAGAGGAAATGAAAGCGGCAAGGCAGTCATGGGAAAAACGGTGGGAAGAGTATGCTCCGGCAAGGGAAGAACAATTCCACATCAAGGAAGAAAAGGCACGGCGTGAGTCCAGGCTGAATACGGAATTTGCAAAGAAGCTTCGTGATGAGTATAAATAAGTTGGAGGAGATATATGTCTAAGGAAGTAATGCTGCGCAACATGGAGAGAGCCCAGCGTGTAATTGACGAGAATAGAGAAACCGTAAAAAACGGAAGGATGCGTCAGCGCTATCATTTCATGGGAGAGACTGGATGGATCAATGATCCCAACGGGTTGATCTACTACAAAGGAAAGTACCATTTCTTTTACCAGCATAACCCTTATTATGGATTTTGGGATTATATGCACTGGGGTCACGCGGTGAGTGATGATATGCTTCACTGGGAGTATCTTCCGCTGGCTCTTGCGCCGAGTGAGTCCTACGATGATCATCTGCGGGGCGGCTGCTTTTCAGGAAGCGCTATTGAACATGACGGTAAGCTGTTTTTGATGTACACAGGCGTTACCAATGACGGAAAGGGATTTGAGCAGACCCAGTGCATCGCTTACAGCGAGGATGGGATACATTTTGAAAAGTATGACGGAAATCCGGTACTGACTCCGCCAAAGGGAGTTCCTGCCCACCAGTTCCGGGATCCGAAGGTGTGGAAGCATGGGGATACTTACTATATGGTCTGTGGCGCCAGCAGAGATAATAAAGCACAGGCGCTTTTGTACCGCTCTGATGATATGCTTCACTGGACATTTTTCAATGTTCTGGCAGAGAGTCGGGGCGAGTGGGGTTATATGTGGGAGTGTCCGGATTTTTACCAGATAGGAGATCAATATGTGCTGATGGTGTCCCCCATGGGAGCAGGAGAACGTACCGTAGTATATATGGTAGGTGATTTTGATTATGAGACCGGTAAATTTTCCTATCAGATAAATGGGGAGATTGACTGGGGCTTTGATTACTATGCCCCGCAGTCCTTTGCAGCGCCAGATGGCAGGAGACTGATTGCGGCATGGGCAAACTGCTGGGACTGGATGCCGTTTTGGAAGGACTGGGGACCAGCGTATAAGGAAGGATGGTGCGGTTTTTTCAATATCCCCCGTGAAGTGCGGATGATGCCGGACCATACCTTGCAGTTTGTGCCGATTGCAGAGCTGTCAGCATTGAGAACCGATGGTTATCAGGCAGACGGCATCTGGATTGATGATGAAGAACGGAGGCTTACTGCAGGAGACGGCATTTCCTTTGAAATGAAAATGGAAATTGATCTGGAGAAAACAGATGCTGACAAGCTGGAGCTGTATTTACGCAGCGATGGGGAGAAAAGGACAGTTTGTACATTTGATTTTGCTAATGGCGAATTGAAGGTGGACAGAAACCGTTCTGACGGATGGAGCCAGGGCATATCCAGAAGCACCTTATTCCTGAAGAATAAAAAGAAGCTGGATATCCACATCTTTTCTGATCAAAGCTCAATAGAAATTTTTTCGGATCAATATCAGAATAATCATGCAAATAATGTTTTTGCCACAGGCTTACAGAATCAGATTGGAGCTCGTGCATATGGAGGGAGGGTAGTGGTAAATCATTACGAGTCATATAAAATAAAGGAATGCTTTATCTGAATCAAGGATAGGGATGTTTTGAAAAATGGTATGGTAATTACCGATAATAAAGCAATGGAACAGGCTTAGGGAATGGGGGTGCTTCGGCGCTCCTTTACCTGCTTTTTATTTGTTTTTGAGGACAACGATACTGGTTTATGTTACAATAAATAAGACAGAGTGTTTTGAGGGCTGGAGGAACTGGTGAACGCTAAATTTTATCAAGGACACTAACTTCCTATCAAAGAAGACACCGGTATAGGAAATTGGAGGGTGCATGGAATCTCATAGGATATGCGGATATAGCGACGACACTGGGATATTATACGCATTTTAAATTTAATGACGTGGAAAAGGAAGTGAGGGAACTGGAGAAGAAGCTGGCTGGAGAGTAAAGTGGCATTAGAGATTTGGTCTTTGGAGTGAGTAAAAAAGAGGTCATTTTACTCTTTTTTACTCTTTTTGGGTGACAAACTATACCGAGTTATGATAAGATATACGAGTTAAGAAGTTTTTGGGTTCATGGAGAAAACCTTGAAAACATGGGAAAAAACCAGGTTATACCAAGATATAAGGACAAAGGGATTGGGATAAAAAAAGAGGAAATTAGACAGGAAAGAATCCTGATAGGCGGCATGACCGCCCTTTCTGCTGCGGCACAGGTGGAGCCGGCGGATTGAAGAAAGAATTTGAGAGGAGGCAGCGTGTATGAATATTGGCGACTATAAGGAATATATTTCGGCAGAAACGATGATGGGACCTAATAGTGTAAGGATATTAGCAGAGCTATTTGATCGATATCCTTTACAGCTTGCTCCTGATGATAGGATCCTGGACTTGGGATGCGGGACGGGTCTGACAAGCCTGGTCATTGCTAAAGAGACTGGAGCGAAAGTTTTCGCAAATGATCTGTGGGTAAGCGCAGAAGAAAATGGGAGACGGTTTGTTGAATGGGGTGTTGGAGAGCTGATAACGCCTGTTTGTGAAGATGCCAATGATCTTCATTTTGAAAAAAATCAGTTCCGTGCTTTGATTAGTATTGACTCTTATCACTATTTTGCGGGAAGTAAGGGATTTTTTCAGGAAAAGATTTTGCCGTTTATGAAAGATGATGGAGTGGTTTTGATTGGAATCCCTGGTCTGAAGGACGAATATACAGGTCGTGCAAAAGAGCTTCTTTCCGATTGGCTCGGAGAGGACGCCTATATGTTCAAGAGTCCCAAGCTCTGGAAAGAAATCATAGGCAGCAGCAATAGAATTGAGTCGGTGAACACATGGGAAATGGATTGCTTCAGCAAAGCATGGGACGATTGGCTTGCAGCAAATAATGAATTTGCTCTTGGCGACAGGCAGTATTTTGATACAGTCATCAAACCATATACTTGTTTTGTGGGCATTTATATCAGGCTGAAGCAGGCATTGTGATGTGTCTCCCAATGCCTGTTTGCCGTATAACAATCAAAATTTGCGGAGGTTCTGTTGATGAAAAAGATTACATTAATAATGATAGGATTGATTCTGATCATATTCGTTATGATATGTCCCTTTCCAACGATCTTGGCAGTGCCGGGAGCCGTCTGGAGAATGATCATTGGCTTACTGGGTTGTTTTTTGCTTGCTTTAGGCATTTATAAGGCGGTTCATAAAAAATAATCAAAATGGAAAAAGCTTTCCTTACGATTCATGGATTCTCTGCAAACCGTAACCCATGCACCAAAAGGGCCAGTCCTTCCTCGGTGATTTCACACCCGCCCTTGGTGCGGTGGATCAGGATCAGCTTCTGGTCAGACAGCTCCTTTAACAGCCCCCGCAGCTTTCCGTCACTGATCTGGGTGCCGGATTCTGCCAGGGCTTTTTGTATGGAGGCACGTCCGCTTTTGGGCGTGTTTTTTATGATGGTAAGAACCTGGCGTTTCAGGGAGCTTATATTTTCCCTGGCGGAGGTAAGTCCCTCTCGGATATAGGAGGGAAGCTGGGACAGGATCAGGGGATGGGCAGCGTAGAGGGAGGAAAAATACTGAGCCAGGTTGATCAGCTCCTTTACATTGCCCGGATAGTCATAATTCAGAAGGAACTGATACAGGCTTTTGGAGAGGATGGCGTCCATCTGAAAGGGGGAGTGGTGGAACAGGCTGCGGAAGAAATGCTCCAGCAAAAGGGGGATATCCTCCCGGCGCTCCTTTAAGGGGACAGTGTCCAGCACTGCCGTGCTGAGCTGGAAAAAAAGGTTTTCCTGGAAAGCGTTTTCCTGTACCAGGGAGTAAAGGTTAGGGGCAGAGGTGGCGATTACCCGAATGTCCCAGGAGCGCTGAGGAAGCAGGGAGTCGCTGGCTGTGTTCTGTAAAAGCTGTACCAGGAAATCCTGCATTTTGGGGGACAGCTTTTCAATGTGGTCTACCAGGAGTGTGCCGTGGTTGGCAGCTTCTAATACCTCCGGCAGGTCGCAGCCGGAGAGGGTGAGTAACTGATTCAGGCTGACGAAGGGAAAGCGGCGCCTGCTGGAGCTGTGGTGGATGGCTCTGGCCAGCATTTTTTTCTGGGTGCCGCTCTCCCCCTGAATCAGCACAGGAAAATCATAGAGGGACAAACGTCTGGCATAGGAGAGTACCTCCTGAAACCGGCCGGAGGCAGTGATCAGGCCGGAAAAGCTGCTGCGCTGCCGCTCAATAGGGGAGCCTTCCGGCTCCTGTCCCTCTGACAGGACCAGATCGGAAAGGAGGGGGAGGGCATTGTCGGTTTCCTGACTGACAGCCGGTTTGCTGGTGAGCAGAGAGACCTGGGTGTGATTGGGAAAGGACAGCTCCATGACGCTTAATATCATGGGGACATCCATGTGGTTGGCTATCCGGTAATCGGCAGTCTGATTGAACAGGATCCTGGAATAGGCCTGGGGAAGGCAGTGGGCGAAGGGGGTCCCGATGCCCTGTTTTCTGGAGAGGCCCCAGTCCTTTGAAAAGGGCTTGTTTACTGCCATGATGGTTCCGTTTTCATCCAGCAGGCAGACGCCAAAGGGCAGGTTGGCCACTGTGGCCAGGAGAAGCTGCTGGGAAAAGACAAAGCTGCTGTAGTAGCTTCCGGCAGTCTTTACCACCTTTAAGATGTGGGAAATATAATTTCTGGTAATCTGGTTGCCCAGCCTGGCAGGCAGGCGGAACAGGACACACAGCTCATTGATGGTGGAAATGTCAATGATCCGGTTGCCGATATTGATAACATTGCGGATGTGCCCGGGAACCAGTTTGGGCTCTCCTACGGTGATGGCGTAACGGATGGAAAGGTCCGTTTCCTGGGTCTCGGAGGAGTAGGGGATGAACTGGTACTGGCTGATGCCGAACTCCTCGAATTGCCGGATGGTGCTTAAGGTGGAGTCGAAAAAATCATTGACCACATAGACCTTTTCCCCTGGGGGAATGCGGATAATCTGGTCTAAAAAGGCGTGATTAAAGGTTCTGGTGCAGACGATCTGGCTCACAGAGTCCGGGATGGGGAGGGGAAAATCGGACTGAACCTTGGTGCTGGAAAACAGGATGCACTGATAGGGAAGGAGCTGGCCGGAGTCTGTGATATCGGAAGGGGCGCTGGTGTCAAAGAGGATGTAGTCTCCTAAGACAGAATGCAGGTAGTCCTGAAATTCGATACGGATGTAGGGGTTGATGGAAATGATCAGTACATGGGGTTTTTTCTGGGAAAGGGACATGGGCGGCCTCCTGGATGGTTTTTAGGTAATGGCGGGGGAAGGGATATGCTATTGGAGGATTTTCCAATTGTTCTTTTCTTCCGATGTCGTGTAACAGACATGCGGCTATCAGGATGTCATAGTTTACATTCATTTCTGTTTTGGCGATTTCCAATGCATGACCGAGCACCCGGTAAATATGCTCTTTGTCATGGGCAGTATCTTTCATGCAGTTAAGCATAAAGCTTTCCAGTAAGGAATAGGTTTTTTTGTCCATGATAGATCTCCTGAAATTTAAGTATAAAATTTTGATAAGATTATCATAATTCTTGTTAGCGGGCAGGAATAGAGGAAAGAAAAATGTTAATTTTAGGAAGATTATATATTAAAATGTAAAATAAATCAACCAGATTACTTTATAAAATTAAAAGGATAAGGAAAAAAATGAAAATTTCAGCACTTTACTTTGACAAAGAAGGAAAGCACAATTAAAATAGTAAGATAGCAAAACGAAGGCGTTTATGGATGATGCTGCCTTTGCTTTTTTATTGCTTGATTGTATTTTAATCGGGAAGAACAAGATAGGAGGAGTTTTATGAGAAAGACGGGAAAGAAATTATATGCACTGCTTTTGGCTGCGTCCATGGCAGCGCTGACGGCCTGCGGAGGCGGTTCTGGGGATGCAGGCAGCGGGACGGCAGGTTCTTCTGCCGCACCGGCAGCAGGAGGCGAGACCCAGGCGCAGGAGGAGATCCCAGAGGGGGCGTCGGTTTCCCAGGAGACGGATATTGTGGCTGCGGTTAATGTGGATTTTACCACCATGGATCCCATGGATACCAGCGATACCCTGTCCGGCGGCATTCAGCGTATGATTTCTGACAGCCTGTTTGGATTTGACGACGACATGGATATCATTCCCATGCTGGCCACTGGCTATGAGGCCAATGACAATGCCACAGAGTTTACGATTACCCTGCGGGAGGGCATTTCCTTTACAGACGGCACCCCCTGGGATGCAGATGCGGCTTTGGCCAATTTTGCCAAGTGGGACGACGAGTCTCTGGGATTGAAAAGAACCACCTTCCTCTGCAATGTGCTGGATAGCTTTGAGAAGGTGGACGAGTATACCATTAAAGTAACCTTGACTGAGCCCTTCGGCGCTTTCATCAGCAACCTGGCTCATCCGGCTTGTGTGATTATGAGTCCTAAGACCATTGAGGCCGGCGTGGAGGAATGTGCCAGAAACCCGGTGGGAACCGGACAGTATAAGTTTGTGGAGTGGATTGAGGGAGATCATCTGACCCTGGAGCTGAATAAGGACTGGTGGGGCTATGACGCGGATATCTGCGGCGGCACGGCTTTGGCAGATAAGGATGCAGGCTTTAAGACCATTACCTTTAAGCCGGTTCCGGAGAGCGCCACCCGTGTGGCTATGATTCAGTCTGGTGATGCCCAGTTGATCTGGCCTATTCCCACAGAGAGCGTATCTGTGCTGGAGAGCGATCCCAATGTGACCTCTTATCGGGATGACGGAATTGTAGTCCGCTACATGATGATGAACACCCAGAAGGAACCCTTAAATAACGTGAAGGTTCGTCAGGCCATGGATTATGCGGTTAATAAAGAAGCCTATATCCAGGTTGTGGACAACGGAATGTCTGCTGTGGCCACCTCCATCATCGGGCCGGCAGTGCAGTACTATAAGGGGAACGAGGCTCGTCCCTATGATCCGGAGAAGGCGAAGGCCCTTCTGGAAGAAGCAGGATATCCCAACGGATTTACCACTTCTTTGATGTATGCCAATACCACGGCAAATCAGAAGCGGGCAGAGTTCTTAAAGCAGCAGCTGGAGCAGGTAGGGATTACCCTGGAGCTGAAGGGCATGGAGAGTGCGGTTCTGAACCAGAAGATTCAGGATGTGGATGTGCCTGGCGCTGAGGCTGAGGTAGAGTGCTATATCATCGGATGGTCTCCCTCCACCGGTGATGCGGACTGGGGAATCCGTCCGCTGGTTGCCATTGAGTCTGAGCCGCCCATGAGCTACAATATCTGCTACTTTGAGAATCAGGAGCTGGAGGGCTATATCAAGACCGGCCTGGAGAGCGCAGATGATGCGACCCGTAAGGAGGCTTATGAAAAAGCTCAGGATCTGCTGTTTGAGGAGATGCCCATGCTGTATTTAAGCCTGGAGTCGAATACCTGGGCTACCGGAGCGAAGCTGCAGAATGTAAAGATTTATCCGGATGGCGCTATTAATATGAAGAACGCAAAAATGGCGAATTAACGAAGGATAGGGTTAATTCGATATTTCGGGCGCTGCAAGGCTGTGGACTCAGTTTGCGGCGCCTTTTGTTATTTCCGGTATGTGAACCGGCCCGGCGGATTTTTGTCATTCGGGGAGTGAGCCTGTGATGGCAGCCGGAATGACGGCATCAATGCTGATGAAACTTCTTCCCTATGTTCTGAGCAAAATTTTGTACCCTGAAACCAGTAAGGAGATGAGAGAAAATGTTGCGATATACCTTAAAACGAATTGTAGGAGTGCTTCCCACTCTGATTATAGTAGTAACCTTTGTATTCTTTTTTGTCCGAATGATTCCCGGAGACCCGGCCCGTCTGGTGGCAGGGGAACAGGCTACCCTGGATGCGGTAGAGGCGGTGCGGGTTCAGCTTGGCCTGGATCAGCCGATTCATATCCAGTATCTGAAATACGTGGGCGGCCTGCTGCGGGGGGACTTAGGCATGTCCCTGCGGACGAAGCGCCCGGTGCTGACGGAGGTGGCTGCCCGGTATGGCAATACCATGGCGCTGACCTTTGCCAGCCTGATCTGGAGTACCATTGTGGGTGTGATCTTAGGTGTCTGGTCAGGAAAGAATCGGGGGAAATGGCAGGATTTTACAGGCATGACCCTGGCAGTGTCGGGAATCTCCCTGCCTAACTTCTGGATTGGTTTTCTTTTGATTATGGCATTTTCCGTGAAGCTGCGCTGGTTCCCTACCACGGGGGTGGGAAGCTGGAAAAACCTGGTTCTCCCGGCCATTGCCTTGGGCACCAGTATTGCGGCGATTATTGCCCGGTTCACCCGTTCTTCCATTGTGGAGGTGCTGAAGGAGGATTATATCCGCACCGCCAGAGCCAAGGGGCTGAAGGAAAAGACCGTGACCTGGGGACATGCCTTTCGTAATTCCATGATTTCCGTGGTGACGGTTGTGGGGCTTCAGTTTGGCTTTTTGCTGGGCGGTTCTGTGGTGACGGAGGCGGTGTTTGCCTATCCGGGACTGGGACAGCTTTTGGTAGAGTCAGTGAATTACCGGGATTATCCGGCCATTCAATCCCTGATTCTGATTTTCTCGCTGCAGTTTATCATTATCAATCTGATTGTGGATATTCTCTACGCGATCCTCAATCCGGAAATTAAGTTGTTGTAGAAGGAGGAACTCCCTGTGGGGATATAAGGATGTCCAAAAAGCGTGGACGAGAAGTAGGAACTCCCCTGTGGGGATACCAGGATGTCCAAAAAGCATGGACGAGAAGTAGGAGGAGAACATCATGATCGGAAAGAAAAGTGCCGCGAAAGCGGAGCTGAATGAAAAGACAGATATCAAGACTCCGATTTCGGAGATGGTGCGGAAGTTTAAGAAGCAGAAGAATTCGGTGGTTGCCCTGTTCTTTATTCTTTTTTTAGTGTTTTTGGCCCTGTTTGGCGGGGCTCTGGCGCCTTTTAAGATTAATGAATATGATTATAATTCCATTCTTCAGGGGCCCAGTATGGCTCATTGGTTCGGGACGGATGAGTTTGGCAGGGATTTATTTTCCAGAATCATCAGCGGAACCAAAATTTCTTTGGCCGTAGGTCTCTCGGCTGTGTCTGTAGGGGCAGTCTGCGGTACGGTTCTGGGGCTTTTGGGCGGATATTACCGGGGAATCGTGGATGCTATTATTATGCGAATCTGTGACGTGTTGTTTGCATTTCCGGGTATTATTCTGGCCATTGCCATTGTGGCTATTCTAGGAAGCGGCATCGGGAATGTGGTGATTGCGGTTTCCGTGTTTTCTACGCCTACCTTTGCCAGGCTGGTGCGGAGCCGGACGCTGGCGTTGAAAAATTCTGTGTTTGTTCAGGCCGCCAGGAATCTGGGAGCCTCGGATGCCAGAATTTTGTTCCGCCATATTTTGCCTGGGGCAGTGCCGGAAATTATTGTACAGTTTACTATGTCCGTAGGCTCCTCGATTCTGACAGCCTCCTCTTTGAGCTTTCTGGGAATGGGGGCTCAGCCGCCTACGCCGGAGTGGGGACTGCTTTTGGCCAACGGGCGGAATTATATGATGACCAGCATGCATTGTACCGTGTTTCCGGGACTTGCAATTTTCCTGACTGTGCTGAGCTTTAATATTCTTGGGGACGGACTGCGGGATGCCCTTGATCCAAAGCTGACGGATTAAAGCGTCTAAGAAGGGTCAAGGCTTCTGGGGCGAATGGAATTGTCATAGGAAGTCAAAGGCTTTTTAGGCGAATAGAATTGTCAGAAGAAGTCAATGGTTTCTGAGGGCAAATGGAATCGTTAGAGAAAGTCAAAGGCTTCTGAGGGCAGACAGAATCGTCCGAGCCAGACAAATATCGTCTGAAGCAGATAAACCGGCTGGCTGGCGGTCTGCAGCCGGTCAGCGTAGGAGATGACCGAGGATTATGGGATTTATGGCATAAGGTTTGGAATCGTTGTGGATGCAGTGAGCGGATATAGATTTAAGACACGCTCCGGGACGGAGAAAGGAAAACAGGAGACAGATGGAAGATAACAGAAAGAATATATTGGAAGTGAAGAATCTTCACACCTATTTTTATACGGACAGCGGTGTGGTGAAATCGGTGGACGGAGTGGATTTTGAGCTGAAGGAGGGCGCTACCTTAGGTATTGTGGGAGAGTCGGGAAGCGGAAAGAGCGTGACCTCTCTTTCGATCATGGGACTTTTGACCGGAACCACCGGGAAGATTGCGGAGGGTGAGATTTTGCTGGAAGGCAGAGATATTGCCCACATCAGTGAGGAGGAGAAGCGAAAGCTTAGGGGCAGCCAGATTTCCATGATTTTCCAGGAGCCCATGACCAGCTTAAACCCGGTGATGAAGATCGGGAAACAGCTGACAGAGTGTATTTTACAACACCAGGACATTTCCAAGGAGGAAGCCTGGAAGAAGGCGGAGGATATGCTGCGCCGGACAGGAGTACCCCGGGTGGAGCATATGATGAAGGAGTATCCCTTTCAGCTTTCCGGCGGACAGAGGCAGAGGGTAATGATTGCCATGGCTCTGGTGTGCCGGCCGAAAATCCTGATTGCAGATGAGCCTACCACGGCTCTGGACGTGACCATTCAGGCTCAGATTTTGGATTTGATGAACGGACTGAAAAAGGCCATCGGCACCTCCATTCTGTTTATCACCCATGATCTGGGGGTGGTGGCAGAGGTCTGTGACGAGGTGGTGGTCATGTATTGCGGCCGGGTGGTAGAAAAGGGGGATGTAAAGGAATTGTTTGCCCATCCCTCCCATCCCTATACCATTGGCCTGTTAAATTCCATCCCCAAGCTGGGGGAGGCGGTGGAGGAGCTGGAGGCCATTCCGGGAAATGTGCCGAATCCCAAATATATGCCCAAGGGGTGTAAGTTTGCGCCCCGGTGCAGCAGGGCGTTTGAAAAATGCCAGGAGGAGGAACCAGGCTTTTATGAGGTGGGATCTGGCCATGTAAGCCGGTGCTGGCTTTGTGAGAAAGGGGGCAACTGATATGGCAGAAAGGTCGGATATTCTGCTGCATGTGGAAGATATGAAGATTTATTATCCGGTGGCAGGCAAGCGTCTGGGCACAACGGATTATGTGAAGGCAGTGGACGGGGTATCCTTCGAGGTGAGACGGGGGGAGGTCTTTGGCATTGTGGGAGAGTCGGGCTGCGGCAAGTCCACCCTGGGACGGGGCATCTGTAAGCTGGAAAAGCCTACCGGGGGTAAAGTGATTTTGGACGGAGAGGATATTTCCGGATACGGCGACAGCCAGATGCGACCGGTGCGCAAAAAGGTTCAGATGGTGTTTCAGGATCCTTATGCCTCCCTCAATCCCAGAATGTCGGTGTTTGACATTATTGCGGAGCCTCTGATTATCCACAGGCTGACAAAGGATAAGACGGAGATGGAAGAAAAGGTGCTGAGCCTGCTTCGGAAGGTGGGGCTGGATGATTATCATGCCAACCGATATCCTCATGAGTTTTCCGGCGGCCAGAGGCAGAGAATCGGCATTGCCAGGGCTCTGGCGGTACAGCCGTCTCTGATTATTGCGGACGAGCCGGTGTCGGCTCTGGACGTGTCCATCCAGGCTCAGGTGCTGAATCTGATGAACCAGCTGAAGAAGGATTTTAATCTGACCTATATTTTTGTGGCTCATGATCTGAGTGTGGTGGAGCATATCAGTGACCGGGTGGGCGTCATGTATCTGGGGAATTTTGTGGAGGTGGGAAACAAGGAAAGTCTGTATGCCAACCCCCTTCATCCCTACACCCAGGCTCTGCTTTCTGCGGTGCCGATTCCGGATCCTACGGCCAAAAAGGAGCGGGTGATTCTGGAGGGGAATATTCCTTCGCCCCTGAATCCGCCTAAGGGGTGCAAGTTCCATACTAGGTGCCCCAAGGCCATGGAGTGCTGTAAGAAGGAGGCGCCGAAGAAATATCAGGTCAGTGAGGATCATTATGTATATTGTCATCTCTATGATGAGGTGAACGTTAGGTAGGATTCCCAATGGCTGCACATTGTGCCGCCATTTGCGCCGAATCTTGTAGCGCCTTCTGACGGGGGCAAAAGCTGAGATCGGCTGAGGGGTTATGAAGAAGAAAGAGGGCAGGAGAGATTATGAAGCTTTTTATCAGTGCAGATATTGAGGGCTGCGCCGGGCTGGCAATCCCGGCAGAGGCTCACAAACAGGAGCCAGTATACAAAGCCTTTGCCCAGGAGATGACCCGGGAGGTGCTCGCTGTCTGTGAGGCAGCCCGGGAGATGGGGGCAGAGGAGATTGTGGTGAAGGACGGCCATGGAGATGCCTCCAACATTGACCCCCTCCAGATGCCGGATTATGTCAGGCTGATCCGGGGGAAAAGCGGTCATCCTTACAATATGATGTGGGGGATTGACGAAAGCTTTGACGGGGTATTGTATGTGGGGTATCACGCACCGGCGGGGAATCCGGAGTTTTCCATCAGCCACACCTCTACCGGCAACAGCCTGTACATCCGGCTTAACGAGGAATATATGAGTGAGTTTATGCTGAATACCTATACGGCGGCCAGTCTGGGGGTGCCGGTTTTGTTTCTGTCCGGAGATGAGGCTATCTGCGGCCTGGCCAAAGGTCAGGTTCCGGGGCTTGAAACGGCAGTGACCAAAAGAGGTACCGGCGGGGCAACCATTTGTGAATCTCCGGAGGTAGTGCTGGAACGGATTCGGACAGGGGTGAAAAGGGCGCTGGAGCAGGATTTTTCATCCTGCCGGATAAGGCTGCCGGAGCGGTTTGTTTATGAGGTAACATTTAAGGATTGGAAGAAGGCGTACCAGATGTCCTTCTATCCGGGGATGAAGAAGGTGGATACCTTTACCAACCGTCTGGAGACAGAGCGTTGGATGGATGTGGTGACGGCTCATTGTTTTGTGGTGTATTAGTTGGATGCGTCCTGAAGAAACCGGATGGCAGGGGAGCTTTGGTTCCTCCAGGGCTGGTTTTCGGCAGAGCAGGGATGTTGATCCGGACAGGCAGCGGAGCCTGAAGAAAGCCAGGAAGCGGGCCGAGGAACCATAATAAATTGATAGAACAGAATGAAGGAGACAGCAAAGTCATGGATATGCAGATGTTTGGCCGGATTTCGGATGCGTTTGGGCCAAGTGGATTTGAGGAGGATGTGATCCGCACCATTGCCGGCTATTGCCGGGAGTTTCAGGTGGAAAATGACGCCATGAACAATCTTTACGTGAGAATGCCGGGGACACAGGGGAGAAAGCCGGTGATCCAGCTGGATGCCCACACGGATGAGTGCGGGTTTATGGTACAGACCATTCACGAAAACGGGGTTCTGGGGATCGTGATGCTGGGGGGCTTTGTGCTCACCAATATTCCGGCTCATACGGTCATCATCCGAACCAGGAGCGGCAGACGGGTAAGGGGAATCATTACCTCCAAGCCGGTTCATTTTATGAATGACAAGGAACGGGCGTCTCAGGAGCTGGACATTGAGAAGATCTATGTGGATATCGGAGCAGTCAGCAAAAAAGAGGTGGAGGAGGTCTTTGGGGTCTCCCTTGGGGATCCTATAATGCCGGAGGTAAGCTTTTCTTATGACGAGGAGCATGAAGTGTGTCTGGGAAAGGCTTTTGACAACCGGGCAGGGTGTGCCTGCATTGTGGATACCATGAAAGCCTTGTATAAGGAGCGGGAGAGCCTGGCTGTAGATGTGGTTGGCGCTTTTGCGGCCCAGGAGGAAGTGGGAATGAGGGGGGCCACGGTGACGGCCCAGGTGGTGAAACCGGATTTGGCGATTGTGTTTGAGGGATCTCCCTCCGATGATTTTTACTTCAGTGCGGCGCAGGCCCAAGGGCGGATGAAAAACGGTGTGCAGATCCGAAGGCTGGATAAAAGCTATGTGTCCAATCCGGCATTTATGGAGTATGCCATAGAGCTGGCCAAGAAGCATAAAATCCCTTATCAGGAGACGGTGAGAAGAGGCGGCAGCACCAATGCAGGAAAGATCAGCCTTACCGGCAAGGCGGTTCCGGTGCTGGTGCTGGGAGTGCCCAGCCGTTATGTCCATACTCATTATAATTTCTGTGCCAGGAAGGATCTGGAGGCGGCAGTCAGCTTGGCGGCAGAGGTGATTCGGGAGCTTGATGAGGAGAGGCTGAGACATATCTGCAGGCAGGATGTACTGGAGGATATTTGAAAATTCATGGGAGGTAAGCGAAATTTCACGAGGAAAGGAATTGGGAAAATGGCGAATCGGAAAAAACCTGTGATTGGAATCCTGGGTCTTACCAGAAGGACAGACCCGGGACTGTATGTCAGCGGGGAGCATGTTTTTACAGGAAGCACCAATGTGCGGGCAATTCAGATGAATGGAGGTGTGCCGGTGCTGATTCCGGCGGCAGCAGTGGCAGAGGATGCGGAGGCGGCAGTATCCCTCTGTGACGGGCTTCTGTTTCCTGGCGGGGAGGATATGACGCCTTGGTATTACGGTGAGGAGCCGCTGCCGGTAATCGGGGTTTTCCGGCCGGAGATCGATGATGCCTGGCTGAAGGCGGGAAGGTATGCTCTGGAGCATAGGATTCCCATGCTGGGAATCTGTAAAGGGCACCAGACCTTGAATGTACTGATGGGGGGAAGCCTGTACCAGGATCTGTCCCTTCAGGAGGGAGAGCGGATCCAGCATCTGCAGAAGCTTGACCGCACGTATTTGACCCACCATGTGGAGGTGGAGGAGGGAACCCGGCTGGCCGCCCTTTTGGGCGCCGGAAAGCTGAAAACCAATTCCATGCACCATCAGGCAGTGAAGGAGCTGGGAAAGGGGCTTAAAATATCAGCCCGGGCCTGTGACGGCACGGTGGAGGGGCTGGAGGATGAGGAGGGCCTGATTTTGGGGGTGCAGTGGCATCCGGAGGATCTGGTGGACTCAGCTCCGGTGATGAATAAGCTGTTTGCGGATTTGGTGGAGCGGGCCATGGGGAAGGATGGCTGAAGATGGCTTTCGGGCTCGAATCATTGGCCTGGCTTCAAATAGGACAGAAAAAGCTGCTTCTTATGATGCAGTTTTTTCTTAATTATGGGCTTTAACCTGTTGAGTATATTGGAATTTTTCGTTTTCTTACGGTCAGTGCAGTGAACGCGCAGGTCTATTTGAATTGAAACGGAGTATACGTTTGTCGCGAACAGTAACTGCAAAATACTTGTTATCAGAAGACGGATATGATAAAATTGAAAAAAGAAAGTGACAGATTAAGAAATCATAAAGCTGATTTCTCGAAAATTTAATGAAATGGGAATATGAGATTCCAAGAAACTATGGTTATTATCAGGGAGGACATTGTGCAGAAATTTGCTTTGACCCATATAAAATCATTTGAAGAATCAAAAGAGATTGAGCTAAAACCAATTACCGTGCTTGTTGGTAAAAATAGCTGTGGTAAAAGCAGCTTGCTGCGGTTTCCGGTAATGTTGGCACAGACTTTCCGGGAAAACACACTGGCTCCGCTGCTTTTGTTTGGAAGCTTGATTGACTATGGCAATTATGATGATGTTGCATACAGGCACGGGACAAAACCGATAGGTTTTCAGATGACCTTTGGACAAGAGTTAATTAGACTTGGACAAATATATGGTAAATGGGAGTATGTAGATGGTGATGAACGAATCAGCTTTTCGCATTTTAAAAATGTAAAATCAAAAGTTTATATTGATAAACCAGGAAGAAAAATTCAAGTACAAAAATTTGAGTTATATTTTGATGAAAAGAAGATATGTACAATCAACAGAGAAAAAAATACCTATACCTTTACGTTAAATCAAATATTAGAAAAGGATATAAAGGAGGACTGTGAAATTGAGATTACTTCATTAGAAATGGATTTTTACAATTTTATTCCTGTAATTAATGAACAAAAATTATTGAGCCAGTATTTAATGATTAAAAACGTTATGGCGAAAGATAAAAGGATTCCTAGGCAAACGCTTCTTTTAAAAAATATAGACAGGGATTTTGAAGGTAATGTGTCTGATAAAACACAACAAGAAATAAAAAACTTTACCAGGACCATTTTTGTTATTGCAGGATATCTTCAAGCTATACGAATCTATTTAATACATGAAGCAGAAAAGACCGTTTACATTGGTCCTTTTAGAGAAAATCCAAAACGAGTTTACAGAGATTCGGAAAGCAGCTATAATGATGTAGGGGTTAACGGAGAAAATACAAGTATGATTTTGCGTCAGGCTGCGCAGGAAAATCAAAATCTGCTGGATAACGTTTCAGGATGGTTTCAGAAAACCATGGGATACTCTTTGAATATTAAGGATGTAGGAAATGGATTATACAGTATTGTTGTATGTGGTAATAGAGAAGTTGATAACCTTATGGATGTTGGCTTTGGAATTTCTCAGGCTTTGCCGATTGTCACACAGTTGTACAGCAAAGGCGAATATCGACAGAGTATCTTCGATTTGAATATGTCAGAGCGAAAAACCGTTATACTGGAACAGCCGGAAATCCATCTCCATCCGGCGGCACAGGCGCAGTTGGCAGATTTATTTGTTGACTGTATTAATGACAAAAAAGGGATGATCAATCGTATTTTGCTTGAAACTCACAGCGAACATTTGATTCGCAAGCTGCAGGTGTTGGTGGCGGACCCAGATGTGATGCTTAAGGAAGATCAGGTTGCTATTTATTATGTGGATAAGGATGAAAAAGGAGATTCCCATGTTCAAAAGATGGAATTATGCGCAAATGGCCAATTTGAAACTGCATGGCCGTCCGGATTTTTTGATAAGAGCTATGAATTGACAAAACTGCTGATGAAAGCCAACAGCAAACAAAATACCAGATCAGGAGAAGCTTGAGGATGGATATTGTGTTATGTTATTCTATTTTGGAAAAATGTAAATCCATAGATGTTTTTTCCGGAAATAAAGAAGCTGTACAGATGGTGTGGCGAATACGGCAGCATCGAATGGTTTTGTCAGAACGATTGATGGAATTTTATGAGAAGTATTTTGAGAAAAAAGGTCAGGGCTGGCTGGAGTGGTACCAGGGATTATGCACAGATGTGTTCTATACAACAGAAAGAAGTCAAATTCTGGATTCTGAAAGAGGTCAGGAATACATAAAAGAAAATCCTTATCATAATGAGTTGATTAGACTTTGCAGAAAAACAGAGGATAAGATTATTTTACTGGAGCCAAAGCGAAAAATTGACAAAAATATCATTAAAAAGTTGGATATAGGGGTCTTTGACAGTAAGGATGTTATGGATGTTAGTGGGAATAATGCGTTTTCTATGTATACTTTACCTGTAAACGGAAAATCTATTTCAGAGGGAGAGGACAGTAAAGCAATTTCGAAATGGTTGGGTAGATTTTTGCAGGAAGAAAATTATATACAAATTTTTGACAATTATTTACTTACAAAAGAAGGGATTGCTTATTTGAAAAATTACATTCTCAGATATGTTCAGGACGGGGCGCAGATTAATATTTATTCCTGCCTGAATGATTCAGACTTAAATGAACAGCAGGTGAAACAAATATTTCAGGAAGATTATTATAAAAAGTGGATGTTTTCCATTTGGCTGGTAAAAAGTAAGAAGGATTCTCATGCAAGAAGTATAGAAGGATCGAAATATATAATTCAAATAGACCGAGGTTTATCGGTATTCGGAAGAAGCGGAAAAACATTTCAGACGGTTATTAATATTTTTCAAAATAATGGAATGCAAAGGACGATTTTAAAAGAGTCACAATTAAGCAAGTTAATAGGATGACTATAAATCAGTAAATCATTGAGGTGTGATTTATGAAAATAAAGAAGCCATATAGGGTAAAGTGTTCCAGATGCGGGGAAATAAATGTTCTTGATTTGGATTTGCAGTGTGTAAGTTCTTATGAAAGAAATATGGGTCCAGAGCTGGAGCATATGGCAATTTTTGATGATTTGTGTATAAAGTGCAGCGCAGATATCAGGGTTCGCGTTGAGGCATGGGAATATCCAGAGGGAAATTTGGAGGATTATTCGGTGGTAATAGAAGGGGCAGAGGAGATGGAAGAACCGGAATTTAGCATAGAGCCGCCTTTTTTTGATGGTTAGCATTTCATTTTTCTGTCTTATGAACCAATGTCATTTAGTCAAGCGCAGACCCAAATTTAGAAAAAGGCTGGCATTTATCATCAAATCTGCAGCCGCTCTCACTGTTGCTTGTTTTTAACAACAGCGAGAGCGGCTCTTAGATTTGCAGGTAAACTTCTGTAATATAAGCTTTGCAGACCGCAGACATGGATATAGGGAACAACCGTATTTTGTCAGACGGGGACTTCACAGCTTACCCGGTAGACCTTAATAGTCTTTCCATTTCGGCTGCTGAAATAAATGTAGTCCCCCTTATGGCTGTAGATGGGATGGGGGTGAGCGTCCTGGCCCATCCAGTCGCTTTCGTGGCGGCATAAGGGCTGCCAGTGCAGGGTTCCCTTTTCCCATTCTGCGTTTTGGACGGAGATGTAAGAGCCGTCCTTTTTGTGAGGATCCGGACCGTTGTCTGTGCTGTTGTCGAAAACAGCTTTGATTTCCCCTGGGAATTTGAAATAGCCGTCGCAGACCAGATGGCCAAAGTGGTCCATGGTAAAATGGCCGTAGGCATTGTAGTCTTCCGGAAGGGCAATTTCCCAATAGTCTCTGGTTTCCATATCCACCTTGCCTACAAAGGCGGGGCCTTGATCATAGGCGCCGTGGTAGATGACGGCTTTTCCGTCGTCCTGCCACATTTCATGGCACACCCAGTCATGGCGGCTGCGCATGTGTCCGTTGTGTTCCATGCCCTCTGTGCGCACCCGGGAAATCTGATCCTTTTGGTGGTCATACAGCCAGATACGGCGGATGCCGCAGTCAAAGCTGGCCCATTCGTGGTTGTAGAGAATCTGTTCCGGGTTGGCAGGGTTAAACTGTACATGGGTGATCCAGCAGTCCGGTATGGTTTTCTCATAGAGAAGGTTTCCGGTGTTGGTGTCATATACACAGAGATAGCTGTTCAGGTGTTCGTCCTGTACCCGCTTGTCAATGTCATAGACAGGCCGCCGGTCCAGCCCGCTGCCTTCTGTGTCTGGATCATAGTCCAGGCAGCGGCTGTCAGTCATGGGCACACACAGCCGGGCGCCGTCAGCACTGACATGGGTGAAGGCTGTCATACGGCCGTTTGGAACCGTATTGAGAATACGTTCCTTTCCTTCAAAATCAGAACAGCAGATGTGGCTGTCCTGGATATAGTAGATCTGATTGTGGGTACAGTCCAGGCAGATACTGGCTTTTCCCAGCCCCCATTCCGGTGTGTTCTCAAAGTATACATAGCTTTTGAGAGTACCGTGGGTGTTGTGGGTCAGCTGTACCTCCTCTCCGGTTTCCAGATCGCGGCGGAACACATTGGGGAAGCCGGTGCGGTCGCTGATCAGATAGACAAAGCGGTCGTCAGCAGACAAAGAGGAGCAGGTAAAATACAGAAGCTGGGTATTATAGTCATCGCTGCCGGAAACCAGCTCCCGTGGGTTGAGAGGTCCAAACATGGCAAATGTCCTCCTTTTGATAATTATTTAATATCCATAGGCCAGTGCGCCGCCGTCCATGGCATAGTCCTGGCCTGTAATATAGGAACCGTGGTCTCCGATGAGAAACAAAGCCAAGGCTCCTAAGTCCTTGGTGTCCCCGAATTGATGAACCGGCATCCGGGAAAGGATCCTTTCCTTTCTGACCGGGTCCATAACATCGTTCAGCATTTTGCTGGCAAACCAGCCTGGGGCAATGCTGTTGACACAGATATTGTCCTGGGCCCACTCCACGGCCAGCCCCCGGGTCATGCCGCAGACTGCCGCCTTGCTGGTGCAGTAGGGCACTACCTCTGAGAATCCTAAATGGGCGCTCATACTGGAAATGTTGACAATGCGGCCTTTGTGGGCGCTGGCCTTGAGATAAGGGTAGCAGAGAATGCTGAGCTTGAAAACGCTTTTTACATTGACCTCTAGGATTCGGTCGAAATCCGTGTCCTCAAAACTTTCCGCACGTTTTTTGGCTGTGGCCCCGGCATTGTTCACAAGAAAATCCAGGGTGTTTCCGTGTTTTGCCGCGATTTTTGCGATCATGGCGTCCATGGCAGGGTAATCTGTTACATCGCCTTTTTGATGGATGACATTCGGGTGGGGAGGAGCCATGTCTTCCTTAACAGCTCCGGTGCGGCTGATAACGTACACCGCGGCTCCTGCCTGGGCCAGCGTCTCGGCAATGGCATAGCCGATTCCACTGGAAGCGCCGGTGACGATCCCTGCACGTCCTTTTAATTCTTCCATATCTATACCTCCTTATGCTTTCAGGATTCGATGACTGTGACAGCCAGATTGGATCAGCTCCCAGTCAAGCTCCACCCCTATGCCAGGCTTTTTCGGAACATGGATCCTGCCGTTTTCAATGGGAAGCCTGCCTTTCATGGGAAGCTGGTAGTTCTCCTCCGGAACAAAATACTCAAAATATTCACAGTTGCGGATGGCACAGCTTACGTGCAGGTTGACAATGTCCATGTAATTCATGGTAGTGGTGTGGATTTCACAGTTCATGCCAAAGCCTTCTGCCATGTGGGCGATTTTTAAGGTGCCGGTAATGCCGTCCTTCCAGCTTACATCGGCCCGCACAATGTCAGCGGCCCGCTGGGCAATGGCCTGGGCTACGCCCCAATGGGCGCCGCGGGTAGTTTCCGTGGCAGCAATGGGAATGTCCAGGGTGCGGCAGAGCTCCGTGTATTTGTATAGTTCAAAATCGCGGAACGGTTCTTCCAGCCATTTGTAATTCAGCTTTTCCAGCTGGCGTCCCACACGAACAGCGTCTCCCATCGTATATTCGGCTACCGGGTCGCTCATCAGAATATAATCGTCTCCCACAGCGTCCCGAAGCTTCTGGTGCAGCTTGAGGTCAAACTCAACCGGTCCGGCCGGATGAGCCTTGTAGGCAGGAATACCCTGACTTTTATAATAGAGCGCTTCGTCCAGGTATTCCTGAATGGTTTCGTGGAAATTGCCGCTGGCATATACCGGCAGGCTGGTGCGGCAGGCGCCTATGTATTGGTACAGGGGAAGTCCTGCCTCTTTGGCACAGATATCCCACAGCGCCACATCTGCCGGACCGGGAAGATAGACCGGGAAGAAGGTCAGGTGCCGGTCTACATTCCACAGCTCCTGCCAGATGGCTTCTCGGTCATGAGGGTCTCGTCCCATAATCACCGGGGCAATATTGTCATAAAGATAATTTTCAGACACGCCGCCGCTGCGGGCAGCCAGACAGGTGGCGATGCCGTCTATGCCGGCGTCGGTACCGATTCGGATGACAATGACATCCCAGTTCATGAGAGCGCCGCCTTGGCGTTTGGCGTCAAACAGACATTTGTCACGGTTGACCCACCAGGTTTCAAATTCTGTGATTTTCATAAAAGCCTCCTTTTCAGGGTATAGGAAATCTGCCGGCAGGGCAGCAGGGTAAGGGGTACCGAAACGGCTGCATGATTTGTATTATAATCTTTTCGGCTTCGTTTGTAAAGTGAAATACTAAAACGATTTTGTAAAAATAAAATATTCTGCATTTTAAGGAAGAAAGAAGAATCATGAAATTGTATGATTTGCTTAAAAATTAGAAAAATAAAAATAACTTATTGACATTTAAACCAAAACAACTTACAATGAGGGAGATGGAAATGCTAAAACGATTTAGTAAAGAGGAGATTATGGCAGGCAAAGCCAAGGTAACGATCAAGGATGTGGCAAAAGAGGCAGGGGTGTCTCAGAGCAGTGTTCATCTGGCTTTAAGCGGCAAGGCAGGGGTTAGTGAGAGCACAAGGCAGAGGATTCTGGAGATTGCCAGAAGGATGAACTATACGCCCAGCCCGTTGGCCGCCAATCTGAAGAGGGAGACTCTTACCATAGCAGTGGTTCTTCCGGAAAAAAATACAAATTCCCGGTTCTACTATGATTTTATGCGGGATGCGGCGGTGGATTACGGTCCGGTTGCCCAAGGGTATAATTTGAACCTGCTGCTGCTGGAGTTTTCGGATCTTGCAAAGACGCTTGCCCAGTTGGATCTGGGAGCCATCAGCGGCCTTATTACCATGGGGTATCCGGAGGACGGCTGCACGGAGGCCATTTCCCAGGTATCAAAGGCAGGGGTGCCGGTGATTCTTTTGGATAATGATCTGCCGGAATCCGGGCGGATCTGCTGCATAAAATCCAACAATGATCTTCTAGGTAAACTTACAGGCGAGCTGCTCATGGATATGATACGGTGGCCGTCTGGCGAGGTGCTGGTGTGCGCAGGCTTTAAGGGGTATCCCAATCATTATGAGATTGTGGACGGTCTTGCCGCTTTTCTGAAGGAACAGAAGGTGCAGATGCCGCTGGTGCGGGAGTATTTCCATGATATTGGGGAAGAACCTTTGACAAAGCTGAAACAGCAGCTTCTGGAACGGCCGATTGTGGGCTGCTGTACGGTAAATTCCCGCGCTACTCTGGTTATGGCTCAGGCATTAGATGAACTGGGAATGGCAAAAAGGATTCCGCTGATTGGAAGCGGACTGTATTCTGAGTCTGTGCGGTACCTGGAGAGAGGCGTGGTTACGGCTCTGATCAATAAGCGTCCCTATGAACAGTGCTATCAGGCATTGCAGATGATGACGGATCTTCTGGTGCGCAGCGAGGCGCCGGAACAGCCGGAGCTGCATGTGGGCGGAGAGGTGGTTTTCCGCAGCATGCTGGAGCAGTATGAACGAATTTCTTTCCGAAAGATGGAAAGGATGGCACCCCTTTCCTTGTTCCGGTGAGAATAGAAGCAAAGGAAAAGGAGGATTTTTATTATGAAGAAGGTATTATCAGGAATTTTGGCATCGGTTATGGTGCTGTCGCTGGCAGCCTGTTCAGGTGGCCCGAACAGCGGCGCTCCGGCGGATACAGCGGCCGGGACGGCGGCTCCGGCTTCAGAAGGCGGAGAGGCCAAGGCAGAGGACGGGGGAGAGGCCAAGGCAGAGCCGGCCCAGGCCCCGGAGATCACGTTTAAGTATGCAGAGCTAAACAGTGACGACAACATCAACACCAGGGCAGGCTACAAGTTTGCAGAATATGTGGCAGAGCTGTCCGGCGGGCGGATTGAGATTGATGTCAATTCTGCATCTATCCTGGGTGATGAGAAAACCTGCCTGAATGCTTTGCAGATGGGCGGCGGCACGGTAGATTTTTACAGAGGAAATACCAACAGTCTTTCGGATTACGGCTTCCGCAAGCTGAACCTGTTTGGGCTTCCCTACATTTTCGGGAGCCGGGAAGGAATGTGGAAGGTACTGGAGTCAGAGGAACTGGGACAGGCATTCCTCAATGAGGGGGTTGAGGTAGGTGCAGGTATGGTAGGCATTGCTTATACAGATGAGGGTGCAAGAAATCTGTTTACCTCTGCCGAGATTACCAGCCTGGCAGATGTAAAGGGAAAGAAGATTCGTGTGCCGGAGACAACGCTGATGATGGATACCATGTCTGCCCTGGGCGCAGAGCCCACTCCCATCTCCTACAGTGAGCTATACAGCTCTCTGCAGACCGGTGTGGTGGACGGCGCCGAGAACGGATATCCGGGATATGATTCCAACAAGTTCTATGAGGTTGCTCCGTATTATCTGCTGGATGCCCATACCTTCAGCCCGGGCATTATCCTGATGGCAGAGGCGCAGTGGGCCAAGCTTTCCCCAGAGGATCAGGAGATTCTTCTGGAGGCCGGAAGGAAGGCATCGGAGTGGAACAAGGCAGCTATAGAGGATGAGGAAAAGGCTCTGAGAGCTTCTTTGGAGGGTAAGGGAGTTACCATCATTGAGTGTCCTGCAGAGGATAAGGCGGCAGCACAGGCAGCATGTAAGGATGTGTGGGCAGACTACTCTGAGGGGATTGAGGATGTTTTGCAGGCAATCGTGGATATTCAGCAGTAAGGAACCGTTCCTAAGGAATAGAAAGCCGGGGGACAGGGAACGGCCCTGTCCCCCGATTTTATCAAAGGGGAAGATTCAAAGAACTGTTCATGCGTTTTTATCAGACTAAAGGGGAAGCAAGATGAAGAAATTTTATGATTTCATTTATTGGCTGTTTATGACGTTCTGCAAGATTTTGTTTATTATTTCCATCTGCATTACGTCTTATGTGGTATTCTGCAGATATATCCTGTCCAAGACGCCGCGTTGGGGCGAACAGAGCATTCTTTTGTGTATGGTATATATGGCGCTGATCAGCGCAAGTCTGGCCATCCGTACTGACAAGCATATCCGGGTGGTTCTGATCCAGTACTTGTTTCCGGAGGCCATCCGAGAGAGGGTAATGTCGGTTCTCCATGGATTGTCTCAAGTGACCATCTTTCTGTTCAGTCTGTTTATGATTATCTATGGGTATCAGTTTACCATGCTGATGTCTAAAAGCGTCATGTCCGGGCTGCCGGTTAAGAACAGTATTATGTATGCGCCGGTTCCCATTGCAGGTGTGTGTATGCTGCTGATGCAGAGCGAACGTTTCTTTGTGTTTATGGCAAAGCTGGCAGGCAAAACCATTCCGGGTTATGAGAACGGCCTGCCGACGGAATAGGGGGTAAGAGGATGAATGCGACCGTAGCAATCTGGATTTTGGTTATTACCTTTTTTGTGCTGATTTTTTTAAGCTTTCCTGTGGCCTATGCCATTGGCATTGCGTCTGTTGTAGGAATGATGTACATGGGACTGAATCTGCAGCAGATCGTTCAGCTTATGGTAAAGGGCGTGTTCAGCTTTTCCTTGATGGCAGTGCCTTTCTTTATCATAGCAGGCGAGATCATGGGGAAGGGAGGAATCTCGGACCGTCTGATTAAGCTGTCAGACTCTTTGGTAGGATGGATGCATGGAGGGCTGGCTATGGTAAATATTGTGGCTTCTATGTTCTTTGGCGGCATTTCCGGTTCCTCTGCGGCAGACTGTGCGTCTCTTGGCACCATTTTGATTCCCATGATGGTGGATCAGGGATATGATGATGATTTTTCTGCAAATGTGACCATGACGTCTTCTGTGCAGGGCATTCTGATTCCGCCCAGCCATAATATGGTAATCTATGCCACGGTTGCAGGAAGCGTATCCATTGGACGGCTTTTTATTGCCGGTTATATGCCTGGCATTCTGCTGGGAATTGCCCTGATGGTCTACAGCTTTTACATATCCGTGAAAAAGAATTATCCCAAGGGTGAGGCATTTAACCTGAAGAATTTCCTTAAGGTAGGGCTGGATGCGATCTGGGGCTTGTTTACGGTTCTGATTGTGGTGGTGGGCGTGGTGGCCGGTGTGTTTACTGCCACGGAGTCTGCGGCAGTGGCCGTGATCTGGGCGCTGTTCTGCGGAGCCTTTATCTATAAGCAGCTTACCATTAAGGATTTCTGGAAGGTTTTGGAAAATGCTTTGAATACCCTGGCGATCGTGCTGATTCTGATTGCCACCTCCAGCGCCTTTTCTTGGTGTTTGACGTATTTAAAGGTGCCGTCCATTATGGCAACGGCAGTGATGAGCATTACCCACAATAAGATCCTGATTCTGTTGATGATGAATGTAATTATGCTTATTTTCGGAACCATGATGGATATGAGCTGCAACATTCTGCTTCTGACCCCCATTCTGCTGCCTATTGCACAGCAGATCGGAGTGGATCCGGTACAGTTTGGATGTATAATGATCCTGAATCTGGGAATCGGCCTGATCACGCCGCCGGTAGGATCTACCCTGTTTATCGGGTCAGCGATTTCCAAGGTGCCCATCGAGCGTCTGGGAAAAAGTTTGATTCCGTTTTTTGTGGTAATGCTGGTGGTGCTGGCGATCGTCACCTACTGGCCGGCCTTTACCATGACCCTGCCTAATATTATTATGCCGGTGGCAGCAGGCTGATGGTGAAAAGGACGAAAATTGCTGTTCAGAAGGCTTTAAATAAAGGAAATTGAAAATTTTATAATAATCGTTCATGATACATAGAGGAGAAAAGGCTATGGCGATTTGGAAAGATGAGGAAGAACTGTTTGCACTGATGAAGAAAAAGCTGTACACCCCGGTGGTGGGGGATATTCTGGATATGATGGGATACAGCCATCAGTTTCTGCCGCCTTCCATTCATCCCTTGAGGGATGATATGAGGCTGGCAGGAAAGGCATGTACAGTGCTGGAATGTGATGTGTTTGAGCCGCAGAAAAAGCCTTTTGGGCTGTTGACGGAGGCTCTGGACCAGCTTCAGAGGAACGAGGTTTATGTGGCTACCGGTGCTCATAACTCTGCCCTGTGGGGTGAGCTTTTGACAGCTACGGCAAAGACCCGGGGAGCAGTGGGAGCCGTGCTGGACGGATACACACGGGATACGCCCCAGGTGCTGGCTCAGAATTTTCCCGTGTTTGCAGCAGACAGATGGGCTCAGGATTCTTCCATCCGTACCAATGTGATTGACTTTCGGTGTACTGTTGAGATCGGAAAAGTGGTGATCCATGACGGGGATCTGGTATTTGGAGACATGGACGGGGTGCTGATTATTCCAAAGGAAGCAGCAGAGGAATGTATTGAGCGCTCTCTGGAAAAGGCGGCAGGGGAAAAGAGGGTGCGTAAGGCCATTGAGGGCGGCATGTCTGCCACAGAGGCATTTCGGGTGTTCGGGATTCTTTAAAAACCCAGTGGCGCATACCAGACAGATTAGGAGTCCGGTTTCTGTCCGGATGGAGCACTGGCACCAGAAGAAAGGCGGAACGGCGGAGTGTGTCTGAGGATTGCTTTTTGACACACTTACGGAAAGGGGAATGATGACAGAGCAGAATGCGTTTCAGATCAGCAGAAAGGATAATGTGGCTACGGCTTTACAGGAGCTGAAGCCGGGAACCGTAGGTCTTTTGGGAGATTGCGGGGATTTTTTCGTCGAAGCAGTGACAGAGATTCCCATGGGGCATAAGATCGCGCTTTGTGACATGGAAGCCGGCCAGCCAATTATCAAATATGGAGTGGTAATAGGCAGAAGCACCGCACCCATAAAAAAGGGAAGCTGGGTGCATCTTCATGTGATGGAGAGTAATTATGATGAGCGGTCCGGCCATTTGGATGCTGTGACCGGTACGCCGAAGGATATCAGGTATGAGTAGGGGGGAGGAAATGATTCAGGAAAAGGAGCGGTTCGTGCAGGGAGAATCGGAGCCGGAGAAGCAGTTCGGGCAAGAAGATCAGGAGCCGAAAAAGCGGTTTGTGCAGGGAGAATCGGAGCTGGAGGCATTATCCTGGCAGGGGTATGCAAGGGAAAATGGAAAGCTGGGGATCCGTAACCGCCTGCTGGTGATTTATACGGTAAAATGCAGTGAATTTGTAGCAGATGCCATTGTACGGCGCTGCGGGCATCCGGATGTGGAGCTGATCGGATTTGACGGATGTACGGACAATCAATATGCAGTGAATCTGCTGATCAGCATGATACGCCATCCCAATGTAGGGGCAGTGCTGGCAGTCGGCCTAGGGTGCGAGTATGTGCAGCCGGAGTGGCTGGCAAGGATTGCCCAGAAGGAAAAAAAGCCGGCCCGGTGGATGTTCATTCAGCAGGCGGGAGGCACCCGGAAGGCCATTGAGCAGGGGGTCAAATGGGCGGATCAAATGCGGAAGGAGCTGGAGCACACGCCCAGAAGGAGCATGGGCATGAAGGATCTGGTTGTGGGAGCGGAATGCGGAGGCAGTGACTTTACCAGCGGCTTGGCAGGCAATGTGGCAGTAGGAAATTTTTTTGATCTGCTGGTGGATATGGGAGGCACGGCGATTTTTGAGGAAATCGTGGAAGCAGTGGGCCTAGATACGCTTCTGATTTCCAGGGGAGCAAACCAGCAGGCGAAAAAGGAGATCCGGCATACCTATGACAAGGCGCTGAAATACTGCAGGGATGTGCGTCAGTACTCCGTCAGCCCGGGCAATTTTGCGGGAGGGCTTTCTACAATAGAAGAAAAGAGTATGGGAGCCGTGATAAAGAGCGGAAGCCGTCCCATTCAGGGGGTGATCAAGGTGGCCTGTACGCCGCCTCGTCCGGGACTTTGGCTGCTGGATTCTACGCCAGACCCTTATTGGATGCAGTTTGGCATTACCAATCCCAATGATAATGAAGGGCTGATGGATTTGATCAGCGCAGGAGCCCATGTGGTATTCCTGGTGACAGGGCGGGGAAATGTGGTGGGAAGCGCAGTAAGTCCCTGTATTAAAATTACGGGGAATCAGGAGACCTTTCGGCACATGGAGGAGGATATGGATTTTGATGCCAGTCCGGTGCTGCGGGGACAGTGCAGCCAGAAGGAGCTGGCATTTCGGCTGGCGCGGCTGGCGGCAGATGTGGCCTCCGGAGGTCTGTCTAAGAGCGAGTCCTTGGGGCATAAGGAATTTTTTATCCCTTATAAATATCAGGAGAAGACCGTGGTGTTTAGAGAACGGCCATGTGACACGGTTTATGACAAAGATTCAGGTTAAAGGAGAGAGGAATATGGCAGCTTTTACAGAGGAACAAAGGAAGGCATTTTCTATGGCGGATTATTACAGTCTGAAAGGACAGACTGCGGTCATAACCGGAGGTGCTACCGGGCTGGGATTGGCAGTTACCCGGTGTCTGGTAAGTGCAGGGGCAAAGGTTGTGGTGCTGAGCTTTGAGGCCCCGGAGCAGGCGATGGAGGCTTTGGCAGAGTTTGGCGGACGGGCAGTGTATTATTCGTTCGATATTACGGATACCGACCATGCCCAGGAGATGGCAGACCGGATCGTAGCCGAGCAGGGGCCTGTCAGTATTCTGGTTAACAATGCCGGAAATCACTGCAAAAAATATATCTGGGATATGAGTGTGGAAGAGTATGTAAGTGTGCTGAATGTGCATCTGGTGGGGGCTTTTGCCCTGACCAAAGCGCTGGTCCCTCAGATGAAGGAGCTAGGCCGGGGGCGGATTCTGTTCCAGGCTTCCATGACCAGCTACATCGGGCAGCCGCAGGTGGCCGGGTATTCTACGGCTAAAGCCGGGTATCTGGGACTGATTCATACACTGACTGCAGAACTGGCAGAATACGGGATCACGGTAAATGCCATTGCCCCTGGATGGATTGACACGCCCATGTTTCATAAGGCTACAGACAATGATCCGCCAAGGCTGGCCAAGATCTTAGGCCGGATTCCGGCTAAGAGTGTGGGGGATCCCATGGATGTGGGAATGTGCGCGGCGTTTCTGTGCAGTGAGGCGGCGCGGTATATCAGCGGCGCCTGCATTCCGGTTGACGGGGGAGCACTGATTGGGTTTTAGGAGAATTGGATTTTGGAAGGAATCTGATTGAAAAACTGGAAGGAGAGTCCCGAGATGAGAGGAACATTCAGCGAGGAGTTGTTTTTGACCAATAAGACCGGAAGCCGCCTGTACCACGAGTATGCGGAAGATCTGCCGATTATTGATTATCACTGTCATCTGCAGCCGCAGGAAATGTATGAGAACCAGGAATTTGAGGATCTGGGGGAAATGTGGCTGCGGGGGGATCACTATAAATGGCGGGCCATGCGCTGTTTTGGCATTGAAGAAAAATATATTACCGGAGATGCAGGCTATTATGAGAAATATATGGCATTTGCGTCCATACTTCCCAAGATGATCGGAAACCCTGTCTATATCTGGTGCGCTCTGGAGCTGAAGCGTTATTTTGGTATCGATCAGCCGGTGACAGCGGCCAACGCCCAGGAGATTTATGACAGGACCAAAGCCATGATTGTCCAAAAGCATATGACCCGCCGCTGGTGTATGGAGCACTCTCATGTGGAGCTGGTGTCAACCACAGAGGATCCGATTGACACTCTGGAATATCATCAGAGGATGAGAGAGGATCCGACCATGAAGACCCGGGTGATCAGCGCATTCCGCCCGGATCGGGCCATGTTTCTGGAGGATCCGGAGTTTGGCCCTTATATGGGGCTTTTGGAAAAAAGCGCAGGCAGGCAGGTGGGATGCTTTGCGCAGATGCTGGCGGCTTTAGAGGAACGGCTAAGGTTTTTCCGCCAGATCGGAACCACGGTATCAGACAATGGAGTCCCTTACTTTAAGTGGGAGGATTATACGGATTCAGAGATCGAGGCGATCTGGGAAAAGGCGTATGAGGGGAGAAAGCTGACAGAAAGGGAATGCGACCAGTACCGAAGCGCTTTTCTTGTGGAGATGGGACGCATGTACAGCCGCAACGGTTTTGTGATGCAGCTTCACATCGGCACCTATTTAAATGCCAACACGGCAAAGGTGGCTGTTGTCGGCAAATCCACAGGCTTTGACTGTACGGACAACCGTACCAGCGTATACAGCGTAGGTCAGCTTTTGGATGCCCTGACCAGAATGGGAGAGCTGCCGAAGACGATTCTGTATCCTCTTGACGGGACAAAGATCGAGAATTGGGCTGTGCTGGCAGCAGGATTCTGCGAGGGCGGCACAAAGGCCAAGGTGCAGTTGGGAGCTCCCTGGTGGTTCAATGACCAGGCATTTGGGATCCAGCGCCAGTTTGAGGCATGCGCCAATCTGTATCCGGTGTCTCTTTCCGTGGGAATGCTTACAGACAGCCGAAGCTTTATCAGCTATCCCCGCCATGAGCTGTACCGAAGGGTGCTGTGCGATTATTTCGGACGGCTGGCAGAGCGGGGAGAATACTTTGGCAGCGAAGAAGATTTAAAGGGTATCATTGAAGATATTTGTTATGGGAATGTGAAGGAGTTTTTTGGATTTTGAGTGAAAGAAAGAGAGTTGGGCTGCGTTCTGTCAAAAGACTGGCAGGGCGCGGCCTTTTGCTTTTCCTGGAAAATTCCGATTTTCATGGATCTTTGCCAGCGGCTGTGAAAGTCTCGGATTTTTACTGCAGGTCTGCGCAGGACCTGCCCCAACAAAGCCAGGGTGCTGGCTGCGCTGACCATATGACGTCCCAAAATGCCAAGAGCGGGCATTTTGAGGCTGAGCAGAAAATCAAATGGATTGCATTTCTTACCTTTTCGCGATACAATAGAGCTGTTATAGAATGGGAGTACAGAGGATGTTGAATTTTAACCAAATCATACAAACAAAGGAATATGATTTTCTTCGGATCCATCCCCGTCTGGGAGGCAGAGTGATGCTTCTGGGTCTTGGGGGAAGCCATGCATATGGGACCAGCCAGGAGAGCAGTGATATTGATTTCCGGGGAGTTACACTGCAGCTTCCTTCGGATCTGATTGGCATGACCCGGTTTGAGCAGTATGAGGATGAACATACAGACACCGTGATCTATGGTTTTAATAAAATCATCCGGCTTTTGCTGGAATGCAATCCCAACACCTGTGAGATCCTGGGGCTGGATGAGGATCAGTACCTGATTCAGTCGGAGCTGGGAAAGGAATTGGCTGCCAACCGCGGTCTTTTTCTTTCCAAGAGGGCGATTCAGTCCTTTGGCGGATATGCGGATGCCCAGCTTCGCCGCCTGCAGAATGCTTTAGCAAGGGATTCGATGGCTCAGAGCGAGCGGGAGATCCACATTTTAAAGTCCGTCCGAAATGCCATGGAGGATTTTAACCGGAGATACGGCGTTTTCAAAAAGGGAACCATCCGCCTCTACATTGACAAGGCAGAAAATCCCGGGCTGGATACCGAGATTTTTATGGATGCGTCCTATCAGCATCTTCCGCTCAGGGATTACAGCAATATGCTGGGGATTATGCGGTCGGTGGTAAAGGATTATGACAAGATCGGAAAAAGAAACAAAAAGAAGGATGAAATGCATTTGAATAAGCATGCCATGCATTTGATCCGTTTGTTTATGATGGCTGTGGATATTCTGGAGCTGAGGGAAATCCGCACCCACCGCAGGGAGGAGGCAGAGCTTCTTATGAAAATTCGCCGGGGAGAATTTCGTCAGACAGACGGCGGCTTTTCCCCGGAGTTCTATGAAATCCTGGAAGATTATGAGCGCAGGATGGAGGAAGCAGCCAGAAAGACCCGGCTGCCGGATAACCCGGATATGAGGCTGGTGGAGACGTATGTGGAGCGGGTCAACCGGTATGTGGTGACAGGGCAGGGACAGGAGGACTGAAACAAGTATAATAAAAATGGAAAGGTACAATATCAGACAGGAAATTGACAAAAAGCTGACCGAGATAGAAGGGCACGAGGGCGTCCGGATTCTCCATGCTGTTGAGTCCGGAAGCCGGGCATGGGGATTTGCGTCGCCGGACAGTGACTATGATGTACGGTTTATCTATGTAAGGTCCATGAGAGATTACCTGCGGCTGGACGAACCGCGGGATGTAATTGAATGGCAGATGGATGAGGTGCTGGATATAAACGGATGGGATTTGAAAAAGGCGCTGAAGCAGTTTTACAGAGGAAACGCCACGCTTTTTGAGTGGAGCAATTCTCCGGAGATCTATCGGACCACAGAGGAGTGGGAGCAGATCAAGGAGGTTTCCAAGGCTTATTTTTCGGAGAAGTCGGCAGCCGGCCACTATTATGGAACTGCCAGCAATACCTATTGTGATGCGCTTTGCGGTGAACTGGTCAGCTATAAGAAGTATTTTTATGCATTGCGGCCATTGCTTGCTGCGGTCTATATTGAGCAGTTTCACCAGGCGCCGCCGGTTCTTTTCGCAGAATTGTTACGTGCGGCGGAGCCGGAAAAGGAGCTGCGGGAGGCAATGGAAGAGCTTTTGGAGAAGAAAAGGTTTACCAAAGAGAAGGAATTAAAGCCACATTTACCGGTCATTCTTCGATTTATCGAAACGGAGCTGGAAAGGCAGAAGGGGATTGTTCACAGGATGAGGGATGATCATAACAAGGATTGGAAGAAACTGAATGAATGCTTTCAAAGGATGCTTCGGCTGACGGAAATAACTGGTTTTCAGGAAGATATATAGAAAACGGTTGAGAATGAGAAAGGGATGGTAAAAAATGAATGAGATCAAGTATTATGATATCGGGGTGAATCTGTTCTGCAGACAATTCCCGGATCCGGAAAGGATTGTGGAGAATGGTCTGGCAAATGGCGTGTGCTGTATTCTGACAGGCACGGACCGACGAGAAAATCAACAGATTGATGCCTTTCTCAGAACCCATAAGGCTTATGGGACAGCCGGAATCCATCCTCACAATGCGGATTCTGCGAGAAAAGAGGATTTTGAGCAGATTAAGCGTCTGATGGGGGAAAATGACAGGATCCTTGCAGTGGGGGAATGCGGACTTGATTTTGACCGAATGTTTTCGTCGCGGGAGAATCAGATCCGGTGTCTGGAAAAGCATATCGTGCTGGCAGAGGGGCTTGACAAGCCTTTGTTTCTTCATGAACGCGGGGCTGCGGAGGAGTTTGTCAGAAGGTTTAAGAAGCATCCTGACATTTGCAGAAAATCGGTGGTTCACTGCTTTACCGGGGATAAAAAGGTGCTGGATCAATATCTGTCCATGGGCTTTTCCATTGGAATTACCGGATGGATCTGTGATGACAGGAGAGGAAAGGAGCTGCGGGAGGCAGTGAAAATCATCCCTCTTGACCGGATTTTGATCGAGACCGATGCTCCTTACCTGACACCCCGCGATGTGCCGGGACTGGGAAGGATCAATGTGCCGGAAAATATTGTGTATGTGGCAAGGGAGCTGGCCAAGTACATGGGCATAGCGGAGGATGAGCTGATTCTGCATGCAAGGCAGAATACAGAGAGGATTTTTGGAATCCAATAGAAGGCTTTTAAAGCATGGCTGGAGGAAGGGGGAAATTTTGATGAGAGAAGAAGGGGGAAGTTTATGAAGGTGGCAGTGATGAAGCTAAAGCTGTATGCTCCCTGGGTTCATTCCCTGAAGGAAAAGAGAATGGTTGTGAAAAGCATTTTGGCGAAAATCCGAAACAAATTTCAGATATCAGCCGCAGAGGTGGAGGATCAGGACATTCACCAGTCCATTGTCATCGGCGTGGCGGCGATTGTGCCTCACAGCGCCCAGGCAGACCGTGTGATGGATGAGATCCTTCATTTTACAGAGGAGAATACAGAGGCGGAGATTGTGGCAGAGGAAAGGGAAATAAGGTAGAGATCCATGAGTAAGCAATCTGATTTAAACAGCATCAGCAAATTCATCAGCCTGATACTGCGCCACCATCCGGATGCAGCGGGAATTACCCTGGACGAGCATGGCTGGGCAGAGGTGGAGGCGTTGATTGAGGGAATCAGAAGGTCAAGGCCGTTTGACAGGGAAATGCTGGAGGAAATTGTGCGGACGGACAGGAAAATGCGGTATTCCTTCAATGAAGATAAAACCCTGATCCGGGCAAACCAGGGGCATTCCATTCCCGTGGATGTAGAGCTTTCGGTGGTGTCGCCGCCGGAGTACCTGTACCATGGAACCGGAGCAAAATTTGCGGAATCCATTGACAGAACCGGTCTTCTTCCAAAGAGCAGGCTGTATGTACACCTGTCTCAAGACGAGGATACAGCCAGACAGGTAGGAAGCCGCCATGGAAGTCCGGTGGTATACCGGGTTAAGAGCAGGCAGATGGAGAACCACGGAGGTGTGTTTTATCGGTCGGTAAACGGCGTCTGGCTCATAAAAGCTGTTCCTGCTGAATATTTGGAAAAAATGTAAGGATGATCTATCCTGGATCACTCTTAAGGCAAGCATCGCAGAATGAAAGAATGTCTTCCCTTTACGAATGGAAGGTCTTGCGTTATAATGAAAAAGGTTCTGAATAAAATTCACAATAATTTAAGGAGGATTTTGGCTTATGGGGTGGAAAAAGGAAGGCTTCGGCACATTGAAGAATGGTGAGAAGGCAGAAAAATACATCCTGACCAATGAAAACGGCGTATCTGCGTCATTTACCAATTTGGGCGGTATCTGGCTTTCTATGATCGTGCCGGACAAGAACGGGAAGATGGAGGATGTTCTTCTGGGCAGGGGAACGGCAGAGGGCTGCCTGACCTTATCCGGCCATTTGGGGGAGATTGTAGGGCGCAATGCCAACCGGGTCGGCGGCGCATCCTTTACGCTTAACGGTCATACTTATACCCTGGATGTTAATTCAGGAGACCATCACAATCTGCACAGCGGATTGAACTATTACCGTGACCGGCTGTGGGATACCAAGGTGGAGGAGACAGAGGACGGCATCAGGATCTGCTTTTCGCTGTTCAGCCCTGACAAAGATCAGGGATATCCGGGAAATGCCGATATTCATGTAAGTTATACCCTGACAAAGAACAACAGCCTTCGCCTGGACTATTTTATGAAGGCAGATGCGGATACAGTGGCAAATTTTACCAATCATGCATATTTTAATCTTGCAGGCCATCAGTCAGGCAGCGTACTGAATCAGAAGGTGTGGATCGACGCGGATTTCTTCACGGTTACAGATAAGGATTCCATTCCCACCGGAGAGCTGGTTCCGGTAAAGGGAACTCCCATGGATTTCACCTCCTTAAAGACAATCGGGCAGGATATCGCAGCAGACTATGAACCGCTGATTTTTGGAAAAGGATATGACCATAACTGGGCGCTGAACCATCCGGCAGGAGAGCTGGCCTTGTCCTTAAAGGCAGTGGACGAAGCCAGCGGACGTGTGATGGAGGTTTATACGGATCTGCCAGGGGTACAATTCTATACAGGCAATATGCTGGATGGAATCGGAAAGGATGGGGTGGAATATCAGGCCCGCCACGGATATTGCTTTGAGACACAGCATTTTCCGGACGCTGTCAATAAGCCGCAGTTCCCGTCGCCGTTTTTGAAGGCAGGGGAAGAATACAGAACTACCACCATCTACCGCTTTACTACCATGTAGATCCTATGGGAAGGCTGGCACGAATATCAAGCACTATTTACTTCGAGATTAGTGCAGCGATGTATTAGTATAAAGCAGTTTTTTGTAATTTCCAGCCATGATGAAAAGTTTCAAATTTCTGACAAATTACGCAGAAGCTTCTAGTGTATTATTTTTTTGAACACATATACTATGAGCGTAACAAAAAACAAACATGTCGTGGGGCAGAACTTTTCTAAAGAGCCTGCCTTACGGCAGGCTAACAAGAAAAGGAGGGCTTTTATCATGGCAAGCAGATCTTCTAACAGAGCTGAAGTACCGGAGGCAAAAGAGGCACTGGATCGTTTCAAAATGGAAGTAGCGCAGGAACTGGGAGTTCCGTTATCTAACGGCTACAACGGCAACCTGACTTCCGCACAGAATGGTTCTGTGGGCGGTTATATGGTCAAGAAGATGATCGAAGCTCAGGAAAAGCAGATGGCCGGCAAGTAAATTTCGGCAGAATGCAAATAAAAGCTGTCAGTCATTAAAGATTATCTGAAAAAAGGGTCTCCTGGCGAAGGAATCTTCGTCAGGGGGCTTTTTATTTCTGCAGGATGGTTTTTTTGTGGAGAGTGGGCAATGGAACAGACGATGTTGTTTGCCTGCCTATGGTGTCCGGGCCTTGGGAAAGGATTGGAAACAGGCTCAGAGGATGCCGGGAGTATACAAAAGAGGAGATTTGTGGTATACTTTTTTTGCAAAAACATGGAAAGGAAGAAACAGGCATAGGATAGATCCGGAAGGGAGGACTTGGATGAAACCAGTGATGATAAGAAATATTGCAATCGGACAGGGAAGACCGAAGATTTGTGTACCAATTGTAGCTTCTTCGGCAGACGGAATTTTAGAGGCAGCAAAGGGGTTTGCAGATCTTCCGGTGGATATAGCGGAGTGGCGGGTGGATTGGTATGAGGATGCTGCCAGCCCAGAGAAGGTGATCCGGCTGGCCGGCTGTCTAAGACAGGTTCTGGGAGAGATGCCGCTTTTATTTACCTTCCGCACAGAGAAGGAGGGCGGAGAGAAATCGCTGCCTTTTGAGGAGTACATAGAGCTGAATCTTGCTGCCATAAAAAGCGGGACTGTGGATTTGGTGGATTTGGAGCTGTTTACCGCAGGGGACCGAATCGGGCAGATGGTTCAGGAAGCCCGCAGGGCGCGGGTGCGGGTGATGATGTCCAGCCATGAATTTTTTAAGACTCCTACCAAGGAGGAGATGATGGGACGCCTGCAGAAAATGTATCAGGCCGGCGCAGATATCCCTAAGCTGGCGGTAATGCCCCAGTCAAAGTGGGATGTGCTGGCATTGCTTGCAGTTACCTTGGAGATGAGCCAGGCCTTGGAGTGTCCCATTGTCACCATGTCCATGTCCTCCATCGGCATGGTCAGCCGGCTGGTGGGAGAGACCTTTGGTTCGGCTCTTACCTTTGGTGCCATAGGACAGAGATCTGCCCCCGGACAGCCTGGGGCAAAGGAGCTTTCGGAGGTTTTGGAGGTAATTCACCGGAATCTGGAGTAGAAGGGATATGGAAAAGCAAAAAGGTCGGAGGAATCCGGCTTTTTGTTTTGGAATTTAACAATTTCTTAAGTATTTTGCTCTTGTGCAGGGTGGAAATGTATGGTATAAGTGTATTAACAATGTTAGTACACTTATAAACAAAGGCTGGAAAGAAAGGAGAATATAGATGATTCTGCTGGATTTAAAAGACAGCCGGCCAATCTATGAGCAGGTGGCAGAACGGCTTCAGGAGCTGATGATGCTGGGAATTTTGGAGGAGGACAGTCAGATGCCCTCTGTGAGAAGCCTTGCCATGGAGTTGTCGATTAATCCCAATACGATTCAGCGTGCCTACGGAGAGCTGGAGCGCAGGGGATATACGTATTCGATCAAAGGCCGGGGCAGCTTTGTGGGAAGCATCCGCAAGCTACGGCAGGCAAGAAAAGAGGAGATGGAAAAGAAGCTGGGGGGGTTGGCTAAGGAGGCAAAGACCATTGGCATGATGCGGGACGAATTTGTGACGGCTGCCGGTCAGGCATATGACGGACATCCGAGGGAAATCGAAGACAGGGAGAAGGAGCCTGTACAGGAGGAGCCGGTGAACATGCCTTTCATATCCCGGCAGGAAAGCGGCGAAGCGCTGCGGGTCGAGAGTGAATAAAGGAGGGATGACAGGATGATCGAGGCAGTGAACCTGACAAAGCGGTTTGATGATATTGTGGCAGTGGATCATATTAATGCCCAGATTCGGGACGGCAGTGTGTTTGGACTGATCGGAACCAATGGCGCAGGAAAGAGCACCTTTCTTCGGATGGCAGCAGGAGTGCTGAGGCCGGATGGAGGAACCATTACCATAGACGGGATGGAGGTGTTTGAGAATGAGGAGGCCAAGAGAAAGTTTTTCTATATATCAGACGACCAGTATTTTTTCAGCAATTCTACACCCAGGGATATGATGGCTTATTACAGGATCGTGTATCCTTCTTTTAACAAGGAGCGGTTTCATGGGCTGATGCGGAGCTTTGATTTGGATGAGAGCCGTAAGATCAATACCTTTTCCAAGGGGATGAAAAAGCAGGTGTCCGTGATCTGCGGCGTCTGTGCAGGAACCGATTATCTGTTTTGCGACGAGACCTTTGACGGGCTGGATCCAGTGATGCGTCAGGCAGTCAAGAGCATTTTTGCCAATGATATGCAGGAGCGCCACCTGACGCCCATTATTGCATCCCACAATCTGCGGGAGCTGGAGGATATCTGCGATCATGTGGGACTTCTCCATAAGGGAGGGATCCTTCTCAGCCGGGATCTGGATGAGATGAAAATGAACATTCATAAGGTTCAGTGCGTACTTGCAGAGGGCATGGAGCCAGAAGAACTGGTGGGAATGGAGATCATGAAGACGGAGAGAAGGGGCAGGCTTCTGACTTTGACCGTGCGGGGAGATCTAAGCCGGGTCGAGCATGTGATGCAGACAGCAAATCCCGTATTTTATGAGACCATTCCTCTGTCCTTGGAGGAAATCTTTATCAGTGAAACGGAGGTTGTGGGCTATGACATCAAGAAACTTATTTTTTAAGCTGATGAGGGAGGATTTGAAAAGACGGATCTGGGCAGTGGCGCTGCTTAGTTTGGGGTTCTTTTTGTTCTATCCCGTGGTGGCGGCATTTACGGCAGGCGAGATTAAGGAATATATGGATCATGCCAAGGGAGTGGCCAGCTATGAGACCGGGCTTGTCCGGTGGCTGTCCTTTAATTGTGGGATGACCGTATTTTTCATGATGCTGTCTTCTTTGATCTGCGGGCTCAGCAGCTTTTCGTTTCTGAACTCCAAAAGCAAGGTGGATTTTTATCATGGGATTCCGGTGAGAAGGGAAAAGCTGTTTGCCGTTAACTTTCTGGACGGAATTTTAATTTTGACAGTGCCGTATGGAATCTGCCAGGTTCTTGCCGTGCTGGTGGGAATCTCCAACGGGGCAAACGGTATGAGGCTGTGGCAGGTGGCGCTGGCTGCCTATGGACTCCATATTACGTACTTTATTTTAATGTATGCTACCGTGGTGGTGGCAGCCATGATGACAGGGCATCTGGTCATCGGATTTTTGGGAGCGGTGGTGTTTGCGTCTTATATGCCTATGGCTGTGGGAATCCTGGTAGGGTATTTTTCTAGTTTTTTTAAGACCTATGCCTCCTATCTGCCGGGAATTTTTTCAGAGCGTATTTTGATGTATGGGATTCGGATGTCGCCGGCTGCAGAATACATTTACCAGCTTGGAATAAGAAACGGGCAGCAGTATCAGGTTCCGGTGTCAATGGCAGTGCCGGTGCTGGTCGCCTGGGTAGTATCCTTGTGCCTGGCAGTGCTGGCCTGTGTTTTGTATCGGAAACGTCCCTCAGAGGCAGCAGGAAAGGCAATGGCGTTTTCTGTGTCCTGTCCGGTTATCCGGATTTTGCTGACCATACTGTCGGCCATGGGGCTGGGTCTGTTTTTCTATGTTGTGCGCAGCTCTATGGGCTGGGGGATTTTCGGAATTGTGTTCGGCGGAGGAATCTGCCACTGTGTGGTGGAGATCATTTATCATTTTGATTTTCGGAAATTGTTTTCTCACAAGCTGCAGCTGGTATGCTGCCTGGCGGTGTCGGTTTTGATTATGATGGTGTTTCGGTTTGATCTGCTGGGATATGACCGGTATCTTCCGAAGGCAGGGCAGATTCGGGAGGCGTCGGTGAATGTGGACTCGCTGGCCGACTGGGTGTCTTATGGATATACACAGCAGTATCCGGATGGACATTACGAATGGGTGGATGAGTATTCGCTTCGTGAAAATGTTATGAAAAATATGAAGTATCATGATACGGAGAATCTGCTGGCCCTTGCTTCGGCGGGAATTGAGAGTCTGGAGGAAAATGACAGTTTCGGGAGCTATGTGGATAGCTGGAGTGTGGCGGACAGCAATGTGGTTTGGAGCACGGTGGAGATCTGTTATACCTTAAACAGCGGAAGAAAGGTAAGCCGTATTTATCATATGCCGATCAGCAGTGAGAGGGTGCAGCCAATAATCTGGAGATTGTATGAGAATGAGGATTATCAGAAAGGGGTCTTTCCTTTGCTGTCCTTGACAGCGGATCAGGTGTCTTCGGTCCGCTTCCGGGGAGAATATGCGAAGGATGACAGTAAGAAACAGGAGATTTGTATGGATACTTTGTCAGAGCAGGAAAAGGCGCAGTTTCTGGAGACCTATCAGAGAGAGTTTCAGGCTATGACGGTGGAGAGGATGGAGAATGAGGCGCCTGTGGGATTGATTCGATTCTGCAAGCCTGCTGATGATGAGGCTATGGATTGGTGGGAAAGGCAGGAGGCTTTGGGAGACAGGGCTGAGGAGTGGTATCGGAAGAATGGAAGATATGGGTCTTGGGCCAGGAACGATTTATGGGACCGGGATTTTTATCCGGTGTATCCGTCCTTTACGGAGACGATCAGGCTTTTGGAGGATCAGGGTGTTTCATGTGGCGGGTATCTGGACGGTCTGGATGTGAGGGCAGTCCGGGTGGAGCTGGATGATAGCTTTGTGAGGGGTTATCAGGAGTATATTGGGAATATGGATCCAGAGTTTTTTGATGAGGAGTATGAGGAGCTGAGACCGGAGATACGGTTTCATATCCGGGATAAGGAGAAGGTTTCGGAGCTTCGGCAGGTGCTGGTGTCAAGGGCCTTGTGTTATTATAATCCGTTTTATAGGGCGGAGGAGCTGAAGGTTTGTTTGATGGCTTGGGAGCCGGAGTCGGGGGAGGATTTGGATAAGAGCTATGAGGATGGAGAGGAGGGGAATTGGAATGTGAGTGTGCCGGTGAGCTTTCCGGAGGGAAGAGTACCGGGGTATATTTGGGAGAGAGAGTGAAGGATTTTTGATGCCGGTGGAGGTGGTGAGAGGGACGCAGCCTGGGAAGAGTAGCGCAGGTGTGCCAGGGGATGAGGACAGGGTTCGGCTCAGGGTTTCGGTTCTGCTGTCTCTAAGGGAAAAAGACAACAGTCACGGTGAGGGTGTCTTACGCGGCTGTGTCAGGCACAGCCGCTATCGTGACGGAGTCGTACAACTGCCGCCTTTTTCCCTAAGATACAGCAAAACCTGCAAATACCGCCGGACCCTGTCCTCATCCCTTGGCACTCCGGGGGTGGGCTTTTGGAGGCTGCTGTTGGTGGGCTTGGGGAGGGGGACAAGATGGGGGTAAAATGAATTGACAGATGGAAAAAAAGGGAGTAGGATAGGGTAGGGTAGGGTAGGGTAGGGTGGGGTGGGGTGGGAGGAGAAGGATTTGGGGAGAAAGGACGGAAAAGGAGTTTGAGATGACAGACCAGGAATTTGAGAAGGGGTTGGCGGAGTTGATGGCAGAGGATGGGACGGGGAAAAAGAAGGGAAAGAAAAAGTCAGGGAAGCTTAAGGGATGGAAGAACTGGAGCAGGAGAAGGAAGATTGTTGTAGGAGTGGTGGCTGTGGCTGCTGCTCTGTTTGTGGTGATGAAGATGAAGGGGGGAGGAAACGACGGGGCAGTGATGGTTTCCACAGTTCCTCTTGAGAAGGGAGACGTGGAGGAGGTGCTTTCCATCAGCGGCCCTGTTTCCGGTACAGACAGTGCAGAAGTGGTATCCCGCCTTCATGCGGAGATCCTGGAGATTCTTGTAAAGGAAGGGGATAAGGTGACAGCAGGACAGGTGCTTGCCCGGCTGGACTCGGAAGATGTGCAGAAAGAGGTGGAAATAGCGCAGAACGCCTATAATCTGGCAGTTGCAGAGAGGAATGAAGCACAGCTTCAGGCTGAGATCGGGTATGCAAAGGCCAGGCAGGATGAACTGGCGGCAAAGAGGGATTATGACCGAAAGGCTATGCTTTATGCGGGAGGCGATGTTTCCCAGATGGAGCTGGAGGCGGCCAGGGACGTGCTGGCAGAAGCGTCAAGACAAGTTTCGGCATTTCATCTTCAGGGCGGGAAGCCGGCGGCTAATGAGTCCTATGACTTAAGGATTCGGAATGCGGAGTTTGAGCTGGAGAAGAAGAAAAAGGAGCTGGAGGATGTGGAGGTGAAAAGCCCCATTGACGGCACGGTTGTGAGGGTAAACTCCAGGGTCGGACGTTTTGCGGATACCGTGGATGATGACCGGCCTTTATTTGTGATTGATAACCTGGAAAAACTGGAAATGAAGATCAATGTCAGCGAGTATTCCATCGGCAAGGTAAAGGTGGGGCAGAAGGCAGAGATCTCGGCGGATATTCTTGGCGGGGAGACAGAAGAAGGGCTCATAACCTCCATTTCTCCTACAGGTGAGGAAAAGGGAGGCGGCTCCACAGAAAGGGTCATTCCTACTACGATTCAGATCCAGAACAAAAATACCAAGTTGATTGCAGGGATTACGGCCAGGGCGCAGATTGTGCTTAATGAGTCAAAGGATACCTGGGTGGTGCCCATGGGAGCTTTGATTGAAAAGGAAGGAGGCACTTATCTGGCTTCAGTGGAAAATAATGTGGTGAAAATGATTCCTGTGGAGACCGGAGTGGAAAGTGACGTGGAGGTGGAAGTGAAGGGGGATGGCCTGACAGAAGGGCTTTTCTATATTGCTTCGCCTATGGCTTTTCTGGAGGATGGCATGACCGTTGCAGCATCCCCGGTTCAATGACAGCGGAGGATAGCTAATGGGACTGTTGAATCGTGGAAATATAAAGGAAAAGCCTGACAGGATGCATAAGCCAGGGAAAGCTTTGCCGAAGCTTTCCGGCGCATGGATAAAAGGGCTTAAGAAGAATCAAAAGCTTCCGGAATACATAACGGAAAATGTCAGCGAGGAGCTGATTCACCTGGAGGATCTGGTGAAGATCTATGATACAGGGGCTTTAAAGGTATTAGGATTAAAGAGAATCAACTTGACCATACACCGGGGGGAATTTGTGGCAATCATGGGTCAGTCCGGATCAGGAAAATCTACGCTCATGAATATTTTGGGATGCTTGGATCGGCCTTCCATGGGCCATTATTATCTGGACGGGGTGGATGTGGCGGCTATGAATCCAGATGAGCTGTCTTTGATACGGAACAGGAAGATCGGATTTGTCTTTCAGTCATTTAATCTGATCTCCAGAACCTCGGCTCTTAAAAATGTAGAGCTGCCTATGACCTATGCCCGCAAGAATAAACGGTTTCGGGAGCAGAGGGCCAGGGAGCTTTTAGAGCGGGTGGGCCTTGGAAAGCGGGCAGAGCATATGCCTAATGAACTGTCCGGCGGCCAGCGTCAGAGAGTGGCCATTGCCCGTGCACTGGCAAATGAGCCGCCTCTCCTGCTGGCTGACGAGCCTACAGGAAATCTGGATACAGCGGCTTCTGTTGAGATTATGGAGCTGTTTTCCCAGCTTCATAAGGAGGGGACTACGGTGGTGGTTGTGACTCATGAGGAGGAGATCGCGGCGTTTACGGAGCGGATTATCCGGTTTCGGGACGGGCAGATCCTCAGCGACTGTCCGAATGTGCCGAGAAAGCCAGGGGAAGAAGGGTGAGTTATGCTGATAGAGAATATGTTAATGGCATTTTCAGCCATCCGTGCCAATAAAATGCGTTCCTTTCTGACTATGCTGGGAATTATTATCGGAATCGGTTCCGTGATCGCGATTGTGTCCATTGGAGATACCATGCGGGGCATGTTTGAGGAATTGTACCGGAAGATAGGGATTACTCAAGCATATATTGCCATTGGCTACTGGGTGGATGACTGGCGGGAAAGCGATTACTTTACTCTGGATGAGATGGAACGGATCAAGGAAATTTTCGGAGACGAGATTGCTTATATTGACAGTGACGCCATGACATCCGGAGCTGCAGTCTGTGCCAGAACCACCGTGAATTTCAGCTACACGGGAATTGATTATAATTATCAGGAGGTGCAGCCGGTCAATATGGTATATGGCCGGTATCTCAATGAAGGGGATGTGCTGGGGAGACGTAAGAATGTGGTGATGGATACGGTAAGCGCCATGAATTTGTTCGGTGTGGAGAATGCGGTGGGAAAGACCTTCCGCACCACCATTTACGGCACTACAGATGAGTACACCGTGGTAGGGGTATACCGCAAGGATCTGAACCCGTTTCAGGCCATGATGTTGGGCGCCAACACAGAAGGCGGTGAGGCGTTTCTTCCATATACTATCCTGACCTGGCCCAATGACCGTTTCTACGATATCCGGTTTTTTGCCAAGGATGAGGAGACCATGGATGCGCTTTTTGAAAATATTAAAAATTATGTAGCCAAATCAAAAGACAGAAACCCGGAAGATTTCCGTATGATATCCGCTAAGGATCAGATGGGACAGTGGGACAGTATGATGGGCGGCCTGGCTACAGCGGTCGGAGGCATTGCCGCCATCTCTCTTTTGGTGGGCGGAATCGGAATCATGAATATTATGTTGGTGTCTGTGACAGAGCGTACCAGGGAGATCGGGGTACGCAAAAGTTTGGGAGCCAGAACCAGGGATATTATGGTACAGTTTTTAACAGAGTCAGCTATACTGTCTGCCTGCGGCGGAATTTTGGGAATTTTGCTGGGAGGGGGAATAGTAACCTTAGGAGGCAGTCTTTTGGGGGTAAAGGCCATTGTGAAGCCGGGGGTAGTGGTGCTGGCTGTGGGATTTTCCGCTATGGTGGGGATCTTTTTTGGAATTTATCCGGCGTCGAAGGCAGCAAAAAAGGATCCCATTGAGGCATTGCGGTATGAATAAAGAACAAAATTGTAAATGGGTAAGGCGGGATCCGGGGAAAGCCTGTCATAACGGGAAAACGTGTGGAAAAATGCCGGAAGGAAAGTGATATTATGCTGATAGAGAATATGAAAATGGCATTTTCAGCCATTCGTGCCAATAAAATGCGCTCGTTTCTGACCATGTTAGGCATCATCATTGGAATCGGTTCCGTGATTTCCATTGTGTCTATCGGAGATACCATGAGGAGTATGTTTGAAGGGCTTTACAGGGAGATCGGGGTGACTCAGGCATACTTGTCCATTGGCTATTGGGTGGATAATGTGCGTCAGAGCGATTATTTTACGCTGGATGAGATGGAGCGGATCAAGGATGTGTTTGGAGATCAGATCGCTTATATTGACAGCAGAGCTTATGTCTCTGCGGATGTTGTCAGCGGCAGGACCAAGATCAAGTTCAGTTTTACGGGAATTGATTATAATTATCAGGAGGTGCAGCCGGTCAATATGGTATATGGCCGGTATCTGAATGAAGGGGATGTGCTGGGGCGGCGTAAGAATGTGGTGATGGACACCACAAGCGCCATGAATCTGTTCGGGGTGGAGAATGCAGTGGGAAGGACATTTCGGACCACCCTTTACGGGACCACGGAGGAATACACCGTGGTGGGGATATACCGCAAAAAGCTAAGTCCCTTTCAGGCTATGATGCTGGGAGCCAACACAGAGGGCGGCGAGGCATTTCTGCCTTACACGATTCTTACCTGGCCCAATGATTACTTTTATGCCATACGCATCTATGCGAAAGATGAGGCGACCATGGATGAATTTTATAACAGGCTTAAGCTGTATGTGGCAAAGAGCAAGAACCGGGCGCCGGAGGACTTTCGTCTGAACAGCGCCAAGGATGAAATGGGGCAGATGGACAGCATGATGGGAGGATTGGCGGCTGCTGTAGGTGGCATTGCCGCCATATCCCTGCTGGTGGGCGGAATCGGGATCATGAATATCATGCTGGTGTCCGTGACAGAGCGCACCCGGGAGATAGGAATCCGCAAGAGCTTAGGGGCCAGGACCCGGGATATTATGATTCAGTTTCTCACAGAGTCTGCGATTCTCTCGGCCTGCGGGGGGATTGTGGGGATCCTGTTAGGAGGCGGCCTGGTGATGATCGGCGGTACGCTTTTGGGCGTACAGGCCATCGTGAAGCCGGGAGTCGTGCTTCTGGCAGTGGGATTTTCGGCTATGGTAGGGATCTTTTTCGGAATGTACCCGGCCTCCAAGGCAGCCAAGAAGGATCCCATTGAGGCTCTGCGGTATGAATAGAAAGAAATATGCTTTGGCGGCGGCTGTTTGAAATTTGATGTTGTACAAAATAGATAATGAAACATATATTCAGGAAAAACGAATAATAAATATTGACAGAATATTAGAAATGTGATAAGGTTAAAATTGTAATATATGACAAAAAAGTATGTGAGAACACAAGATGGCTGATAAAATCAAACGAACCCCCCTTCAGTCGGAGATTATCCGATATATTCAGGAGTACATAGAAGAAAACCATCTGGAAGCAGGAGACCGGCTGCCATCCCAAGGGCAGCTGATTCAAATGATGGGAGTAAGCCGGACCTCTCTGCGCGAGGCCATGAAGACCCTGGAAGCCAGACAGATCATCAAGGTGCAGAACGGCAAGGGAATCTTCGTGAATGAGAATAAGGACAGCGCCATGCTGAACCTTTTGGATTTTGCCAGGGAGAAGGAGAAGCTTTTAGATACGCTTGAGGTCAGACGGGTTCTGGAGCAGGAGATTCTCAGGATGGTCATCCACAGGGCTGCTCCGGAGGAGATTCAGGAATTAGGGGAGATCACCGGGGAGCTGATGGGCAAGTTCCGCAGGGGGGAACCGCAGACAGCAGAGGATAAGAAGTTCCATTACACCATTTACCGTCTGTCCCACAATCAGGTGATGTGCCATCTGATTTCCTGCATCAGCAATATTATTGACCAGTTTTGGGAGTTTCCCTTGGATATGGAAGACCCGTTTTTAGCCAGCCTGCCCCTTCATGAGGAGCTTTATCAGGCGATCTGTGAGAAAAATGTCAAGAAGGCGCAGGCGATTAACGAGAAGCTTTTGAATGCCATTTATCAGGATATTCAGAATCAGAGATAAGGGTGAATTGGGGGGAAGGCATTTTGCCGCCGGCAGGGGCGGTCCCAGTGTGCAGTCCCCCATAAGGATTTGATATTGTTTCAGTACCTATCATATAGCATATAGTTAAGGAGACTGCCATGTCTGATCAGAATCAATATTTAAAAAGCAGCCGTTTGATTGCGGCTCACTATGGGGAGGAATATGAGCATTATTATAATGCAGTGGTTCCTCCGATTTTCATGAATTCTCTGAATGTATTTGAGACCCTGGATGATTATTATGATTTTGACCGGAGGGACAAGCATAAATACTGTTATGGAAGGGTGCAGAACCCTACTGTGCGCATCTTGGAGGATAAGATCTGTGCGCTGGAGCATGGGGTGGGTGCGCTGGCCTTTTCCTCGGGTATGGCGGCAGCCGTCACGGCGGTTCTGACGGTGTGCAGGGCGGGAAGCCATGTGGTCTGTATCCGCAATGCTTATGGGCCTCTTAAGGATTTTCTGAGCGGTTATTGCCGGGAGCACATGAATATTGCCACCACCTATGTGGACGGAGACCGTCTGGAGGAGTTTGAGGAAAGCATCTCTGAGGGAACGGACCTGGTTATTTTGGAAAGTCCCTCGTCGGTGGTCTTTTCCCTTCAGGATATTCGGGGGGTGGCAGAGATTGCCGGAAGGAGGGGAGCCAGGGTCTATATTGACAATACCTTCTGTACCTCTGTTTATCAGCAGCCCCTTGATTTGGGGGCGGACATTGTGATGCACACCACATCTAAGTATATCGGCGGCCACAGTGATGTGATCGGCGGAATGCTGGCAGTAAAGGATCCGGAGCTGATGAAACGGCTTTTGTCTTACCGGGAGCTTTTTGGAGGGATTCCCGGTCCTATGGAGGCATGGCTGATGATCCGGGGACTGCGGACCATGGAGGTGCGGATTGAGCAGCATCAGGCGTCTGCCATGGCAGTGGCCCGTTTTTTGGAGCAGCATCCCAAGGTGAGAAAGGTGAACTATCCGGGGCTGCCCTCTCATCCCCAGTATGAACTGATGAAGCGGCAGCAGAGCGGGAATACGGGGCTTTTGAGCTTTGAGATCAAGGGAACGGCAGAGGACGCGGCAAAGCTGGCGGAAAGCCTGAAGATATTTAAGATCGGGGTTTCCTGGGGCGGTTTTGAGAGCCTGGTTTTCCTGCCTCATGCAAGGCTGACTGAGGAAAGCTGCAGGCTGCTGCGGGGAGATAAAAATATTATACGGATCCATTGCGGGCTGGAAGGCACGGAGGCTTTGATTTCGGATTTGGAGAATGCCTTCTTGCAGATATAGAGGGAGGCCCTGTTGTAAATTTAAGAGCATTTTTTGAAAAATCCGGACAAAAGAATTTTCGGAAATGCTCTTTAAATAAAAAAAGGAGGAGAATACATGAATAAGAAAAGAATTGCGGCAATGGCACTGGCAGCGGTGATGCTGACTGGCTGCGGCGGTGGGGGCGGAGGAAGTGCGGCGCCGGCTCCGGCAGGCGGCGACGGGGCAGCTCCGGCAGAGCAGGGGGCAGGAACTGCGGCTTCCGGGGAGTCTGTGACCATCACCTTGGTAGAGTCTTTGACCAGCCCGGAGCGGACGGCAGTACTTCGGGAGATTGCAGACAAGTATCAGGCAGACCATCCTAATGTTACCATTGAGATCATTTCCCCGCCGTTGGAGAATGCGGATTCCAAGATTACCCAGATGCTGATGAACGGAAGCGGTGCCGACATTGTGGAGGTGCGTGATTCCACGATCACCCAGTATGCCACCAACGGCTGGATTGCAGATCTGCAGCAGTATATTGATGCTTGGGACGAGAAGGACACCCTGACAGAGTCGGCCGATGAGGTGATCCATTATTTCCAGGACACGGCTTATATGATGCCGTATGGTTTCTATCAGAGAGGGCTTTTCTACCGCACAGACTGGTTTGAGGAAAAGGGACTGGATAAGCCGGAGACCTGGCAGGATGTGTATGATGCAGGTGTGGCCATTACAGATCCGGCAAGCAGCCGGTTTGGTTATTCCTTCCGGGGAGGCACAAGCGGATACCAGTATGCGGATACCATCTACTGGAGCTGGCTGGGGACGGATAAGATCGCAGATCCTACGGCCGGATATTATCTCAAGGACGGAAACGGCGCTACGATCTTTACCCTTCCTGAGGTCAAGGAAGCCCTTCATTTTTATAAAGACCTGTTTAAAAACACCTGTCCTACAGACTCCATTGCCTGGGGATTCTCGGAGATGGTGCAGGGCTTTGTGGGAGGAACGACAGCTATGCTGATCCAGGATCCGGAGGTTATTGCCACCTGTTCCGCAGATATGGGAGACGATCAGTGGGCTCTGGTGCCGTTCCCCAAGGGACCGTCCGGACAGGCTGTATTCCCCAACGGATTTGCCGGCTGGGGCATGACCTCCTTTACCGAGCATCCGGCTGAGACGGCTGACTTTTTGCTGTTTTTGTCAAATTCTGAGAACAACACGTATTTTGCAAAGAACTACTCCACCATCCCGATTCACAACAATGCGGCGGAGAAGGATTCCTATTTCTCAGAGGGACGTTTTGCCATGTACATGGATATGGCGGCTGAGCCGGACGTATACCGTCATGCAGCATATCCTCAGATGTATGAGGCGTTTGCCACCTATAAGACCGAGGTGGATGTGATGTATCAGAAATATCTTACCGATGAGATTTCAGATGACGATCTGCTTAGCTGGCTTGATGAGTTCTGGACAAAGGCTTATGAGGACGAAGGAGAGAAGTGGTAAAAATCTGCCGGCCAATCACCGGATTTGCAGGTATAAAGGTTCAAGACCGAAATTGAACAGGGAAGAGGAGGGTATGGAATGAAACAAAAGTCAAGGCTACGAATGAGGCGAACGCGGTTTATCTTTTTTATGGTTCTTCCTGCCGTCGTCATTCCAATGATTTTTACTTATTATCCGATGCTGAAGGGCTCCATGATGGCATTTCAGAGCTATAATCTGATGAATGTGAAAAACATCAAATGGATTGGTTTGGAAAATTTTGGAAAGCTGTTTTCGCACAGTGCAAGCAATTCCTTTTACACCACCATGATGAATACGGTGAAGTGGGTGGGATTATCCCTGTTTTTCCAGTTTACCTGCGGCTTCGGCATTGCGCTGCTTTTGAAGAAAAAGTTTCGGGGAGCCAGCATCTATCAGGCGCTGATCTTTTTCCCATGGGCCGTGTCAGGATTTATTATCGGCATCATGTGGCGCTGGATGTTTAACGGCACCTCGGGGGTAATCAATGATATTTTGATGAAGATGCATCTGATCAGCCAGCCGGTGGGCTGGCTGGCGGATAAGGGGACAGCCCTTTATTCCTGTATCGCGGCAAATATCTGGTATGGGATTCCGTATTTTACCATAATGATTACTGCAGCGCTTCGGGGCGTGTCTGAGGATCTGTATGAGGCTGCAGATGTGGACGGAGCCAGCGCGATGCAGAAATTTACCAATATTACGGTGCCTTGTATCCGTTCTGTACTGCTTTTGACTGTGCTTTTGCGGGTGATCTGGATTTTCAATTTCCCGGATTTGATTTATTCCATGACACAGGGCGGCCCGGCAGGATCTTCCAACATTGTTACTTCCTATATGATGCAGCTGGTTCAGAGCCTGGATTATGGAATGGCATCAGCAGTAGGTGTGCTGTGTATTCTGTTTTTGGTTACGTTTGTGGTAGTCTATATGTCCATAACAAAATATGCACAGGAGGAGGCGTAGTATGACAGCAAAGAATAAGAGAAAGCTGGCGCTGGCTGTGAAGTTTATTGTGCTGGGAGTTTTTTTGATTCTGGTTATGTTTCCTTTTGTGTGGATGCTGCTGACCTCCTTAAAAGGATCCCAGGGGGAAATCTATGCATTTCCGGTAAAGTATCTGCCCAATCCGGTTTCCTTTGTGAACTATGTGGAGATGCTGTGGAAGGGGAGCTTTGCCAGGTATATGCTTAATTCCCTGCTCTGTTCCTCCGTGGCTGCTCTTTGTTCGGTGTTTATTGCGATTCTGGCCAGCTATGTGATCAGCCGTTTCCGTTTCAGGTTTAAGGGAGTATTGCTGCTGTTTTTCCTGATTACCCAGATGATTCCGATGTTTATTATGCTGGCCCCGCTTTACCAGATGTTAGCCAAGGCCAAGATGCTGAATAATCTGTGGAGCCTGGCCTTTTTGTACACCAACATGATGATTCCGTTTTCGGTGGTGACACTTTGCGGTTTTTTCGACAATGTACCGAAATCACTGGAGGAAGCGGCGTGGATTGACGGGTGCGGATATCTGTCTGCCTTGTTCCGGGTGGCGGTTCCGGTGATTAAGCCGGGTATTGCGGCCAGCATTATTTTTGCTTTTATCAACTCCTGGAACGAGCTGTTTATGGCAGTCATGTTTATTGATGTGGATAAGTATAAAACCATACCAGTGGGACTGAATGGCCTGATTCTAAAGTATGATATTAAGTGGGGTGAGATGGCGGCCGGAACGATCATGTCCCTGATTCCCACCATGTGCCTGTTTGCATTTGCACAGAAGTATATGATTGAGGGGCTGACAGCCGGAGCCGTGAAGGGATGACAACAACCCACAAGGGGAAAGAAATCGTATGAAAATAGTTTAGGATGATATAGGCAGTCCGAATAGGGGACTGCTGTGAAAAGTAACGGGGGAGGTACTGCCGGGACTGGCCTGATGAAAAGCTGCCATGTTCTGCAGCGCCTTCCCTTTTTTGACAGCCGCCTTCCAAATCTTTGACAACGGGCGGCAGGAGGGAGACGGGATGAGCATTTTATTTGAACTGGAGCGGATGGAGCGTCTGGCAGCGGATCTGGATGCGCTTCGGAGGCCGAAAAGAGTTTCGGTGACAGAGTATTACCGCAAGGAGGGGAAGGGGGAAGGGAGTGCGTCCGGTTCTCTGGAAGGATGGGAGAAATGTGATATCCGGGAGCCGTGGAGAGTGTTGGAGAGCCATCGGTGGTATCGGACTGTGGTCAGGATTCCAAAGGAGTTTGACGGCTGCCATGTGGAATTTTTGATTACTACGGGGAGAGAGGGGCAGTGGGATGCAACCAATCCTCAGATGCTGTTTTATTTGAACGGGAAAATGATTCAGGGGGCGGATGTCAATCACCGGGAGATCTGCATTGACAGGAAGGCGAAAGCAGGGGAGGAGTATGAGGTCGCTTTTCTTGTGTTCAGCGGAAGTGTTCCGGGGGATTTGATCCTGCACACGGAGCTGGTGACAGCAGAGGATCGTGTGGAGAAGGTGTACTATGACTTTCTGGTGCCGGTAAAGGCGGCCCGGCTTTTGAAGAAACCGGATCCGGAGAATTACCGAAGGATCTTAGAGAGACTGGGGCAGGCAGCTGACGTGCTGGATCTGCGGCAGCCCTATTCGGAGCGGTTTTATGATTCTCTGGAAAGGGCGGAGGAGCTTTTGAGGACAGCGTTCTATACGTGTGTGCAGAAAGAAGGGCCAACGGTCAGCGGTGTTGGCCATACCCATATTGACATTGCCTGGCTGTGGACCGTGGAGCAGACACGGGAAAAGGCGCTGCGGAGCTTTTCTACGGTGCTGGAGCTGATGGAGCAGTATCCGGATTATCGTTTTATGTCCAGCCAGCCGATTTTGTATCAGTTTGTCAAGGAGCAGGAACCGGAGCTTTACGGGAAAATCCAGGAGAAGGTAAAGGAAGGGCGCTGGGAGGTGGACGGAGCCATGTGGCTGGAGGCGGACTGCAACCTGCCTTCCGGGGAGTCGCTGGTGCGCCAGATTCTGAAGGGGGAGCAGTTTTTCCAGAAGGAGTTCGGCATTGGCAGCCAATGTCTGTGGCTGCCGGATGTGTTTGGGTACTCGGCAGCAATTCCGCAGATTTTGAAAAAGTGCGGCATTCCCTATTTCCTTACCACTAAGATTGCCTGGAATCAGTTTAATCAGCTTCCTAATGACACCTTTCTCTGGAGGGGGATCGATGGCAGTCAGGTCTTTGTGTTTATGCCTACGACCTGTGATTTTGACAAAACCCTGGGACTGAATGTGTCGTTTACAGACACCCGGAATACGACGACCTATACCGGGATCGTGAATCCGAATATGGTGCTGGGAACCTTTAAGCGTTTTCAGAACCGGGATTTGACAGAGGATACCCTGATGCTTTTTGGATTTGGGGACGGCGGGGGCGGGCCCACCAAGGAAATGCTGGAGGAGGCAAAGCGTCTGCAGTATGGACTGCCGGGAATCCCCCGGTTTATCCAGGAGCCGGAGCGGCATTTTTTTGACAGAACGTATGAGAAAATTGCAGACAAGCCAGGGATGCCGGTGTGGGACGGGGAGCTGTATTTTGAGTATCACCGAGGCACATTGACCTCTATGGGCAAAAATAAGCGGAACAACCGAAAAAGTGAGATTTTGTATGAGCAGCTGGAGATTCTGGGGGTAATGGCAGAGCAGGCAGGCTGTCCCTATCCGGAAAGTGTACTTCGGCGCGGCTGGGATGTGATTTTGCTGAATCAGTTCCATGATATTATTCCGGGGAGTGCGGTTGGACCGGTATATGATCAGACGGATCAGGAGTATGAGGAGATTCTGACAGCCGGTGCCTGCAGGGTGCAGAGCCTGGCTGAATATTTGGGAAAAACAGGAGAAGAGGATGGACATGGAGATACGCATGCCCTCATGGCAGTGAATACTTTGGGCTTTGTGCGGGACGGTGTGGCTGAGGCTGTGGGAGCGGGACCGGATGTCTGCCGGGTCCGGGACGGGGCTGGGAAGGATTGTCCCATGCAGTATACCGGTGACGGGCGGCTGCTGTTTTTTGCCCGGGGGCTTCCGTCGGTGGGCGCACGGGTGTTTGAGCTGGTCAGGGATGAGGAGGCTGACCAAAACAGGGCGCGGCCATTGCCGGATGTGTGGGAGGGAGTGTTTGAGAATCTCTGGTACCGGGCAGAGTTTAATGAGCGGATGGAGCTGACTTCCCTGGTGGAAAAGGAGAGTAATTGTCAGCTTTTGAAGGAGGGCCGGGTGGGCAATCAGCTTCTGACCTATGAGGATCGTCCTATGAACTGGGATAATTGGGATGTGGACATGTTTTATCAAAAGAAGCCTTATGGACCGGATCAGGTGTCAGCTCCGGTTCTGAAGGAAAGGGGGCCGGTACGCACGGTGATCGGCATCCGTATGGTATTTGCGGATTCGGTGGTAGAGCAGGACATTGTGCTGTATCCGGACCTGCCCCGCATTGATTTTGTCAGCCGGGCAGTGTGGAAGAACCATCATTTGCTTCTGCGTGTGAATTTCCCGGTGAACATCAATGCTTCCAAGGCTTCTTATGAAATCCAGTTCGGCAATGTGGAGCGGGAGACTACCAGCAACCATAGCTGGGATACGGCAAAGTTTGAGGTCTGTGCTCACAAGTGGGCGGATTTGTCGGAAAATGGGCTGGGGGTCAGTATGCTTAATGATTGTAAATATGGCCATAGTGTGAAGCATGGCGAGATGGGCCTGACTCTTATTAAAGCAGGGACCTATCCTAATCCGGATGCAGATATGGGGGTGCATGAATTTACCTATTCCCTTTATCCTCATCCTGGGCGGTGGCAGGAGGCAGCCACCGTGGAGATGGCTTATGACCTGAATGTGCCGCTGGTGACAGCGCCGGCGCCGGGAAGAAGGGCAGGGGATGCCTGGAGCATGGTTTCCATTGACAAGCCAAACTGCTTTTTTGAAACGATCAAGAGGGCAGAGGACGGGGACGGCTATATTCTGCGGATCTATGAAAACCGCAATGTGAGAACCTGGATGAAGGTGAAGCTTGGGTTTGCGGTGCAGTCGGTGGAGGAGTGTGATCTTTTGGAGCGGCCTGTGGGGCAGGTGGATTTTCAGGAATATGGTTTTTGTGATTTTATTAAGCCTTATGAGATTAAGACCTATCGGATCAGGACAGAAGGGGTATCCTAGGGGTGTCAGGAAAGGAGTGCTTTGATGAGCGGAAAACGAGAATGGTGGAAGGACAGCCTGGTGTATCAGATCTATCCCCGAAGCTTTCAGGACAGCAACGGGGACGGGATCGGGGATCTGAACGGGATCCGGCAGAGGCTTGCTTATCTGAAGGAGCTGGGGGTGGATGTGATCTGGCTGTCTCCGGTCTATCAGTCGCCCAATGATGATAATGGGTATGACATCAGTGATTATCAGGCAATCATGGAGCAATTCGGCACCATGGAGGATTTTGACGCCTTGCTTGGGGAGGTGCATGGGCTGGGGATGAAGCTGGTGATGGATCTGGTGGTCAACCATACGTCGGATGAACATCCCTGGTTTCAGGAGAGTAGAAGGAGCCGTGAGAATCCTTATCGGGATTATTATATATGGAAGGAGCCAAAGGCAGGAGGAATGCCGAATAACTGGGCTTCCCGGTTTCGGGGGCCGGCCTGGTCCTGGGATGAACAGACAGGGATGTACTATCTGCACATTTTTTCGGCAAAGCAGCCGGACTTGAACTGGGAGAATCCCCAGGTGCGGCAAAGGATTTATGATATGATGACATGGTGGGGGCAAAAGGGAATCGACGGTTTCCGCATGGATGTGATTTCCATGCTTTCCAAGGATCTGTCCTATCCGGACGGGGAGCTGAAGGACGGAAACCCTTATGGGGACGGTCAGCCTTATTATACCAACGGGCCCCGGATTCATGAGTTTTTGAAGGAGATGAATCAGAAGGTATTGTCCCGATTTGACTGGATGACAGTGGGGGAGGGAGTAGGCGTGGGGACAAAGGAGGCTCTGGAGTATGCAGGCTTTGATTCCGGGGAGCTGAATATGATGTTCCACTTTGAGCATATGGAGCTGTGTCCGGGGCCTTATGGCAAGTGGAATGTGAATCCGGTAGACCTGGTGCAGCTCAAGCAGGTGCTTAGCCGCTGGCAGCAGGAGCTGGATGGGCGGGCGTGGAACAGCCTGTTTTGGGAAAACCATGATTATCCCAGAGTGGTTTCCAGGTTTGGCAATGACGGTTCGCAGTATCGGGAATTGTCTGCAAAAATGCTGGCAATCTGTCTCTATCTGATGAAGGGGACGCCTTATGTGTATCAGGGGCAGGAGCTGGGCATGACCAACTGTGATTTCCAGGAGCTAAAGGATTTTCGTGACATTGAGATCCATCAGGTGTACAGGGAAATGGTGGAGGGAGGAAAGGTAAGCCATGAGGAGATGATGGGGTATATCCGCCATACGGGGCGGGACAATGCGCGGACGCCGATGCAGTGGGATGATTCTGCTCACGGAGGATTTACGGAAGGGACTCCCTGGATCCGGGAAAACCAGAATTACAAAAGGATCCATGCCAAAGAACAGGTGGCACGGGAGGATTCGGTGTATGGGTTCTATCAGAAATTGTTTAGGCTGCGGAAGGCTTCGTGGGTGGTTAAGGAGGGGACGTACTGTCTGCTGCTTCCGGAGCATCCAGGATTGTTTGTCTATGAGCGGGCATGGGAAGGAGAGCGGATGCTGGTGGCGTGTAACTTTACGGATCAATGGCAGGAGCTGAAAGTGCCAGGATGGGGGCTGGGAGAAGCAAAGCTTTGGCTGGGGAATTATGAGACGGCTCCGGAAGGCACAGGGCTGAGGCCATATGAGGGGGCGGCATGGACGGAGGGAAATCATATTGGTTAAATGGATGGAGGTGTAATCATGAAAGAGAGGGCGGGACATGGGAATTATTGTGCATGAGGCGGCAGGGGTGTTCCATCTGTGCAATGACAGGATCAGTTATCTGATGAAGCGGATGGACAACGGGCAGATGGGGCAGCTTTATTTTGGAAGGCGTATCAGAGACCGGGAGGATTTTCCCCATCTTTTGGAGCGGGCCCATCGGGATATGGCGCCTTGCGTATTTCCGGGGGATACCACGTTTTCACTGGAGCATTTGAAGCAGGAGTACCCGGCTTTCGGGACAGGGGATATGCGTTATCCGGCCTATGAGATTTGCCGGGAAAACGGAAGCCGTATCAGCAGCTTTTGCTATCGGGGACATCGTGTGGCTGGGGGAAAGCCGGCGCTTGCCGGCCTTCCGGCAGTGTATGCAGAGTCAGAGGATGAGGCGTCTACGCTGGAGATTGAGCTGGAGGATCCAGTGATAGGGGGAAAGCTGACACTGTTGTACACCATATTTGAGGATGTTCCTGTGATCGTGCGCAGCGCCCGGTTCGAGAATGAGCAAGAGACCCCATGGGAGCTGAACAGGGCTATGAGCATCAGCCTGGATTTGCCGGACTGCCGGTATGAGATGCTGGACCTGGCAGGGGCTTCGCTGCGGGAAAGGTATGCGGATTTTCATCGTCTTCATCTGGGTGTGCAGAGTATACATAGTATGCGGGGACACAGCAGCCACCAGTTCAATCCATTCCTGGCCTTAAAGCGGGAGAATGGGGATGAGAATACCGGGGAGGTGATAGGGATCAGCCTGGTGTACAGCGGCAATTTTCTGGCTCAGGCAGAGGTGGATACCATGGGAACGCTGCGGGTCATGGCCGGGATTCACCCGGAGGGCTTTTGCTGGTGTCTGGGGAAGGGAGAGCAGTTCCAGACACCGGAGGCTGTTTTAGTGTACTCGGATCAGGGGCTTAACGGTATGAGCCAGGTGTTTCACAAGCTGTACCGCACCAGGCTGGCCCGGGGATATTGGAGAGACCGGGAAAGGCCCATACTGGTGAACAACTGGGAAGCTACTTATATGAAGTTTGATGAGCAGACCATCTATGGGATCGCCAAGAAGGCCAAGGAGCTGGGAATTGAGCTGTTTGTACTGGATGACGGGTGGTTTGGAAAGCGGGACGACGATACCTCGTCTCTGGGGGACTGGACGCCCAACCGGGAAAAGCTTCCCGGCGGAATCCAGGGAATTGCCCGGTCGGTGACAGAGCTGGGGATGCAGTTCGGGCTATGGTTTGAGCCGGAGATGGTCAGCCAAAGGAGTGAGCTTTATCAGGCGCATCCGGACTGGATTCTGGGGAGCAGTGAGAGAAGGCTTTGCATGGGCAGGCATCAGTATGTGCTGGATTTTTCCAAGGATGAGGTAGTGGAGTATATCGGAGACAGGATGGAGGACATTTTAAGGAGCAGTCCGATCTCCTATGTAAAATGGGATATGAACCGGAGTATTTCTGACCTGTTTTCCGTGGGAAGGGGACGGGAGCATCAGGGAACCGTGTACCACCGTCAGATTTTGGGCATTTACCGGCTGTATGACCGGCTGACCAGGGATTTTCCTAAGATTCTTTTTGAGTCCTGCGCCAGCGGAGGCGGGCGGTTTGATCCGGGGATTCTTTATTATGCGCCCCAGGGATGGCTGTCCGACGACACAGACGGGGCGGAGCGGGTGAAGATACAGTACGGCACCTCTTATGTTTATCCGATCAGCAGCATGGGGAATCATGTGTCGGCAGTACCCAATCACCAGACCTTTCGGAGTGTGCCCCTGGCTGCAAGGGCGGCTTGTGCTTATTTCGGCGCATTTGGGTACGAGCTGGATCTAAATCTTTTGACAAAGGAAGAACAGGAGCAGGTCAGGGAGCAGGTGCGTTTTGTAAAGGAGCACCGAAGATTCCTTCACACCGGGATCTTTTATCGGCTCAGAAGTCCTTTTGAGGAAAATGAGGCTGCCTGGACGGTGGTTTCTGAGGACAGGAAACAGGCGCTGGTGGCGGTGTTCCGCTGCAGGCAGCCGGTAAACCGGGGGTATGACCGGCTGCGGCTGGCAGGGCTTTGCCCGGAGTGGGAGTATACGATCAGTGACCGGGATTACTGCTGCTTTGGAGATGAGCTGATGGAGATAGGACTGATTCTGTCTGACCTGGCCAGCGGGGTTCGGGGATCCACGGCCGTGCAGGGGGATGATACGGCGCGTCTGATCTGGGTGGAGTGTAAGCCATGCGATACCCCATAAAGCGGGGGATGCAATCCTTCCAGAATACGATATGCTGTGAAGGATATACAGTGTGGAGGAAAAGATGGAGATTTGAGGGAAAGAAAGGCGGCTGCATTTTCCTGCAGCCGCCTCCCTTTTTTGCCGAAGTATTGGTTTTTATCTGGTTTTTAGATTTTCGTTCTGATAAGGTTATTGGATCCATGCCCCATTTGCGTCAACCATATATCCGTCAGGGGTAATTGTGCTGACAGCCATATCTCCGTTGGCATTAAAATAATACCAATTGTTCTTGTATGAGATCCATTTGTTGGCAGCCATAGCGCCGTTTGCTTCCAGGAAATACCACTGATTATTGTAGAATACCCAGTCGTTTTCCACCATATCGCCGGCTGGCTGCAGGAAATACCATGTGTCGGCCAGTTTGAGCCATCCGATCATCATGTAGCCAAATTCGTCAAAATAGTACCACTTGTTGTTGATCCGTCCCCAGGCATTAGCCGGATAACCGCCGCCGGTAAGGGAGAACCACCATCTCTGGTTGGCATCTAAAATCCACTGTCCGGACAAGTTGGGGATAGAGCTGGAAACAGACCGGCTCCCGCCGCCACCGCCGCTGCTGCTGCCACCGCCAAAAACAGGAGTACTCGGCTTCGGCTGTTCAGCCGCAAACGTAAGCTCAAAGGGGCTGAGATGGGATACCGTTACCTGAACATACCAACCATCCTGGTGCTTATTGATTGGAAGGTAGCCGCTATTGCTGTTTTCTACGTTTTTGCCCTCATGCTTTACGACTGCATAATTCATTCCCTGGCGGATATTCGAGGGAACCGGAATCCGGAAGGTGAATTTTCCGTCTTTTACATCGTTTGCTTTTTTGCCTTCATCTTCATCGGAGGATTTCCAATACAAATCAATATCAAAATCCACCTTTTCTACAAATGTTTTGTAGGATCCGTCTGTGTCCCGGTAATAGCCCATGCTGATGGTTCCTAAGGTTTGTAACGGATAAACGATGCTTTCGGCCGGAATCCCATATCTGGCCCAGCCGCCGCTGCCAGGATCTAATGAAGGGGCCACTGCGGTCACTGCCCTATTCCCGGCAATATCTGCAACTGCAGACTCATATTCGGACTGCATGTCTTCTAACACATCGTCCGGTGCATTGCCGAAATCGGGTTTTGCACTGTCAGTATTGACTTCAGAAGATTTTACTTTTACGTCGTTGTTGACTTCTACCCGGAGGGAAGCAATTTTCGTCTCTCCAAGCATTGCAGAAATCGTTGTCTCTGCAAGGTCGTCTCCCTCTGCAAGTTCTTTTGCTGTTACCACAACCTTGTTTGTTCCATGGCCTGATACAACTGCCACATTCTCATCGTTTGACTGATATGTAACTGCTTCGATGATAACAGCATCTGACGGAGATGCCATCGTATTATGGATGGTTAAGGTAGATTCTCCTTCCTGTCCGGGAGAAAGGATCAGTTCTTCCGGATCGAAAGAGCCTGTGATTTCGCCTTCTTCCGGGGTCGTGGGATCCTCAGGAGATGTGGCTTCGGCAGTTATCGTAACCATTTCATCCACCCCAAACATGGTGACTGTCACCGTATATTGGGATGTTGTCAGCTCGGCGGCAGTTGTTCCGGTAATGGTCAGATCCGTATATCCGCTGCCGCTTAAAGTTTTTGCAAGGCTCGCGTCATCTGCAAACAAACCATTACTGTTGACAGAGATGTTAGCCTTGCTGACCGCATCCTCTGGACTGGCTGCGTTGGAGGCAGATGCCCAGGAAGTCCAGCTTGAATTGCTTGGGGATGCCGGGTCAGCGGCAGTAATGGTGCCGGTTATGGTATAGCTTTCTCCGGCTTTGGCAGTGCCGCCTGCGCTGAGGGTAAATCCGGTGACACCCCATTTCCCTGCATTGGAATCGGTTGCGACTGCAGCCCGGGAATAAATATTTCCGTCCTCCTCGTCTTCGTACAGCCATGCGTCTTCATCTTCAATGTCAAAAACAGCCTCAGGGTCATATTCCGTCGCCCATGCAGAAGGCAGCGAGCTTATGGGCTGCAGCACCATCATGGATATGAGGACAGCGCTTAGAGCCTGTTTATACTGCTTAAAATATTTTTTCATACGAGTTCCTCCTAAAATTCACTTCGGCAATGAATAAGTATCCAAAGTTCAGCAAATCGGTTAATCCTTTTATCAGCCCATGGATGGAATCACAAATACCGAAAGATTTCTGGGCTTTTTGGCTGCCTGCATAGGGATCTTTGCTTTCCGACTTTCATGAACTGCATTTTAGGACATGCTGTGTGATGACGGAAAGGCAGACAAACGGAAACCTTTCCGCCACGCAAAACCCTTATGCAGTCTGTTCATGGTGGCATGAAAGCGTTGGATGCTCTCCCTGAAGAGATTCTAATCCCTTCAGAATAAGCTCCCGAAGCATCTCATTTTGAGTCGTATTGCGGTATTTCCCTTCTTTTGCCAAAATCAGTTCCTCGTTCATGCATGGAGAAACGGATATGGTAAACCGTCTGTCATTTGCAGCCATTCAAGTCCCTCCTCTCGTTTATACTTGTGGTGATTCACTGAACCTGTTATACTAATTATAGTGGTTCACTGAATCACTGTCAAGAGATAAGATTAAATAATTTAGCATCTTTACATCTCTGATTCACTCATGTATAATAACAGATGAGGTGATCATTATGGCGACAAACAGGCCGCGGTACACGGTTTCTGTAGATGAGGAATTATTTAAAAGGATTGAGGACTTCCGGTTTGAGAAGCGTTTTCAGACACGGTCAGAGGCTACGGTAGAGCTGATCCGGCTGGGTCTGGAGGCCTTAAAAAAGGAAGGGGAAAAAGCAGAAAATCAAAACATGGGAAAAAATACTTGACATTTTCTGCCTGGGATAGTATAGTTATAGACGGCTGTGAAAGCAGCATACAGGAAAGTAGGTATCCACCTCACCCTGGCACGAAGCAGTGACCCGGGTTCATAATCGAGAACACGATTTGTCGGCGCTTTTGCGCTTGAAGTGGTTTTAGAGGGTGGATAGAGTTATTCTATCTACTTTTTTTGTGCAGAAAAGCAGGCCATGTTTATTAAAAAATGGAGGTGTACGACAATTAGCGATTTAATGATTAACGAACAGATCAGAGATAAGGAAGTTCGGTTGATTGGCGAGGACGGACAGCAGCTTGGCATTATGTCTGCCAAGGAAGCATTTAAGCTGGCGTTGGAAGCGGAGCTGGATCTGGTCAAGATTGCGCCGACAGCAAAGCCGCCGGTTTGTAAGATCATCGATTACGGCAAATACCGCTATGAGCTGGCCAGAAAAGAAAAGGAAGCCAAGAAAAAGCAGAAGGTGATCGAGATCAAGGAGGTACGGCTGTCCCCCAATATTGATACAAACGATTTGAATACCAAGATGGGCGCGGCGCGGAAGTTCCTGGAGAAGGGCGATAAGGTCAAGGTTACTCTTCGTTTTCGGGGCCGTGAGATGGCGCATATGTCCAAGTCCCGATATATCCTGGATGATTTCGCGGAGAATCTGAAGGATATTGCGGTTGTCGATAAGCCGTCCAAGGTGGAAGGAAGAAGCATGGTCATGTTTTTGTCTGCGAAAAAGTAAACGGTAAGTGAAGATTAAGGAGGAAATATCATGCCTAAGTTAAAGACAAGCAAAGCGGCTGCAAAGCGTTTTAAGAAGACCGGTACCGGCAAGCTGGTAAGGAGCAAAGCATATAAGTCTCATATCCTGACGAAAAAGTCTACCAAGAGGAAAAGAAATCTTCGCAAAGACATTGTTACGGATGCTACGAATGCAAAAGTGATGAAGAAGATTTTGCCGTACCTGTAAGGCGTGAGAAAAGGAGGAAGAATCGATGGCAAGAATTAAAGGCGGTTTGAACGCAAAGAAAAAGCATAACAGAGTCCTGAAGCTGGCAAAGGGATACAGAGGCGCCCGTTCCAAACAGTATAGAGTTGCAAAGCAGTCTGTAATGAGGGCATTAACCAGCTCTTATGCAGGCCGGAAGCAGAGAAAGAGACAGTTCCGTCAGCTCTGGATTGCCCGTATCAATGCAGCGGCCAGAATCAATGGTCTGTCCTACAGCAGATTTATGTATGGGCTGAAGCTGGCAGGCGTGGAGATGAACCGGAAGGTTCTGTCTGATATGGCGATTCATGATGCAGAAGGATTTGCAAAGCTGGCTGAGCTGGCTAAGAGCAAGGTGGCATAGACAGCAGAGATTATTTGGTGTGGTATTTACAGAGTGAAGATGCGGTTTGTCTTGTGGTGTCTTCACTTTGTAAATGTGTTTTCTTGTACAAATATAAGGTTTAAAATTATAAGATTGAAATAAGATTTAAAATGGAAGGTTTTGATAGAAAGCTTAGATTTGTATGTTTAGATTGAAAAAAGTAGTTGCCATAATCGTAAATATATGGTATACTATCTAAGTTCGCGGGAGTGCTGGAATTGGCAGACAGGCTAGACTAAGGATCTAGTGGCTGTATGGTCGTGTGGGTTCAAGTCCCATCTCCCGCAGGTCGAAAAGAGCCCCCGAGGCCTCGATTTACGAGGCTTCGGGGGTCTTTTGTCGTCCGATGGCCGGGAAAGCCGGTTACGCTTCTTTTGGCTATGTACTGCAACCTTACTGCAACGGGAACTGACTGCTGGCAATCTCCAAGAGGATTGTCCCTTTAAATGATTTTGTCATAGAACAGCTTCTTATTCATAAAGAGCATCAAAACCAAGAAAAAGGTTTCCTTCTGCTTATTCAAGTATATGATATTTTTAATAGCAGAGAAAGAATACAACTTGAATACTAAACCACTGGAGATTGATTTCCTGGTAATCAAAAAAGACAGCCATGTCCGCATCATAAATATCCTTTTCGATATGAGTAAGGCGGGAGTGTCCTTTGAACGTGTGGGCTATATTATTCAAGGGAAAGAGGAGCCATATCAAGAGGAAGGAGAGAAGGGGCAGCTTCCCATAAGTATGGATATTGCTTTTTTCCCATGTATCCTTTGCTTATGAACAGGGGAAAAGGGTGTTGGAGGATGTGACCTTTTCGATTCCCCAGGGACAGGGATTTGGCATTTTGGGCGGCACCGGAGCGGGAAGTCTACGATCGTACAGCTTTAACACGCTTATATGAGGTGGATATTGAGGGAAATGCGAAATATTCAGAAGCCGGCAAGGGTGTGGCTGTGAAGAGGGAAGGCGAAGATGTGCTGGAGCATTTTCATCTTCATGTACCTGCAGGGATGAATGTGGCGATTGTGGGTGAGACCAGAGCAGGCAAATCTACCTTGGTGAACCTGATGGGGCGTTTTTTTTGAGCCCACAGAGGGACGGATTCTGATTGACGGTGTGGATTACCGGGAACGGTCACAGCTATGGCTTCACAGCCAGATCGGTTATGTGCTGCAAAGTTTTTATATGTTCTTTGGGACTGTGCGGGAAAATATCCGGTTTGGCCGTTTGGATGCCTCTGACCAGGAAGTGGAGGAGGCGGCCCGGCAGGTTTCTGCAGATGCAGCGGCAGCCCGGTTAGAGCATGGGTATGAGAGTAATGTGGGAGAGAGCGGAGGCAGGCTGTCAGTGGGAGAAAAGCAGCTGATCTTATTTGCCAGGGCGATTTTGGCTGATCCGGCTGTTTTTGTGCTGGATGAGGCCACATCCTCCATTGCTGCTGAGACAGAGCAGTTGATTCAGAAGGCAATCAGGCATGTGCTGAAGGGGCACACGTCTTTTATTATTGCCCATCGGCTTTCTGCAATTCGGCAGGCGGATTTGATATTGGTGGTGAAGGACGGAAGGAGCATCAAGCAGGAAAGTCATGAGGAGCTGCTGAAACAGGAAGGCTATTATTATGACTTGTATTTCAGGCAGTTTGAAGAGGAAGCGGCAATGCAGGTGTTTAAAGAAGGGTAAACAGAAGGGAAAATATGGAAATGGGGAAGATAAATGGAGAGAGATTTCTCCATTGACAAAATCTTCATTTTCATCTATACTCAAATCAGTGTGTTACTGATAAGAAAATACTATCAGGCATAAACTACCCATATACGGACAGATAGCGTTGGAAAGGGGGGAGTTTATGCCTTTTTGTCGTATATAGGCAGTTGATTGTCCGCACAAATTGAAAAGAAAGCAGGGAAAAGAAATGAAAGACAAGATTTTTGGCGTATTACAGCGGGTCGGACGTTCCTTTATGCTTCCGATTGCAATCCTTCCCGTAGCAGGCCTTCTGCTGGGAATCGGCGGTTCCTTTACCAATGCCACCATGATCAGCGCTTATCATCTGGAAGCGGTTTTGGGACCGGGAACACTGTTAAACGGTTTTCTGAACATTTTGAACAGCTGCGGTAATGTGGTGTTTGAGAATCTTCCTCTGCTGTTTGCCATCGGTGTGGCCGTAGGTATGGCAAAGCAGGAGAAGGAGGTGGCGGCTCTTGCCAGCGTGATTGCGTTTTTTATTATGCATACGGCGATTCATGCTCTTTTGGTGATTTCCGGCAAGCTGGTGACAGCCCCTGAAATGATGGACGCCGCAGGGAATGCCCTGGCAGGGGTAGTCGGCTCAGTAGAGCAGACCGTGGGGATGCTGGATGGTTCCGTGACTAAGGTTCTGGGAATATCTTCTCTGCAGATGGGGGTATTCGGCGGTGTGATCGTCGGGCTGGGCGTGGCGGCGCTGCACAATAAGTATTATAAAATCCAGCTTCCGCAAGTACTTTCTTTCTTTGGCGGAACTCGTTTTGTGCCCATTGTCTGTAGTGTGGCGTATATTTTTGTGGGGATTTTGATGTATTTTGTGTGGCCGGTGATTCAGAATGGAATCTACAGCCTGGGAGCATTAGTCAACAGCTCTGGCTATGTGGGAACCTGGATTTATGGGATTATTGAGAGAGCGCTGATTCCTTTTGGACTTCATCATGTGTTTTATATGCCTTTCTGGCAGACTGCTGTGGGAGGCCAGCTTGAGGTGGCAGGCCAGATGGTCTACGGCGCTCAGAACATCTTTTTTGCCCAGTTGGGCCATATGGGAGAGATCGCTCATTTCAGCGTGAATCCGGGAACCAGGTTTATGACAGGAAAATTCCCGTTTATGATTTTCGGACTGCCGGGGGCAGCTCTTGCCATGTATCAGGTGTCCAAGCCTGAAAAAAAGCAGGCGGCCGGAAGCCTTTTAGCGTCAGCGGCCCTGACGGCTATGCTTACAGGAATCACAGAGCCTTTGGAATTTACCTTTATCTTTGTGGCTCCGTTTTTGTATGGGGTTCACAGTGTGCTGGCAGGAGCGGCATATATGCTGATGCACATGTTGAACGTAGGTGTAGGTATGACCTTTTCCGGCGGTATTATTGACCTGGTGATGTTTGGTATTCTGCCGGGAGCATCCAAGACTAGCTGGTACTGGATTCCTGTGGTGGGAGCGGTGTATTTTGTCGTGTATTTCTTCCTGTTCCGGTTTTTGATCTTAAAGTTTGATTTAAAGACTCCGGGGCGGGATGACAGTGAAGAAGTGAAGCTCTACCGGAGAAGTGATGTGAATGCAAAGAAGCAGGGCGCTGCGGAAGGCCAGGAGGCAGTGGATGAGCGCTCCCAGATGATCTTAAACGGTCTTGGCGGCAAAAAGAATGTGGTGGATGTGGATTGCTGCATTACCCGTCTCAGATGTACGGTCAGCAAGCCGGAGCTGGTCAATGAAGGAATCTTAAAAAAGACCGGAGCAGCCGGTGTGATCAAAAAAGGACAGGGGATTCAGGTGATCTATGGACCGACGGTCCCCAACATCAAGGCGGACTTAGTATCCTATATGGCAACAGCGCCGGATGTGGAGTACCATGAGGAGAATGACAAGAAAACAGCAGCGCCGGAAAGCTCAGAAGCAGATACAGGGGCTGGCAAGAATAAGGGAGGCAGTGAGAAGAAGGCGGCTTCTGGTAAGCGTGTTCCTCTTTACAGCCCCTTTAACGGAAAGGTGGAATCTATTGAGCATGCGCCGGATGTGACCTTTGCCCAGAAAATGATTGGGGACGGATTTATGGTAATGCCGGCAAACGGAGAGGTGCTTGCGCCCTGCGACCTGGATGTGGCATTTGTATTTCCTACCGGTCATGCAGTGGGATTAAAGACAGCAGACGGCACAGAGTTTATGCTTCACATCGGTGTGGATACAGTGAAGCTGGAGGGCAAGGGCTTTGAACCTCTGGTAAAGGACGGGGACCATGTAAAGCGCGGCCAAAAGCTGATGCAGTTTGATCTGGAATATGTGAAAAATAATGCTGTTTCTGAGGCATGTATGGTCATCTATACGGCTTTGCCGGAAGGGGCGTCTGTGGAGGTGCCGGAGGAGAAGGAGATCAAGGCCTTGGATCATGCGGCGGATTTGATTGGGGTGTAGGCACATACTGTTATGTGATGAGAAACGCAGACATCGTGCGGGTTTATACTGTTATGTGCTGAAAAAGCGTGTACAGAATGAAGGAAAGCATGAGAAATGCGGGGAGTACGATTGAAATAAAATACGGACGAAGAAACATTAAATGGGGGATTGCGGATGTATCGCGTGATAAAGGTGCTGAATAATAACGGCGTACTGGTTTACGATATGAAGCGACAGGAAGAAGCGATTTTGCTGGGGAGCGGCATTGGCTTCGGAAAACGGGTAAATGAGCGGTTTGAGCGGGACGAAAATACGAAGCGTTATGCAATCGTTGACCGGGAGGAAAAGAGAAGGACCGGAAGGCAGGTAATAAGCGGCATGAATCCGAAATTTCTTGAGCTGGCAGGAAAGATCGTGGAGCTGGCCAAGAATGAGCTGGGGGAGCTGAATCCTAATATCCTGATTCCCTTAGCAGATCATATTGCAGTGGCTGTGGAACGAATGCAGAACGGAATCCTGCTGAAGAACCCTTTTCATGGGGATATCCGCGTCCTCTATCCGGAGGAATACCGGATTGCATTAAAAGGCCGGGATATGATTCAGAAGGCATCCGGCTGTCTGCTCTGTGAGGATGAGGTAGGGTATATTGCCCTCCACATCCAGGCAGGGCGGATGGATGAGAAGCTGGAGGATTCTATTCAGACGGTTTCTGTTCTCAGGATGGCAGCAATGATGATTGAGGAGGGCCTGGGGATTAAGCTGGATCCCCATTCTTTCATGTTTGAGAGATTTATGGCTCATCTTCGTTATCTGGTGGCCCGCATCCGGGACGGAGAACCTATTACCCTGGATATGGATGAGTATGCGCGGATCCATTTCCCCCAATCCTATAAGCTGGCGGAGAAAATCTGCGTCAAGCTGGGAGAGGAGCTTCACAGAACAGTACCCAGGGAGGCAGTGGGGCATTTGGGGATACATATTGAGAGGCTGCGAGGTTAGAGCGTGTCCGAAAATTCGTTTCCGCCATTTCCATATGGGACGCCTTCGGTGTGTACGTTCCATTTTGCGGCACACCGAAGGCATCTCTTGGGATATTTGGGCCAAATCGAAAAGAGTTGTTGATTTTCTTTGGTAATAAGCTTATAATAATTCCCAACACCAGGCTCTTTCCTTATAGAGATAGAAAAATACAAATGGAGACACCGGAACGGAGGCAGTTTTTATGGAAAAGAAAAATCTGGATTGGAGCAATATCGGTTTTACCTACATGACCACAGACAAGCGTTATGTGTCCAACTTTAAAAACGGAAAGTGGGATGCAGGAGCGCTGACAGAGGATTCTACGGTAGTATTGAACGAGTGTGCAGGGATTCTGCAGTACTGTCAGGAGTGTTTTGAAGGGCTGAAGGCATATACGACGGCAGACGGAAGCATTGTGACCTTTCGTCCGGATCTGAATGCAGAGCGGATGATGGGGTCTGCGTCATGGCTGGAGATGCCGATGTTTCCTAAGGAGCGTTTTTTAGAGGCAGTGGATCAGGTAGTGTCCGCCAACGCGGCCTGGGTTCCGCCTTATGGAAGCGGCGCAACCTTGTATCTGCGTCCCTACATGTTTGCCACAGGGCCTGTGATCGGAGTGAAGCCGTCTTCTGAATATCAGTTCCGCCTGTTTGGGACACCGGTAGGACCGTATTTTAAAGGAGGGGTAAAGCCCCTGACCCTTTGTGTATCCGATTTTGACCGGGCGGCTCCCCATGGTACCGGCCATATTAAGGCAGGGCTTAATTATGCTATGAGCATACATGCCTCTGTGCTAGCCCATATGCATGGCTATGATGAGAATCTGTTCCCGGATTCTGCTACCCGGACCTATGTGGAGGAGACAGGCGGCGCTAATTTTCTGTTTGTGACCAAGGATCGTGAGATCGTGACGCCGGCGTCGGATTCCATTCTTCCTTCCATTACCCGGCGCTCTCTTGTGTATGTGGCGGAGCATTATTTGGGGCTGAAGGTGACACAGAGACAGGTAAAGCTTTCCGAGCTTTCGGATTTTGCAGAGTGTGGGCTGTGCGGTACGGCGGCAGTGATTTCTCCGGTGGGAAAGATTGTGGATCACGGGAAGGAGATCTGCTTTGACAGCGGCATGGAGCAGATGGGAGAAATCACCAAGAAGCTTTACGATACCTTGACCGGAATCCAGATGGGAACCATAGAAGCTCCACAAGGATGGATTCGGAAGATTCTGTAAATTCAGGAAAAAGAGAGAATGCTTTGGGGTATGCCTAAAGAGTACCATATCCCAAAGTATTACATTAAGAGGAATTCTGGTAAAATTTGCCTGGATTTTGATTTTTCTGATAGTTGACAAATGTTTTTCGGGATGATACAATAAGATTCACCGATGAGTCACGGTGATCCAGTAAGGGGTTGTACTGGTTTCGACGGGGGTCATGAAGCTGGTGAAGCTATCCGTATGCGGTGCGTTAAACGGCAAAATTAAAATTAAACGCTGAAGATAATTTAGCATACGCAGCTTAATTGCTGCTGTCAGCCTTAGTGCACTCACACATTAAGAATCTGGCATCGACTTTGTGAGAAACGACGTATATTAAGCTTTGCGTATACGGGCGTATGATGAAGCTACTAAAGCCCTGAGGATGCTTGTTTCCGCAGGGTGGAGGGAATGTGAAAGAACAGGCTATGATAGTAGAAGAACAGGGGATTGGTTTTCGGACAGGGGTTCGATTCCCCTCAGCTCCATCACTTGTGGTAAGGAGAGGTTCGCCAAGCAGGAGGATGCCTTATCACCAAGCAGACACCACGAACAGAGTTCGTACAGGAATGTGTCTGCTTCATTTTCTTTTTATACCATGTGGCACGAAGTGCCCCCGCTCTGAAAGAGCATGGATTAGGGTATGCCCTGCGGGTATACCATGTGGCACGAAGTGCCCCCGCTCTGAAAGAGCATGGATTAAGGTATGCCCTGCGGGTATACCATGTGGCACGAAGTGCCCCCGCTCTGAAAGAGCATGGATTAAGGACAATTCTCAATCCTATGGCAAAGAAGTATATCCTTGGGCATAAACAAAATAAAACGGGATGTCAGCAGAAAATTAGCAGCAACTGTCAATGATAAACAAAAATGTCTCATTTATTCCGGCTTTCTTTTAGGAATGGAAGAGAGACATTTTTGTTTTTCTCTTACATATTGAAAAAGCAATTTACTTGGATGATTGGAGATTGCTGATTTTGGAGATACCTATGAAAAAAATATTCCATTGGAAACGGTGTGCAATTGCGGCAGGGTGTATGGCTCTTGCAGCGGGATTTTTATCTTATGGGAGCGCAGACAGGACGCTGCCGGAGCAGTTAAGGTCTGTTACCTATGTGTCAGATGCCTGGGTCATGAATTTCTGGAATTCTGAAAGCGACCATTTGGAGGAGGAATTGGCACAGATCGCAGAGGATGGCTTTAACAGCATTATTCTGGCCGTTCCGTGGCGGGAGTTTCAGCCGGATACAGCCCCGATTCAGTACAGTGATTATGCCTTTGCGAAGCTGGATCGGATTATGAGGGCAGCCAGAGATCAGGGATTATGGGTGTCTTTGAGAGTGGGGTATACCTGGGATCATTGTGGGGGAGAGGTTCCGCAGATTCGCTACCGGAAGCTGCTGGGGGATGAGAAAACCCGGTCCGTGTGGCTGGATTATGCAAAAGAGCTGTATGAGGCCGTATCCGGTTATGAGAATTTTTACGGCGGATTTCTTGCATGGGAGGATTTCTGGAATTATATGGAGGATGCTCCGGGATTGTTTGACTCTGATCGGGCAGGAATCGATGAAGCAAGAAGAATTGGTTTCCAGCAGTATCTGGAGGAGCATTATACGTTAGAACAGGTCAATGAGTATTTTTCCCCTGGAAGGCCCTATGACAGCTTTGGGCAGGTGGGCATTCCTAAGAGAGACAGTCCGGCATACAAGCTGTTTTTTGAATATTACGATGATTTTTTGATGAGGCTGCTTGAAGATACCCAGCAGGTGTTTCCAGGGCTGTCCATGGAGGTCCGGCTGGATGTAGATCCGGTGGAGGGAGTAGGAGGAGGCAAGGTAGGAGCGGCCCATTACCAGACTTTTCCCTGTGGAGATGCTGCCTATACGGCGCTGATGTACAGTGTTACCATGGGGCAGGAATTTGGCCGTGTGATCACAGTCTCAGAGGCAGTGTCCATGATGGAGCAGCAGTTAAGGCTGGTAAAGGAACATAACAAAGGAAAGCCGATATTTATTGACCAGCTTCTCTATATGGACGAGACGCCAGGATTTGAGCACAATCCTCGGCTTGCCGTGGAAGAAAGAAATGCCTATCTGACCGGGATTCCACAGATTCTGCGTACCTACACCAACGGATATGCAGTATGGAGCTATCGCAATTATGCCAATAATGCTGTTTTCAACAGTCAGTTTGCCTTGGGAGATCAGGGCTGGGAGACCAGCAGGGTAAGCATCGTACAGCGGGACGGAAGCAATCAGGCATGGTTTCAGGAGGGCGGAAGTATTTCTCAGGATGTGGGACATCGGCTCTCTGTAAAGCAGAAGTTTGAGAATCATGTGCGGTTTACGGCAGACAGTGACAGGCCCGTAAAGCTGTCTGTTATTCTGGGAGGGGATACCCAGGAGGTAGTGGTGGACGGAAAAGGACAGTACGACCTGAATTTTGGGTGTGCCGAGTACCGTCAGGTACGGTTCCGTTCGGACGGCGATGTGTATCTGGACAATGTAAATGTGTATAATTTTGTACAGGACGGACAGCTTTATGATTTGGATGGGAATGAGCTGTCCTGTTTGGAGGGAGTAAGAGAGCTGAACCGGCTGCTGGAAGAATAGGAGGAGCTCTTGTGAAACAAAGTGTTTCAATAAAAAGCGGGGGCAGCCCCGCTTTTTAGACTATTGAGACGGCAGGCTCTGCATATACTGGTGCATGGCTTCTGCTACTGTTTTGCTGTGTGCCACTGCTTCCACCACGGTTCTGGCTCCGTTGACCACATCACCAGAGGCAAAGATCCCCGGTCTTGAGGTATGCCCTGTCTCGTCGGCAACCAAAAGCCCTTTGTCGTTGACCTTCAGCCCTTCTGTAGTACTGACGATCCGATTTCTTGGTCCCTGGCTGATGCATATGATCACACTGTCCGATTCATAAAGGCGGTCAGAGTTCGGGACTTGGGTTATGCTGCCATTTTCATCCTCCAGTACATCTCGGAAAATAACACCTTCCTCTTTGATTTCCACAGGTATTTTATTATATTCAAAGTGTACGCCCTCCAGCTTGGCATAATTGATTTCATAATCGCTTGCTGCCGGCTGCTTGGTCAGGGAGAAGCAGGTGAGCCGCTGTACGCCTTTCCGGACGGCAGTTCTGGCCACATCCATGGCTGTATTTCCGGCTCCGATGACAATCACCTTTTCTCCAAGCTTATAGCTGTCCGGATTATTCAGATAATGGATTCCAAAATGGACATTTCCAAAGGTTTCTCCTTTTATGTGAAGGGAACAGGGATTCCACACGCCGGTTCCGATAAAGATTGCCTTATATCCGTCACGGAACAGATCTTCGATTCCGATGGCGCCGCCGCCGATGGTGGTGTTGGGACGGATTTTGATTCCTTTCATTTCCAGATGGCGGTATTGGATATCATCCAGAACATTTCTGGGCAGACGAAACTCCGGGATTCCGTAGCGGAGTACGCCGCCGATTTTATCCTTGCCTTCAAAGATCGTTACCTGGTAGCCGTACCGGGCCAGAATGATGGCAATGGTAATGCCGGCCGGACCGGAGCCTATGATGGCAACCCGCATTCCGTTGGAGACAGCAGGTCCCTTGGTCATTTTGTTGGCATAGGTGGAAGAAATATAATTTTCAATTGTGGAAAAATGAACAGGCGTACCTTTTTTTCCTAATACACAGTGCCCCTCGCATTGCTTTTCATGATTGCAGACCAGGCTGCAGACCGTGGTAAGGGGATTGTTTTCAAACAGCATTTTGCCGGCTTCATCCAGGCGGTTTTCCTTTAAAAGGCGGATGGCTTTAGGAATGTCGGTGCTGATGGGGCATCCTTTTTGACATTGGGGGACTTTACACTGCAGACAGCGGTTGGCTTCATCCATTACATGTAGCGACATTTTGGGATTCCTCCTTGGGGCTAGGAACCATTCACAGGTTATTTCTGAATCGCTCCTAAAATGTTTTGGTAATCATGCAGGCTGCTTCTGGGGGAGGGGCGGCTTCTTGTCTGGCCGTGTTCGTTTCAAGAGGAGCATAGCCAGTACCCGGCCGAAAAAAAGATGCCTCCATGAGCAATCATACCTGTATATAGAATGTGCAGTGTTAATCGGACTTATACCTTGCCTTGTTTTGTTTGCCATGATATAATAGGAACACTTAAGAAAAGGAGATTTTGTTATGGGGATTCAGGCAGCATTTGTAGTTCCTCATCCGCCGTTGATCGTGTCAGAGATTGGAAAAGGGCAGGAGAGTGCGATTCAAAAAACGATGGATGCTTATGAGGCGGTTGCCCGCAGGATCTGTGAGCTCCAGCCAGAGACGATTATTATGATTTCTTCTCATCAGGTTATGTATGCCAATTATTTCCATATTTCACCGGGGGAGAGAGCCAGGGGAGATTTTGGGAGATTTCAGGCAGAGCAGGTCAGGTTTGAGGTTTCTTATGATGAGGAGCTGACGGCAGCTTTAGGCAGCCTGGCAGCAGAGCGGAGGCTGCCGGCAGGGACAGAAGGGGAGGTGGACAAAGAGCTTGACCACGGAACCATGGTGCCGCTTTATTTTGTAAACCGGTTCTGGAAAAAGTATCAGTTGGTACGCATTGGACTGTCCGGGCTGTCTCTGATGAAGCATTATGAGCTGGGGCAATGTATTCAGAAGGCGGCTGAACAGTGCAGAAGAAAGGCAGTGGTGATTGCCAGCGGAGATCTGTCCCACAAGCTGAAAAAAGAGGGACCGTATGGATTCCAAAAGGAGGGGCCGGAATATGACAGCCGTGTGATGTATGCCCTTGAGAGAGGCGCTTTTGGGGAGCTTTTCGAGTTCCCGGAGGAGCTGTGCAACAAGGCTGGAGAGTGCGGTCATCGTGCCATTGTCATGATGGCCGGGGCTTTGGACAGAAGGGAGGTTATAGCCAGACGTCTGTCCTATGAGGGAACCTTTGGGGTAGGATATGGGATTTGTGAATATTTGGTTCAGGGCGAAAATACCCATCGGAATTTTAAAGAAAAGCACGAGGAAAAGGAGAGGCAACGGGTAAAGGAGGAGATGGAACGGCAGGATGCTTATGTAAGGCTTGCCCGCAGGACCATTGAGCATTATGCCCGCACGAAGGATGTCTTAGAGGTGCCGGAGGGTCTGCCTGAGGAAATGTATAAGACCTGTGCCGGGGTATTTGTATCCATTAAGGAAAATGGGAGCCTGAGGGGCTGTATCGGGACCGTACAGCCTGCGGAGAGTTCTCTGGCCAGAGAGATTATTTATAATGCAGTCAGCGCATCCTCCAGAGATCCCAGGTTTTCTCCGATCGAACCGGAAGAATTGGACCGGCTCACAATTACAGTGGATGTGCTGGGAGAGGTGGAGAAGGCAGGATCCTTGGAGGATCTGGATGTAAAGAGGTATGGAGTCATCGTATCCAATGAAAACGGCCGAGGTCTTCTGCTTCCCAATCTGGATGGGGTGGATACAGTCCAGGAGCAGATCGACATAGCAAAGCAGAAGGCGGGAATCGGTGAGCAGGAGGAGATTCAGTTGGAGCGGTTTCAGGTAGTAAGGCATTTTTAAAATTCGAAAAAAGTAAAGAACAGGAAAGGGCTGCTATATGACAGCCTTTTTTCTTTTTGGGAGAAGGTTTGATTGCCTATGGTGCGGAATATCCAAAAAAATGCATGGTTCTGGCACGAATATGGCATTGGAAAATGGTTAAAGTAATAAAAAAGCGGAATGAAAAGGAGCCAGAGAAGATGCAGAAAGGAAAAGCAAGCTTGTTGTTTGAACATCCGGCCTATATTACGGGAATGGCTTCCGTGGCCGGAAAAAAAGAAGGGGAAGGTCCTTTGGGGAAGGCCATTGACGTGGTGGAGCAGGATCCCATGTTCGGCTCAGAGAACTGGGAACAGGCAGAGTCTGCCATGCAGAAGCAGGCAGCAGATTTGGCTTTGGAAAAGGGAGACATTCACCGCAAGGATATTCGTTATCTGTTTGCCGGTGATCTTTTGGGGCAGCTGATTGCCACTTCCTTTGGCACAGTGGATTTGGAGATTCCCCTGTTTGGGCTTTACGGGGCTTGTTCTACTATCGGTGAGGCATTAAGCTTAGGAGCGATGTGTATTGACGCCCATCATGCGGATAAGGTGATGGCCATGGCTTCCAGCCATTATGCCACTGCAGAGAAGCAGTTTCGTTTTCCGTTGGGATACGGGAACCAGAGACCTCAGTGTACTACCTGGACGGTTACGGGATGCGGGGCGTTTGTGCTTTCGGAGAAGGGAAGTGAGGAGCAGGTACGGATCACAGGGATTACCACCGGAAGGATGGTGGATTTGGGGGCAAAGGATTCCATGAATATGGGGGCAGCCATGGCGCCGGCTGCCTGGGATACCATTATGCAGAATTTTAAGGATTTTGGAGTGGACGAGAGCTGGTATGACAAGATTATTACCGGAGATCTGGGAGAGGTGGGAAAAAAGATTTTGCTGGATTTTATGAAGAATGAAGGCCATGATCTTTCCGAGAAGCATACAGACTGCGGATTGGAGATTTTTGACAACAAAACCCAGGATACACATTCTGGCGGCAGCGGCTGTGGATGTGCGGCTGTGACCCTGTGCGCCAAAATTCTGCCGGAGATGCTGCAGGGAACCTGGAGGCGGGTGCTGTTTGTGCCTACAGGCGCTTTGTTGTCTACGGTCAGCTATAATGAAGGACAGAGTATACCGGGAATTGCCCACGGGGTTATCTTAGAGCGGATTGGAGGGAAAAAGAAAAAATGACAGAATTAATCAAAGCATTTTTGGTGGGAGGCACGATCTGCGCCTTGGTACAGATTCTGCTGAATAAGACAAAGCTTATGCCAGGACGGGTAATGGTTCTGCTGGTGACGACCGGGGCCGTGTTAGGATGGATTGGGATCTATGAGCCCTTTGCAAAATGGGCAGGCGCCGGAGCCTCTGTGCCCCTTTTAGGTTTTGGCAACACCTTGTGGAAGGGTGTGGCAAAAAGTCTGGGAGAGGAAGGCTTTTTGGGAATTTTTAAAGGCGGACTCACAGCCGCTTCAGCAGGGATCGCAGGCGCGATTATTTTTGGTTATTTAGGTTCTGTTATTTTTAAGCCGAAAATGAAGAATTGACAGAAGCAAAAGAGCGATGGCAGTGGTTTTCATGTAATAGAACTTCTGCCATCGCTTTTTTGTATACCATGAGTAAAGCAGTGCAGGGAATGGACAGCTTACAATATTAAAAGTTATTTTGAACTGCTCCTTAGTCCTGTCCCGGTCCTTTTGATATAGCAGAGCCGGAATATTCGGAACCAGGGGATACATATCCGGGACCTATGGGGCTGGGCTCGGTGCTTTCTATACTTTCTGCAGCAGGATTTGTTTCGTCTGTAGGTTCAATAATGGCTGCCGCATGGCCGGGGCAATAGTGGGCAGGCATGGCAAAGGCTGAGTCGTCTGTGCTTCCCTGTGAATCCGCGGGCAGCGTGATGCAGACACGGCCCACCCGGGGACAGAAGGTTCCGGGAAGCAGTCCGGTAGCCTGGCATACCGTGGCCCGCACATGAGTATCGCAGACTTCCGAGGGCGCAGTGCCTTTGGCGAAATACTCTGTGTAGGTGGCATTTCCCCGAGGATCGGCCGAACACACGCCGGGGATGGCCAGCTTGCCGGATTTACGGCAGATCTCAGCAGTCTCAATGCTTTCCGGAATCTCAAATCCAGGGTCAGCCAGATCCTCATGGAGCCGGGTCATAATCTTTCTCCAGATGGCTTTGTGGAAGGAGGTGTTGCCGTTGCGTCCTCCCAAGCGCTGGTTGCTGTCACAGCCGGCCCAGATTCCTGCCGTATAGTAGGGGGTAAAGCCTACAAACCAGATATCCACATTGTTGGAGGTAGTGCCGCTTTTTCCTGCATTGCTCATGCCGGGAATGTTGGCTGCCACACTAGTGGCATTGACGCTGACGCCGGGGCGGGAGAATTTGCGGTTGCTTTCCATGGAGTCAGACAATGCGTCTGTCAGAAGAAAGGCCGTGGAATCTTTTAATACCCGATGGGTCTCCGGTTCATTGTCAATGAGGATTTTGCCGTTGTGGTCTAAAATCCTGGTAAAAAAGATAGGCTTAGTGTACACGCCGCCATTGGCAATGGAGGCATAGGCTGCAGTCAGCTCCAGGTTGGTAACGCCTCTGGTAAGCCCTCCCAGTGCGGTGGCTGCATTTAGGTCCGTGTCAGTCAAGGTGGTAATGCCGAAGTTCTTGGCATATTCTACACCAAGCTGAGGAGACACCGTCTCCATGAGACAGCGTACTGCCACAATATTCATGGAATAGATAATGCCGTCCCGAATGCTGGAGTAGCCCAGATAGCCCTGACTGTACCAGTTGGAAAAGGTCTTGGAGCCTACGGTAAAGGGTTCGTCATAATAGACCGTACCCAGGGTTGCGCCGCAGGTGTCAATGGCCGGGGCAAAAGCGGTTATCACCTTAAACGTGGAGCCAGGCTGACGGGTAGAGCCTGTGGCCCGATTTAAGGTAAGGCTGTCCAGCTTTTGTCCTCGTCCGCCGCTGATGGCCTTGACTTGTCCGGTCCGCTGATCCATCAGCACAAAGGATACCTGGGGCTGCAGAACCTTAGTCAGCTTTTCCCCGATAATTTCGTCTCCCTCTGTAAGCTGATATTCCTTGTAGGCATCTACATCTGCCTGAGCGGCGTCTTCTGAATTGTACAGGCCGTCAAAGCTGTCATGGAGTACATTTTTGTGCCAGGACTGGATATTTTTTTCGGAAAAATGCTCTGTCTCGCCGTTGGCATGTGTCACGGACAGGCGATATTCCACGGAATACCGGGCAGCCGTATAGTTGGCCGGATTGTTGATTTCCTCATCTACAATGGCCTGCATAACCGGGTCTAGGGTGGTCTGAATCTGAAGTCCGCCGCCGTAAAGCAGGTTGTGGGCCTGCGTCTCGGAGTAGCCAAGCTTTTCCATCAGAGAATCCTTGACCTGCTGAGTCAGCTCGTCGGTAAAATAGCTGTAAGGGGTGGTGGCTGCCTCCCTGGCCACAATGTTGACGTTCTGAATCCGGGAATATACATCATCAGCCAGGGCTTCTCTTTGCTGTGCTTCGTCAATATAGCCCTGGTCCACCATGTACTGAAGAATGATCTCCCGCTTTTCTGCATTGTTCTCCGGGTGGGAGATGGGGTCAAAGCGGGAAGGGCTTTGGGTAATCCCGGCAAGCACCGTGGCCTCGGACAAGGTAAGGTCTGATACCTCTTTGTCAAAATACCGGCGGGCAGCCACCTTGACGCCCAGGGCATTGTTGCCTAGATTGATGGTGTTCAGATAATTGGTCAGGATCAACTCCTTGTCCATGGATTTGCTGAGCTGAAGGGCCAGATATTGTTCCTGCAGCTTTCTTTCCAGCTTTGCCCCAAAGCTGGATTCCATGCCGCCGTTGAACACATTGTTCTTAATCAGCTGCTGGGTAATGGTGCTGCCTCCGCCTAAGTTTTCTCTTTTCAGGACGCCGTAGGCGGCACGGGAAATGGAGCGCAGGTCAATGCCGTTGTGGCTCCAGAAACGGGAATCTTCTATGGCGACAAAAGCATTGATCAGATCCTTTGGAAGCTCATCGTAGGTGGCTTCCTCCCGGTTGGCGCCTGCCATTACCAGGGTGTCGGTCAGATTGCCTGCGCTGTCGTAGACGGTGGTGGCATAGCCCATGGGAACAATGCTTTCCACATCAATGTCCGGGGCGCTGTCTATAATGCCCATGAACATGCCTGCGCCGGCGCTGCAGGCGACTAAGACCGTGAAAAGACACAAGACGAAACAGGTCTTAAAAATCGTCAGGAATATACGGGAGGTATATTTCTCAGCATTGGAATTGGCCGCTTTTATCTTTTTTTCAGTTGCACTCTTTCCGTAGTTCATAAGATAGTTCCTCCTTACAGGGATTGCAGATACAAAACCCCAGATATCATTATAGCAAAGATTGGGAGACAATTCAACTTGAGAGTTTTACGAAGTTTTTACTTTCTTGTATATTTGGTTGCGTTTGCCGGTTTGGAATGGTACAATGTTGGAATATTCAGCCAGATAAGAAGGTGGAAGATCAGATGGAGCGATATAAGATTTTATATCAGGGCGGCCAGGGGGAGCTGGCGGAAAAGAAGTCTCGGTTTATTGCTACTCTAAGACCGGTCCGGTCAGAGGAGGAGGCCGGAGCCTTTGTGGAAGAAATGAAAAAGAAGTATTGGGATGCCCGGCATAATTGTTATGCCTATGTGATCGGGGAAAGAGGACAGATCAGCCGGTGCAGCGATGACGGGGAACCGGCCCAGACAGCGGGAAGACCCATACTGGATGTGCTTTTAGGGGAGGAGGTCCGGGATGTGTGCGCCGTGGTGACTCGGTATTTCGGGGGAGTTCTTTTGGGCACAGGAGGGCTGGTGCGTGCCTATTCAGGCGCTGTCCGGGAAGGATTGAAGCAGAGTGTGGTGGTGGAGAAGATTCCCGGCAGGAGGCTTCGGGTGATTACAGATTACAATGGTATGGGAAAGATTCAGTATACGGCAGGACAGATGGGAATCCCGATTCTGGATACAGAGTATACACAGCAGGTGGCAATGACGCTTTTGGCGCCTCTTGAGGAGGCCGGGAAGCTTTTGTCACAGATTACGGAGAGGACAGCCGGAAAGGCAATGATTGAGGATGAGGGAACGCTGTTTTACGGGAAAGCTGAGGGAAAAATCGTTTTGTTTTAGCGTATTTATCAGATAGTTCACAGGCTTTGATGAAATTTTTTGTCTGGTTTTGGGATCTGCGGCCGGCGACGGGAAGATTGAGAAAGAACTGCTTGCAATCCTTTGGCGAAAATGCTATATTAATACACTGAAGATTACCAGGAGCTAAGGACCCGCATCGTCCTTAGCTCTTACAGCGTGGAGAAAAGGGTGAAAGAAAAATATTTCACCCATACCATTTTGTGCTGTGAAATATGCACAGCGTGGAGGAAAAGATGAAAAGAGAAGATGTAAGAAATATCGCGATTATTGCCCATGTAGACCATGGAAAGACTACATTGGTGGATGAGCTGTTAAAATGCAGCGGCGTATTCCGTGCCAACCAGGAGGTGGTGGAGCGTGTCATGGACTCCAATGATCTTGAGCGGGAGCGGGGAATCACCATTCTTTCCAAGAACACGGCTGTCTTTTACAAGGATACCAAAATCAATATTATTGACACTCCCGGACATGCGGATTTCGGCGGGGAGGTAGAGCGGGTTCTCAAGATGGTTAACGGGGTGATCCTGGTGGTGGATGCCTACGAGGGACCCATGCCCCAGACGAAGTTTGTGCTGAAAAAGGCTTTGGAGCTGGAGCTGCCGGCCATTGTGTGCATCAATAAGATTGACCGGCCCGAGGCAAGGCCCAAGGAGGTGATCGACGAGGTTCTGGAGCTGTTTATGGATCTGGATGCCTCCGACGAGCAGCTTGACTGTCCGTTTGTGTTTGCCTCGGCACGGGCAGGCTTTGCAAAGAAGGAACTGACCGATCCGGAGAATGATATGCGTCCGCTGTTTGAGACCATTGTAGATTATATCCCTGCCCCGGAGGGAGACGAGCAGGCAGATACCCAGATGCTGGTCAGCACCATTGATTATAATGAGTATGTAGGCCGCATCGGCATTGGAAAGATTGACAACGGAACGGTGCGTGTCAATCAGGAGTGTGTGATTGTCAATCATCATGACCAAGAGAAGCTTCGGAAGGTCAAAATCGGCAAGCTGTATCAGTTTGACGGTTTAAATCGGGTGGAGGTACAGGAGGCCACGGTAGGAGATATTGTGGCAGTGTCCGGCATTACGGATCTGCACATTGGGGATACCATCTGTTCGCCGGAGAATCCGGAGGCCATTCCGTTTCAGAAGATTTCAGAGCCTACCATTGCCATGAATTTTATGGTCAATGACAGTCCTTTGGCGGGGCAGGAGGGGAAATATGTTACCTCCCGCCATATCAGGGAGCGGCTGTTTAAGGAGCTGAATACAGATGTGAGCCTGCGCGTGGAGGAGACGGATTCCCCCGACTGCTTTAAGGTGTCCGGCAGAGGAGAGCTGCATCTGTCGGTGCTTATCGAGAATATGCGCCGTGAGGGCTATGAGTTTGCGGTCAGCAAGGCAGAGGTGCTTTACAAGTACAATGAGCGGAATCAAAAGCTGGAGCCTATGGAGCTGGCGTACATTGATGTGCCGGAGGAGTTTACCGGCACGGTGATCCAGAAGCTGACTTCCAGAAAAGGGGAGCTGCAGGGCATGAGTCCTGTAAGCGGCGGGTATACCCGGCTGGAGTTTTCCATACCTTCCAGGGGGCTTATTGGCTATCGAGGAGAATTTATGACAGATACCAAGGGAAATGGGATTATGAATACCATTTTTGATGATTACGCGCCTTATAAGGGGGATCTAAATTACCGGAAAACAGGCTCTCTTATTGCCTACGAAAGCGGTGAGACGATTACCTATGGGCTTTTTAATGCACAGGAAAGAGGGATTTTGTTTGTGGGGCCGGGGGAGAAGGTGTACGGCGGCATGGTGATCGGCCAGAATCCTAAGGCTGAGGACATTGAGGTAAATGTCTGCAAGACAAAAAAGCTGACAAATACCCGTTCCTCCAGTGCAGACGAGGCTTTAAAGCTGGTTCCCAAAAAGGAGATGAGCTTGGAGCAGTGTCTGGAGTTCATTGACACGGACGAGCTGCTGGAGGTAACGCCGGCAAACCTGCGGATACGAAAGAAAATTCTGGACCCGACTTTGAGAAAAAGGGCTGCTTTTAAAAAATAATTTAAAAAATGTCATGATTTGGCGAACGAAATTCCTCATATCTGCGTTTTCTTTTTCATAGACATATTAAGAGCAGAGGGCAGACCGCCTTTGTGCAGAGATCCTTAGCTATCAATGAATATGAAAAAGGAAGAGGAGAGAAGTACCATGGCAGAAAAAATGATTGAAAATAACAGAGTAAGCGTAATTGGAGAAATTGTTTCCGGGTTTACCTTTAGTCACGAGGTGTTTGGGGAAGGTTTTTATGTGGTGGATGTGGCGGTCAGCCGTTTAAGCGAGCAGGCAGACATCATTCCTCTTATGATCTCGGAGCGGCTGATTCATGTGCAGGAGGATTACCGGGGCTGTACCGTGGAGGCAATCGGGCAGTTCCGTTCTTATAACCGGCATGAAGGGGCGAAAAACCGTCTGGTGCTGTCCGTGTTTGTGCGGGAGATCAACTTTATGGAAGAATTTACCGATTACACCAAGACGAATCAGATCTTTTTGGATGGTTACATCTGTAAATCTCCGATTTACAGAAAGACTCCCCTGGGAAGGGAGATTGCAGATCTTCTTTTGGCTGTAAACCGTCCTTACGGGAAATCTGACTATATCCCCTGTATTGCCTGGGGGCGCAACGCCCGCTTTGCATCAGGCTTTGAGGTAGGAACCCGGGTACGTGTATGGGGCAGGGTTCAGAGCCGGGAGTACACAAAGAAGCTGTCAGAGACAGAGTGTGAGAAAAGGGTAGCCTATGAGGTGTCCATCAGCAAGCTGGAGTGTGGGGACGAGGAAATGTAGGAGGATGCTGTGCCGGAGCGTGGATTAAAATTGCTTTCTGCCAGATGTGACTTTCTCCTTGCGGAGGATTGCAGGTGTCCCTTTGTGGAGACGGCAGGAAGGATTTTCAGACGCGCTTTGGTACTGACGCTAAAAGCGGGTGAAAAATTCCGGATAATTTACAGGGATTTGGAAAGAGCAGTACCGGGAATACTGAGGAGTAAAAAATGAATACAGGTAAAATCGAGATTATTTATGGCGAGGGTTCCGGAAGGACGGCAATGGCGCTGGGAAAAGGGCTGGAAGCCTTAAGCCGGCACAAGAAGGTGATTGTCATCCAGTTTCTTAAGGGAAACCAGAAGGAGGAAAGCCTGAAGGTAATGAGACGTCTGGAGCCGGATATGAATCTGTTTTGCTTTGAAAAGGCCTGCTGCAAGTTTGATGAGCTTTCGGAACAGGAGAAGCAGGAGGAGTGCATTAATATCCGCAATGGTGTAAACTATGCCAGAAAGGTGCTTGCAACGGGAGAATGTGATCTGCTGATTCTGGATGAGGTTCTGGGGCTTTTGGAACAGGAGATTCTTTTGGAGCAGGAGCTTCTGCAGATTTTAGAAAGCAGGGATTCGGCCGACGTTATTCTGACAGGACGGATTCTTCAGGATGGGCTGGCGGCTGCGGCAGATCAGGTGGAGCGGATTACCCGGATCGGGTGCGGACGGGAAGCGGAAAATGGTTACGGTTCAGGCAGCAATCTTTAGAAAATATGCAGAGAAGAAATTCAGGTTGACAAGAAAGCAGGATAATGTTAGTATTTTAATTGAAAATAGAGTAGAGGTTGCGTGAAGCATGAGTAAGCTGCCGGATGTTCCAGAGACAGAGGATGGCAGCCAAAAGGGCGGACGCCGAAGACAAATGCAGGCTGGCTGTATCTGTCTGGGCGCAGGGTGAAGAACTCTGTGACTGTCATCCGTAGCCGGGTGGAGTGCTTTTGGTCGGATGGAGAGCTGCTTAAAAAGGATTATAAGAATATTATAACTTTTTTGGGGAGCCATACTGACCAGGCTCCTCTTTTTGCATGAATAAAAGACGGTGTTCGGCAGAAAATGGAGCTTGCTTTTGATAAACAAATGTGAAGGAGGATGGAAGATGGCGATTTTTGAAGGGGCCGGAGTTGCATTGATTACTCCATTTAAAGACAACGGGGAAGTGAATTTTGAGAAGCTGGAGGAGCTTATAGAGGAACAGATCGCAGGAGGCAGTGACGCGGTCATTTCCTGCGGAACTACTGGAGAATCCTCCACCATGAGCCATGAGGAGCATCTGGATGTGGTGCGTTTTACCTGTAAGGTGGTCAAACACAGGATTCCGGTGATTGCAGGAACCGGATCTAATTCTACCAAGGAGGCCATCCATCTTTCCGTGGAGGCTCAGGAGGCGGGAGCCGACGGGCTTTTGCTGGTCACGCCCTACTATAATAAGGCTACTCAGGCCGGACTGGCTGCCCACTACACAGCAGTGGCAGATGCCGTAAGGATTCCGATTCTTCTGTATCATATTCCGGGACGTACCGGGGTAACAATGAAGCCGGAGACCATGGTGAATCTCTGCAGGCAGGTGGATAACATTGTAGGGATCAAGGAAGCCAGCGCAGATTTTTCCGCCATTGCCCAGATCATGAATTTGGCTGACGGATGTGTGGATCTGTATTCCGGCAATGATGATCAGATCGTTCCGCTGCTTTCCTTGGGAGGCAGGGGGGTGATCTCTGTATTGTCTAATGTAGCGCCTCGTCAGACCCATGATATCTGTGAAGCGTATTTTAAAGGGGATGTGAAAAAGAGCTGTGAACTGCAGCTTCAGGCGATTCCGCTGATCCAGGCTCTGTTCTGCGAGGTGAATCCGATTCCGGTTAAGGCTGCCATGAATCTGATGGGCAAGGAGACAGGTCCTCTGCGCATGCCTTTGACAGAGATGGAGCCTCAGAATCAGGAAAGACTTGCCAAGGCTATGAGAGAGTATGGGATTTTGTAGAGAATGGTGATTGAGCTTTGTCTGAATGGTTAGGAAGCCAGGTATTATAAAAAGAGAAGAGGACGAGAATACTTATGACCAGGATTATTATACATGGATGCAGCGGCGCTATGGGGCGTGTGGTTTCTGAGCTTGCCCAGGAGATGCAGGATGTGCAGGTATTGGCCGGAGTGGATTTAAATATTGACGCTGTTTTTGATTATCCGGTATTTCCGAGCCTGGATGTCTGTGATGTGGAAGCAGATGTGGTTGTGGATTTTGCCTCGGCAAAGGCAGTGGATCATCTTTTGGATTTTTGTGCAGATAAGAGGCTGGGACTGGTTTTGTGTACAACAGGTCTGTCGGAAGAACAAATCAAAAAGGCAGAGGCGGCTGCAGAAAAGACAGCAGTCCTCCGTTCTGCCAATATGTCATTAGGCATTAATACCCTGTTTAAGCTTCTCAGGGAAGCAGCCAAGGTATTGGCCGGGGCAGGATTTGACATTGAGGTGGTGGAAAAGCATCACAACCGTAAGCTGGACGCACCCAGCGGCACGGCGCTGGCCCTGGCAGATTCCATCAATGAGGCCATGGAACACGCCTATCATTATGAGTATGACCGGACTGAGCGGAGAGAAAGACGGGATCCAAAAGAAATCGGGATTCATGCAGTGCGCGGAGGCACCATTGTGGGAGAGCATGAGGTGATTTTTGCAGGGCAGGACGAGGTGGTGACATTTTCGCATACAGCTTATTCCAAGGCAATTTTTGCCAAGGGAGCCCTGGAAGCAGCAAGGTTTTTGACAGGAAGAAAGCCGGGACTTTACACCATGGCTGATGTGATCGGATAAAAAATTTTTTCATAAAATATTCTCCTTTGAAGCATACTAAGGAACAGTTGCAGGATAACCTGTGAGGATTATATCGAAGGAATCGGCACAGGTTATTTTGGGACTGTTTCAAAGAACGGATAATAAGAGAAAGGAGAACATGATTATGAACAAGATCAGAATGTCATTTCTATTTCTGCTGGTTGTGCTGTCATTGTTCTGTCTGACAGCCTGTGGAAGCAATACAGACAATTCGCCGTCTAATACCAGCACTACCCAGGCCACATCCGGCTCTCAGGCAGGGTCTGGAAGTACAGGGATGTCTGGGAGCACCGGAAGCGGGGAAAGTAACCGTGATGCAGGAAACACCGGAACGACTGGAAGCGCCGGGACAGGGGCTGCCGGTGAGACCGGCCGGGAGGAGAGCACCGGAGTGTTCGGCGGAATCATGGAGGATGTGGAAGACGGCGTGGACAACCTGACAGGCGAGGATGCCTCCAGGGCTTCCGATGAAAGTAAGTAGGAACAGGGCAGTGAGAAGCAGCGGGAGTCAGCATAGATTCGTTTGCTGAAGGCAGCGGATCGGCTTTTCTGACTCTTTATGTGTTGTATAAGGTATACTGTAATACTTTCAAAAGCAGATGAAAAAATGAGCCAAGGGCATAAAGGTTCTTTCTGAATTTTGGGTATATGAAAACATGAATTAAGCCGTCAGGTCAACTGTTCTGGCGGCTTGGTTTTTATATATTTATTTTCTTTATGTCAAGAAATTTGCAAGTCTGATATGTTTTGCACAACAAAATTTAATTCTTCAATCTCCTTGTTAAAAAAACGGAAACCTCATAATCAGGACAGAGTCAATGATCTGATTTTTTCTCCTGAAGCTGGTTGAAATATTGATCATGGACCTGTCGATATATCTGATTAAATTCTTCGTCCCGTCCAGAATGGAGCACAGATATATAGTCATGTACCTGGTGATGAATTCCGGGAATAGCTCTTGCCACGGTTGCTACGCCTATATTGGAACACACATCCGAGATCCGTTCTGCCTCTGAAAGCAGATTAAAAAATTCCGAGCCATTGAAAAATCCGCACTCTCCCTTGCGGAGACGATCTAAATGATGCTCTTTTAACACGTTTACCATATCGTCTACCACCTGCTCTAAGGGTTCGATCCGACGGGCTTCGGTCAGATTCTGCTTCCGAAACGCTTCGTTAGTATGGATTAAGATGGTATCCAGCAGCTGTCGAAGCACGGCCAGTTCAGCCAGGGCATCCTGAGAGAAGGTGCTTTCTTTTTCATAAAGTTCTCCGGCAATCCCGGCAATATTCAAGGCATGGTCTCCCAGACGCTCAAATTCCGTAATTGCAGAAAAGTAATAGTTCATGATCTCCACATGATAATGGGATGTAATGGTAGCAGAGATCTGAATCAGGTAATTGCTTACGCGGTCTGCAATGCTGTCAATATAGTTTTCATCCTCCTCCATGAGTTTGATCGTCTCCGCATCATATTGGGTAAACATGTTAAAGGCACGGCTGATATTGGTCTTTGCCAGTGTAAACATAACCAGAAGAATGTCATAGCATCGTCCGAAGGCCATGGCCGGCGTACTGATGAATACCGGATTTAAGGCGTCTAACATCTCATCGTATTTGCCAACGGCTGCAGGCTCGTCCTTCACAAGATGATGGCTGATCTTCTCATAAACGCCCACAAAGGGAAGCAGAAGAATCGCGCATGACAGATTAAAAATGGAGTTGGCATTGGCAATGCCGCCGGAGTAAATGGGATGGTTCCAGATCCCATCCAACAGTCCGGCCCGGTGGATGATCACAACTACAGTCAAGGTCAGGACGGATTTGCACAGATTGAATAAAATGTTTACTACTCCCACTCTTTTGGCTTCTGGCTTTGCCCCAATGTTGCAGACAATGGCTGTGGTCACACAATCGCCTAAATAAATGCCTACCAGGACCGCATAGATCTCCCCAAAGGTCAGTTGGCCTGAGGTGGAAAATGCCTGCAAAATACCAACCGTTGCGGAAGAACTTTGCAGGATGAAGGCAACGCTTGCTCCGGACAGGTAGGCAAGCACAGGGTTTTCACCCAGGCGGGAGAAAAGCTTTTCCACAATGCCGCTGTCAGACAGGACGCTGACTGCATCAGACATGTTCATCAGGCCGGAAAACAGGATGCCGAAGCCGATGATAATATGTCCTATTTTGACGGAATCTCTGGATTTCATCCCCATGATAATGATAATGCCGATGATCAGGGCCAGGGGCGCTAAGGTTGACGGCTTTAAAAGCTGCAGAAACCAGGTCCCTGAGGAATTGATATCCAAAAGGCGAATGATCTGTCCGGTAATCGTGGTGCCTACATTGGCGCCGATAATGATTCCCAGGGACTGATGCAGGGAAATAATGCCTGCGCCTACAAGACCCGAGGTCAGGACAATGGTTGCAGTGGAGGACTGAATGACTGCGGTCACAATGAGTCCTAAGAGAAATGCCTTTATGGGAGTGCCGGTAATGCGCTCCATGGCCTTTTTTAACGTGCCGGAGGAACTGGCCTTTAGGCCGTCTCCCATCATACGCATGCCGTAGAGGAACATGGCCAGTCCGCCGAAGAGGGTTATTATGTTAAAGAGATTCATAGTTTTTCACCTGTGTAATGGAGTAAAGGGAAATATGTGATGTTCCCTTTATCGTCAATGGGGTTCTGGAAAAGCCTTTTTTAAAATTGTACTAAAGATTGACAGAAATTGCTATCATTTTTTGTTTTTGTGATATTTGCTGGAAAGCAGGGGCTTTTTGGCAGGATATTAAGTCATAGTATGGAATGGGAGCAGCCTGTTTTTTAGTTGTTATCTGTGAACAGTTCCTTTTCGGCAAGGATATTTTTTCGAGAGCAGAGGGAAAAGCAGAGGCCTTCCGTGACATGCGCCTGATCCATGACCCGTTTTTGTATCTGTGCAAGGAAGGATTTTGGTCCCAGCACCTTTACCACCGGGCCGAAGGAAAGCACTTGTATCAAAAGCTCTGTCTCCCAGCGCTTATCATAGTAAATGGTGCAGCGGTAAGTACCGCTTTCCTCCTGCCGCTCCACCTTTTTTTGATAACAGGAAAAGTGAAGCATGGTGCGCTCCAGGGCATTTCGTTCCGTGGTGATTTCCAGCACCAGAGGATTTTTACACAAGGTGTGGTCTAAATAAGAGTCCACATCAACAGTGGCAGGGTAAAACCTGCCGGTTTTTTTGATGGAAAGGATTCTTGCCACATTTAAAACATCCATTCGTTTTCGTCCTGATTTGCTGTAAGCCATGCCGTAGAGACGGAATTTACCGTCGCGCTGTCCGTATTCTAAGCGGCATGGAAGCCAGGTGTGGGTCAGAAGTCTTTCCTTTCGGGAAAAATAGGACACAGACAGAAAATGCCGCTCACAGATTGCGTTTAAAATTGTCTGTATGTGTTCCCGATACATAACAGAGGAAAACGGGTCATGGTCTCCATACTGGTCAAAGAGACAAAAATCCGAGGCGCGATAGAGAGGAGGAATTGTAAGGAGCGCTTCATTAAGCTCTTTTAACTGGGAATCTGTGAAAAACAGGCAGAACCGGGAATCAAACATCAGTGCCTTCAGCCAGGATTTCTGCAGTCTGGTAAGGGTCAGGGGAAAGAGGGGATGCTTTAAAACAGAGGCATAGGTGTGGGAGGAAGCTTCATCCTGTCGGAAAAAGGGCCAATCACCCTGAGTCAGCCGCGGTACAATGGAGAGGACGCTTTCATCATAGCCGTATTGCCGGGCCAGATCTTCTATCTGGCGGCGGGTAAGAGGGTGGTGCCGGGCTTCCTCAAGAATCCTGGCAACCACCTGGTAGTAGCAGGTATAAAGTTCGGAAAACAGAGACAAATCATGGTTCTTCATGTGGGATCGTTTCTCCTGTGTATTGTTTTGCGATGGTTTGAGGCGGAAGGCCATAGTACTCCTGCATTTTCTGGATATCATTCCAGAATCTTTTCTCAACAGCAGGGTTGGAGCATTGAAAGGAGCGGATCCTTCCGGTAAAGCTTTTGGCCCAGGGCAGAAGCTCAGCGGCATCGATGCAGAGCCGGCGATATTCGTACACCCCGGGTTTAAGCCGTTTCAGGGATCCGCCCCGGCCCTCCCGCTGAAGGCGGGTGAGAATAAAGTCTTCTTCCTTTTCATCAAAACAGATTTCCATAACAACCGTTTCCAGACTGGCTCTGGGCGATTCTCCAAAGGATACGCCCCAGACATATGGAAAGCAGCCCTGAAAGGATTTTATGTGGGTATCATAGTGAGGATCTGGGGCAAGCAGCTCTGCATTCTGAATGGAATCAAGGCGGAAGGTGGACAGGCGGCGGGAGCCTTCCTGCCAGGCACAGAGATACCTGCGGCCGGTATGGGTGCTGGTAAGGATCTTTAAAGGGGTGACAGTCAAGGAACTGACACGGCCGGGAAATCGTCTGGGGAGGCTGGTATCAGAGCCGTCTTTGGATGATGCAGGAGGTTTTCTGGATCCGGCAAAGGAAGATGCGGCCGTGTTTTTGGTGCTTTTGACGGTAATGCGGATCCGGCATTTTTGTTCCATGGCGTGTAAAACAGGGAGAAGGATCTCATCTTCTAGGGTGTGAATCAGGTAATCGCTGCGGAAGCGGAAGATCTCATTTTTCCGATTCCAGAAATCTAAGATTGTACTGCCGATAAAACCAAAGGGGGCAGCGCCCTGGAAAAAGCTGACAGCCAGCCAAAGAGACGGGAACAATCCAGGGTGTGAGTGGGTGAGAGGGGCAATACTGCTGTAAAGGTATTGCTTTCCCTCTTTTCTTCGCGTAACCAGTTCCTCCTTTTCGTAGAAAGCCAGCTTTCGGCGGATAGTCTGGGTGTCAAACAGGCAGCCGTATTGTGCCTGGATCTCATTGGCAATGGTTTCTAAGCTTCTTGGCCGGCCATCGGCGAGAAGATCGGACAAAAGGAATCGCAGGGAAATGTCATTGTCTGTGAATGACTTGGATTTCCAAGCATGGTACAAAGGGTTGACGGCCATGCGGCCGGAATCCAGGGTGAGAAATACGGATTTTTTGTGGCCGTTTTGGTCTGTGCGTATGTAGTCGGAGAACCAGCTTTCCATGCGGCGGCGCTGGTTGTCATAAGTCCGGCCGCTTTTTTCGTGAAAGTCTTCCCGGGTTTTGAAGCCGTAAACATAGAAGTCACGGACATAAGAACGTATTTTATCAAATTTCTTAATGAGCTCTTTATATTCCGACATGTGTGATTCCCCCTTGAAAGCAGCAGTCAGGAAAAGCAGAGCTGCTGTCTTGTCGGTTCAAGTATACAAAAAAGTCCACAGAAAAACAATAGATCCAAAAATATTTTGTCGCTTTGGCTCTTGACAATAGTATGAAATCGTACTATAATCGCTGGTATGATTTCGTACTATTAGGCGCTTATGGACGATTTCCTGTGCAAAATGGCAAAATTTTGGTTCTGGCTGGTTCCGATTAGGAGGTGTTCTATGAACAATTTATCTTCCAGGTTAATGAAACGCTTCAATCATCTTCTTGGTGAGATTGATGCGGTATATCATGAGATGGATTGGAAGCTGGGTCTGTCTGACAGTGCCATGGCTGTTCTTTATACCATCTGCGACAATGGAGGCTGTTGTCTTTTGCAGGATATATGCCGCCTTTCCGGTCTCAGCAAGCAGACGGTTAACTCTGCCCTGCGCAGACTGGAGGCAGACGGCATACTTTATTTAGAGGCCGCAGGCTCTAAGGCGAAAAAGGTTCGTCTTACAGAATCCGGAAAGCTTTTTGCTGACCAGACAGCAGGACAGATAATCAAAGCAGAGGATGAGATTTTTGATTCTTGGCCTCAGGAGGATGTGAATAAATATCTGGAACTGACAGAAGCTTTTTTGACAGCGATCAAACAAAAAGCCGAAAATCTTGTACCAAACGAGTACAGGAAGGGCTTTGACAAGGATTCATAAAGTTTTTGGGAAATGAATGATTTAGGAGAAATGGATCATGCAGAAAAAATCTTTCAATATGATACAATTATCTGACCATTTTAGCTACCCACGTCTGCTGCGTTTTACCTTTCCATCTATTATCATGCTGATTTTCACTTCTGTGTACGGAGTGGTAGATGGATTTTTTGTATCGAATTATGTGGGAAAGACGCCTTTTACAGCAGTTAATTTTATTATGCCGGTTCTGATGATTTTAGGCAGTGTCGGATTTATGTTCGGCACCGGCGGCGGGGCTTTGATAGCATTGACCATGGGAAAGGGAAGCAGGGAAAAGGCCAATGGGCTGTTTTCGATGCTGGTATATGTTTCGATTGCTGTAGGTGCAGCATTGACTGTGTTTGGTTTTTTGTTTCTTCAGCCCATTGCGGTTTTTTTAGGAGCAAAGGGAAGGCTTTTAGAGGACTGCATTACCTACGGCAGAATCATTTTGCTGGCAATACCTGCCTCGATTCTCCAGTTTGAGTTCCAATGCCTGTTTGCCACAGCAGGGAAGCCTCAGCTGGGTCTGTATATTACGCTGGCGGCAGGGCTGACCAATGGGGTCTTGGACGCTCTTTTTGTCGCTGTATTTTCCTGGGGGCTTGAGGGCGCGGCAGCAGCTACGGGAATCGGCCAGTGTGTAGGCGGTATCCTTCCTCTCTTTTATTTTGCCCGGCCAAATACCAGCCTGCTGCGGTTTACCAAAGCAGAATTTGACAGAAAATCCATGTTAAGGATCTGTGTTAATGGATCCTCTGAGCTGATGAGCAATATTTCCTCCTCGGTTATCAGTATGCTGTATAATGTCCAGCTTTTAAGATATGCCGGTGAGGACGGTGTTGCAGCTTACGGGGTATTAATGTATGTGAATTTTATCTTTTTGGCCTCCTATATTGGATTTTCTGTGGGTACATCTCCGGTGATCGGCTATCATTACGGCGCCGGAAATTATGGAGAGCTGAAAAGCCTTTTGAAAAAAAGTCTGATTATGATTACTGTATTTGCCGCACTGATGTTTGGCGCGTCCCGGTTTTTGGCAAAGCCGCTTTCCATGATTTTTGTGGGATATGATCCGGAGCTTTTGGAAATGACGCTCCATGCATTTTCCATCTATGCCTACTCTTTTCTTTTTGCAGGCTTTGCCATTTTCGGCTCCGGATTTTTTACGGCGCTTAACGATGGTCTTACCTCTGCCTTAATATCTTCTCTGCGGACCTTGGTGTTTCAGGTATCGGCGGTGCTTCTTCTTCCGCTGATCTGGAAGCTGGACGGCATTTGGTTCTCGATTGTGGCGGCAGAGCTTATGGCGGTTTTGGTTGCCGCAGCTTTTCTTGTGGGGAAGCGAAAAAAGTATTATTATTAAGCAGCCGTAAGTGTTTTGGGAATTTGTTTGGGAGAGTGAAGCTAAACAGGCAATGAATGATATTATATCATCCATTGCCTGTTAGAGGCTGTCCGGAAATCACTGGTGAAAGCTGCATAGGATGTGGGGATTATTTTAAAAGCAGTTCTATGGGACAGTGGTCGCTTCCGGTTTGCTCTGAAAGAATCAGACTGTCTGCAATATGATCTTCATAGCCAATGGATACCAAAAAATAGTCTATCCGCCAGCCGGCGTTCCGCTCCCTGGCCTTAAAACGGTAGGACCACCAGCTATAGGCATCGGTCTTATCCGGATACAGATAACGGAAGGAGTCCACAAATCCAGAGGCTAAAAGCTCCCGCATCTTGTCTCGTTCCTGATCGGAGAAGCCGGCATTGCCACGGTTGGTTTTGGGATTTTTCAAGTCGATTTCTTCCTTGGCGACATTAAAATCTCCGGTTACAATGACTGGCTTTTTTTCTTTCAGGGATAACAGGTAGGCGCGGAAATCGTCTTCCCACTCCATCCGGTAATCAATACGTGCCAGCTCATTCTGGGCATTGGGAACATAGACATTGACCAGATAATACTCCGGGTATTCCAGGGTCAGCGCCCGTCCTTCCGTGTTGTGTTTATCCGTCCCCAGATCGCAGGATACGGACAGAGGCTTTTCTTTTGTCAGTACTGCCGTCCCGGAATATCCTTTCTTTTTTGCGCTGTTCCAGTAAATCTGATATCCTGAAAATGCGAAATCTGCTTGTTCCGGCTGCATCTTTGTCTCCTGCAGGCACAGCACATCCGGGTCTTCCCTTGTCAGAAAATCCATAAATCCCTTATTCATACAGGCCCGCAGGCCGTTTACATTCCACGAGTATAATTTTTTCATGTTTTTTACCATTCCTTTCGCTTCGCTCAAAGCACTATGTATATAATTATACTGAAAAATGCGGATACTGCAAGATCTATTTGTAATTTAGGGGCTGTCTCAAAATAACTTACCGATAGTCCGCAGGATTATTCTTCGGGAGTGCTGCTTGAAAATCAGATGCATTGCGGGCTATGTAATTGATTTTTAAGTGGTACTCCAGGAGAAAAAGACAAGGAATATGGTTATTGAGAAAAATTGCTTTTTAGAGTATACTTACTTTACAAGTGAAGAAACAAATCGGGAAAAGGACAGTTGTTATAACGGCATTTAGAAAACACCGCTTTGCGCTGCGGGCAGTTTGCAGACCGTTTTGGTGCGTATGAGTGAGGATATTGCTGCGGACTTCTGCATGATATAGGAAAATACTCTTTGAAATTTCAGGAAAGGCTGAATATTCTATCCATGATCAGGGGAGGTCAGACCCTGCGGCGGTATCGTTGATTGACGACAAAGCGGCAGAGGAAGGTTACGATGAAAATTAAAAAAGAATTTGCAAAATATGTTAGTTTGAATATTTTGGGCATGGTAGGGATGTCATGTTATATCCTTGCAGACACTTATTTTATTTCCAAGTCGCAGGGGACTCTTGGGATTGCCGCCCTTAATCTTGTACTGCCCCTGTATAACATTATATATGGAATAGGGGACATGATAGGAATCGGCTCTGCAATTCAGTATAGTATCACGAAAATAAGGGACAATAACGATGCGGAGTGCTATCTGTTTAATGCTCTTGTATTTACGGCGATGCTTGGACTGGTGTTCACAATGATTGGGCTGTTTGCACCAGAAAAGCTTCTTCGGATGCTGGGGGCTGACGATGCTGTGATTATGACCGGCAAGGAGTATACAAGAATTTTTATGACCTTTGGTCCGGTGTTTATGTGGAATATGGTTGCGAATGCTTATTGCAGGAATGATCATGCACCGATGGTTTCCATGCTGTCAACTCTTATCAGCAGTCTTTTTAATATTGTGTTTGATTATGTTTTAATGTTTCCCCTTGGGATGGGAATGAAGGGTGCAGCCCTGGCAACCGCACTTTCTCCGGTGCTGGGAATTGCTATCTGCATGAGTCATTTTTTGTCTAAGAAAAGTAATGTTAAATTAAAGATCTGTGTTCCGTCTTTCAAAAGGCTTCTGCGTTCCTGTCAGGTGGGGATTTCCGCGTTTGTCGGACACGTATCAGCCGGCGTGACCACAATTGTGTATAATTACATTATTCTTTCCATTGTGGGAAACACGGCAGTGGCAGCGTATGGCATCATTGCAAACATAGCTCTTGTAGTTATTGCTGTATTTAATGGTCTTTCTAATGGCTGCCAGCCTCTGGTCAGCCGTGACTATGGGGCAGGAAAGCATGATAATGTTAAAACACTAAAGAATTTATCCTTTTTTGTGTCGCTGGTTCTGTCGGTTATTTTATATGCAGTTATATTCTTAAACGCAGATACCTTGATTGGTATCTTTAACAGTGAAAACGACCAGGAGCTGTATCATTATGCACATTTGGGTGTGAGGCTGTATTTTATTGGCATTATTTTTGCAAGTGTGAATATAATAGGAGCCAGTTTTTTCAGTGCGACAAATCAGGCTAAAAATGCTTCTGTCATATCGCTTTTAAGAGGTTTTGTGTTAATTGTGGTATTTGCAGGAATCTTCTCGAAATTGTTTGGCTTAAATGGGGTATGGATCTCTTACGCAGCAGGGGAGGCTGTGACGACTTGGGTTATGTTCATTCTATTATCTAAAAAACAGCAGGCCGTCTGAATAGCAGGCATGATTGACAGATGGGTCTTGACAAATTAATGCCGCATGTTATAATCGTTTCAGAGATGGAAAATGAAAACTGAACAGGATATCATGTAGATGAGACCAGTAGCCTGTGAAAAGCGGACAGAGAGGAATGTGTATGGTGGAAGCATTCTGCGCGGGTTCATGGGGGAAGACCAGCTCGGAGTGGTCCTTAATCGGATCCGGCGGACACCGTTATCGTCAGAATGAAGAGGCTGTCAGATTGTCTGTACAGGATACAGGCAGGTAATACAGGCAGCAAGTGGGGTGGAACCGCGATCAGGAACGTGATCGTCCCCTGTCAGGCGCAGAATGTGCCGGACAGGGGACGTTTTGTTATGGTTTTATCCGATGGTTTCGGTAAGGCTGTGTCGGCGGTGTATTTATCGGATGGTTGAAATATTTTGTCATCGCCGGCGGTTCAGATCAGGGATGCCAAATGGGGCGCCGGATTTTTCTGTGTGGCAGTGCGTCCGAAGCCGGGTGTATGGAGATTTCTTATGAAAATTTAAATTCATGAAAAGAAAGGAAAATGGCAATGAAGATTACCTTAAAGGATGGAAGCGTAAAAGAATATTCACAGCCGATGTCGATTGTGGATGTGGCAAAGGACTTAAGCGAGGGTCTTGGACGGATGGCTTGTGTGGGTGAGGTCAATGGGGAGACAGCAGATCTGAGAACTGTTTTGGAGGAAGATTGTACCTTGAATATTCTGACAGCCAGGGATGAGAAGGGGCTGGCAGCACTGCGCCATTCGGCAAGCCATGTGATGGCTCAGGCAGTAAAGAGACTGTATCCGGAAGCAAAGCTGGCGATCGGGCCTTCAATTGCCGACGGCTTTTATTATGATATTGACTTTGCAGAGCCTGTTGCGGCAGAGGAGCTGGAAAAGATTGAGGCAGAGATGAAAAGGATCGTCAAGGAGGCCCTGCCCATTGAGCGGTTCAGCCTGCCTCGGGAGGAAGCCATTGCCTTTATGAAGGAGAAGCAGGAGCCTTATAAGGTGGAGCTGATTGAGGATCTGCCGGAAGGGGAGGAAATCAGCTTTTATAAGCAGGGGGAATTTACGGATCTGTGTGCAGGACCTCATCTGATGAGCACTAAGGATGTGGGAAAGGCGTATAAGCTGACCAGCATTGCAGGCGCATACTGGCGGGGGGACGAGCACAATAAGATGCTGACTCGTCTGTATGCCACAGCGTTTTCCAAAAAGGAGGAGCTGGAAGCCTATCTTACCATGATCGAGGAGGCAAAGAAGCGGGATCACAGAAAGCTGGGCCGGGAGCTGGGGCTGTTTATGATGCATGAGGCGGGACCGGGATTTCCGTTCTTCCTGCCAAAGGGTATGGTGTTAAAGAATACGCTTCTGGAATACTGGCGGGAAATTCATAAAAAAGCCGGTTATGTAGAGGTTTCCACGCCGGTTATTCTCAACAGAAGCCTGTGGGAGACTTCCGGACACTGGGATCACTATAAGAACAACATGTATACCACGGTGATTGATGAGCAGGATTATGCAGTGAAGCCTATGAACTGTCCGGGCGGGATGCTGACCTATGCCTCTGAGCCTCGCTCTTATCGGGATCTGCCCCTGAGAATGGGAGAGCTGGGACTGGTTCACCGCCATGAGAAATCCGGTCAGCTTCATGGCCTGATGCGGGTGCGCTGCTTTACCCAGGATGATGCTCATATCTTTATGACTCCGGAGCAGATCAAGGATGAGATTATGGGAGTGGCAAAGCTGATTGATTCTGTGTACACGCTGTTTGGCTTCCAGTATCATGTGGAGCTGTCTACCCGTCCGGAGGACAGTATGGGAAGTGACGAGGATTGGGAGATGGCCACAGAAGGTCTGCGCTCGGCTCTGGGGGAGCTGGGTCTGGACTATGTGGTGAATGAGGGTGACGGTGCGTTTTATGGGCCTAAAATTGATTTCCATCTGGTAGATGCCATCGGAAGGACCTGGCAGTGCGGAACCATCCAGCTGGATTTTCAGATGCCCCAGCGGTTTGAGCTGGAATATATCGGAGCAGACGGAGAAAAGCACCGTCCGATTATGATTCATCGTGTAGCATTTGGTTCCATTGAGCGGTTTATCGGAATCCTGATCGAGCATTTTGCAGGGGCTTTTCCAACCTGGCTGGCTCCGGTGCAGGTGAAGGTGCTGCCTATCTCAGACAAGTTTATGGACTATGCCCGTCAGGTGACAGAGCGGTTAGATCAGTCTGGAATCCGGGTGGAGCTGGATGTGCGTTCTGAGAAGATCGGATACAAGATCCGTGAGGCGCAGATGCAGAAGGTGCCCTATATGCTGGTGGTAGGACAGAAGGAGGCAGAGGACGGTGTTGTGGCGGTTCGGAGCCGTTTCCTTGGAGACGAGGGACAGAAATCCCTGGAGGAATTTATCACTGCCATAAAAGAGGAGATTGGTTCTAAGGAAATCCGCAAGGTGGAAGTGAAGAAGGAAAAATAAAAATAGAAGAAAAAGGAATTATATTTTTTTAGAATAAGTGCATACTATCCTTGATATTTGAAAATATCGATGTATCCGGCTTTGGCCATCACATCAAACCATCAAGGAGGTATGCATTTATTATGACAAAACTTGATTGTACAGTCACCAACTGTCTGCATAATGCAGATAACTGCTGCTGTAAGCAGGCGATTATAGTGGACGGGCACAGCGCTCATGATTGTTCTGAGACCTGCTGCGGCAGCTTTGATGAAAACAAGGAGGGTGCGTTTAAGAACGTGTTTAAGACACCGGAGAGCCGTCTTGAGATTGACTGTGAGGCGGTAAACTGTATCTATAATGAAGGACGGCATTGTCAGGCAGAGCATATTAATGTGAGCGGCGACGGGGCCAGCAGATCAGAGCATACGCAGTGCGCTACCTTTAAGGAGCGATAACGTATCCCGGAAGCATATACCAAAAAAGCACCCTTTCATGCATGCTGTTTCGGAGCGGGGGAATTATGTGCCGCAAGGTATACCCAAAGGGCACACCTTAATACATGCTCCTTCGGAGCGGGGGCACTTTGTGCCATAAGGTATACCCAAACAGGGCACTCCTAAACCCATGTGCCTTCGAAACGGGGCATTTTGTGTTATAAGGTATATGCTTCAGGTACATAGGGATCGATTTACAATTCCTTGTGATCAAAGTCACACAATCCGTCGCCGTCTAAATCCATATGTTCATGGGAGGAAGCGCCGTAAAACTCTTTTCCTACCACATTGCGGGACTGACGGCTTTCCTCAATGGCCTGGGAGAGCAGGCGGCGGACTTCCATGGGTCTCTTGATATTTTTCAGGATAATCTCAGGGGTAGAATCTACCTTAGTTTTCAGAATAATGTCGCCGGTGCCGAAAACCTTGCCTGCTAAGGATTGATAAAGGGTCAGGTCTACAATGCGGTAAAGAAGCGTCTCATCAAGTATTGTGCTGAGAAATCCATGTTTGATCATCAGACGGTCATTTTCTATGTAGTAGGTGGTAAAGCTGATGGGAAACCAAAGATGGTGTTTTTTATCTTTCCATAAATATTCGGATTCTGCCATATAATCATCCCTCTTTCTGCTGAAATAATGTGTATTTGCAACCATAGTGTATCACAAGGAGAAAAAGAAGTCACGTTTTTTTGAGAAAGAGTTGCGTGGAATATTATTTTATAATACAATGACTTTTATTATACCTGTGCGCCAAAGGATTTTGTGCTGCAAGGGATACCCGAAAAGGTACCCCGGAATGTGCGCTGTTTCGGAGCAGAGGCACTTTGTGTTACAAGGTATAAAATGCTGTCAGAAGAAAAAGCAGGGGGATTTGCATGGAAAAGGGAGAGGGAAAAAGGGAAATCAGGCGTATGAACAGGACTCGTATTGCCAGACTGATATCAAAGGCAGGTACAGTCTCGAAAAATGAGATCAGCGTCAGACTGGGGCTTAGTATGCCCACAGTCCTTCAGAGTGTAAGGGAGCTGGAAGAAGAGGGTATTGTGGCAGAGGCGGGGGAATATGGATCTACTGGGGGAAGAAAGGCGAAACAAATGTCGATTGCAGAGGATGCGGCCTATGGAGCCGGTATGGATGTTGCAAAGGGGCATATTGATTTTGTAATTGTAAACCTGAAAGGGGAGCTGATGAAAAAAGCCAGGATCCGGCTTCCCTTTACCAGGGATTTTTCTTATTATGAGGCTGCGGGGAACTGGCTTCAGGTTTTTCTGGAACAGTCCGGGGTAGAGAAACGAAAAATCCAAGGGGTAGGGATTGCCCTTCCCGGGGAGGTGGACCAAAAGGCAAAGCTGCTGCTTCGTTCTCAGACCCTTGGAGTGGAGAATGTAAGCTTTCAGAGATTTGAGGATATGGCAGGGTATCCGTGCTATGTGGACAATGATGTAAACGGGGCGGCTTATGGAGAGTTTGCGGGGGAGAGCCGGGACGGGGTTTACCTTGCCCTTAATGATCAGGTGGGAGGGGCTGTTTTTATAAATGGAACCTTGTATGAGGGCCAGCATGGAGGGGGAACCAGGCTCGGTCATATGAGGCTGAAGCAGGATGGACGTCCCTGTCAGTGCGGGAGCAGGGGATGTGCGGATGTCTATTGCTCTGCAGCAGCGCTTTTGGGGGATGATCCAGGGCTTGATGTGTTTTTTGAAAGGGTGAGGGGGCAGCAGAAGGGATACCGGGAGCGGTTAAATGCATATTTGGAGGATCTGGCTGTCCTTTCTGTGAACCTGCGGATGGTTTTTGGGTGTGATGTGGTTTTGGGCGGCAGGGTGGGGCCGTATTTAAGGGATTTTCGGAGGGAGCTGGATAAAAAGGCGGCAGGGTATGACCTTCTTGATTCGGATACGTCGTTTTTAAGGATCGGGAAATGCCGGCAGGAGGCAGCAGCGTATGGAGTGGCGATACGATGTGCGGAGAGTTTTTTTGAGCGGATTTAAAAAGGTATTTTGGGATGGTATACAGCAGGGATGATTTTTCAAATATGTTTTGGGTAGGACAGTCAACTGTGAATTATCTGTGAAGTGGTGGAAATACCGATCTTTATCTGTTATACTTGGAGAAAGCATCGTTATTTGCCAAATGATTGGGAGCTTCCCTGAAATAATGAGAATATGCCTGCGAATCATTTGGATTATGGGTATGCCTTGCGGCGCGAAGTGCCTCCGCTTTGAAGAAGCAAGCATGAAGGGATGCCATTTGGGTCAAAAATATAGGGCAATGAGAAGGAGGAGACCAGGCGTGGACACATTAAAGGTGCTGGTTGTAGATGATGAGGCCAGAATGCGGAAGCTGGTGAAGGATTTTCTGTCAGTAAAGGGGTTTCTGGTAGTGGAGGCAGAAGACGGGGAGCAGGCTGTGGAGGTGTTTTTTGCCCAGAAGGATATTGTTTTGGTGATTTTGGATGTGATGATGCCCAAGATGGATGGGTGGGAGGTATGCAGGAATCTTCGGCAGTATTCCCAAGTGCCTATTATTATGCTGACGGCAAGAGGAGAGGAGCGGGACGAGCTGCAGGGCTTTAAGCTGGGGGTGGATGAGTATATTTCCAAACCCTTCAGCCCTAAGATTCTGGTGGCGCGGGTGGAGGCGATTCTGCGCAGAAGCCAGGGAACATCAGCGGACACGTCGGAGGCCGGCGGTATCCGGATTGACAAGGCGGCTCATCAGGTGACTATTGACGGGCAGGTCATTGACTTAAGCTATAAGGAGTTTGAGCTGCTGAATTATTTTATGGAGAATCAGGGGCTGGCTCTTTCCAGGGAGAAGATTTTAAATCATGTGTGGAATTATGATTATTTTGGAGATGCCAGGACCATTGATACCCATGTAAAGAAGCTGCGGAGCAAAATGGGGGAGAAGGGAGATTATATTAAGACCATCTGGGGTATGGGATATAAATTTGAGGTGAATAGTTAGATGAGGGAATCAGGCAACGGATCCAGCAGCGTAAAGCATTCGATTCGCCGCCGGATTATGCTGATCTTTTTGGGAATCATGACAGCAGTTTTGTTTTCCGTGTGGGTGATCAACAACTGGTGGCTGGAGCGGTATTATATTGATGAAAAGCGCAAGGAAATGGAGGCGGCATATGAGGATATTGATGCTGCTGTGATGGAGAGGACAGGCAGCGGGGAAAGCATTGGGGATGTGATTGCAGGAGAGCTTCAGAGGGAGTGGGAGATCTGGGCTCAGGCACCGGACCGCAGTGCCGGAGAGGAGGATTGGGAGGGAAAGGAGTCTGGTTCGGGAAGGCCAAGGAGTCCGGGAACAGAGAATGTGCCGGAAAGCAGGGAGCAGGGAGAGGGGGATGATTTTCAGGGGGAGCGGACGCTTTTGAGGACCATTCGAGATTATGGGGATAAGAGCAATATTAATATGGTCCTTATTGACAGCAATACAGGAGCCACGATTCTGGGGGCAGGCAGGGACAGTGATTATCTGGTGCAGAAGGTACAGCGGTATGTGCTGGGAGTAGGAAAAAGGCATGCTTCTTTGTTAAGGGAGCATGAGAATTATGTGATTGAGACCAATTATGATACTCGGTTTCGGTCTACCTATATGGAAAGCTGGGGATTTTTATCGGACAATCGTACCTTGTTTATTATGTCCATGCCTTTGGCAAGCATTCGGGAGAGTGTGATGCTGACGAACCGGTTTACTACCTATGTGGGACTGATGGCTCTGGTGTTTGGCAGTGTCCTGATGTATTTTGTCACAAACAAGGTGACAAAGCCGCTGATGCGTTTGGCCTCTCTGTCAGAAAGAATGTCGGAGCTTGATTTTGATGCCAAGTATGAGGGAAATTCCCAGGATGAGATCGGGGTGCTGGGCCGAAGCATGAACACCTTATCAGATAAGCTGAAGGAGACCATCGGTGCGCTGCAGAAGGCAAACCGGCAGCTTCAGCATGATATTGAAGAAAAGATCCACATTGATGAGATGCGCAAGGAGTTTATTGCCAATGTGTCCCATGAGTTAAAGACCCCCATTGCTTTGATTCAGGGATATGCGGAAGGGCTGAGCGAGGGGATGTGCGAGGAGAAGGAAAGCCGGGATTATTATTGCGAGGTGATTATGGATGAGGCCGGCAAGATGAACAAGATGGTCCGGCAGCTGTTGACCTTAAGCGACCTGGAATTTGGAGGGGATACTCTTGATTTTCAGCAGTTTGATATTAATGAGCTGATTGGGGATTTTTTAAATGCTTCCCGGATTTTGATTGAACAGAACCAGGCTCAGGTGGTTTTTGAGCCGAAGGGAGCTTTGTATGTGACGGCGGATGAGTTTAAGATCGAGGAGGTTGTGACAAATTATCTGAACAATGCTTTGAATCATCTGAACGGGGAGAGAAGAATCCGTATTATTGTAGAGCGCAGGCATGATCTGGTTAAGGTCAGGGTATATAACACGGGAAATTGGATTCCGCAGGCAGATCTTCCTAACCTTTGGACAAAGTTCTATAAGGTGGATAAGGCGCGGACAAGGGATTATGGAGGAAGCGGAATCGGCCTTTCAATTGTAAAAGCAGTGATGGATGCCCATCATCAGAGCTGTGGAGTGGAGAATGTGGAAGGAGGGGTGGAGTTTTGGTTTACCCTGAAACGGGCAGAGGAACAGACCATATCATAATATGGCCTGTTTTTTTGTTGCCGGATATTCGATAAAATACGCACATAATGTGTTTTACTACTATCATATGGCGTTTTTGTAGGAAATCTGCATGCGTTCGGCGTGCCTTTCATCTTGTGAGATATGGAGATGGCGGGAACGAAGGCATGATTGTGAAGGCTCAGCGCCGACCTGGATTGCAGCAGATTTTTTACACAGGAAAGCAGCAACATTCATGAAGGGTTTGTAAATTCACGAACTGCTATTACAAAAGAGACAGGAGGCCGCAATGGGGAAAATGTATGGTTATGTGCGTGTCAGCACCAGGGAACAGAATGAGGGAAGGCAGATGGTGGCAATGAAGAAGGTGAAAGTACCAAAGGAAAACATTTACATGGACAAGCAGTCAGGAAAGAATTTTGACCGTCCTATGTATAATTTTATGCTGGGAAGGCTGAAGCCGGACGATATATTATATGTAAAGAGCATTGACCGGCTGGGAAGAAATTATGACGAGATTTTAAAACAGTGGAGACTTTTGACGAAGGAAAAGCAGGTGGATATTGTGGTGATTGATATGCCGCTTTTAGATACACGCCGGGGGAAGGATCTGATAGGAACGTTTCTCAGTGATATTGTACTTCAGGTTCTGTCTTTTGTAGCAGAGAATGAGCGGGAAAATATCCGCCAGAGGCAGAAAGAGGGAATCGAGGCAGCAAAGGAGCGGGGGGTAAGGTTCGGAAGGCCGGAAAATCCGCTGCCGGATAATTTCGGACAGATTTCAAGAAAGTGGATCTCAAAGGAAATCACGGCTAAGGAGGCGGCACGGCTCTGCAACATGCCTGTGACTTCTTTCTACCGAAAGGTGGGGAAGATACAGGGAGGCTCCAGGTAAACCTCCATGCGCCCGGCGGCGGACTTTTAAAGTAATAGGGAATTCATGGTAATTTTCGGATTGACATTTTACATGGATGCTTTTAGAATGGAGTAGAAACCATAACTTCATAAAGGATCAAGTGCCGGCTCTACGGAGCCGGGTAAAAGAGAACCGGGTGAGAGTCCCGGGCGATCCGGTCACTGTGAGCGGGGAGCGATTCTGCAGGGATGCCATTGTGCAAGAGCATGAGAAGGCGCGGGAGAGCTTAGATCCGTAAGCCAGGAAACCTGCTTGATCTGGTATGTTGGCGCTTCCTGTGAAAGTCTGTTCAACAAAAGTACAAGGGGAAGGCAAATGAGAAACGTTCTCAGGATGTCTTCTGATGATTTGCCGCCGAACGTATATAAGGGGGCATTGCCTTGATACGAGAGGATACAGGAAGGCTCCCGGAGAGCCTTCTTTTTGTGCTGCAGATCTTTGGAACAGAATTTTGATTCCATGATCGAGTGCTGCTTTTGCCTTGAGGACAGGAGAATTTACAGAGAGCGTATGGCAGAACCGAAGCCGCGTACTTCGGAAATGTATCAAATCCATCAAAAACGAGGAGGAAGCAACATGAAGAAACAAGGAATCACATTATTGGCATTGGCATTGGCTGCGGCAATGGGCATGTTCGGCTGCGGGAAGGGTGCAGAGACCGGAGCCGGGGCATCCCTGCCGGGGACAGAGGTACAGGATCCTGCAGAAAGGGACACAAAGGTAAATGACGCCGTATCCGATAATACTGCGGCCGGTAAGGAGGACGCAGACAGAGAGAGCCTTTCAAAGGAAGAAAGTTCCGGAGACGAAGCAGATAAAGGGAAAAAGGCAGAGAATACCGTGATTCTGGCCGTAAGCTTTGGAACCAGCTATAACGACAGCAGGGAGAAAACCATCGGAGCCATTGAGAGAGCCATGGGCAGCGCCTGTCCGGAATATGAGGTAAGGAGGGCATTTACGGCCCAGATCATTATTGATAAGCTGAAGAAGCGGGACGGGCTTGCCATTGATAATGTGACAGAGGCTTTGGACCGGGCTGCGGCAGATGAAGTAAAGACACTGGTGGTTCAGCCTACTCATCTGATGAATGGGCTGGAGTATCAGGATGTGATAGAGGAATTAAAGGAGCATGAGGAGGATTTTGAAAGAATTGTAGTAGGGGAGCCGCTTCTTACCAGCGACAAGGATTTTGAGGCAGTGGCAAAGGCCATAACGGATGCTACTAAGTCCTATGACGACGGGAAGACTGCCATTGTGTTCATGGGGCATGGCACCGAAGCAGAATCCAATCAGGTTTATGAAAAAATGCAGATGACCTTGAATGAAGAAGGTTTTCAGAATTATTTTATCGGCGCTGTGGAAGCAAAGCCGGATCTGGAGGATGTGTCGGCAGCTTTAAAGGAGACCGGAAGCTATCAAAGGGTAGTGCTGGCTCCTTTGATGGTAGTGGCCGGGGATCACGCATCCAATGATATGGCAGGGGATGAGGAGGATTCCTGGAAAAGCGTTCTTGCCGGGGAGGGATATGAGGTGGAATGTCTGCTTCAGGGCCTTGGGGAGCTGAAGGCAATTCAGGATATTTATGTGGAACATGTGTTGGCAGCTTTGGAGGAGCTTAACTGAGAGAATGAGGAAGAAAAGAACTAAAGGCTGGATTGGCGTGCTGCTGACAGCAAAGAAAAGGGCAGGAGCCTGCCTTCTGGCAGGAGCACTGCTTATGATGCCCGCAGGCTGCAGCACGGCTCAGGAGCCGTCCGAAGTCCAGTCTATTTTGGTGGAGGGTCAGGAGCTGGCTTGGTTACGCAGTATGGATCGAAAGTATGCAGAGGAATTTTCCATTGATTATTATGAGGGAGGCTATGCCTGGATTACCATAGCAGATTCGGAGCATTTTCTGTTGGTGCCAGAGGGCGGGACGGTTCCGGACAATCCAGGAAAGGATGTGGCGGTGCTAAAGCAGCCGGTGGAAAATATTTATCTGTCAGCATCCGCAGTGATGGATATGTTTGTTTCCATGGACGGCATGGATCGGCTTCGGTTCAGCAGCCTGAGGGAAGACGGATGGTATATTCCGGAGGCGAAGAAGGCCATGGAAACAGGAAAGCTTTTATATGCCGGAAAATATGCAGCGCCGGATTATGAGCGGATCCTGGCGGAGGGATGCGGGCTGGCCATTGAAAACACAATGATTTATCATGCTCCTCAGGTGAAGGAGCAGCTGGAACGGCTGGGGATTCCGGTGCTGGTGGATCACTCCAGCTATGAGAGAGAGCCTTTGGGGAGAACCGAATGGATCCGGCTTTACGGGCTGCTGGCAGGAAGGGAAAAGGAGGCAGAGGCGGCATTTTTTGCCCAGGCGGAAGCTTTTGAGGGGGTAAAGGCCCAGGTAAAGGAAAACGGACAGGGGAAAAAGGCCCAGGTAGCATTTTTTTATATTACGTCAAACGGTGAGGTGAATATACGAAAGCCTTCTGATTATCTGCCGCGGATGATTGAGCTGGCTGGGGGCTCTTATGTGTTTCCAGGGGAAGATGATGGGAGCAGAGCATCTGCCATGACGATTCAGATGGAGGAATTTTATGCTCAGGCAAAGGAGGCCGATTATCTGATTTATAACAGTACGGTTGATGGGGAGCTGCAGGGGCTGGAAGATTTGCTGGAAAAGGAAGGGATTCTGAAAAATTTTAAGGCAGTGGAGGAAGGAAGGGTGTTTTGTACCACAAAGGATTTGTACCAGTCGTCTATGGCTTTGGGAACCATTATCTTTGACCTTCATGAGATGCTGGAGGGAAGGGAGGAGAATCTGACCTATTTTTATCGGCTGGATTCTCATGGACAGCAGGCGGCAGATGATGTCCATAGAGTACCTCTTGACAGATGCTTCTTTGGAGCAGGGGAACCATGTTCCGCAGAGTATACCCAAAGAGCGCCTTTTAACACATGCTTCTTCGAAGCAGGACACTGGGAGCATAGCATATGGAAAATAAAACATACAGGTACGGGATGTTTCTGATTCTTTTTCTGTTGACAGCCGTTCTTGTGGCAGTCAGCTTATATGTAGGCAGTGTCAGGGTCCCTTTGGAGGAGATCGTTTCCCTGCTGCTGAAGGACGGCGGAGATGGGGTGTACAAAGATATTGTGATGGAGATCCGTTTTCCGCGGGCATTGGCAGCGGCAATGCTGGGCGGGAGTCTTGCCTTGTCCGGCTACCTTCTTCAGGCTTTTTTTCATAATCCTATTGCAGGCCCTTTTATCCTGGGGATTTCATCGGGGGCAAAGCTGGCAGTGGCCCTGGTGCTGGTACTGTCTTTAAAAAAAGCCCTTCAGCCGGGGTTTGCCGGGATGATCGGGGCTGCGTTTCTGGGGGCAATGCTTTCCATGGGATTTGTGATCCTGATGTCCAAGGTGGTTGATAAAATGTCCATGCTTATTGTGAGCGGTATTATGATCGGTTATATCTGTTCTGCGGTTACGGATTTTCTGGTGACGTTTGCAGAGGATGAGCAGATTGTCAACCTTCACAACTGGTCAATGGGAAGCTTTTCAGGGCTTGGATGGGAGCATGTGGCAGTGATCTTTCTTGTGGTTTTTCCGGCCTTTCTTGGTGTTTTTCTCATGAGTAAGCCTATCAGCGCCTATGAGCTGGGAGAGCTTTATGCGCAGAATCTGGGGCTGAATATCAGAAAATTCCGGTTCTGGCTGGTGGTGCTGTCAAGCCTTTTGTCTGCCTGTGTCACAGCCTTTGCAGGTCCAGTGTCCTTTGTGGGGATTGCGGCGCCTCATCTGGTAAGGCGTCTTTTGGGGACAGCCAGGCCGATTCTGATGATTCCGGCTTGCTTTCTGGGAGGTGCAGTGTTCTGCCTGCTCTGTGATCTTCTGGCCAGAACCCTGCTGGCTCCGGCAGAGCTGAGTATCAGCACGGTGACGGCAATGTTCGGCGCCCCGGCAGTGATTTATATACTGGTACAGAGGAAGGGGAAGTTTTGAAAGATGGAAAGCGTTATTTAGGAACCGTTTCATAGCGGAAAACAGAAGGAACAGAGGAGAAGACTGGTGGGTGAGGAATTTTACTTTTATACGAAGACATTGTCAGTAGGGTATCATGGCGTACCTTTGGTGGAAAACATCGAGATTGGGCTGAAAAAGGGGCAGATCCTTACTTTGATCGGGCCAAACGGGGCAGGGAAAACCACAATTCTGCAAAGCATCATCCGCCAGCTTGAGCCGCTGAAGGGCGCTGTTTTCCTGGACGGGAAAGAGCTGGGCAGAATATCTGCAGGGGAACTGGCCAGAAGGATTTCCGTGGTGTTTACGGAGCGGATTCGTCCGGAGATGATGAGCTGCCGGCAGGTAGTGGAAACCGGACGATATCCTTATACGGGCAGGTTCGGTATCCTGTCGGATCGGGACCATAGGGTGGTAAGGGAGTCTATGGAGCTGGTGAAGGTGTCCGAAATTGCCGAGGAAGCTTTTGAGAAAATCAGCGACGGGCAGAGGCAGCGGGTCATGCTGGCCAGGGCGTTAAGCCAGGAGCCAGAGCTGATTGTGCTGGACGAGCCCACCTCATTTTTGGATATCCGGCACAAGCTGGAGTTTCTGTCTGTGCTTCAAAGGCTTTCCAGGGAAAAAGGATTATCAGTGGTTTTATCCCTGCATGAGCTGGATCTGGCAGAGAGGATTTCAGACCGGATTGCCTGTATTCGAGGAGACCGGATCGATCGGACAGGGACGCCGGAGGAGATTTTTACGCCAGGGTATATTCGGGAGCTATATGGAATTGTGGCGGGAGATTACGATGAACGGACCGGAACGGCAGAGCTTCCCAAGCAGGAAGGAGCGCCTCAGGTATTTGTGATTGGGGGAAATGGTACAGGAACGCCGGTATATAGAAGGCTTCAGAGACAAGGGATTCCTTTTACAACCGGAATCCTGTGGGAGAATGATCTGGATTATCCGGCAGCCAGGCTGCTGGCAGCAGAGGTAGTGGGAGAAAGGGCGTTCTGCCGCGTCAGGACAGAAGCCATAAGGCGGGCAAAGGAGCTGATGAAGGGATGCAGGGAGGTGATCTGTACGCTGAAGGCAGAAACGGGAGGTGATTTTTATCCGGAGCTTTTGGAGCTGATTGAGTATGCAAGGGCTAACTGCGTTTTTCACTGAGCCGTTTTTTCAGACGGATCAGGACAGCATTTTTGTCAGGGCGGACGGACAGGTTGATCACATGAGTTTCATTGTAGTAGCCGATCAGCTCCTGGGTAACTTGGATGGTTCCCATTTCCCGCTGCACCAGCTTTAAGTCGTCTGTAACCACAAGGGTGAGAATGGGTCTTTCATGGTCCAGCTTTTCCCGGAGCATCCGGAGACGGTTCTCGATCATGCTCAGGCGGGTGATCTGGCTGACACTTGGAGTTTTTCGAATATCATTCAAGGCAAAGAGATCGCCAGTTACGTCTTTCATATGATAATTTCCTTTCTTTTTTCATTTTTCTTTGGATTTGGCAGTATGTTTTGATTGAGGTCTTTGCTGATAGGTTTTTATTTTATGAAGATATTTATACCTGGAGATTGTTCCTTTCAGGGGAAAATAGTGGGCAGAATGCAGGGAATCAAGAGAAAAACGGGGAAATAGTGCAAGTTGACGAAAAAATATTGTAAGATTTGCACAAAAAATAATATAAAATATTGTGAAGTTTGTGAACACTTTTGGGAGGTTCTATGGTATTATAATGAACGTACCCCCAATACATTATATAGTTTTTGCTACATCCCATAAAACGAAATACCTTCTCCTTAAAACTGGCCGGTTCCCCAACCGGTCAGTTTTTTATATTACCGGATGATAGAATCAGGAATCCTCCGGCCAGACATGAAAGTGTGTCTGGCCGGGGGATTTTTTTGTGCCAACACATAAAAAGCCTTGCTGACAAGAGTTGACAAAGTTTGTTTGGGGGGGGGTATAATTAACAAACAGATATGGGTAAATGCTTCGAGACAAATAAAATACTTTTCATGTGTTTCGAAGAGCACAGGCTTTTGGGGAACGGGTGTTTGTGTCATAAGGTATGAGAAAAGGAGACTGGGGATGAAGAAAAGGGGAAAAAGATTTGCAAGATGGCTGCTGACAGGATTTTTTATGATGGTTATAGGGATTTGTTCTCTGGCAGCACAGGAAGATTATGTGTTTTATATCGTGGGGGAGAATGCTTCGGAAATGGTTACTTTCGGGGTAGCGGTGGTAATTGAAAATAATGGCAGTTATTATGCAATAACTACCATGGATGTGGTGGACAGCAGTGCAGAGACGTACCACATTTGGAATGATGACGGACACAGCTATGAGGTTGATTTTACGGGAAGGGGATTTTCGGAATATGGGCTGGGCATGTTTGCTTTTCGGGATCAGGTTCCGCCGGAAACAAAGATCCTGGGACTGGCCGGTGCATTTCAGGGGCAGACTGCAGACCTGCTGTATTTAGACACAGAGGTAACGATGGCAAGCCGTAAGCTTAGGATCACGGGAGCGCAGGCCGGGAAGTCGGAGCAGCTTACTTTACTAGGCTGGGAGTTTGCATCAGAAGGGGAAAACGTTCAAGAAATTTTTTGTTTTCCTTTGTTTGTGATGGATGATCAGAATGGATTAGTGGGATTGATAATCGATTCGGGGGAGCTGATCTCTTTCCATACAGATGTAAATGCTTTTTACGGACAGGGCAGTTCCGGGGAGACCAAAGAAGCGGAGGAAACTTCGGGGGCATCAGGACGTGAAAGAAGGAGGGAAAGGGGAAACGAAACAGGGACCGAAATAGAAACGATGATCGAGCCGGAGACAACAGGAGAAAGCAAGACCGATATACCTGGGGATGATGGTTTGGAGGCTGATAAAAAATGGCTCTATTTGTTAGGAGCTGTGGGCGCTGCTCTTGTGGGTGTGGTTATAGTCAAAAATAAGACAGGTTCTTCGTCAAAATCAGCACCCACGGATCCGATACTGCCGGATTCCGTTCGGTCTGCTCCAATCCCTCCGGATCCCGTTCGGCCTGTTCCGATCCCGCCAGGCCCCGTTCCATCAGGCCCGATCCCGGCTGCGCCGGATCAGGCCAGGGCAAGCCTGACCGGTACTTCAGGGATTATGCAGGGAAGAACCTACCCGATTGGAAGTCAGGGCGTCAGTATTGGGCGGGAAGCTTTCTGCGGAATCCGTTTTCCGGAGGATACAAAGGGGATCAGCAGAAATCACTGCAAGCTTTACTGGAATGAAAAAGGGGTTCTTATGATTATGGATTGCGGATCTTCTTATGGAACCTATTTGACGAATTACGGAAAGCTTCAGGATCATCGACCGGTTCCGGTGAAGAACGGCGATATGTTTTGTCTTGGGTCAGAGAAAAATACTTTTGTGATCCGGTATTTATAGAGTGATGAAATAAAATTTACTCATACAAGGAGGAATGACGATGAATATGAAAATATGCGCCAAGGGACATTTTTATGACGGGGATACCAACCATACCTGTCCCATGTGTGCAGCAGAGGGCCAGAATGCAGGGGGCTACGGCGCTACGGAACCGGTGGGAGGCAGCTTTGGAGGAGGCTTTGAACAGCAGGCAGGGGCTACCGAACCCATCGGCGGCGGAATGTTCGGCAATGGGTTTGACCATATTGGGGAAACACAGCCCATCGGCGGCGGTTCCATGGACACAGGGGGAATGACCGGAACCAAGGCGCCTACCCAAGGATTTGGCGGTGGCGGTGAGACGATGCGTTTTGTGGATTCATCGGTTCCGGGGGTGGATAATTATAATGACCAGACCATGCCTCATAATCCCGGCATGGTAGCAGGCTTTACGCCGGTGGTAGGATGGCTGGTGTGCATAGAAGGCCCTGACAGGGGAAGTGATTACCGGATTCGAAGCGGTTACAATCATATTGGCCGTGCGGAGCATATGGATATCTGCATTCGGGGCGATAAGCAGATCAGCCGGGAAAAGCATGCCCTGATTGCATATGACGATACAGAGAAAATATTCTTTTTCGGTCCCTCTGACGGAAGAAACATTGTCCGGGTAAACGGAAAAATGGTGATGGTGCCTACCGAGCTTCATCCTTATGACATTGTGACAATAGGAACCTCCAGGATGATCTTTATTCCCTTGTGCGGAGAAAAGTTTAATTGGAGCGAGTGATGCAGCGGTATCAAACAGCAGTATGCAATACAGCGTTGCCAGGAGACAAAATATATGAGGTGACAAAATATGGATTTGCAGTCATTATGTACCAGCTGCCTGCTTGGCATCTTGAAAAACGGTGTATGTACTTATTGCCATAAGAGCATTCAGGAAGCATCAAGCCGTCCGGCAGGTGTTCTGCCGGACCGGTATATGCTGGCATCCCGGTATTATCTTGGAAGGGTGATCGGAAACGGAGGCTTTGGCATTACTTATCTGGCATGGGACTGTCTGGAAAAACGGCGGGTAATCGTAAAGGAGCTGTTTCCAAGGCAGGATGTGCAGAGGACACAGGCGTCCGGGGATATTACGCCGGTAAAGGGCCAGGAGGAGTATTTTGAAAAGCTGAAGCAGCGGTTTAAGGAGGAAGCCCTGGTACTCTATAATTTCCGCCATGAACCTTCTATTATGAATGTCTATCAGTTGATGGAAGAAAATAATACCGTGTATTATTCTATGGAGTATCTTACCGGGGTTGATTTAAAGACCTACATAAACCAGAACGGCAGGCTGAGCTGGTCCATGATGTCAGGTTATGTCAAAAGACTTCTTTATATTCTTCGTATTCTTCACAGTCAGGGGCTGATTCACAGGGACATAAGCCCGGACAATATTTTCCTGACAAGTGTGACAGACGCAAAATTAATTGATTTTGGTTCGGTCAGATGTTTTAACAACGGTCAGGGACTGACTACGATTTTAAAGCAGGTATATGCTCCTGTCGAGCAATATTTTTCCAATGGAAACCAGGGACCCTGGACAGACATTTATTCTCTCAGTGTGACGATTTACCACGCCCTAAGCGGACAGCGGCCGCCTAAAGCGCCTGACCGAATGAAAAGAGACGAGACCATACCCATAGAAAAGTATTGCCCGGATTTGCCGGAGCATGTAACGGATGCTATTATGAAAGGCATGGCTCTGCGGGATTCGGAGCGTTTTCAAAGCGCACAGGCTATGGCAGAGAAAATGTTTCCGGGAGAGGATGTGTTTTCTTCCGATCAGTGCCGCAGGACAGACGGCAATCCATACAGAGCAGGCAGTAAGCAGTATAGAGCGGTCAGACAGCCGGAGCAGGCAGGGGCAGGATTTTGGCTTCAGTGTGCTTATGGACGATATCAGGGACAGCGGTTTTTTGTTTCTCCCAATACCAGCATTACGTTTGGGAGAGACAGTCAATGTACAATCATTTATCCGGCCGATACTCCTGGAATCAGCAGGCGGCATTTCTGCCTGTGGTGTGACCAACATGGAAAGCTTTTTATACAGGATGAAAATTCTACCTATGGAACCATGGTTTCGGGCCGCCGTATTGAACCAGGAAAATGGTATCAGCTAAAACGGGGAAATACCATAAGCTTTGGCAATGAAAATTATCGTATAGAGGGGGATGGTTTATGAAGAAAATGGCAGGAAGGATCCTCAGCTTTCTGATGGTGTGGAATCTAGGCGCCGGACTGGGACTGGCTGCGGATAATCAGGCATTTATTAATAATGTATATCAGGAAACGGAAGATCAGGTGGAAATCATCTGTACCATACCTGGCGAGACGGACAGCGCCGACCAGGTTCAGGTATTGCTGGGAGACCAAATGCTGTCGATTCATGACGTGGCCAGGGCCGGTCAGGAGAAGCTTCCAATGACGGTCTACTGTCTGGTGGATGTATCCGGCTCCATGAAAGGGAGAATGGACCAGGCAAAGGAGGTGCTTTCTGCCATTAACAGCGGGCTTTCCGAACAGGACAGTCTTGTGATTGGAAAAATGGGAAATCAGATTACGGATTCTGGTTTTCTTAATACCAGAGAAGAAGGGAAGGCGGAAATCGACAGTCTGGCTTACACGGGAGAGGATACGGATCTGTACAGCGGAATCATACATGGGCTGAGGTTTCTCCGGCAGGAGCCGGGGGTTCATTCCATGCGGGCCCTTGTGGTGATCTCTGACGGATGTGACGACCAGGGGGATGGTTCTACCTGGAGGGAAGCCTATGAGATGGTATCTCAATCCCATATTCCGGTGTACACGGCTGCGCTTGTCTTGTCAGCGGCAGATTATGAACAGGCAAAGGAGCTGGGAAGCTTTGCCAGAAGCTCTGCAGGCGGCGTCCATCTGCCGAAATCCGATGACAGCGGCTCTAAGCCGATTTCCATGACTGGTGAGGAGATGGGGCAGGAAATTTTGAATTGTCTGGGAGAAACCCTTCGGATACGGGCAGATCTGACCGGGATAAGGAAGACGGAGAAAGATACCTGCAGACTGACCGTGATCTATAAAAATCAGGCCGGGCGAAGCTATGAGGACAGCTTTGAAATTCAAACCAGGAATCTGAGGCTTAGGGAGGATGCGCCGGAGGAAACCGACGAAAAGCAGACCCAGCACATAGTGGAATCATCGGAGGAGGATCCTTTGGATCCAAAGCCTTCTGAGGAGGAAGACAAGAATGCCTGGCATTTTCCGGCTATTGCAGGCGCTGCTGCAGCACTGGCGCTGATTCTCTGCGCTGTTGGGGTGATAGGGGCAAAAAGAAAACAAGAGGAGAAAAAACGCCGGGAGGAGGAGAGGCTTTGCCAGGAGGAGGAGAAAAAACGCCAGGAGGAGAAGCAGCGGCAGGAACAGCAGGAAAGAGAACGACAGGAGCAGGCCCGCAGGCAGCAGGCGCAGGAGGAAGAAAAACGCAGGCAGCAGGAAATGGAGAAACAGCGGGCCCGTGAGGAGGCATTTCGTTCCCTTCCCAGACTTTCGGTCCGTCTGGCTGCAATCGGGCAGCAGAACAAGACTTGTGTTGTGGAGCTGGTGAAGGGATATGAGATGACTGCAGGGAGAAACGGAAACGCACAGATTATTTTAGATTCCCGGGACACAAAGCTGTCCGGTGTTCATTTTGTGATGCTTTGGGACGGAAAAAGCGTCTATGTGTGGGATATGCAGTCTAAAAACGGCACATCGGTTAACGGAGTGGTAATCAACCATCTGGGCAGGGTAGCGGTCAGACCCGGAGACAGCCTAAGAGCAGGAAGCTACGAATACCGGTTATATTGGGAGGATTGATCAATGAGGCAGTTGTTTAAGAGATGGATGTTGTGGGTGTCTGTGACGGCATGGTCAGGGACTGCTTTGGCTATGGCTTCCCAAGGGGCTCTCCTGGCTCCGGGGGCCATGACATTGCTGGAAAATACCAGCCCCGGAAATGTAAGAATGTCAGAAAATGCAGGAATGTCAGAAGGAGGAGAACAGCAGGAGGGAGCCGGAAGGGTACAAGAAAAGGGGATCCCAGGGGAAGGCGGGAACCTGGAGGAAGCCGGGGAAGAAAAAGAAGACAAAAATCCGGCGGAAATCCCGGATACAGAAGGAATCTCCACTGACACAAATGATACAGAGGGAAATTCGCCGGAGCTGTCTGATGAGAAGCCGTCTGAATCAGGGACAGAGAACAAAGACAAGAAAGATGCTGATGGCATTCAGAAAAAGTCGGACACGGATGGCGATGAGGAGGATAAGGACAAAGACCAGTCAGGATCATGGCTTTCTAAGGACGCGCTTCTTACATTAGCAGCAGGCTTTGGAGCAGGAGTGTTGCTGACAGCAGCAGGTGCTGCCGGGATTCTGGCCTTGGGGAAGAAAAAGGAAGGACGAAAAAAAGAAATAGATCCGGCTCAGAAGACCGTTACAGACCTTTCTTCTGTCTTGGCAGATTCCTTTGCGGACAGTGGAAAACAGCATTTTTCAGGGAACGATGATCCTGTATCGGAGGTCTCGCTGCCGGTTCTTCCGGATGTATCCAATGGATCTGTGGGTATGGTCCATAACATTGGACGCAGGAAAAACCAGGAAGATACCTTTGGAGTGAACCGTATTAAGACAGGGCTTCTGGCAGTGGTATCAGACGGCATGGGAGGCTTGGCAGACAGTGAAAGGGTAAGCCAGCAGGCTGTAATGGGAATGTTCCAGGCAGGAAATCAGATCTCCCCTTCTGCTTCTGACAATCCTTTGTATGAAATGTTAAGCATTGCCAATGAACAGGTTCTGAAAATGCTGGGATCTGACCAGATTTATAAGAGCGGAGCCACGCTGCTGGCCATTCTTGCAGGCAACGGCCGGTTTCATTGGGCTGCAGTGGGGGACAGCCGGATCTATCTGTACTGCAGCCATCATCTGATACAGATAAACCGTGAACATATTTACAAGCGGCAGCTTATCGGGGAGGCTGTCAATAAAAACATCAGCTTTTCCAGGGTCAATACCGATCCGCAGAAGGATCGCCTGGTAAGCTTTCTGGGAATGGGGGAGCTGAAGTACATAGACGGAAGCCTGCGCCCGGTAGAGGTCAGACAGGGGGACAAGGTGCTTTTAATGTCAGACGGTATTTTTGATACGATTTCGGAAAAGGAGATTATGGACATTCTGGAAGGTACAAGGAATGCTGCAGAGGCCGCGGCTTTAATGGAAAAGCAGGTTGTTGCGGCAGGGAATGCCAAACAGGATAATTTTACCTGTGTGATTTTGGATTTTTAATGTGAAGCCGGATGCTTGCGGGGTACAGCAGCTTGAAAACCAAAGAATGGCAGAGGATTATGAGGAAGTGGACATGAGAAATAGAAAAAAGCTTGTTTTATGGGGAATACTCCTGGCGCTTTTTATGATGGAGGCCATTCCGGTATGGGGGGAAGATGACCGGAAGAAGGTTTCGGACGCCCGGTATGGGGTGGTGCGGATTTTCACTGTGGCGAAAACGCCGGAAGGGTATTCGTTAAGCACGGGAACAGGATTCGGCGTGGGAGCGCCGGGAAAGGATGCAGATACGTTTGTCACCAACTGGCATGTAGTGACCTCCAGCGGTTCCTTTGATTATAAGGACGCCCGTGTTTTTATTCTTCTGGATGATCAGACGTTCTATAAGTACGAGTGGATAATGGTGGAGGAGGGAGAGGAGCTTGATGGATCTGGAGAATATGCTCAGGATGAAGACGGCAGGATTTATAAAAGGGTTTTGACAGATTGGGAATTAGGCAATGTGGTGGAGTGTGAGGTGCTCTATGCTGAGCATCAATACCCGGATGTGGCCATTTTAAAGACAAAGGAGCCGGTTGAAAATGTGGAAACGATGCCTCTTAGAAGAGTAGATCCCTATGATGTAGGAAGAAAGATCTTTACTATCGGCTATCCCGGCAGCGCAGATATGGCAAGTATTGTATATGACGGCGACGCCATAATCGAAAAAATCAAGGGCACTGTGGAAGCCGTGTCTGTGGCAGGAGGAGATATTTCCAGATGCCTTTCCCTTGAATGGCTGGGAAACACAAACTGTATTGTTCACCATGCCCATATTAATCACGGCAATTCGGGAGGTCCCTTGATCTTAGAGGACGGAAGCGTGATCGGAATCAACACCTATGGATTTGGGGACCTGGAAATGGAATACAGTGTGTCCATCTATATTGATTATGCCATGGAAATTATGGATGAGCTGGGAATCTCCTATACGTTGGCAGAAGACGAGGAGGAAGGCGGTCAGGACGGCGGAGAAAAGGACGGTCAGGACGGCGGGGAAGATGGCAGTCAGGATAGCGGGGAGAATGGCGGCAAAAACCCTGAAAAGGGTGACGATACGAAAGAAAACGGGAAAAACAGGGAAGATGATGGGCCGGGAAACCAAGGCGGCAGCGGGCAGGAGGATGGCAAAGCTGTTTCAGGAGATGACGTCCCAGGCGGCCAAGGGAAGGAGGATCACAAGGCGACAGGAAGCGTTCCTGTAAAAATCCTGGTGGGTGCAGGTGCTGCGGTTCTGATAGGACTGGCAGTGCTGATTGCAGTAAGCAAGAGGAAGACGCCAGCCCTTTCTAAGACGCCGATTCCTTCTGAAGCATCAGTCCCGGCGCCGGGCGAAAGCGTTTCTTTATCAAACGTCCGGCTTCAGGGAATGACAGGCGTGTTTGCAGGCCGGCGTTTTCAGATTGGGGCAGAGATCCGCATGGGGCGTGATCCTCAAAGATGTGATTTTGTGTATCCGGCTGATACAAAGGGAATCAGCGGAATGCATTGTGTGATCCGCGCCCAGGGAGGGACGGTGATGATCCTGGATGCCGGCTCTACCTATGGAACGTTTGTAAACGGAAATAAGCTGATTCCTAACTGCTCTTATCCTCTGGCAATAGGGGACCGGATTCGTCTGGGATCTGCCAATGAGGAGTTTCAGATTACCCAAAAGGGAGGAGTGGTCTAAGATATGAGCGACAATAAGACATTTTTTCAGAAGGCAGAACAGAAAAAGCTGGGGCTTAGGGATATATTCAGCGATGTGCTTCGGCGCCATACGCCGAAGGAGCATGCAAGGCTTTTTCTGGCTGGAACCCCTCTCACTACGCCGGCGGAGGAGGCCATGCTTTCTCAATGGCTGAAGCCATATCTGTTTGCCCGGATCTTTCTGGCAGGGATCCTTCTTTTGGCGGCAGGGATCTGCTTTGGCAACTCTTTGTTTCTGCCGCTGATCTTTACCATGGGAAGCTATCTGGTGCCGATTGTTGTCATGTGCTTTTTCTGGGAGATGAATATTCCCAGAAATATCTCCTTTGCCTCCGTGCTTTTGATGTTCTTTATTGGCGGCATTTTGTCCCTGGTGATTACACTGTTTTTGTCGGAATTTGACACGTCGGGAAGTCTGCTGGTGCATTATCACGCAGTAGGTGTCATCGAGGAAACGGCAAAGGTGGCGGCGGCCGTGATCTGGCTGCGGAAAAAGGAGTGCAGATATATTTTGACCGGAATGCTGGTGGGAGCATCCGTAGGGGCAAGCTTTGCCGCCATAGAAAGCGCCGGGTATGGGATTATACTGGCAAACTGGGATTTCGGAAATGTGGTCATGAGGGCATTTTTTGCTCCGGGAGGACATGTGGCCTGGGCAGCCATTACAGGAGGGGCACTGGCCTGGGCAAAGGGAAGGGAACCTTTTTCGGCAAAGCATTTGTTTCATCCTGTGTTTCTGGCGGCTTTTGCATTCAGTGTGTTCAGCCATGCCTGGTGGGATATTTTCTGCAGCAGAGGGGAACTTTTGGGCAGTATGGCAGTCTGGGTCCTGATTCTTGCTGTTCTTTATGGGATCCTCAGGCAAGGGTTAAATCAGGTTGTGGAGATTGCCGTCCGCTGCAATGAGGAACGCCTGACCCTGGCCTTAAACCACGGCTTTTTGGAAGGGGCGGTCCTTGGCGAGAGGCGGGATATGGGGCAAGGCCAGGGGCAGGCCGTATTTGGGAGCACGGCGGCTTTTACGGCTGCGGCGGCAGGAGCCGGGGGTTGTCCGGTTTTGGCGGCGAATTATCGTCTGCAGGGGGTTCAGGGATCTTTTGCAGGCCGTCGGTTTGCCATAAAGGACCGGATTCGGATCGGGCGGGATGCTGTGAAAAATGATCTGGTGTTTCCGTCAGGGGCATCCGGGGTCAGCAAAATCCATTGTGAGATATTTTTTGAAAAGGGACGATTGGGGATCCGGGATCTGGGCTCAAGCTATGGAACCTATGTGAATCAGACTCGGTTAAATGCAGGGCAGGCCTGCTGGCTGAATCCGGGGGATCGGGTCTGCTTAGGCTCCCAGCGTGAGGAATTTGTAATTCTGACATAAGAAACGTAGAATATCAGACAGCTATGAACAAGAAAGGAGCAAGATATGATCAAGAATGCCTATGCTGTTTTGACCTGTCCCGGAGGCCGGAAGGTCAATGAGGATATGGTTCTGATAAAGAAGGGGCCTTCCGGGCTTTTTGCTGCTGTGGCTGACGGTCTGGGCGCCCATGGAGGCGGAAGGGAGGCTTCTTTGGCAGCAGCAGAGACCATCCTTTCCTGTTTTGAAAGGGGACTCTGCAGAACACAGGCGGAGCTTGCCCAGGCATTCCGCTGGTCAAATGAGGCCGTTGCAGCAAGTCAGAAGGAGGACGGTCAGGCTATGACCACTCTTGTCAGCCTGATTATTCGGCAGGGAACGGCCCTTTGGGGGCATGTGGGAGACTCGCGGCTTTATCATTTTCAAAATGCCAGGCTGGTTTCTCGGACCCTGGATCATAGTGTGCCTCAGATGGCAGTCTTTATGAATATGATTACAGAGGATGAGATCCGTTTTCATCCGGATCGGAACCGGATTTTAAGGGCATTGGGAAGTGACAGCCATGAACCGGAGATTTCAGAACCCATGCCTTTGTCAGAGGAATTTCATGCGTTTCTTCTCTGTACAGACGGATTTTGGGAATATGTGCCGGAGAAAAGGATGGAGGAGACGCTGGCCGGTTCGCCTGATCCGGAAAAATGGCTTTTCAAAATGGAGCAGCTTTTAAAGGAACAGGCGCCGGAAAATTCGGATAATTACTCGGCGGCGGCAATTTTTACCATAGGGGAGGAATAGGGAATGGAAGTGTATCGTTGTATTAATTGTATGAAGGAGATAGAAAAAGGAGATTCTCTTTGCCGGCACTGCGGTTATGGGGCAGCGGAATATACACAGCCCCTCAATGCATTGAAGATCAATACCATTTTATGTGGGAGATATCTGGTAGGGCGGGTCATGGGGCAGGGAGGCTTTGGGATCACTTATGTGGGATATGATCTGAAGCTGGAGCTTAAGGTTGCGATTAAGGAGTATTGTCCCAAAAGTCTTGCGTCAAGAGATCACTCGGTTTCCAATGTGCTTCAGTGGACCTTTTCCCAGACCCAATACCAGAAGTGGAAGGAGTGTATCGAGCGTTTTTCCAGTGAGGCAAGAAAAATGGCAAAGCTGGATGAATTGTCAGGGATTGTGCGGGTAAGAGACTGCTTCCAGGAGAATCAGACAGCTTATATTGTCATGGATTTTGCAGAGGGAATTACCTTGCAGCAGTATTTGAAACAGAATGGCAAGATTGACTTTTGCACCTGTGTGGACATGCTTCTTCCCATTATGGACAGCCTGGGGGTTATGCATACCAAGGGCTTGATACACCGGGATATTAGTCCGGATAATCTGATGGTTTTGGGAAGCGGGCGGGATGTGAAGGTAAAGCTTCTTGACTTTGGGGCAGCAGTGGATATGGCAGTGGAGCATTCCGGCACATCCGAAAGTATTGTAAAGAAGGGCTACAGCGCCCCGGAGCAATATATGGAGGATGGAGCTGTAGGCGGCTGGACGGATGTGTATGCCATGGCTGCGGTGATTTACCGCTGCAGTACAGGAGAGGAGATTCCGGAAGCCATGGAGCGGATCCTGAAGCCTTCCCAGTTTTCTTTGAAGGGAATGAAGAACAAGAAAGCCCGGGATATTCTCACAAAAGCTCTTGCCGTAAAGCCGGAGGAGCGGATCAGGACCATGGCAGAGCTGAAAGCTTTATTGGAAAAGACGGTTCGCAAGGGAGGGCGTCTGATCAGGAGGGCTGTGGCTGCCGCGGCTGTTTTGGCTGTATGCGGGGCAGGAGCATGGGTTTATGCGGCAAAGCCCTGGCTTCCTACTGTCCAGACGTTAGGAACTACCAACGGAAACCTGCACCAAGGAGCCAACTATGGGGCCATCTCCAATAAGTATGAATATTATGTGGATATGGAATGGAACTTGTATGTATGTGAATATGACAAGGAAGATAAGACTTTTTACATCAATGAGGGAATGATCGTAGACGAAGATGCAGGATTTATCAATATCGGGAAAAGCCGGGTTTATTTCCTTCATGACAGCAGCGAGGATCCGGAAGAACAGGATTCGATTATGGAGATGAGCTTTGACGGCAGCAAGGTTAAGACACTTGTCAGCAGCCCTGATTATACGAAGCTTCAATATGTGCAGTATTCCAATGAAAAGGAAATGCTCTACTACATGAAAGAAAATGGGGATGAAGATGATTTTCTCTATACCCTTTGCCGGTATAATCTGGAGACAAAAGAGGAGGAGGAGCTGCTGGAGGAGGATATTTATTGGTACAACCTTGACGGAAGATATCTTTACTATATTACCTTCCCTGAGGGCCATCCTTTAGACGGCACACAGCTAAAGCGGGCTTATCTCAACGGAAAAGACGCCAAACTCCTTAATGACAAGGATTATTTGATCAACGGGTATATTGAGAACGATACAGCATATATGTTTTCTCTGTCAAAGGAGCAGCTTGTGGTCTGTGATCTGGAGGGAACGCCAAAGGAAAATCCTTTAAAGGAGGAGGCAGGCCAGATCTATCAGGGGTGCAGCCTGTACAGCGACGGCTGGATCTATTACAGTCCCACAGACAGCAGCGAGATTCATAAAATCAGGACAGACGGAACAGGGGCAGAGGTTATCTACAGCGGCGAAAATGTTTTGGGAATCAACGGAACAGGAAAGTGGCTGTGGTTCATTACAGGGGAATATAAGGAAGACGGAGATTATCGCTGTGATCATACCTTTCTGATCTACCAGGACGGCTCCTCGCTGGTGGCTCTGGGAGGATATGCAACAGAAGACGGGCTGATCTACAATGTGGCAGACGGGGAGATTACCATTACCGGATATCGGGGAGAAGACAGCTATGTGGTGGTTCCCTGGAAATTTGACGAAGGAGAGTGGAAAGGAAAGGTCAGTGAAAGCTTTCCGGAGGATATAGAGATTTACAAGTATGCAAAGGAATCGGAGTTTACTTATGAAAAAAATGAGGACGAAACAGGCATCACTTTGACGGAATATGTGGGAGAGGAAAAGCTGGTAGTATTTCCGGAGGAGATAGAAGGACTTCCGGTGACAGCCATTCAGAAGGAATTTGCCAAGGACAACGAGATTCTGGAGGGCGTGATATTTGGGCCGGGTCTGGAAACTATTGGGGAGGACGCCTTCCTCAATTGTACATCTCTGAAATATGTAAAGCTGCCTGAGGGACTGAAGACTATGGAGTATTTTGCGTTCTATAATACAGCGATCAAGGAGGTGACCCTTCCGGCGTCCTTAGAGAGTCTTTATGCCGGAGCATTTTCAGAGCTGGAGGGATTGACTTTAGAAAGCGGAAGTGAAAAGTATCAGTTGGAAGACGGCATACTGTATGAGAAGGGGAGCGAAGGAACCAGTGTCAAGCTGGTTTTGACTGCTAAGGAGGGCGAATGTCTGCTTCCCCAGGGAACAAAAACCATTGCCAGCTATGCCTTTACCGGTTCTCAGGTCACTTCGGTCATCATGCCCATGAGTGTAGAAAATGTATATACCCGGTCCTTTTGGAAGGCAGAGCAGCTTAAAAAGGTTGTGATTTCGGAAGGAACAAAAAAGCTGAGCCCTTCCTGTTTTCGGGACTGTACCTCTCTGGAGGACTTAAGCATTCCCAGAAGTGTGAAAAGCATTGAAGCAGATGCGTTTTCAGGGTGCAGCAGCCTAAAGTCCGTGACCATAAGCTCAGACTGCCAGCTTGGGGAAAATGCCTTTGGAGACAGTGTGACGATCCATTATTATGAGTAATCTGGAGGAAATGCTATGCAGATGAACCGATGTACAAAATGCATGGAAGAACTGGGGCAGGGGGTTTTGGTGTGTCCTCACTGCGGTTATCATCAGGGAAGCGGACAGCCCTCCAACGCCTTACAGGAGAACACCATTCTTCATGGACGTTATCTGGTGGGAAAGGTGATCGGGCAGGGAGGCTTTGGCATTACCTATGTAGGCTATGACCTGACATTGGAGATGAAGGTGGCGCTGAAGGAATATTTTCCTTCTGGATTTGCTGCGCGGACCGGCAGCTATTCCAGCCAGGTACAGTGGGATTTCGGCGACAATGAAAGGGTCCAGTGGTCTGAGGGCATTGACCGTTTTATGAAGGAGGCGAGAAAGATGGCACGACTGGACTCCGTGCCTTCCATTGTCCGTGTAAGTGATGCTTTTCGGGAAAATCAGACCGCATATATTGTGATGGATTTTGTGGAGGGAGAAACCTTAAAAAGCTATCTGCTGAGGCATGGGGTCTTAAGTTATGAAAAATGTGTGGGCCTGCTGTCTCCGATCCTGGAAAGCCTGGCTGTGATTCATGACAATGGATTTATCCACAGGGATATTTCGCCGGATAATATTATGCTGCAGCCTGACGGGGCGGCAAGGCTTCTGGATATGGGGGCAGCCATGGACATCAGAACCAGCGACGGACGTGTTTCCATGGCAGTGGTAAAGAGGAATTTCAGTGCGCCGGAGCAATATGTGGAGTCTGAGGTTCTGGGCAGATGGACAGACGTCTATGCCATGACGGCTACCATTTATTATTGCCTGACCGGCAAGGTAGTGCCGGAGGCAATGGAGCGTGAATTTAAAAAGGAGCCCCTGGCCTTTCCTTCAGGCGCTGATATTCCGCAGCAGGGCATTCAGGCTATTACGGCCGGCCTGGAGATGAAGGCAGAGAAACGGATCCAGAATATGCGGGAGCTGAAAAGAAGGCTGACTGCGCCGTCTCCTGCCCAAAAGGAGAATGGGAATCATGAGGAGAGGACAAATGTAGCTTCAGAACCTGCAAATCCTGCAGGGAAGGGAGGGGAGGAAAAGAAAAAAAACGGGGAATCGTTAAGCGGATTAAAAAAACTTGGAAAGCTGATACAGAAATTGATTTTTAGGGTGCTCTGCGGGGCAGGGGCATTTTTCCTGATCCTTATGATGATCGGTTTTTGGGCATCCAGAAGGGAGGAGAAAGCTTCTGTGCAGGAGGAAGACATTGGCGCAGAGGCTGATAGGGGAAGGACTGATACCGAAGAAGAAACAGAAGCAGATAAGAAAAGATCCGGAGAAAAGGATTCCTCGGAGGAGAAAGAAGAAGAAACCGAAAGTCCGGCTTCAGAAGCAGCGGAAGATAAGAAATATGAGTACGATGATTTTGGCATTTTTTCTCTGAATGAGGACGGAACATATATGCTGGTGGCCTGTGTCAAAGAGAATGCTGCCTGTATTCAGGTGCCGTCAGAGTACAATGGGAGTGTGGTTACAGCGATTGGCGACTTTGCTTTTATCGACTGTACAAAGATCCAGCAGGTGCGGATTCCGGACACGGTTCAGGTTCTGGGCATGGGGGTATTTGACGACTGTGAGAGTTTGAGGGTTGTTTTTCTGCCGTCTTCCATTCAGGAAATCAGAGGGCCCCTTGTAGATGAGCTGGATGAGGCAAAGGATACCCGCCCTAAGAGGATTTATTTTTACAGTGGAAGTGAGGAAGATATCAAAAAGCAGAGTTGGTGTGAAAATTGGCAGGGGGAAGGGGACTGGGTGTTCTGTTCGGAATGTTCTGCTGCAGACGATCCAGACTACAGAGGATGGATAGGGGAAAAAGATGGTTCCTGGAGATTTTATGAGGATGGTTTTGTGAAATTCGGATGGCAGAAAATTAACGGAAGGAGCTATTGGTTTGATGAGAAGGCTGCAGCCGTAGTGGGCTGGGGGTCTGACGGACAGGGAGGCCGTTATTATTTTGATGAGACAGAATGCTATATGGTTACCGGATGGCGTGAAATAGACGGAAACTGGTATTATTTTGATCTGACGGACGGGCATTTGTTCCAGGATACCACAACCCCTGACGGGTATGAGGTGGATGGGGACGGAGTGTGTACAAGCAGATAGGAGGTTCGGAAAAGCCTGCACCCGAGTGAAAAGGGGGCAGGCTTTTCGTTGAAAAGTGCCATAAAATCGTTTATAATAAGGAAATCAAAGGGACAGGAGGGATCCATATGGAGTATGGGCATGGGTTTAAGGCGCTGGGGCAGTTCTTGATGCCGGGGGTGTTATTGCAGCTGGAGTATTTGTTCCGGATACTTTTGGCGATTTTCTTTGGATTTCTGATCGGCAGTGAGAGGAGAAAACGGACTCAGTCCGTAGCTACCCGGACTCTCACGGTGGTGGCCTTTGGGGCATCTCTTATGATGGTGATCTCTAAGTATGGATACACGGATGTGCCGGGGTTTGACGCGGCCCGGATGGCGGCTCAGGTGGTGGGGGGAATCGGATTTTTGGGAGCTGGCGTGATTTTTGTAAAAAATAATTTGGTGAACGGCCTGACCAGCGCGGCGATTTTATGGGTTACGGCCGGCATGGGCCTGGCCTTGGGTGCCGGCATGTACATTATTGGGATCAGTGCGGCGATTCTGATTCTTTTGATGCAATATGTGTTTTTCAATGTTGCTTATTTTAACAAAGAGGCGTATAATGGCTGTGTTCGGCTCACCATTGTCCAGAAGCCGGGGGCAGTAGAGGAGATGGAGAATTTTCTTTTGGAACAGCAGGTAACGGTCATTGGGGCTAAGGTGCAGAAGGTGAAAAAAGGGGAGATTAAGCTGGAGTTTGACGTGATTTTTCCGGCAGGCTTTAAAAAGTTCGGCCTTCTTTCCAAGCTGGTGGAGATGGAGGACGTGCTGGCAGCAAGTGAGTAAAGGCGGCAAATCATGAAGGCAGAGGATAGTGAAGGCGGAAAATAGTAAAAGCAGAAGATGGGATATGGTAAGGGGAGAGTCCCATACGGAAAGGCAGGAGGGAATGGAGAAGGAACAGGTGCTTCGGGAAACGGAGCTTTTTGTGCTGGATATGGACGGGACGTTCTATCTGGGAGACAAGCTTTTAGAGGGAGCCCTTGGGTTTCTGGAACAGGTGAAACGTCTGGGGAAACGGTTTGTGTTTTTTACCAACAATTCGTCCAGATCTCCCAAGGATTACATAGAAAAGCTTGGAAAAATGGGGTGTGAGATCACACGGCAGCAGATCATGACGTCAGGGGATGTGATGATCCGGTATTTAAAGGGTTTTTATCCGGGAAAATCCGTGTATCTTCTGGGAACGCCTCCTTTGGAGGAGAATTTTCGGGAGAACGGAATCCTTTTGACAAAGGACAGGCCGGATGCAGTGGTGGTCGGCTTTGATATGACGCTGACCTATGAAAAGCTGGAGAGGGCCTGTACCTACATACGGCAGGGGGCGGATTTTCTGGCCACTCATCTGGATATTAACTGCCCTACGGCAGACGGGTTTATCCCGGACTGCGGGGCCATGTGTGCGGCCATTGCGCTGTCTTCGGGAAAACAGCCTAAGTATGTGGGCAAGCCCTTTGGGGAGACGGTGGATATGGTGCTGGAGCTTACAGGCGCAAAGCGGGAGCAGACCGCGTTTGTGGGAGACCGGCTGTACACGGATGTTAAGACGGGAGTTGACCACGGGGCACGGGGGATCCTGGTGCTTTCCGGGGAAGCTACAATAGAAGATTTGAAAAGCTCGGATGTAAAGCCGGATGCGGTGTTTGCCGGGCTTGGCGAGATGGGGGGATGCTTAGCGGGCTTTGAGATACAGGGGGATTGAGAGGAAAGATAGCGGGGTGTGCAGATCGCAGGAAGGATCGTTTGGGCACACTCTAAAAGAGCATGAAAAATTCAGAGAATCAATAGGAGAAAAGAGGAGAGAGATATGGCCATTATTGAGAACCTGGCAGATATGGTAGGCGTGACGCCTCAGGTGTTTCTGATTACCATTGCTGTCTTGGTAGTGCTGTTCGTGATTATTTATATCAAGATCAGCCTAGATGAAAAAAAGGGTGTGGACAGCCAGGAGAAGGCGGAGATCCGCAAGATCATTACCAACCTGGTTCCGGGCGGAGACCAGTATACAGCAGCCTATGCACACAGCAAGGAGGTATATGGCGGCGCCAGAATGAGGCGTGAGGTTTATCATTATTATGCAGTGGGCTTTCGTCAGGATCAGCCCAATCATGTGTGGGTGGTTCCCATCGGTGTGGAGGGCGGAAAGATCGTCTACACAGAGCCTGTGCGGGCAAGCTCGGAGAATGTAAACTATGTAGGGGGCAATGCCTATGAGCTGCGCCTGAATTTCCCGGGCGGAAAGAACAATGTGTACATTCTTACTGTGGATGCCAGCAATACCAAGCTGGGCAAGGAGTGCCAGGTGAATATCCAGCAGCCGGACGAGGCTAAGGCATGGAAGGAATTTGCCGAGAAATTCCAGGAATGTGTGAACCGGGAGCGGGGCGTAGACAAAAAAGGCCGTGTTGTAAAGAAGTAAGCTTAAAAAATAAGAATTATCTGCGAAAGAGGAGTTTACATTGAAGATTGGGAATATTTTTAGATCCTTGGGCACAGAGGTGATCATGGTTCTGGCCATTGGAGGAATGCTGCTGTATATGAATGCATCGGATCTGGTGGTGTCTTTTAAGCCTGCCATTAGCTTTCAGGATATGCTGGACGGCAAGGAGGTAAAGGCAGGGAGCCATGTTGAGGGAAATGTGGTGTATGTTTTGGATTATTTTGCATCGGAGACCTCCTATACCCGATATAAGGACGGATCCCGCAGCGGCGGGAGAAAATCAGGGAATTATTATCTGATTCCCACGGCAGAGGGCTTTGTTGCGCTGAAAAGCCGTCAGGACGATGTCAGTGTATTAGACCAGCTTACGGATGAAACCGTGGAATACATGACATCCGGGACAGAACCGACCACAGAGATTTTCATAGAAGGCCATGTGGCAAAGCTTGAGGGAAGTGTGGTCAAGTATTATAAGGAGTATCTGGAGGAGATGGGCTACACGGCTGAGGAAGTGGAGGCCATGGGAGACCCTTTGGTAGTGGAGTTTCGAAGCTTTACTGCGGTACGGGTCATGTTTGTGATCGGCATTGTGCTGGTGATTTTGTCTGTGCTTCTCTTTAGGAGACGGTATCGAATCGCGACCAGAGGGTCCGGACTGAGGAGGGCAGAGGATCTGCCGGGATGATGCAGCAAAAGCGTCTGGAACGAAATCTGCTGTTGTTTGGCCGAAAAGCCGGTAAAAGGGCTTTTCGGTCTTTTTCTTGCTCGTTGACACCTAGGAAAAAACTGTCTATAATAAATTGAGATATACCGGCTTGGATGGAGAGTCCGGATTATTTATTAGAAAAACAGATAAAAGAGATAAAATATATTAATTTTATTTATAAACAATCTTGTGCTATGATACAGGCAGGAAACAGATGCATCAAATCATGTTTTAGGCAGGCGTTTTTTTGCCTGTTGTTGCTGGTTGGAGAGTCAGGTGGAGATCACAGGAGGATGAAGAATGAGTGTAAGACGGGTGTTTGTGGAAAAGAAGCCGCAGTTTGCCGTGAAGGCCAGGGAGTTAGAGGAGGAGATCCGAAGCTATCTGAAACTTGATACGGTCAGCCGGGTCCGGGTGCTGATCCGGTATGATGTGGAGAATCTGTCAGAGGATGTGTATCGGCAGGCATTGACCACTATATTTTCAGAGCCTCCGGTGGACTGGGTGTACGAGGAAGCCTTTGACGCGGAGGACGGGGACACAGTGTTTTCCGTGGAGTATCTGCCGGGGCAGTTTGATCAGAGGGCGGATTCGGCGGAGCAGTGCGTGAAGCTGCTGAAGGAGGATGAGGAGCCGGTGATTCGGACCGCCACTACCTATGTGCTCACAGGAGAGCTGACCCAGGAGCAGAAGGAGTCGGTGAAGGCATTTTGCATTAATCCGGTGGACTCCCGGGAGGCGGATGAGGAGAAGCCCCTGACCTTAGTGACCGTGTATGACACGCCGGCAGATGTGGCGGAATTGGAAGGCTTTTGCGGTTTGGACGGCAAGGGGTTAAAGGAGCTTTATGATTCCTTAAATCTGGCCATGACCTTTCAGGACTTTTGCCATATTCAGAATTATTATAAAGGGGAGGAGCGCCGGGAGCCTACAATGACAGAGGTTCGGGTACTGGATACCTACTGGTCGGATCACTGCCGGCATACTACCTTTTCTACCGAGCTTAAGAATGTGACGATCACAGACGGAGATTATCAGGAGCCTGTCAGGAGGGTCTATGAGCAGTATCTGGAAGACCGCAGGGCGCTGTATGGGGATCGGAAGGACAAGTTCATATGTCTGATGGATCTGGCCCTGATGGCCATGAAAAAGCTGCGGTCTGAGGGAAAGCTTGCCGATCTGGAGGAATCCGAGGAGATCAATGCCTGCAGTATTGTTGTGCCAGTGACCATAGACGGGACCACAGAGGAGTGGCTGGTGAACTTTAAGAATGAGACCCACAATCATCCCACAGAGATCGAGCCGTTCGGCGGCGCAGCTACCTGCTTAGGCGGCGCGATCCGCGATCCTCTTTCCGGGCGGACCTATGTCTATCAGGCCATGCGGGTGACGGGAGCAGCAGATCCGACGGCTCCTCTCAGCCAGACCATGAAGGGCAAGCTGCCCCAGAGAAAGCTGGTTGGCGGCGCTGCCTCCGGATACAGCTCCTATGGCAATCAGATCGGGCTTTCCACCGGGTATGTAAAGGAAATCTATCACCCCGATTATGCGGCAAAGAGGATGGAGATCGGGGCTGTCATGGGGGCTGCGCCCAGAAAATATGTAAAGAGGATGAGCTCGGACCCAGGGGATGTGATCGTGCTGTTAGGCGGCAGGACCGGGCGTGACGGAATCGGCGGGGCGACCGGCTCCTCTAAGGTTCACACAGAGGCGTCTACCCAGCTTTGCGGCGCTGAGGTGCAGAAAGGGAATGCGCCTACAGAGAGAAAGATCCAGCGGCTGTTTTGTCGTCCGGAGGTCAGCAGCATCATCAAGAAATGCAATGATTTCGGCGCAGGGGGCGTGTCTGTGGCCATCGGGGAGCTGGCCGCAGGACTTGCGGTGGATTTAGACAAGGTGCCCAGGAAATATGCAGGGTTGGACGGCACGGAGATCGCCATTTCCGAATCCCAGGAGCGGATGGCCGTGGTGCTGGATGAAAAGGATGTGGAGCAGTTTCTGACCTATGCAGGGGAGGAAAACCTGGAGGCAGTGCCAGTGGCAGCGGTGACGGAAACCCCCAGGCTGGTCATGACCTGGAGAGGGAAAACCATTGTGGATATCAGCCGGGCATTTCTGGATACCAACGGCGCCCACCAGGAGGCGGACGTGATTCTGGAGACGCCGTCCAGGCAGGGAAGTCCTTTTGAGAGAAAAGAAGTGCAGGATGTGCGCAGCACATGGCTTCAGGTTCTTGGGGATTTAAATGTTTGCTCCCAGAAAGGCCTGGTGGAGATGTTTGACGGATCCATCGGCGCAGGCTCTGTGTTTATGCCCTTTGGAGGCAGATATCAGCTTACGGAAACGCAGGTTATGGCAGCAAAGCTTCCGGTGAGGAACGGGACCACGGATACCGTTACCATGATGAGCTATGGATTTGACCCATATCTGTCAAGCTGGAGTCCGTTCCACGGCGCAGTCTATGCGGTGGTGTCCTCTGTGGCCAGGATCGTGGCGGCAGGCGGGGATTTTAAGAGGATCCGCTTTACCTTCCAGGAATATTTTAAACGAATGACCCAGGACGCAAGGCGGTGGGGCGCACCGTTTGCTGCGCTTCTGGGGGCGTATCAGGCGCAGCTTGGCTTTGGCCTGCCTTCTATCGGAGGAAAGGACAGTATGTCAGGAACCTTCCAGGATGAGGAGCACGGGGAAATCAATGTGCCGCCGACCCTGGTTTCCTTTGCCGTGGATGTGGCCAGCCACAAGGATCTGATTACGCCGGAGTTTAAGCGGGCGGGAAGCAAGATCGTGGTATTTTGCATTCCGAGAGATGCCTATGATCTGCCTCAATATGAGCAGGTCATGGAAGGGTATGAAAAGCTGCGTCAGGATATACAGGCCGGAAGGATCCTGTCTGCCTATGCTGTGGAGCGGCACGGGCTGGCAGAAGCAGTCAGCAAGATGGCCTTCGGCAACAGGATGGGTGTAAAGATCGAGCACAGCCTGGACCCGAGAGATTTCTTTTTGCCCGGCTGGGGGAATATTGTTTGTGAGGTGGCGGACGGAAGGGTGGGAGAGCTTGCCATTTCCTATACGGTGATCGGTGAGGTGACAGACCGGGCCGTGCTGGAGTACGGACCTGTTGAAATCTCCCTGGATCAGGCATTAGAGAGATGGACGGGCACCTTGGAAAAGGTGTTCCCAACCAATTCGGGGGCAGAGAAAAAGCCGGTTGAGGACAAGCTGTATCAGGCGGATTCCGTGTATGTGTGCAGCCACAGGCTGGCCCGGCCCACGGTATTTATTCCCGTATTTCCGGGGACGAACTGTGAGTATGACAGCCAGATGGCTTTTGAGCGTACCGGGGCAAAGGTGGTAACAAGGGTATTTAAGAATTTGTCGGCAGAGGATATTCGGGAGTCGGTGGAGGTCTATAAAAAAGAAATCGCAGGTGCGCAGATCGTCATGTTTCCGGGGGGCTTTTCGGCAGGAGATGAGCCGGAGGGAAGCGCTAAGTTCTTTGCCGCAGTATTCCGTAACGCGGTGATTAAGGAGGAGGTGGAAAAGCTTCTCCATGAGCGTGACGGGCTGATGCTTGGGATCTGCAATGGCTTCCAGGCGCTGATCAAGCTGGGGCTGGCCACCGGGGGATGGATCGTGGAACAGAATGAGGATTCTCCCACCCTGGCCATGAATACCATCGGACGCCATGTGTCCAAAATGGTCTATACTAAGGTGGTATCCAACAAGTCTCCCTGGCTTTCCGGGGCAGAATTAGGGAAGGTGTATTGCAATCCGACTTCCCATGGAGAGGGGCGGTTTGTGGCCAATGAGGAGTGGTTAAAGAGGCTGTTTGAAAACGGCCAGGTGGCGACGCAGTATGTGGATGATCAGGGGATTCCCACCATGGATGAGTTCTGGAATCCCAATGGTTCTTATATGGCGATAGAAGGCATTACCAGTCCGGATGGGAGGATCTTTGGAAAGATGGCCCACTCGGAGCGTCGGGGGGAAGCAGTGGCCATGAATATTTACGGGGAACAGGATATGAGGATTTTTGAGTCGGGAGTCGGGTATTTCCGTTAAAGGACGGTGCCGGACAGAGATCACAGCGGTTTCGGATAAGCGCTGCCTGTCAGAGGCTGACAGGCAGCAGCCTTTCCGGATGGCCGGAATAATTCCTGAAGGACAGAATGGAGAGACAAGGATGAAAAAGGTAGTAAAATTTGGCGGCAGTTCACTTGCCAGTACCAGACAGTTTAAGAAGGCCGGGGAGATTGTCCGGTCAGATAAGACCAGGCGGTATGTGGTTCCGTCAGCGCCGGGAAAGCGCAATGACAAGGATGAGAAGGTGACGGACATGCTGTATGCTTGTTATGATGCGGCCAGCGCAGGCACTGCATACAAAAAGCTGCTGAACCGGATCAAGGACCGCTATCTGGAGATCATCGACGGGCTTGGTCTGAATCTGAACCTGGATTATGAGTTTGACAGGATCGAGGAGAATTTTGTCAAGGGCGCAGGCCGGGACTACGCGGCTTCCCGGGGAGAGTATTTGAACGGGCTTGTAATGGCCAGCTACTTAGGGTATGAGTTTATCGATGCGGCGGAGGTGATTTTCTTCGACGCTCTTGGCAATTTTGAGTCGGATACTACGAACAAGGAGCTTTCGGAGCGGCTGGCCCATGTGGAGCGGGCGGTGATTCCGGGCTTTTATGGATCCAGACATGACGGGACCATTAAGACCTTTTCCCGAGGCGGCTCTGATGTGACCGGTTCCATTGTGGCCAAGGCGATCCATGCGGATGTGTATGAGAACTGGACCGATGTGTCAGGCTTTCTGGTGGCGGATCCAAGGATTGTGGACAATCCCCAGGTGATTGAGACCATTACCTACAAGGAGCTGCGGGAGCTGGCCTACATGGGAGCCAGTGTGCTTCATGAGGATGCGATCTTCCCGGTGAGAAAGGAAGGGATTCCCATTAATATCCGCAATACCAATAAGCCGGAGGATAAGGGAACCCTGATTGTGGAAAGCACCCTGCGCAAGCCCCGGTATACCATCACCGGGATTGCGGGCAAGAAGGGCTTCTGCGCCATTAATATCGAGAAGGCCATGATGAATACAGAGGTGGGGTTTGGGAGGAAGGTTCTGGGGGTGTTTGAAAAGTTCGGCATTTCCTTTGAGCATATGCCTTCCGGGATCGATACCATGACCATCATGGTCCATCAGGATGAGTTTGAAGAATATGAGCAGTCTGTGATTGCAGGCATTCACCGTGCAGTGGAGCCGGACAGCGTGGACCTGGAGTCGGATCTGGCTTTGGTGGCAGTGGTAGGACGGGGAATGAAGGCCACAAGGGGTACAGCCGGAAGGATTTTCTCCGCATTGGCCCATGCCCGGATCAATGTAAAGATGATTGACCAGGGGTCTAGTGAGCTGAATATTATTATCGGTGTGAAAAATGTGGATTTTGAGGCAGCGATCAAGGCGATCTATGATATTTTTGTCACGGCAGAGCTGCAGGTGCTCTAAAATCCCAGATTCTGTCTTCCTAAAGAAATCCATATGTGGTATAATAGGAACACTTAGCGAGGTCTTTTACGAGCTTAGTGTGAGTAATACCTGTCCACTTAGCGAACCGGAGCCAGAGGCGAACGGTGAGGTTAGTGGACATGGTGTAATAGGAACACTTAGCGAGGTTATTCGTGAGCTACTATTTTGAGTCAAAGCGAGGGAGATTTCCATGGGTGATTCACGCAAGTTAAGGGGGGCGATGCTTCTGACAGCCATGCTGGCGGCAGCGTCGGCAGCGGGCTGTGCAGGGCCTTCCACCCGGATTCTCCCCCGGGAGAGCAGGGAGCAGCGAAGAGAGCCGGATGAGCTTCCGCTTCTTGAGGAGGGAAATCCTTTTTATATGCAGGAGGAGCTGGAAACTCTTGCCGCTTCTCCTCGTGTAGGAGGCAGTGAGGAGGAGAAGAAGATCGTCCGTTATATGAAGCAGCTTCTGGAGGACTATGGATATGAGGTGACGATGCAGTCCTTTTCCTGGCAGGAGAATCCGGAGGAGGCTGCATTGTCCGGAATCAATCTGGAGGCAGTGAGAAAGGCATCCTCAGAAGATGCGGATATTCTGATCATTGCGGCTCATCACGACACGGTTCCCTACAGTCCCGGCGCCGGAGACGGGGCAGCCGGTGTGGCGGCTCTTCTGGAGACAGCCAGGCTGCTGTCCAGGATGCCCACGGACACAGAGCTTCGCTTTGTAAGCTTTTCTGCCTATGCCAAGGAGCAGGCAGGCTGCCGCTGCTATTTTGCTTCCCTGACCGGGGCGGAGCGGGCCAGGGTGATCGGCGCTGTCCAGCTTGACGAGCTGGGGTTTGGCCGTGACGGCGGTCTCGTGCTGGGTACGATAGACGGGAAGCCTACCTTTTTAGGGGATTCTCTGAAAACCACAGGTCAGGAGCTTCTGCGGGAGAGCTGGCCATACGGACAGCGGGAAACAGGGGGACACGCCCGGTTTGTCCAGGAAGGGATTCCGGCAGTGTCGCTGTCCCAAAGGCTTGAGTCCTATGAGTCAGGGTCTCGTTTTGATACCATAAGGACCGTGGACATTGAGCGTTTGACCCAGGTAGTAAACGTGCTGAGCCGCACCGTGTCAGACATTATGAGTCCGGACACTCCATCCATGCTGGCAAAATCCCGTCACTATAATGATCTGCGGGACAGGGCCTATATCCAGCACAGGCAGACGCCTATTCCTTTTGGGGAGAAGCCGTTTGAGACAGAGAGGCGTCTTGGCATGAGAGGAAGCCAAACTGTAGAAAATACGGACAATGAGGGAAATTCCATCCGTGCCTATCAGTATCCTGTCAAGTGGTTCGGGGTGGATCAGACTCTCCTGACGGATTTTTACTATGTTGCGGGGGAACTGGATTTAGTGTCCATAGACGGCGACGGGGCAGGCGTGGATTTTGAGGAGATGAGGCATCGTCTGGAATCCGTGTATGGGGAGCCTGCAGAGCTTTGGGAGGGTCCGGCAGGAACCGAGTATGTGTGGCAGGATCCGGTCTGCACAACCCTGGTATCCCTAAGCCCGCTGCAGGACAGCTACCGTCTGGAGCTGAGGAATTATGAGACAGAGCGGACCTTGCTTGACAGCTATGAGATCATTCCTGCTTCCGGACAGAATCCCCAGATGGGATTAGGGCGCCGGGAAGGAGCAGAGCAGAAGGCGCAGGATCCCAGGGTGAATGTGCTTATGGCCAAGGTACGGCAGTTTCTGCCCCTGGGAGGGCAGGCGGAGCTGATTCGGGCCGATATCTATACAGACGGGATCGGAGGGACCAGTACCAGCCTGGAGGTGCTTTCAGAGGATGACAGAGAGCCGGAGGCACAGGGGCAGCCGCCCAGGTTTGTCTGGGGAATTGATCTGGAGGATGCCCTGCACAGGGACGGCAGGTGGCGTCATGAGACCGAGACAGAGCGTCAGATATTGCTGCTGTGCGGACGGCTGTTTCAGCAGACAGGAACCTACGGCGATGATTTTGAAAAGACCTTTTCTGAATGGGACACGTCTCAGGAGCAGGTCTTTTTGGGGGTAAAGCCGGGAGACCTTGGCGAGCCTGAACCTAGTTTTGAGGAAAGCTTTTTGTGGTTTGTTCTGACAGACCATCCAGGGGAAGCGGACGGTATTTGGGGTGCGCGGATCCGGTTCTTTTATCAATATGAGGAATTGACCGCATACCGGACGCAGATACGGAACAACCTTAGGATGAGAGAATTTTAATCTAGTATAATCGGAGGGAAAAGGGATGTTGGAAAAAATCGATTTGTCAAGGACCGTGGAAAAGGAGGTCTATAAGAAGGTTTTGCAGGAGGAAGGTACAAAGCTTGGGCAGCTGCAGCGCAGCTTGAAGGAGGCGGGCATTCCGGTTCTGATCCTGTTTGAGGGTATGGGAGCGGCTGGCAAGGGCACTCAGATCAACCGGCTGATTCAGGCATTGGATCCAAGAGGCTTTGATGTGTATGCCAGCAATCAGCCTACACAGGAGGAGAACCTGCGTCCGTTTTTGTGGAAATTCTGGACCTTGACGCCGGAGAACGGGCGGATTGCCATCTATGACCGGAGCTGGTATCGAAAGGTGCTGGCAGACCGCTTTGACAAGGAGACAAGGAAAAAGGAGCTGCCGGAGGCATTTCGGGATATCCGTTCCTTTGAGAAGCAGTTAAGCGACGGGGGCGCGGTGATCATTAAGCTGTTTTTGTACATTTCCCAGGAAGAACAAAAGAAACGTTTCCGGAAGCTGGAGAAATCGGTGGAGACCAAGTGGCATGTGACAGAGGGCGACTGGGAGAAGAATAAAAGGTACGATGAATATCTTCAGATCAATGAAGAAATGCTGGAGCGGACCGATACGGAGTTTGCCCCCTGGACCATCATTGAGGCCACGGACCGGAATTATGCGGCCATGAAGATTTTAAAGACCGTGACAGAGCGCCTGCAGCAGGCTTTGGCAGAAAAGGCATCCTTAAAGGCGGCGGAAAAGGTGGATTCCGGGATTGCTTTGGATGCAGGGAGCCGTTATCAGAACGGAGTATTGTCCGGGGTGGATCTTTCCAAGGCTCTCACAAAAGAGGAGTACAAGGCAAAGCTTGACAAGCTGCAGAAAAGGCTTGAGATTCTTCACAGTGATATTTACAGGCTTCGGATTCCGGTGGTTCTGGGATTTGAGGGCTGGGATGCAGGGGGAAAAGGCGGCGCGATCAAGCGTCTGACCAGCCATATGGACCCAAGAGGCTATCAGGTGTGTCCTACGGCTTCCCCCAATGACATAGAAAGAAAGCATCATTATCTGTGGCGGTTCTGGAACAAGGTTCCCAAGGCAGGCCATGTGGCCATCTTTGACAGGACCTGGTACGGCCGGGTTATGGTGGAGCGGATCGAGGGCTTTTGCAGTGAGAACGACTGGAAACGGGCATACCAGGAGATCAATGAGATGGAGGCCCACATGGCCAATTCAGGCGCCGTGGTGCTGAAATTCTGGCTTCACATTGACAAGGATGAGCAGGAGCGCCGCTTTAAGGAGCGGATGGAGATTCCGGAAAAGCAGTGGAAGATCACAGATGAGGACTGGCGCAACCGGGAGAAATGGGATCAGTATGAGATTGCGGTCAATGAGATGCTGGTGCGCACCTCTACCACCTATGCTCCCTGGATCGTGGTAGAAGGAAATAGTAAATATTATGCACGGGTAAAGGTACTGCAGACCGTGGTGGATGCACTGGAGAAGAAGATCAGCCAGGTAAAGGCGGAGCAGGGAAGGAAATAATTCCTATGTGCAAAGTGGCAATTATCGGCGGCGGCGCGGCAGGCATGATGGCTGCTGTGGCCGCCGCTGCTGCCGGACATCAGGTCCGGATTTATGAGAAAAATGAAAAGCTGGGAAAGAAGCTTTATATTACCGGAAAAGGGCGGTGCAATCTGACCAATGCCTGTGAGACAGAGGAGCTGTTTGAGGGGATCGTCCATAACGGGAAATTCCTTTACAGCAGCTTTTATGCCTTTACCAGCCAGGATATGATGGCATGGATGGAGGAAAACGGCTGTCCGGTCAAGGTGGAGCGGGGGAACCGGGTGTTTCCGGTATCTGACAGGTCCTCGGATGTGATCCGGGCTTTTTCCAAGAAGCTGGAAAAGCTGGGGGTGAAGGTTTGTCTTCACAGTGAGGTGGAATCCATAAGGGCTGAGGACGGCCGAATAACGGGATTGGTATTGAAAAAAGGAAAAACATTTGCTGCTGCCGATCGGGTGGTGGTTGCTACCGGCGGCATTTCCTATCCTGCCACCGGTTCCACAGGGGATGGATTTGAGTTTGCAAAAAGACTGGGACATACGGTTACAAAGCTTACTCCGGCGCTGGTTCCCTTTGAGGTGAGAGAGCTGGCTGTGGTACAGGCCTTGCAGGGGCTTTCTTTAAGGAATGTTCAGGTAAGGGTTCTGAGGGGAAAAAAGGTTTTGTATGAGGATTTTGGGGAAATGCTGTTTACCCATTTCGGGGTCAGCGGGCCGGTGATTTTGTCTGCCAGCAGTTATGTGGCAGATTTTTTGGAAAAGGGAGAGCTTACCCTGTGTGTGGATTTAAAGCCTGCCCTGGAGCGGGAACAGTTGGATAAGCGGATTTTGCGGGATTTTGAAAAGAAGAAAAACAGGCAATATAAAAATGCGTTGGATGAGCTGCTGCCGTCTAAGCTGATTCCGGTTGTCACAGAACGGAGCCGGATTCCCGCCGAAAAAGCGGTTCATGAAATTACCCGGGAGGAGAGAAGGCAGCTTGCGGATGTTTTGAAGGATTTTCGGCTGACTCTTACGGGGATGAGAGGATATGGGGAGGCCATTATCACCCGCGGGGGTGTTTCTGTGAAGGAGATTCATCCGGCTACCATGGAGTCAAGGCTGGTGAAGGGACTGTATTTTGCAGGGGAGGTATTGGATTTGGATGGCGTGACAGGGGGATTTAATCTGCAGATCGCGTGGAGCACCGGCTTTTTGGCCGGGAGATCGGCAGGCTTGGCAGAAAGTGATTTTCAGACACACGCCTGATTTTGACCAACCATGAACATAAAGGAGCTTAAAAAGAAATGGAAAAACAGATTTTCAGAATTGCCATTGACGGGCCTGCAGGGGCGGGAAAGAGCACCATTGCCAGAATGGCGGCAGGGAAGCTGGGATTTATCTATGTGGATACAGGGGCAATGTACCGGGCCATTGCTCTTTTCTGTCTGAGGCAGGGGATTTTGCCAAAGGATGAGGAGGCAGTTTCCCTGGCAGTCAAGGAGGCGCAGATCACTATCTCCCATGTGGGCGGAGAGCAGAGAATTATGCTGAACGGAGAGGATGTGTCCGGGCAGATCCGCACCGAGGAGGTGGGGAATACGGCTTCCACTGTCAGCGCTTACCCGGCAGTCCGGGCCCATCTGCTTGGGCTGCAGCGCAATCTGGCTGCCGGCGCCAGTGTCATTATGGACGGAAGAGATATTGGAACCTGTGTGCTTCCGGACGCAGAGACAAAGATTTTTCTCACGGCCAGTCCTTCTGTCCGTGCCATGCGCCGCTTTAAAGAGCTGAAAGAAAAAGGAATCATGTGTAATTTGCAGGAAATTGAGCAAGATATAATAGAAAGGGACCAAAGGGACACAAGCCGTGCTGCGGCGCCTCTTAAGCAGGCAGAGGATGCTGTGCTGGTGGACGGCTCGGACATGACCATTGACCAGGTGGTGAACGCCATCATGGATGCGGCCATTTCCCACGGACTGAAGGTCAAATAGAGCGTATGGAGGTAATTGTGGCAAAGACCGCCGGCTTTTGTTTCGGTGTGAAGCGGGCGGTGGACCAGGTATATGAACAGATTGAGAAAGCAGAAAAGCCGGTGTGCACCTATGGACCCATCATCCACAACCGGGAGGTGGTGCGGGATTTAGAAGAAAAGGGAGTCCGTGTGCTGGGCAGCTTTGAGGAGCTAGAGCAGCTTTCAAAAGGAACGGTCATTATCCGCTCCCATGGGGTAGGCAGGCATGTGTATGAAATCTTAGAGAAGAATCAGATTCGGATCGTGGATGCTACCTGTCCCTTTGTGAAAAAGATTCACCGCATTGTTCAGGAGCAGGAGGAAAAAGGGCGGAGGGTCGTGATCGTGGGGGATCGGGAGCATCCGGAGGTTCAGGGCATCTGCGGCTGGTCTCAGAAGGGGGCTTTGGTGATAAAAGATGCCTCTGAGATGGAAAATCTGCCGGTTAGTCAGGACGAATCCCTATGTTTATTGGCACAGACGACATTTAATTACAATAAATTTCAAGATTTAGTTGAAAAATTTGAGAAAAAGGGTTATGATATACTTGTTTTAAATACGATTTGCAGTGCAACTCAGGAAAGACAGGTGGAAGCCAGCCGTATAGCTTCCGAGGTAGATCTGATGATTGTCATCGGAGACAAGAAAAGTTCCAATTCTCAGAAGCTGTACGAGATATGCCAAACGAAATGTAAGAACACTTACTTTATCCAGACAGTAGGCGATTTCAATCCTGAATGTATGAATTCTGTGCGCAACGTAGGTATTACAGCCGGGGCGTCTACCCCGAAACAAATTATCGAGGAGGTTCATGCTAATGCCAGAGCTAAATGAATTTGAACAAATGTTAGAGGAGTCTTTAAAGACAATACGTACAGGAGAGGTCGTCACTGGTAAAGTCATTGATGTCAAAGATGATGAGATTGTCTTGAATATAGGCTACAAGTCCGACGGAATTATCCCGAGGAATGAGTATACCAATGAGGCCAATGTGGATCTGCGCAATCTGGTGCAGGTAGGAGACGAGATGGAGGCCAAGGTCATAAAGGTCAATGACGGTGAGGGACAGGTGGCCCTTTCCTACAAGCGCCTTGCCATTGACAAGGGCAACAAGCGCCTGGAGGAAGCCTTCAACAACCAGGAGGTACTGGTTGCCAAAGTGACCCAGGTGTTGGACGGCGGATTAAGCGTTGAGGTGGAGGGAACCAGGGTGTTTATCCCTGCCAGCTTAGTATCCGATACTTATGAGAGGGATTTAAGCAAGTATGCGGATCAGGAGATTGAGTTTGTGGTTACAGAGTTCAATCCCCGCAGAAGACGGATTATCGGCGACAGAAAGCAGCTTATGGCAGCCAGGAAGGCTCAGATGCAGAAGGAATTGTTTGAGCGTATCCAGGTGGGAGATGTGGTGGAAGGCACAGTGAAGAATGTGACCGATTTCGGAGCGTTTATCGATCTTGGCGGCGCCGACGGCCTGCTTCATATCTCCGAGATGTCATGGGGACGGGTGGAGAATCCCAAGAAGGTCTTTAAGACCGGCGATCCCCTGACTGTTCTGATCAAGGATATTAACGGGGAGAAGATTGCCCTCAGCCTGAAGTTCCCGGATCAGAATCCGTGGGCCAATGCAGACGAAAAGTATGCTGCAGGCAATATTGTCACAGGCCGGGTGGCTCGTATGACCGATTTCGGTGCTTTTGTGGAGTTAGAGCCAGGTGTGGATGCGCTGCTTCATGTATCTCAGATTTCCAGGGAGCATGTGGAGAAGCCGTCAGATGCTTTGAAGATCGGACAACAGATCGAGGCAAGGGTGGTTGATTTTAACCATGAGGATCGGAAGATCAGCTTGAGCATTAAGGCTCTGCAGAATGCCCAGGAGCCGATTCAGGAGGAAGATCCTGATGTGGCGGATGTGGATATTGATGCAGTGGCTGCTCAGGAATAAGGATAGCAGCAGGGTTTTTGCTTGATTGTGTGAAAATGTCAGGGATATAAGCCAGATGAGAGTCAGGAGGCTCTTGTTTGGCTTTTTCTTTTTTGGGGGTGGGAGGAGCTGATAGATAAGAGGATATAAAATTTTCATAATCCTCTTGACATACAATACTATATATCATATAATATATAAAAATAAATAATATTATAAATGAATTCTATATTACACAGAAAATAAAAGTGCGGAGGAAACCAAGGAAATGACATTAGAATAGGAGAGAGATCATGGTATTTAATACGGGAGCAGCTCTTTTGGATGCGATTGTGCTGGCAGCCGTGTCGCGGGAGCAGCAGGGTGCTTATGGGTATAAGATTACCCAGGATGTGCGGGGCGTTATCGATATTTCTGAATCCACGCTGTATCCGGTGCTGCGGCGGCTTTTGAAGGAGGAATGCTTGGAGAGCTATGATATGGCCATTGACGGCAGGAATCGAAGATATTACAAAATTACGGAAAATGGAAGGCTCCAGTTGAATCTGTACCGCAGTGAGTGGAGAAGCTATTCTCTGAAGATTTCCAGGATACTTGAGGAGGCGGATTGATGAACAGAGAGGAATTTATGAAAGAGTTGGAATATCTTTTGATGGATATTCCGGAGGAGGATAAGCAGGATGCAGTCGCTTACTATCGGGATTATCTGGAAGATGCAGGGGATGAGCATGAAAAGGAAGTAATACAGGAATTTGGAAGCCCGGAGAGAGTGGCAGCCATTATCCGCGCAGATTTAGGAGGAAACCTGCAGGAGGGCGGGGAATTTACAGAGACCGGTTATCAGGATGAGCGGTTTCGGGAGCCTGGATATCAGGTGGTGAAGCGGCAGAGTCCTGCCGGGGAGGCAGATTGGCAGGAGGCCGGGGGCAGCCAGGAGGCTTTTGGGGCAGAGGGCAGAACAGGGCCCTTGGGGCAGGATCCGGCTTTTGACAGGTCAGGAGGTGATCCTGGGAGAAACAGAGGATTTTTGTCAAAGGGAAGCATGGGAAGTACCGTAGTAAAGCTGATTTTAGTGGTTTTACTGTTTTGTGTGGTGTCTCCGATATTGCTTGGTGTGGGCGGCGGGGCAATGGGGATTGCCATAGGAGGTCTGGCTCTTGTTTTGACGCTTTTTGCGCTGGCAGGGGTTTTGACGCTTACTGCATGGATCGGGGCTGCGGCGCTGATTGTGGCAGGGATCGGGATGATGTTCTCCGCCGCTCCGTGGGCAGGGGTATTTGTGGCAGGCTGCGGAGTATTGGCTTTAGGGATGGCTTTGATTGGGGTGGTTGTCTGTGTCCTGATTTATGGTAAGTTTCTTCCCTTCTGCATCTGCACTATGGTGAACGGGATCAGCCGGCTGCTGCATAGAGGAGGGAGGAATCAATCATGAAACGTTTCCTTAAATGGATGACAATTTTAGGAGTGCTGGTCAGTGTGGCCGGCCTTGGGATGATCGCAGCAGGGGCGGCTATGGGAGGCACACGCTATGTGGTATGGGCATTGAAGGATACCGTCTGGCGGAGAGGATATGATTGGGATCACTGGCATGGAATTATGAATGAGATTCCGGAGGTATTTGTTGTTCATCAGGAAATGGAAGATGTGACGCTTGGAGAGAAGCATATTGAGATTACCATACCAAGGGAGCTGGAAAATGGGGAGCTTTTGGTAAAGGACGAAATTTCTTTTGAAAACGTGAGAGAGATTGAAGTGGAAATGTTTGGAAATGTGATGTGGAAGGAATCGGATGAGCTGAAGGAAGGGCAGATTCGGATACAAAAGTGTAATGATGGGGAAGACTATCGATACGGACAGAAAAGGGATAAGCTTAAAATTCTGCCGGAAACCTATCCCAAAGGCGTTTTAAATTCCATTGTTATCCTGGTTCCCGCAGGTACTCGGCTGCAGGAGATTCATGTAAAAGCCAACGTGGGGGAATTTTGGGCCGACAGGCTGCAGGCTGGTGAGATTTCTCTGGAATCAAATGCAGCCCAGGTCACGGTTTTGCATGTACAGTCTGACCAGCTGGAGCTGGAGGCAAGGGCCGGGGTCATTGACTGCCGGGCTGAGGATGTAAGGGAGGTATATGCGGAGTGTGATATGGGCCAGATCAGCCTTGGGCTGAAAGGGAAGATGGAGGATTTTTCCTATGAGCTGGAGTGTGACGCCGGTCAGATTTTGTTTGGCGGATCGGATGGGGGGAACCAGGGGGTTCATTGGGAGAAGGAGATTGAGAATCCTGGAGGCAAAAATGTGGAGCTGGAGTGTCGGGCCGGAGTGATTGCGGTGGATTATTGGGATGGGCAGGCTGCAGAGTAGTATGAACGGTTTTTCCTGCAGATGATATTTGCGGGCGTTTATGGTGATGATGATAAAGAAAAAGAAAGGACGAATGATTATGGATTTAAATCGGAAGCTGTATCGGTCTAATAAGGATAAGATGATCTGCGGAGTGTGTGGGGGATTGGGGGAGTATCTGAATGTGGATCCTACCTTGATTCGCCTGGTATGGGTGCTTTTGACGTGCTGGGCAGGGATGAGCATTATTGCATATCTGATTGCAGCGATTATTATTCCTGTGGAACCGGAATATTAAAGAGATTGTGATAAGGAATTGTGTATAGGGGAGCCGGGGAAGGGGCATACTGCTTTTATGGAAATAAGGATTTCGGAGGACCTGGTGCAAGGATGCGTACAGATGTCGGGAATGAATTTTCTGACACGCTTTTTGGCAGGGATTTCGGAAGACTTAAGAAAGAAAGGAGTATGCCTTTATTATGTCTAAGGGGAAAAAGTCAAAGAAGCCGTTTGATATACACAATATGACTCCGGAGGAGCAGCTGAAGTTTGAGATTGCGGAGGAGCTGGGACTTGGGGGGAAGGTGTTGGAGAGTGGGTGGAAGAGCCTTACCTCTAAGGAGAGTGGGAGAATTGGGGGGATGATTACGAAGAGAAAGAGGGAGATGCAGAAGGAGGGCGTGAAGATGGAATGAGAGGTACGCAGCCTTGGGGAGGTGGGGGATGGGGTTTTGTGGATTTTTGGCTGTTGCTGGGAATGGATTGTTTGTAGAAATGGGGCTTGCAAAGGGAGGGGAAAGTAATTATAATCATAGTAAACCTGTATGCGCCCGGCTGCGGATGCACCACCAAGAAGGTCTGGCGGGCGCATTTGGCAGCCCTGATTTCAAATCGCCTCCGGCGATGGGACTTTCAGGGTAAATATTGGGGGGTATCGGAAAATGAGAGTCGGGATGGTGTGAGATGGTACATAGGTTAAGAAGCGGATTTACAACAGGGACTTGTGCGTCGGCTGCAGCGAAGGCTGCGGCTCTTTTTCTGATGGAGGGAAAGGAGCCGGAACGGGTGCAGGTGGTTTTGGGGAATGGGACGCAGGCGGATTTTTTTGTGGAGCGTGTGGACAGTGGGGACAGTGCTTTGGAGGGGGAGGGGTGGTGGCGGGTAAAGAAGGATGCCGGGGATGATCCGGATGTGACGGATGGGGTGTGGGTGTATGGGAGAGTGGTGTTTGTATCAGAAGATAATTGGGAGAGGGTGCTTGTCGGCGGAAGGGGATATTTTTCTGAGGAGTATCCTAGGATTTATTTGAATGGAGGGGTGGGAATCGGGATTGTCACAAAGGATGGATTGGCTTGTCCTAAGGGGCATTATGCCATGAATCCGTCGCCTCGTGCCGTGATCGTACAGGCAGTGGAGGAGGTGCGTCGGAAGGCAGGATATGATGGATTTCTGGAGATTCAGATTGCAGTGCCGGACGGGGTTTTCCTGGCAGAGAAGACGTTTAATCCTTGTCTGGGGATTTATGGGGGGATTTCTATCTTGGGGACCACGGGGATCGTGGAGCCTATGAGTGAGAGTGCTTTGCTGGAAACAATTCGTCTGGATATCCGGGTGAAAGCGGCGGATGGAAGGCAGGGGATTATCTTGACTCCCGGTAATTATGGGGAGATGTTTTTGCATGAGAGGATGGGGATTCCTTTGGGGGAGGCGGTGAAATGCAGCAATTTTATCGGGGATTCGGTGGATATGGCAGTGGAGGAGGGGGTAAAGCGGGTTCTGGTGGCAGGACATGTGGGAAAGCTGATAAAAGTGGCAGGGGGTGTAAGGAATACGCATTCTAAATATGGGGATCGGAGAATGGAGATTTTGGGGAGGATGACCAGGGAGGTGCTGGAAGGGGACGGCAGCGAAATATGGGGGGAGAGGAAGCAGAAATGGAAGGGATTGAGAGACAGTGAGATAAGGGAGCGTCTGCTGAGGGGCGTGGAAGGGGCCAATACCACGGAGGAGGCAGTGGGACGGCTGAAGGAGGCAGGAATTGCAGAGCTTGTGCTCGCCTGTGGGGCAAAGCATGTGAAGGAGCAGATTCTTTTATGGTCAGAGGGGGCTTTGGAGGCAGAGGTGATTATGTTTTCGTCGGTTCATGAGGCGGCGGGCAGGACAGGGAAGGATTTATGGAGGGGCTGGCTATGAAGCTTGCAGTAATCAGTTTTACCAGAAAGGGAGGCGGGCTGTGTTCTTTTTTGGTTGAGAAGCTTCGGGAAAGAGGGGAGGAGTGTCAGGGGTATGTGCAGCCCCGGTTTTTTACAGGGGATATGAGGACGCAGAAGGGGATGAATGCTGTGACGGAACCAGTGGGTAAGTGGACAGAGCAGCAGTTTGGAGAAATGGATGGACTGATTTACATAGGCGCCGCAGGCATTGCGGTTCGGTCTATTGCGCCTTTTTTGAAAGATAAGATGACAGATCCGGCAGTGGTGGTAATGGATGAAAGGGGAAATTTTGCCGTGTCCCTTCTGTCCGGCCATGTAGGCGGAGCGAATAAGCTGGCCAAGCTGGCAGCAGAAATCTGTGGCGCAGTGCCTGTGATTACGACAGCTTCCGATGTAAATGGGAAGATAGCTGTTGATGTGTGGGCAGCCAGCCATGGATTTGTTGTAGGGGACAAAAAGATAGCGAAAAGGCTGGCAGCTGCGGCACTGGAGGAGGAACCGATAGGGTTTTTTTGTGATTTTCCTTTGGAAGAACCGATTCCGGAGGGGTATATGCTGAATAAGCCGGAAAGGATGAATGTTTGGATCACCATGAAAAGAACAGCCGAGGAGGGGATGCTTAAAAGGCTGGAGGACGAAGACCGGGTTTTACGGCTGGTTCCTAAGTGCCTGACAGTGGGGATTGGATGCCGCAGGGGAATTGCAGGGGAGAAAATTAAGGCCATGGTACAAAAGGTGTTGGGGGGAGCGAATCTGGAGGAGAGAGCCGTGGCAAGGCTGGCCAGCATTGACCGGAAACAGACAGAAGAGGGGATCTGCTGGCTGGCAGCACATTGGAAAGTTCCGTTTTTGACGTTTTCGGCAGAGGAGCTTAAAAGGGTTGAAGGAATTTTTGACGAATCCCTTTTTGTCCGTCAGGCTGTGGGAACAGGAAACGTGTGTGAGCGGGCGGCAATGCTGGCAGCAGGGAAGGGAGCAAGGCTGGCGGCAGGGAAACAGACCGGGGACGGGGTGGCAGTCGCAGTGGCAGCGAATCACAGCCAATATTGAAATTTTTGCAGCAGGTTGAGGGATAGTCATAGAAAATGTTATGGTTTTGTGTTACACTATAGGGAAAAACGGACAGAGAAGGCGGGAAGCGGGATGACAGGCGAACAGAGACTGAAGGATTTTACAAAGGCCAACTATAAAAAGACTTTGACAAAGGTGAATGATCATATCTATCATTTTCTGGGATATGGACACAGTAATGCGATTGCGGTGCTGGGGGAAACCTCTGTTATTTTGATTGATGCGTTAGACAGCACAGGCTATGGAGAGGACTTGAAGGCAGAGCTGGCAGGGCTGACGGACAAGCCTGTGGAGACGATTATTTATACCCATGGACATCCGGACCACCGGGGAGGATCCGGCGTTTTTAAGGATACGGTTCGGGAGGTCATTGCATTTGCTCCGAAAAAAGCGATGCTGAAACATTATGACCGCTTAAATGATGTGCTGAATCAGAGAGGAGCTTATCAGTTTGGTTATGCACTGACCGATGAGGAGGCCATCAGCCAGGGAATCGGGATTCGCGAGGGGAAGGCCGTGGGAAGGGGAAGCTATGATGCTTTAAAGCCTACCACGATTTATCAGGAAAATGAGGTGGAACGGGTAATTGACGGCGTAAAACTGAAGCTGGTCAGTGCGGTGGGGGAGACGGATGATCAGATTTTTATCTGGCTGGAGGAGGATCAGGTGATCTGCACCGGTGATAATTATTATGGCTGCTGGCCCAATCTATATGCTATCCGGGGAACCCAGTACCGGGATATTGCGGCGTGGGTGGATACTTTGGGGGTGATTCTTTCTTATGACGCCAAGGTGCTGCTGCCGGGCCACACCAGGCCCATCATAGGAAGGGAGCAGATACAGGATCAGATCGGCACTTTTCGTGATGCCATAGAATATGTTCTTTTGGAGACGTTGGATTGTATGAACAAAGGAATGACCATGGGAGAAACCGTGGAGCAGGTAAAGCTTCCCGAAAGATATCTTGATAAGGAGTATCTGGGAGAATTTTATGGCACGGTGGAATGGTCTGTGAAAAGTATTTACTGTGGTTATGTAGGATGGTTTGACGGAAATGCCGCCGGGTTGATGCCTGTCAGCCACAAGGCGTATCAGGCTGTGCTTCGGGAGCTGATCGGTGCAGAAAAGCTGACAGACACAATTAAAGGGTATTTGGCGCAGGAGCAGTATCAGATTGCGCTGCAGCTTTTGGAGCTGGCAGATGAGAGGGAGATGACAGAATTCATAAGCCTGAAAAAAGAAGCGCTTCTTGGAAGGGCGAGACAGATGACCTCTGCCAATGCAAGACATTATTTTATAGCAAGTGCCAAGGCGTTGGGGTGATTGCAACAGTTCAAGGGGTATTTGAACTGTTACGGGTGATTTGAAATGGTTCTTTAAGCGAAAAAAGAAGTAAAGCAAAGAGAAGTTCCTAATGGAAAACATACTGCTCAGGGTGGAGACCCTGAGCGATATTATTCGGAAAATCCTGCCTGGACATTTGCAAATTCGGATCAGCTTTACATAGCCATTGGCCTGGCAAATGAAGTGCTATAATAAAGAATCGCTTGTAAAGATAAAAATTCAGGTTAATAGAAGAATCGGGAAGTTTTTAGGGTAAGTGTTAAGGGAAGGAGTGTCATGAAATGATTTATACCATGCATTACCATTCCCCCATAGGCGACCTTCTGCTGGCGGAAAAGAACAAGGCGCTTGTGGGGGTGTGGATGGAGGAGCAGAGATATTTGCCTGATTTAAGGAAAGAGGATGTGCAGGATAATCCGGATTCCCTGCTCCTGAATCAGACAAAGAAGTGGCTTGACCGATATTTTAACGGGGAGAGGCCGGCGGTGAAGGAACTGGCCCTTGCCCCGGAGGGAAGTGAATTTGGCAGGGCAGTCTGGAGGCTGCTCTGTGAGATTCCTTATGGGAAGGTGACGACTTATGGAGCATTATCCAAAAAAATTGCTGCAGAGCGAAAGCTTGACAGGATGGCGGCACAGGCTGTAGGCGGCGCAGTGGGGCGCAACCCGATCTCGATTATCATTCCCTGCCACAGGGTAGTAGGGGCGGACGGAGGGATGACGGGATATGGGGGAGGGATTGACAGAAAACGGAGGCTGCTTATGCTGGAAGGGGTAGATCCGGCAGATTGCACTGGCTTCTTTGTCTGAAATAACGTGTAATTGGCGTAACGCCGCTGCCCCGCAGGGCATGATAAAAACAGCCGTTTCGCTTGTATTGACTTCTGCCGGCGAAAAGCGGCAAGGAGCTGGATAACATGTTTCATATTATGCCAGAGAATTTTTTCGTACCGCTGGCTTCTCCAAACAAACTTTTATATTGAGATTGTATCTGCAGGCTGTTTTCCGTAATGGATAAACAGCTTTTTTATGGTGTGGAGAGTGATGATCCGGGGGTGATTCTGCTGCAGATCGCGGAGGCTTTGTTTCAGGACTATATGGAAAATATTGTGGACAAGGCATATCACCGGCTGCTGACCTTGGACAATGTGTCAAAATGCCGGCCGGAGATTCTGGGACGGCTGGAGGAGAAAAGCCGGTGTGTTTTTGCGCCGGTTTTTTCTTGAGAGTAGTTTCGAAATTAATTTCGCAATATGCACGAAATAGGTAGGAATTTTGGCGTAATAAGAATAGATATTGTGCATTTTCAACAAAAAATGTGAAAGTAATTTCTTGATTAAAAAAACGTATTGCAAATACTTTCTTATTCGTGTATGATGGCAGTACACTAATTAACGAATAATAAGCGCTGATTATCGTTAGGAAAGGAAATGGAGCTATGTCAAAGGAAAAGATTGAGAAAATGAAGGGGAAACTTGTTGTGTCCTGCCAGGCACTTCCGGCGGAGCCGCTGCATTCTTCTTTTATTATGGGAAGGATGGCAAGAGCGGCCGCAGAGGGGGGAGCGCTTGGCATTCGTGCCAATACACCGGAGGATATTGAAGAAATCAAAAGAAATGTAGATTTGCCGGTGATCGGAATCTGGAAAAAGGATTTTGAAGACAGCAAGGTCTATATTACGCCTACAATGGAGGAAATAGATGCGCTTGTCAGAACAAAGACCGAGATCATTGCATTAGACGCCACGGCAGATCTTCGGCCGGGAGGAAAGGGAATCGATGAGTTTTATGCAGAGATCCGGGAAAAATATCCAGACCAGCTTTTGATGGCAGATTGTTCCACCGTGGAGGAAGCTTTGCATGCGGATGCGCTGGGATTTGATTTTATTGGAACTACTCTGGTAGGCTATACGGACCAGAGCAAAGGAAATCGGATTGAGGAGGATGATTTTAAGATCATTCGGGAAATTCTGGCAGAGGCCGTCCATCCGATAGTGGCAGAGGGAAATATCAATACGCCCCAAAAGGCAAAACGGGTGATAGAGCTTGGCTGTTACTGTGTTGTAGTTGGATCCATTATTACCAGGCCGCAGGTCATTACAAGGGGATTTGCGTCCGTACTTGAATAAGAAGGGGGAGAGTTATGTTTAAGAAATTACAAAAACTGGGCAAGGCATTTATGCTTCCCATCGCAATATTGCCGGCAGCAGGACTTTTACTGGGAATCGGAAGTTCTTTTTCTAATGAAACAACCATAGCAGCTTATCCGATTTTAAATCAGGCATGGCTGCAGGCCATTTTCCAGATCATGGCTGCGGCCGGTAATGTGGTGTTTGCGAATTTGATGCTGCTTTTGTGCGTGGGGCTTTGTGTGGGGCTTGCCAAAAAGGACAAAGGCACCGCGGCCCTGGCAGGCGTGGTCGGCTATCTTGTTATGAATGCAACGATTACAGCCATGGTCAGTATTTTTTCACCTGGCGGCAATGCGATTGATACCGGCGCTGTGGGAGCCATTGCCGTAGGCTGTACAACCGTATGGCTCCATAACCGTTACCATAATATACAATTACCTCAGGTTATGGGCTTTTTCGGCGGTTCCCGGTTTGTGCCGATCATCACCGCGGTGGTTTCCATTTTCATCGGCATGATCTTCTTTATTGTATGGCCGCCATTCCAGAATCTGTTGATTGCCAGCGGTGAGTACATTGCTGTGGCAGGCCCCATCGGCACATTCTTTTATGGCTTTTTGATGAGGCTCTGCGGCGCAGTAGGGCTGCATCATATGATCTATCCCATGTTCTGGTATACGGAGCTGGGCGGTGTGGAAATGGTAGCAGGACAGCAGATTGCAGGTGCCCAGAAGATCTTCTTTGCGCAGCTTGCGGATCCCAACCATACCGGATTATTTACAGAAGGTACAAAATTCTTTGCCGGTCGTTTTGCAACCATGATGTTCGGTCTGCCCGGCGCGGCCATGGCCATGTATCACTGTGTGCCGAAGGAAAAGAGGAAAGCATATGGCGGCCTGTTCTTTGGTGTGGCGCTGACCTCCTTTATCACCGGCATTACAGAGCCGCTGGAATTTATGTTCTTGTTTGTAAGTCCGCTTCTGTATGTTTTCCATTCCTTCCTGGACGGTGTATCCTTCCTGGTGGCAGATATGCTGAATATTTCCATCGGCAATACATTCTCCGGCGGAGTGATTGACTATATGCTGTTTGGCGTACTCCAGGGAAATGCAAAAACCAACTGGATTTTTGTACCTTTTGTAGGTGTAATCTGGTTCTTCCTTTACTATTTCTCTTTCCGGTTTTTTATTACGAAGTTCAACATTATGACGCCGGGCCGAGGAGAAGACGACGATATGGAATCGGCAAAGAGCTCCTTGACCACCAAGGATTCCCTGAAGGAAGAAGCCATCCAGGTCATTGCGGCTCTTGGAGCAGAGGAGAACATTGAGGATGTGGATGCCTGTATTACAAGGCTTCGTGTTTCTGTAAAGGATAAGAACAAGGTGGACAGAGACAAGCTGAAGGCAATCGGTGCGGCAGGCATTATTGAGGTAGACGGCGGCGTTCAGGTGGTGTATGGAGCAAAGGCTATTTTGTATAAGAATATTATTGTGGATATTCTGAATATTGATGATTAAGGAATTGCTTGTAAGCGCTCATTAGTAATTTCTTGTGGAAAAATGAGTTCCTGTGTAAAATGATTTGTTGTGCAAAATGGCAGGCTTTAGGTTCTGGATTCTTCGGAAAAGCAAAAAATTTAAAAAGAGGCGGTTCATGGTGAACCGCCCCTTTTGCTGCAAAAGGGTTTTACAGTCTCTTTAGTCTCTACTGTCTCCACTCATACTTGCCTTTGTCATCTGTCTGGTAGAAATCTGCATAGCTGATATGAAAAATATCTTGTCTGACAAGACTGGTATCGATCTGGTTTTTGATCAGATACTGCCAGAATCCAGCGCCGGCAATATCACCCTGAAGGAGAATTCCCTGCACTTTGTTGTCCTTTAAGATTACCCGCTTATACTGGGTCCGGTCTTCCTTTATCTGAATTTCATCCCCTTCTTCATCCCGGATTCTGCCTACACAAAGCGTAACCAGACCGAAGAAATTGATGGTGTTTTTCATGGCATAGGTATCCGTATATTCCGCAGAAACGCCGCACATGTTTTTTCCGGCAATCCGTCCCTGATCCGCTGCATTGGGCCAGATACCAGACAAACCGGTAATATCTCCGGCAGCGTAAATATCATCCAGTGAGGTCTTTAAGGAGGAGTCTACCGTAATGCCGCGGTCACAGGCAATGCCGCTGCCCTCCAGACAGGCAAGAGCCGGACGGACGCCTGCTGCCACAATAATCAGATCGCAGGGGATCTGGTCTCCATTGTCTAAAATCACTTTATGAATCCTGCCGTCAGATTCACATACTGCCTGAGATGCCTTTCTTTCCAGAACAAACCGAACACCTGCCTTTTCAAATGCTTCCTGGTAAGCGCCGGCAGCGTGGGCATCTAACTGAACCGGAAGAATCCGGTCAGCCATCTCCACGACAGTCAGTTTCTTTCCGCGCTCCAAAAGTCCGTAGGCAGCATCCAGACCTACCAGACCAGAGCCGATGACCAGCACATTTTCTGCATGGTCCGCCTCCTTTACGATAGCCTGGGCATCACAAAGGTTCCGAAGGCCATATACATTGGAAGCTTTTCGCAGCTCTCCTACAGGAGGGATAAAGCTGTCGGCGCCGGCAGCAATAAGAAGCTTATCATAGCCGATTTTCTCTCCGTCTTCCAGAAGAAGTTCTTTGCTTTCCGGAAAGATTTTTTTCGCTGTAACCCCTTTTTTCCATTGGATTTGGTATTTGGCAAGAAAGTCGTTTTCCGTAAAATCCAGTCCCTGCTCATCTCGTTCTCCTGCAATGTACTTGTGGAGCATACAGCGGGAGTGGATATGGGTGTCAGTGGAAAGCATCTGGATTTCTCCAGAGGGATCCTGCATACGGATGGTTTTTGCAGCCTCTACTCCGGCGACGCCGGCGCCAATAATCACATATTTCATCCTTTACACCTCCTCTACATGGATCGCTTTTTTCGGGCAGGATTTTACACAGGAAGGATCTCCTCCTTTATCTGCGCAAAAGTCACATTTAATCACCTTGGTTTTGGTCACGGTGTCTGGTTTTAATACCCCGAAAGGACAGTTCATCACGCACATAAAACAAGAACCGCACCGGGTCTCATCATACAGCACATGGCCGCTTTCCGGGTCTTTATGCAAGGCGCCGCTCATACAGGATTTGACACATTCCGGGTCGTCGCAGTGACGACAGAAAAGAGGACGGTACTGACCCTTCGCGTCCTTTAATATCCGGTTGCGGGACTCGTTTTCCGGATCGGTCAGATCCAGGTCATAGATGGTTCCGGTTCCTTTTCGGTGGGCCTGCATACAGGCAGCGGAGCAGTTTTTACAGCCGTCGCATTTTTCATATTCAATCAGGATGCGTTTCATGTGTACCACTCCTTTCTCTATAGTTGAAGTCCCTGGCGCTTTTCCAGAATGATCTTTTCCAAAATGTCTGCGGATGCCTTTGGATCGTCATTGATAATCACCTGGCCGCCTGTCAGCTTTTTCATATCTTCTGTCAGAACCTGTACGGCAACCTTGCTTCCGGTTACGAAAGGCGGAAGGCCCAGGTGGAGAGGGAGGCCAAGGGCAAGGCCATAGCAGCCGTCAGCAAGGGCCTGTTCTTCCAGCCACTGGGCGGCAGAGAGAACCAGGGGAAGCTGGGGTAAGTCTACCTTCAAGGCTTCCGCCAGCTCGGTGGCTACGATCTCCAGGCGTCCGATGGCCAGACAGGGGCCGAAGTTTAAGACAGGAGGAATGTTCAGCTTTTCACACACAGCCCGAAGTCTGGGTCCGGCATACTGGGCGGCTTCCGGTGTCATCAGGCCGCAGTTTTCGATTCCGCCGGAGGAGCAGCCGGCTGTGAGGACAATAATGTCTCTGGCAATCAGTTCCTTTACCAGATCCACCGTCAGAACATCATGACCATGGGCAGTTAGGTTGGAACAGCCCACCACACCGGCTACGCCTTTGATGTCTCCGGCTGCAATCAGATCGATTAACGGCTGCCAGCTTCCTCCTAAGAAATTTTTCAGGGAGATTTCGCTGACTCCGGTAAGCGTGTTGGAATTGCCATGATCCGGAAGCAGATTCAATGGAATCGCTCCGCGGCGTGCCTGATAGGCTGCAATCACTTCATCAATGATCTCATCTGTCACAGCCGGACGATTTTCAAAATCAAATTCTTTTAACTGGGCATTGGCCTTTTTCGCCACATTGTCAATGCAGATCTGCTTGATTTTCAGCTGGTCGCAAATCGGCTCGATTCCCGGCAGGGTGCAGTTGAATTCGGAGATCACTGCGTCGATTCCACCGGTGGCAAGAATCGCCTCGCTGGTGTAGTTGTTGCCTGCATGTCCGTCGAAAATCTCTGTGTAATGGGCGCCCCGAAGCTGTAAATCCTGTCCCACACAGGTGCAGCCCACCAGCTTGAAGCCCTTTGCACCGGCCTTCTTTGCCTTTTCTTTTATATCCTCGTCAGTAAGACGGTTTTGAAGGAAGGTGAACATGGAGTGCTGATGTCCGGTAATCATGATGTTTATGTAGTCCGGATCAATGACCCTAAGTCCTACAGGAGCAAGGCGGATCTCCGGTTCACCAAGCACAACATCATTGAGCAGATTGGTGAGAACCAGTCCATAGATACCGGTGGAAATTCCCAGCTTCAGGCAGTCCAAAAGCATGTTGACCGGGTCGGAATTTAAGTTGGTGGAGCATTTGACGACGCCATGGAATACCTCGGACTTGGCTCCTCCGGGGAGAATGCCCAGTTCCTTCCATTTCTCGTATCGAGGATGGTAAGCAAGCTTTTTGGTCAGGGCCATCTTTTCATACTCCGGCAGATACAGATCCTTTAAGACCGCATCGGCTACAGCCTCAGCCCGTTTGTGGATATCATCTTCTTCAATATCAAAAAGGGTGGCAAGGCGGTTTAATGTGTTAACGCCTTTGATTTCGCCTTTTGTTCTGGCTGTGTTTTTTACATTCAGAGCTGTGTTTTCCACCACATGAATATAGCAGCCGGAGCCAGAGGCCACTGCCCGCAGCAGGTTTCTCGTGACAATGGTATCTGCATTGGCGCCGCAGATTCCCCGTGGAGATTCCGGCGTGATCCGGCAGGGGCCATTGGAACAAAGGCGGCAGCACACGCCCTGAAGACCGAATGCACATTTGGTGCTTTGGCTTTCCACACGGTGGTGGGAGGTTTCCATGGGAAGCCCTGCAATGTAAGCTTCTAATGGTTTGTCTGCACTTTTACAGGTATTGCAGCTGTAGCATTGATTCATTAGTCGTACCTCCTTTGAATGGGGAGCGCCGGGGAGGAAGCAGGATTCCCAGGAGCGCTCTTGTATGTATCATGATGGTTAAATTTTATAATAAATGAGATTTTTTTTCAATAACTTTTGTGGAGGAATTCTCCTGCAGCAGATGTTTGCAGGGGAACAGTAACGCAGCCATGGGTTCGGCGTGTTTGTCTGTAAAGATGGATTGCAGCCGACGGCTGCGGTATGGTATAATGTGAACACTTAGCGAGGTCCTATACGAGCTTAGTGAGAACATATGCCTGTCCACTTAGCGAGCCGGAGCTGCCTTTTGTGTTCAGCTAAGGGGAAAGGAGAAATCCCTATGGGATCCCATAATGTCCGAAAATCGCGGACAGGAAAGGAGAAAATGGCATACCATGCAGTTTGAGAAGGATATCGAACCATTAATTGAATTGAACTATAATAATTTTACACAGGTGGAAAAGGGCATTGCCGATTTTTTTCTTCAGAATAAGGAGGTCATGGATTTTTCTGCCAAAAATATAGCAAAATTACTGTTTACTTCTGAAGCCACCCTTTCCCGGTTTGCGCAAAAATGTGGTTTTGACGGCTACAGGCAGTTTATCTATCGCTATCGGGAAGGACTGCAGAATGAAAAGAATAATCCGGTGGAGGACGGAACCAGGCGGATCCTGGAAACCTACCAGGAATTGCTGAACAAGTCCTATGCCCTGGTGGATGAAAAGCAGATTAAAAAGGTATCCAGACAGATTGCGGAAAAGCGGAGGATATTTGTATATGGAAAGGGTTCCTCCGGCATTGCAGCAGAGGAGCTGGAAATGCGGTTTATGCGTCTGGGCATTGATATAGAAGGCATAACCGACAGCCATGTTATGACCATGAGCTCAGCCGTGACAAACGAGGATGCGCTGGCAATCGGCATTACGGTAAGCGGTAAGACCAACGTGGTGGTGCGGGCGCTGAAAACCGCCAAGAGTAAAGGAGCTTTCACGGTGATCATCAGCTCGGTACACCTTAAAAAATGGGATGACTTTTGTGATGAAGTGCTGCCGATTCCCACCAAGGAAAAGCTGGATCTGGGAAAATTGATTTCTCCCCAGTTTCCGATTCTGGTGCTTTGTGATATTTTATATACGAATGTGCTTGGGTATGACAGGAGAAATAAGGAGGCGCTTCATGATCTGACGCTGGCAGAGCTGAACGCAATGGCGCCTACAGATAAGATTATATGATATCAGGAAAACTTGAGAGGAGCAGCAATGAAGCTAATTCATTTATCAGATCTTCACATCGGAAAACGGGTCAATGAGTTTTCCATGTTAGAGGATCAGAGAGCCATATTGTCCCAGATTCTGACAGCCGTGAAAAGGGAGCAGGCAGACGGAGTGCTGGTGGCAGGAGATATTTACGATAAACCGGTTCCCCCGGCAGAGGCAGTGCAGATGTTTGATGAATTTCTGACCCGGCTGGCAGAGCTGGGGACACCGGTTTTTGTGATCAGCGGAAATCATGATTCGGCGGAGCGGGTGGCCTTCGGGGCGCGTCTCATGAGCGGGCGGGGGGTTTATGTGTCCCCGGTATATGACGGGAATGTGACGGGGATCACCATGAAGGACAAGTATGGGGAGGTTGTGGTGTATCTTTTGCCTTTTGTAAAGCCAGCCCTGGTGCGCCATGTGTTTGAGGATGAGGATCCGGGAAGCTATCAGGATGCGGTAAGGATAGCCGTGGACCATATAGCCGTGGATCAAAATAAGAGAAATGTATTAGTTGCCCATCAGTTTGTGACAGGAGCATTTCGCTGTGATTCCGAAGAGGTCCTGGTAGGAGGACTGGACAATGTGGATGTGTCTGTGTTTGATGCGTTCGATTATGTGGCTTTAGGACATATTCACAGTCCGCAGCATGTAGGACGGGAAACGGTCCGGTACTGCGGCACCCCTTTAAAGTATTCCTTTTCAGAGGCAGAGCAGGAGAAATCCATGACAGTGGTGGAGCTTGGGGAGAAGGGAAGGGTAGAGATTAAAACCTTGCCCTTCAAGCCGCTGCGGGATATGCGGCGGATTCGGGGAACCTATCTGGAGGTGACAGCCCTGGATTATTATAAGGATACCAACCAGGAGGACTATGTGCAGGTGACGCTGACAGATGAGGAGGATGTGCCGGACGGAATGCAGAAGCTGCGGGTGATTTACCCGAATCTGATGAAGCTGGAGTATGATAACAGACGGACCCGTGAGAGCCGGGAGGTGACAGGGGCCTGTGAGGTGGAGCAAAGGTCAGAGCTGGAGCTGTTTGAGGAGTTTTATGAATTGCAGAATAATCAGCCGGTCAGTGAAAAGCAGAGAGAGTTTGTGGAGAGGATGATTCAGGGGATTCAGGGGTGGTAAGAGGAATGTTAGAAGCAAAAGAATAGTAAGCACAATAAATATGCCAAAGGACAAAGGCAGGAAGGATGAGATCATGAGGCCAGGAAAGCTGACGATAAGCGGTTTCGGTCCCTATGGCGGGAAGGCGGAGATTGATTTTGCACAATTTGGGGGGCAGGGACTTTTTTTGATTACAGGGGATACAGGGGCAGGAAAGACCACGATTTTTGACGCCATTGCCTTTGCCTTATATGGGGAAGCCAGCGGCCAGGTGCGGGAGGCAGGGATGTTCCGCAGCAAATATGCGCCGGAGGATGTTCCTACTTTTGTGGAGCTGGAGTTTGAGTATCAGGGGAAAAGGTACCGAGTCACCAGGAATCCGGAGTATCTGCGGCCCAAAGGCAGGGGAACCGGATATACCCTGCAGAAGGCGGATGCCGTGTTAGAGTATCCTGACGGACGGCAGCCGGTGACAAAGACGCGGGAGGTGACACGGGCAGTGGAGGAGCTGATCGGCCTTACCTACCGTCAGTTTACCCAGATTGCCATGATTGCCCAAGGGGATTTCCAGAAGCTTCTTCTGGCAGGAACCGCTGAGCGCAGTGAGATTTTCCGGCAGATTTTTCATACAGGCTTGTATCAGCAGGTGCAGTACCGGCTAAAGGACGCCATGAAGGAGCGGTGGAAGGCTTACGATGAAATCCGCAGAAGCATCAGCCAGTACATGAGCGGGGCAGTATGCCAGGAGGATGCAGAGAATGAGGCATATTCCCGGATCGGCTCGGAGCTTGAGCAGCTGAAGAAGAACCGGTTTGAGGGAAAGGCAGAGCGAGGGCTGGAGCTTCTGAGTGAGCTTTTGCAGTGTGATCAGACGGCGCTGCAGGAAATGGAGAAGGAGCAGGGGCTTTTGGAGGAACGGATCCGGACAGAGGACCGTCTGCTGGGAAAGGCGGAGCAGAGCAGGCGGCTGAAGGAGGAGCTGGAACAGAGCGAGGAATGTCTGAAGGAAAAGCTTCCTCAGCTGGAGGAGGCAAAAAAGGCCAGGGAAGCTGCTTTGAAGCTGGCAGGAGAGGAAGAACGTCTGACTTTGCTGATTCGTGAGGAAAAGGAAAAAATAGAGAAGCTTCGGCAGCTTCAGACACTGGCCGGACAGATGGAAAAAACGGCTCAGGAAACAGACGGACAGTGTGAAAAGGGCAGCAAGGCGGCGAGAGCTGCAGAGGACTTGGAAAAGGAAGCAGAGGAAAAGAGAGAGGAATTAAACGGCCTGAAGGATGCAGGGGAGGAGAGGGAAAGGCTTGAAAACCGAAAATCCGATCTAAATGAGAAAAACCGGGAGCTGACAGAGCTTCTGGCACGCAGGGAGCAGCGGATTCTTCAGCGGGGAGAAGCAGAGAAGGCGCTGGGGCATAGCAGCAGGCAGGCAGAACAGCTTGAGGCAGAGACAGAAAATCTGCAGAAGCAGGCAGCGTCCCTGGCTGACCGAGATGTGGTTCTGGAGATCTTATCCGGGAGAAAAAAGGAAGTAAAGCGGCTTTTGGAGGGGCTGGGACGAGGCTTACAGGAGCTGGAGAGAACCCAGGAACGTCAAAGGGAGGAAGGGAAGATCCTGGCCCAATATACCTGTCAGGAGGAAAGGCTGAAAGGGGAGGCAGAGCAGCTTGCCCGGGAGCTGGAGGAGCTTGGGACGGCTGACCGGGAGGAGGCAGAGCGGCGCCATCAGGAGGAAGATGCCAGGCGGCTTTTGGAGGAATTAAAGAAAAAGGAACAACGGCTGAAAGCATGGGATAAAAAACATGAAAAGAGCCAGCAGCTTTACCGGCAGGCCTGCGGAGAATGGGAGAATTTGCAGCAGGAATATCACAGTCTGGAAAAGGAATTTCTGGATGCCCAGGCCGGACTGCTTGCAGGAAATCTGAAGGAAGGGGAACGGTGTCCGGTGTGCGGCTCGGTTCATCATCCTGTCTTGGCCCTGCTTCCCCGTAAGGTACCCAAAAAGGAGACCCTGGACGAAAAAAAGCAGGAATTATCTCAGGCGGAGAGAAGGGTACATCAGCTCAGTGGGGACATCCTGCATTTACGGGAACAGATGAGGGAGGAATGGCAGGGAATCTGGGACGGCGAAATGGGGAGGGAATGGTCAGAAATCTGCGGCGAAGATTCGGACAAAAAAGGAATCGGGCAGGAACCGCGGGATTTTACCAGTGAGGAGGATAGAGCTGCAGTCAGGGAAAAGCTGTGGAAATCGCTTGCCATGCTGGAAATCCGTATGGAAGAAAGGCTGAGGAAGGCTGGCGAGCAGGTTTTTCAGGCAGGAGAGCGAAAGAAACGTTATCAGGACAAGGTGAAAAAGGCCAAAAAAATAGAAGAAATGCTGGGAAAATTGGGAGAACAGATTAAAAAATCCCAGGCGGGCCTGGATGCCTTATCCGGAAGCAGAGAAGCTTTAAGACAGCAGCTTGCATCCCATCTTTGTGAAGCAGGCAAAGCGGCGGAGGATCAAAACATAGGCAGAGAAAGAATCAATGGAGCTGCAGCCGGGATGGACAGCCTGGAGGAAATGAAAGGCGCTGCCGGGCAAATGCTTCTTGTGCTTGAGAAAACGGCAGAAACGATTTCCCGGCAGGAAGCCTTTGCCCGTCAGGAGATAGAGACGCGCTGCCGCTGCCAGGAGGATGCCAAAAGAAAAACGGCGGAGCTGGACGCATGCCGAAAGCGGATTCAGGAAAAGAAAAACCGTCTGGAAATTTTGGAAAGTCAAGGCTTGGAGGACAGCAGAAGACTGGCACAGGGATTAAAGCTGAAACAGCCCCAGGGAAGCTCTTATGAGGATGGGGGACAGCTTACGGAGGATGAATTGTATCAGGCCGGGGCCAGGGCCGCAGAGACGTTTGAGAGATTGCTGGCGCAGCTTTATGAAAAGCTTGCAGGGAACCGGATGAGGCTGGAGAGGAAGAAGCTTTTAGAGCAGGAAATCCCTCAAATAGAAAAGAGGCTGAGGGAAGCTTATGAAATGGTTTCCCAGGTACGGCTTGAGCTGGCAAGGCTGGACACAGAAAGGAAGCATTTACAGGAACAAAGGGAGCAGCTTCTTCAGGTGCTGGGAGACCATACAGAGGAAAAGCTGATTCAGGAAATCACAGAAAATCAGCATAGGCTTTCCGAGATTCTGCAGGAGAGGGAACAGGCAGAGCAGGCATTTTCAGAGTGCCGGCAGAGGACAGCCGAGCTGCAGGCCAGGATCCAGGCCCTGAAGGAACAGGCATCGGATTGGGAGTCTTTGAAGGAGGATGAGATCACGGCCAGGAGACAGCAGTGGATACGGCAAAAGGCAGAATTATCCCGAAAAAAAGAGGAATGGTATGCATCCTATAAAAAGAATCTCGGCATTTTTGATTCTGTACAGGGAAGATGGCAGGAGCTGGCCGGGGTGGAACAGGAATATGTCTGGGTAAAGGCCTTGTCTGATACGGCAAACGGCATGCTTCCCGGCAAGCGCAAGATTGAGCTGGAGACGTATATCCAGATGGCATATTTTGACCGGATCCTGCGGCGGGCAAATCTGCGTTTCCTGACTATGAGCGGCGGTCAGTATGAGTTAAAGCGCCAGGAAAGCGGGGATAATAAAAAGGAAAAGGCAGGGCTGGAGCTGAATGTGATTGACCACTACAACGGCACGGAAAGGAGTGTTAAGACCTTATCCGGCGGAGAATCCTTTCAGGCATCTCTTTCTTTAGCCTTAGGCTTGTCCGATGAGATTCAGTTTTGTGCAGGCGGGATCCGTCTGGATACCATGTTTGTGGATGAGGGCTTTGGTTCTCTGGATGAGGAGGCGTTAAACCAGGCCATGAGGGCATTATCGAATCTGGCAGAGGGAGACCGGTTGGTGGGAATCATTTCTCATGTGGCGGAGCTCAAGGATCGGATCGAGAAAAAGATTGTGGTGACAAAGAATAAGACAGGCGGAAAGATCGGAAGCAATGCTGTATTGATTTAAAGGGATAAGGAGCGAAAGGAATGAACACAATCCACCGTGACATTTTCAAGGCAATTCATGAGGGAAAATGGATGGCGATTGAGTACCGCAACTGGCAGGGACAGATTACAAGGTACTGGATCGGCATTCTGAATCTTGACGCTGCCCGGAGAACGCTTAAGGTGGAGGGACTTCATCTGGGAAAATATTCGCTGGAAACCTATGACCGGATCTATATTGACTCCATCCTGTCTTCTCAGGTGCTGGATGGATCCTACTGCCAGGTGAACCAGGAATTGGTGCGGGATATTCATGATAACCCTCATAAGTATAAGGCTCTATTTGACCATGTTGCAAATCTGAAGGTGCTGGATTATCTGGAGGACTGCTGCAAAATGGACGGAGTTCCCTACAAGAAGGATTTTGCCCTGGTCCGGTATCTGGACCGGGAAAGCTTTCGGGGGAACGTGTATCCTCTTAGCGACGAACAGTTTCGGAAGGTGGTGCAAAGCTTTCAGATTAAGGCGGAGAGGACAGCGGGATTTGGCTGGGAGAAGCAGGCAGATAAGGGTCGGCAGTCAGGGAACGGGCAGCAGCCCAGTCAGGGACAACCGTTGGTTGAGGGGCAGCAGTCCGGTTCCAGGCCCCAGGCAGGCAAAATGGCGGAGGCATCGGACAAGGCTTCAGGCATTCCCACAGCCGGGGAACGGTCCTTGGATTCCCAGGAAAAGCGCCTGGCTATCCAGCGCCTTGCCATAAACGTGATGAGTATTTATACAGGAAAAGGGCTTTATGTATTGGCCTACCGCAAGCTGAATCTGGATGTGCGTCAGCGCTGTCTTCGGGCGGCTGAGGATATTACCGTGTGTACAGAATTTACAGTAGACGGGACAAAGGAGAGCATACGCCGGTATCTGGATGCAGAGGATTTTGAGCTTCTTCGGGATTTTGAGACTAACCAGGAAAGGATCAAGGACGCAGTAACCCGCTATAACCGCAGAATTACAGGGGTGGACGATATGCCTTATGTCATTGGCCTGGGTATGGATATTATGCTGAACCTGCGTCAGGAATACAATTCCATTCTGGAAATGTACCAGGAGGATACGGTTACGGTTCCCATCCGTGCCTTTTTCGGGGACCTTCTGGACCGTCCCAGAAGCAGGAGAATGGTGCCGCTTATCCTGCTGGACAGAAAAGTGAACCTGGACCAGCTTTTGGCCATTAACCATGCCATGAAATATCCCTTAGCATATGTTCAGGGGCCGCCGGGCACCGGAAAGACCAACACGATTATCAATACGATCATCACAGCATTTTTTAACGAAAAGACCCTGCTGTTTGCTTCCTACAATAACCACCCCATTGACGGGGTAGTGGAAAAGCTGACCAGCCTTACCTATAAGGGAAGGAGAATCCCGTTTCCGGTAGTCCGTCTGGGCAATACCGGCAAGGTGAAAAGGGCGTTGTCTGCCATGAGAATGCTGTATGAACAGGTAAAGGAGATTCCGGTCAATGAGCAGGCTTTGGAGAAAAACCGGGGCAGCCAGGCCGGACAGATGAAGCGTCTGGCAGAGCTTCTGCGGCGGTATGAGGATGTGCTGGAGTTAAAGGAACGCAGCGAGACCATTGGGCGGCTTTTGGAGTACAGCCGGGGAAGAAGCCGTTCCATGCAGATGCTGCCATTTGAGACAGACTTAGGAGGGCGGCAGCTTCAGCAGGTAAACCGCCAGATGGAGCGGCTGGGGGAGATTACGGACCAGGATGCGCTGGAGCTTTTGACAGAGGATCCGGAGGAGCTGAAAAGGTATTTGTACTATGCTTCCATAAAATGTATTCAGCGCCTGGACGAGCCGGGCAGCAGCCGTCTGAAGGAGATTCTGTTTATGGAGGATGAGGAATGCCGTCTGGATGAATTTTCCGGATATATAAAGGATTCAGAGCATTTAAAACGTCTGCTTCGTGTATTTCCTGTGGTGGCCACCACCTGTATTTCAGCCAGCCGTCTTGGGAACCCAGAGCCGCATTTTGACATGACGGTAATGGATGAGGCCAGCCAGTGCAATACGGCCGTAGGGCTGGTGCCGGTCATCCGGGGAAAAAGCCTGATGCTGGTGGGGGATCCCCAGCAGTTAAATCCTGTGATTCTGTTAGACGAGGTGAGCAATTACCGGCTGCGGAAAAAGTACGGGGTTCCGGAGGAATACGATTACCGGAAAAATTCGCTTTACAAAGCCTTTCTGGCCTGTGACTCGGTCAGCGATGAGGTGCTTTTGCGGTATCACTATCGGTGCAGTAAACCGATTATAGATTTTAATAATAAGAAATATTACAATTCCAAGCTATTGATCCGTTCCGAGGGAAAGCCGTCTCAGCCATTGGTTTATATGGATGTGCAGGACGGAAGGACCAACTATAAAAATGCGGCGCCGGCAGAGGTGGAGGCCATATTGCGGTATGCCATGGAGAACAAGGATAAATCCATCGGCGTAATCACACCGTTTGTGAATCAGAAGCATGCCATTGAAGACCAGCTTGCAAGGCAGGGGCTTAAGAATGTGGCCTGCGGGACAGTCCATGCGTTTCAGGGAGATGAGAAGGATGTGGTGCTTTTTTCCACTGCCATTACGGATGATACCCATGCAGGAACCTATGAGTGGCTGAAAAACAATAAGGAATTGATCAATGTGGCGACCTCCCGTGCAAGGGATCAGCTGATTGTACTGGGAAACAGCAGAAACCTGGAGCGTCTTCACGGAAAAGAAGGAGAGGATGATCTGTATGACCTGGTCCGCTATGTAAGGTCCAACGGCACCTCGCAGGTGGCGCCGAAAAGTGCAGATTCCAGGGCGCTGGGAATCAAGCCTTTTTCCGCTGCTGTGGAGGAAGCATTTTTAAAAACCTTAAATCATGCTTTGGAAAACATCTGGCTGTCCCAGAACCGCTTTTTTGTGGAGCAGGGGGTGGAGGTGTCCAAGGTAATCGGGGAAGCAGATAAGGGGGAGCTGTTTTACTCCGGAAAGTTTGATTTTGTGGTGTACGAGCGGTCTGGGGAAACAGAAGGGAAATCTCCTGTGCTGGCAGTGGAGCTGGACGGAAAGGAGCACTTTGAGGATGAGGTAGTTATGGAACGGGACAGGAGGAAACAGGAGATCTGCCAGGCCCATCAGATCGAATTGATCCGGGTGGAAAATTGCTATGCCAGACGTTACCAGCACATAAAGGGGGTGCTGGAGGCTTATTTTAAGGTGCGGCGCTGACAGGCCCATCCATGGCAGCAAGAAATTCAGGTGGACATTTGAGAGGATTCCCGGTACAATAATAGAAAAGACATTTTGGAGAAAGCTGCAGAGGGGGAATCAGAATGATTGAGCTGCATGGCCAGATTTCTATTGCTTTTCTGAAAAGGAGCCGTTTTACCGGAAGTTATAAGGGGATGCGTTATCTTTTAAAGAAGGCGGAACGAGCAAAAGGACAGGACGACCAGGAAAAGGAGAAGAAAACAGAAACCGTATTAGAAGCGGTTATCTGGCCTGAGCCGTTTAATTATGAAAAAACGGAAGAAGAAAAAAAACATAAAAAAGATTTTCCGTTTCATGAGGACGGGCTCTGGGAGGCAGTGGGATGGCTGAATGAAGAATTTTTGGCAGGGCATTTTTAGAGATTAACAGTAACGTGGTGGAGGATTGTAATGAATATCAGACAGATTACCAGTGTATATTTCAGTCCTACAGGGAATACAAAGACAGTAATGGAGCTGATTGCAGGTCAGCTTTCCGACTGTCCGGCTCGGTTGGATCTTACAGGCCCGGGGAAACGTCCGGAATATCATTTTTTGGAAAACGAGGCAGTGCTGGTCGGGGTGCCGGTGTATGGGGGACGGGTGCCTGCTGTGGCAGCAGAGCGGTTAAAAAAACTTCATGGCCGCAGAACAGCGGCAGTATTGGTGGTGACTTACGGAAACCGGGCATATGAGGACGCCCTTTTGGAGCTTAAGCTGATTCTCATAAGACAGGGCTTCCGGCCTGTGGCGGCGGCAGCCGTGCCGGCAGAGCACAATATAGTAAGGTCCATTGCCCAGGGGAGGCCGGACAAGCAGGACCGAAAAAAGCTGAAGTATTTTACAAGGGATCTGGGAAGGCGGTTTTGGGAGCTGGAAAGCAATTATCGGATCGGAGATCTGAAGACGCCGGGCAGCAGGCCGTTCCGCAAATATCACGGAGTACCCTTAAAGATCAAGGCAGGGCCTTCTTGTAAAAAGTGCGGTTTGTGTGTGCAGAATTGCCCTGTGCAGGCAATTTCCAGAACGGATCCGAAGATCACCGATTCAGAACGGTGTATGGTTTGTATGCGCTGTGTCAGGCAGTGTCCGTCAGGTGCCCGCCGGATTCATCCTGTGATGCTGCTGGCAGTAAAACAGAAGCTGAAAAAGGTCTGTGCAGAGAGGAAGGAAGCAGAGTTTTTTATGGTGTGAGAATCTGTTTTAAATCAGAGGAAAATAAGGAACTGCCACGAAATAATAGGTGCATATTATTTTTGAGACAGTCCCTGAGGTTGACAGGAGGATTTCCATGAAAACAAGAAAGCATTTTTACTTTTCCGGGCGTGTTCAAGGGGTAGGGTTCCGGTTCCAGGCATGCCGAATTGCCCAGTCCTTAGGGCTGACCGGCTATGTGCAGAATTTGTGGGACGGCCGGGTTGAGCTAGAGGCCCAGGGAGAGGAGAACGTGATCTGGGACATGGTGACAGCGCTTCATAAGCAGCCTTATATTCAGATTGAGGATATGGAGGTGACGGACATGTCCCTGAAAAAGGAGCGGGGCTTTCAGATGGCCAATTAATTCCAGAAGGACTGGGGAAGGCAGCAGACCACGGAGATGAATTTTCAGACATGTTCTAAATAACGAGCGATCAATAGGAGGAAGGTATGACATACCAGGAAGTTTTAGAGAGGGCCAGGATGTGCCTGGGGCCATATTGCAAAGGATGCCAGGTGTGCAGCGGGCGTGCCTGCAGAAATCAGATTCCGGGACCGGGAGCCAAGGGCGTTGGGGATACGGCCATTCGCAATTATGATAAATGGAAAGAAATCCGTGTGCAAATGGATACCTTGTGTGAAAACCGTCCGGTGGATACCCATTGCCGTTTGCTGGGGCGGGAGTTTGCCTATCCGTTTTTTGCCGGACCGGCAGGTGCAGTCAAGCTGCATTATGGTGATCAATACAGTGATGCAGAATATAATGAGATTCTGGTTCCATCCTGTGAACGGATGGGAATTGCGGCTTTTACGGGAGACGGGACGGATCCCATGGTGATGAAGGCGGCTGCCGGCGCCATCAAAAGGGCAGGCGGGGCGGGAGTGCCTACGATAAAGCCCTGGAATCTGGAAACCATCCGGGAGAAATTAAAGCTGGTCCGGGAATCCGGCGCTTTTGCCGCTGCCATGGATATAGATGCGGCTGGCCTGCCTTTTCTTAAGAATATGGACCCGCCGGCAGGCAGCAAGACGGTGCAGGAATTGACGCAGATTATCAAGGAGGCAGGGATTCCTTTTATTGTAAAGGGTATTATGACTGTAAAGGGAGCGGCAAAGGCAAGAGAGGCAGGGGCAGCGGCAATCGTGGTGTCCAACCATGGCGGCCGAGTGCTGGATCAGTGTCCGTCCACAGCAGAAGTGCTTCCTGCCATTGCAAAGGAGATGGCCGGGGCCGTGACAGTGCTGGTGGATGGAGGAATCCGAAGCGGTACGGATATTTTCAAGGCATTGGCATTGGGGGCAGACGGAGTGCTGATCTGCCGTCCCTTTGTGACCGCAGTGTACGGAGGCGGGGCAGAAGGAGTAGAGGAGCTGGTGAACCGGCTTGGGGGAGAATTGAAGGATACCATGGCGATGTGCGGGGCTCATGGGCTGGAGGAGATCACAAAGGATATGGTGATTGCAGGAGAATGATTTCGATTTTCATTATTACAAAAAGAAATTTGTAAAATTCCTTGACAGAGCGGCGAGTGGTGTTGTATAATACCCTCGTTGCTCATCAATATTCCTCGATAGCTCAGTCGGTAGAGCACGCGGCTGTTAACCGCGCTGTCGTAGGTTCAAGTCCTACTCGGGGAGTTCGGTCCATGGTGACCAGCATGATTTCTGGCCCCATGGTCAAGCGGTTAAGACATCGCCCTTTCACGGCGGTAACACGAGTTCGAATCTCGTTGGGGTCATTTGCAGTAAAGTTTCGGACCTTTAGCTCAGTTGGTTAGAGCAACCGGCTCATAACCGGTCGGTCCTGGGTTCGAGTCCCCGAAGGTCCATTTTTTCTTCATCGGTAGTACGCATAGCGGACAAGCACCTGCGGCAGAGGCCAGGTGATTGTCAAAGTATGATCTGGCCCGGTGGCTCAGCTGGTTAGAGCGCCGCCCTGTCACGGCGGAGGTCGTGGGTTCGAATCCCATCCGGGTCGCTTCCTGTGAAATGTACAGAGATACATTTTGCCGGGGAATGGATTTATCCAGGAAGATTGTACGTGTTGTACATATTTTCGGATATGATTTTCTAAATGCGGGTATGGTGGAATAGGCAGACACAAGAGACTTAAAATCTCTCGGGAGCAATCCCGTGCCGGTTCAAGTCCGGCTACCCGCACTGATTTTTTGATGATTTAAGATTTTATTCCATCATAGGTGTAAGACGGAAGACAGCGGTATCGTAAGTGATATCGTTGTTTTTTGTTATATATTGGTCGGAGAATAATTTATGAAAATGAAAAAACTTTCCAGACTTTTGCTTGCAGCTCCCTGCAGCGGCAGCGGGAAAACCGTAATTACCTGTGGAATACTGGAAATTCTGAAAAGACGGAAGCTTTCCTGTGTATCCTTTAAATGCGGGCCGGACTATATTGATCCTATGTTTCATCGATATATTCTGGGAATTGCCGGATATAATCTGGACAGCTTTTTTTTGCCGCCAGAGCAGGTGAAGGCGCTTTTTGAGGAAAAGGCAAAGGATGCGGACATGGCTGTCATAGAGGGGGTTATGGGATATTATGACGGGGTGGCCGGAATCAGCACACACGCCAGCGCCTATGAGATTAGTCAGATTACGGATACGCCGGTGGTTCTGGTGGTGGATGGGAAGAAAAGCAGTCTGTCTTTGGCAGCAGAGATAAAAGGCTTTCTGGAATACAGGCCAGACAGCCGCATACGCGGGGTGATTCTGAATCGGACCGGGCCGGCCATGGCAGAAAGGCTGCGGCCATATCTGGAGGAATTAGGGGTCTGCCTCTATGGAGCGGTTCCGGCCTGTAAAGAGGCAGAGTGGGAGAGCCGCCATCTGGGATTGACTCTTCCTGGGGAGCAGGCCAGGCTGCGTGAGAGGATGGAGGCTTTGGCAGACCGGCTGGAGTCCTGTCTGGATGTGGAGGGTCTTTTAAAGCTGGCGGGGGAAGCGCCGCCTGTACAGAGAGGCAGAGAGCAAAGGAAAAGCTCCGGATCTGAAGGGAAGAGGGTGAAAAGGATTGCCGTGGCAAGGGATGAGGCATTTTGCTTTTATTATCAGGAGAATCTAGACTGGCTGGAGGATAATGGCTGGAAGCTGATTCCCTTCAGCCCTCTTCACGATTCGTGCCTGCCCTGTGCCGGGATTTCGGCAATTTTGTTAGGAGGCGGATATCCGGAGAGGTATGCAAAGGAGCTGTCAGAAAATCAGGCCATGCTGAGGGAATTGCGGATGGCAGAAAAGCAGGGGATCAAGTTTCTTGCGGAATGCGGAGGATTTCTTTATCTGCATGAAATGCTGGAGGGGATGGACGGGGGATCTTATCCCATGACAGGATTGATTGAAGGCAGGGGATACCGAACGGAAAGACTGTCCCGGTTTGGTTATATCGTGTTGTATGACAGACAGGGCAGAAGGATGGCCAGAGCCCATGAGTTTCATTATTGGGACAGTACGCGGCCGGGAGAGGCTTTCAGGGCAGTGAAGCCTTTGGGGGACCGGGAATGGGACTGTATGGTTGTGACAGACAGGATGATTGCAGGGTTTCCCCATCTGTATTATGCTTCGGGGAAGGATTGGATTCTGCAGTTTCTTGAAAAAACTTAGAAGGCTTTGTTTGAAGCGGTATAAAGTCAGCAAAGCTGGAAAAAATCATAAAGAGAAACAAACAGACGTGCAGTTTATCAGGAGAAGGAGATGAAGGAATGAGCAGACTGAAAGTGAAATTTACAACCCCCAGGGAAGTGGCAGATTTTGTGAATCGGGTGGAGCGGTATCCTTATGCAATGGATTTAAGCAGGGGCAGCGTGGTGGTAGATGCCAAGTCTCTGCTGGGGATTATGGTTTTGGGGCTGAATCAGGTAGTGAGCTTAAGCATTTATGCAGATGAGTGCAGTCAGCTATGTCAGGATATAGAAAAGTACATTGCAGCGTAGGAAAGAAAAGAGCGGATCCCTTTTAAGCGTTATGGGGGTTCGTTTTTTATTGCCTGGAATCCTGATTTGTGATATTATACTCAAGAGCAGCGTTCTTTGCCGAATGATAGGGAAATGTCCCCAAAGATATTTCCAGGAGAAGAACATTTCATAATAGAAGACGAGGATGATGACTATGTACAAGATTGTTTCCAGACTGTTGATCTACGGCGATATGCCAAAAGACACGATTCTCATGGAGCTGGCGGACATTGTGCGGCAGATGGATGAGGGAACCCAGAAAAAGGAGGAGCTGGTGACACGGGTATTTACCCAGATGAAGCATCTTCTGCAGGTGGCTACGGATTATGGATTTGATAAGAATTTATGGCATAATTACCTGACGTATCTTCTGATTACCAGTGAAAACCCGTTTAGTATTACCTGTGAGAAGGTGGGGGCCAATGAGGGGAGTGTTAATTATTTTGCCAAGGGGGATTTCCGTGCCTTTAAAGAGCTGTTTGATTATGATTTTTCCAGGCTGGAGGAGTATCTGGGGGTGGATTGCTTCCGCAGAATCTCCCATTATCAGGCCATCGGAAAAAAGGAGCTGATGTACAATAAGAATGTCAGTGAAAAGGTGCAGGCATTAAGCCTTCGTCTGGAACAGGCAATGGATGAGAATGATTTCTTTGACTGTGTGACCGGTTTTTATAAGGATTATGGCGTGGGCATGTTCGGACTGAATAAGGCATTCCGGATTTCCTCCGGATCAGACGGGGATGTGGTATTTCATGCCATCAACAACATGGATACCGTGATGCTGGATGATCTGGTGGGATATGAGATTCAAAAAAAGAAGCTAAGGGACAATACCATGGCCTTTGTCCAAGGAAAGAAGGCCAACAATGTACTGCTTTTTGGCGACAGCGGCACAGGAAAATCTACCAGCATTAAAGCCATTGTCAATGCTTTTTATCCTCATGGGCTGCGGATGATCGAGATCTATAAGCATCAGTTTCAGGATTTATCCACCGTGATTGCCCGGATCAAGAACCGGAATTATAAGTTTATTATTTATATGGATGACCTTTCCTTTGAGGAGTTTGAGGTGGAGTATAAGTTTTTAAAGGCAGTCATAGAGGGCGGCGTGGAGACCAGGCCGGACAACATCCTGATCTATGCTACCTCCAACCGGCGCCATCTGATCAAGGAGAATTGGAGTGACCGGGACGATATGGAGAGCAGCAATGGCATGCACCGGTCGGATACCATGGAGGAGAAGCTGTCCTTAGTCAATCGGTTCGGCGTGACCATCAGCTACTCCAAGCCCTCCCCGAAGGAATATTTCCATATTGTGACAGAGCTGGCCAGAAGGGCGGGCATTGATATGGAGGAGAAGGAGCTTTGTGCTGAGGCAAATAAATGGGAGCTGAGCCATGGGGGTATTTCCGGGCGGACGGCACAGCAGTTTATTAATTATCTTTTGGGAACCCGCGGATAACTGGGTCATCGTTCGGCAAATAACTGGACCAATCACGCAGAATGTTTTTTTGAGTGTGCAGGTCAAAAACGCAGGCGTAGTGGGGCTGCTCCCGGACGGTTCCTAATAAAATTAATGCTTGTCACAGTCCTTTTGTTTCGCTATAATATAAAATAACCTAACATTAAAATAATCTAAAAACATCGGAAGGAAATGAAAGGAATCCGGATTATTATGATAAAATTAGAGCGCACCAGCGTGATGAACCTGGAGAATGCCATGCGGGGAGCCAGGAATCCTATGAACAGCTGGAGCCGGATGGACAGCAGCTATGACCATGAGGGGAATTACGTACTGGGACCCAATGACTTGGATTTGGCTGTCCGGCTTCGGAAGGCGGGCAGTGACCACAGGAAATTTATCCGGCAGATTTTTGTGTCCGTGGATATTACGGCGCCTTTATATTGGTGGAAGGAATATGATACCTACAAGGTGGCCACGGTTGCCAATTCTACCAGCACCATGCATCGGATTCACAGAAAGCCTTTTGAGCGGGAGGATTTCAGCTGCGACCGGATGACGCCGGAGACAGCGCGTTTCATGGAAGCAGTGGTGGAGCAGCTGGAGAAGATCCGGCAAAGATATCTGGAGACCAAAAGCAAGGAAGACTGGTATGACATGATCCAGCTTTTGCCGTCCAGCTATAATCAGATGCGTACCTGCTCTTTAAATTATGAGACGTTGGTTAACATTTATTATGCCAGAAGGCATCACAAGCTGGATGAGTGGCATGTATTTTGTGAGTGGATTGAGAAATTGCCTTATGGGCGGGAGCTGATTGCAGCAGAGGATGATTTGTAAGAACAATGGCTTTTCAAACGCACTCTGTTAAGGAAAGCAGAGGCTCAGGAAGGATTGACAGAATCTAATTCAGATAAATGCAGGAGGATGAAAATGTATCGAATTGTAAAAGCCGAGAAGCTGGCCGAGAAGATTTTCCTGATGGACGTGGAGGCGCCGCGGGTGGCAAAGGCGTGTCAGCCGGGAGAATTTGTGATTGTAAAGATTGATGAGAAGGGGGAGAGGATTCCTCTGACCATCTGTGATTTTGACCGGAAGAACGGCACAGTGACCATTGTGTTTCAGATCGTGGGAGCATCTACCCAGAGGATGGCAGGGCTTCATGCAGGAGATGCTTTTCAGGACTTTGTGGGACCCTTGGGACAGCCGTCGGATTTTGTGAAGGAGGATTTTTCTCTGGTAAAGGGAAGAAAATACTTGTTTGTGGCAGGCGGCGTGGGCACGGCTCCTGTATATCCTCAGGTAAAATGGATGAGAGAGCATGGGATCCAGGCAGATGTGATCGTGGGGGCTAAGACAAAGGACCTGCTGATTCTGGAGCATGAGATGGAGAAGGAGGCAGAGAACCTTTACATAACCACAGACGACGGTTCTTATGGAAGAAAGGGCATGGTGACAGAGGTGCTGCGGGACCTGGTAGAAAAGGAAGGTAAGCAGTACGATATCTGTGTGGCCATTGGGCCTGTGATTATGATGAAATTCGTATGTCTTTTGACAAAGGAACTGGGACTTCCCACCATTGTCAGCATGAACCCGGTTATGGTGGACGGTACGGGGATGTGCGGCGCCTGCCGGTTAAGTGTGGGAGGCCAGGTAAAGTTTGCCTGTGTGGACGGGCCGGAGTTTGACGGACATCTGGTGGATTTTGACGAGGCCATGAAACGGCAGCAGATTTACAAGACAGAGGAAGGCCGGGCTATGCTGCGTTTGACAGAAGGAGACAGCCATCATGGCGGCTGCGGACATTGTGGCTGAGGAAGGAGCGGCGTGAAGCTGCAGATAACAGAAAACAAGATTGACGGTCAACGGGAGGATAAGCCAATGGATATGTTGAAAAAGGTACCGGTAAGGGAACAGGACCCTAAGGTCAGGGCCGGGAATTTTGAAGAGGTGTGTTATGGATATAATGCAGAGGAGGCGCAGGAAGAAGCGGCCCGCTGTCTGAAATGCAAAAACGCAAAATGTATGGGCGGCTGTCCTGTGTCCATTGATATTCCCGGATTTATCCGGCAGGTGGAGGCAGGAGATTTTGAGGCGGCTGCCAATGTGATTGCAGAAGCTTCAGCCCTTCCTGCGGTGTGCGGCAGGGTGTGTCCCCAGGAGTCCCAGTGTGAGGGACAGTGCATTCGGGGAATCAAGGGGGAGCCGGTTTCCATCGGGAAGCTGGAACGCTTTGTGGCAGACTGGTCCAGGGAGCATGGATTTGTGCCCAAGTCGGCAAAGGAGAAAAACGGAAAAAAGGTGGCTGTGGTAGGATCCGGCCCTGCAGGACTTACCTGTGCAGGGGATCTGGCCAAATTAGGCTATGATGTGACAATTTTTGAGGCCCTTCATGAGCCGGGAGGGGTGCTGACCTATGGGATTCCGGAGTTTCGTCTCCCCAAGGAGTCTGTGGTGCAGGCGGAGATTGACAATGTAAGGAAGCTGGGCGTGACCATTGAGACGGATGTGATCATCGGAAAGTCTGTGACCATTGATGAGCTGATGGAGGAGGAAGGCTATGAGGCGGTTTTTATCGGCTCAGGCGCCGGACTGCCCAAGTTCATGGGGATTCCGGGAGAGAATGCCAACGGGGTATTTTCTGCCAATGAATATCTGACCCGAAGTAATCTGATGAAAGCCTTCCGGGAGGATTATGACACTCCTATTGCGGCAGGGACAAAGGTAGCGGTTGTGGGCGGCGGCAATGTGGCCATGGACGCAGCGCGTACAGCCCTTCGTCTGGGCGCAGAGGTTCATGTGGTATACCGCCGCAGTGAGGCGGAGCTTCCGGCCAGGGTGGAGGAGGTGCACCATGCAAAGGAGGAAGGCGTGGAGTTCCATCTTTTGACAAACCCGGTAGAGATTCTGACAGATGATAAAGGATGGGTGACAGGCATGATCGTCCGGAAAATGGAGCTGGGAGAGCCGGATGAGTCAGGCAGGCGGCGTCCTGTAGAGCTTCCCGGATCCGATTATACCATAGAGGTGGATACGGTGATCATGTCTCTGGGGACTTCGCCGAATCCGTTGATATCTTCCACCACAAAGGGGTTAGAGGTAAACCGCCGCAAGTGTATTGTGGCCGAGGCAGACAGCGGACAGACCTCCCGTGCCGGTGTGTTTGCAGGTGGAGATGCCGTGACCGGCGCAGCTACGGTGATTCTGGCCATGGAGGCCGGAAAGCATGGGGCCAAGGGGATCCATGAATATTTGAACGGTAAGGCATAGAAGGGGTAAGAGACAGCTCCTAAGAATGACTGCCAAAATATGGCAGAGAATAAAGAAGGTTTTTGCTGTGGAATCGACAGGTTTTGTAGCAGGAGCCTTCTCCGTTTATTTTGTGCAGATAAAATATTTGTGCAGATAAAATATCAGAAAGCCTGTAGCTGCCTGGCGCCCTTACAGTGCTGGTATAACCCGTTTTGCATTTTAAAGAAAAGGAAGAAAGGCATGATGAATTAAGAAATGAAACGTCATATTGATTTGCTTCATGGAAGGATTCTTGGCTCTCTTACCGGACTGGCGCTGCCGATCATGGCAACCTCTCTGGTGCAGACAGCTTATAATTTGACTGATATGGCATGGATTGGAAGAGTGGGGAGCTCTGCAGTGGCGGCAGTGGGCGCTGCTGGAATGTATACCTGGTTTTCTACCGGGATCGTGACCCTGGCCCGGATGGGCGGCCAGATCAAGGTGGCTCACAGTCTGGGAGAAGGGGAGGTGCAGAAGGCGGCAAAATATGGGCAGGGGGCGCTGCAGCTTACTGTTGTACTGGCTTTGGGATATGCTTTAACCGTTCTTTTGCTGGCAGACAGGCTGATTGGCTTTTTTGGACTGAGCAGTGAAAGGATCATGTGGGATGCACAGGTCTATCTGCGGATTACCTGCGGACTGATCTTGTTTCCCTTTCTGAATCAGACATTGACCGGGTTATTTACAGCAATAGGGGACAGCAGGACTCCGTTTTTAGCTAATTGTACCGGGCTGGCAGTAAATATGGTTCTGGACCCGATTTTGATATTCGGGATGGGACCCTTTCCCCGAATGGAGGCAGCAGGGGCAGCAGGGGCCACGGTCACAGCTCAGATCATCGTGACCCTGGTTTTGGCGGGGAGAGCGTTTCAGGATAAGATACTGTTTGACCGGATCTGTCTTTGGAAGAAAACTCCTTTTCTGTATTTTGGTGATATTTTTAAGCTGGGGGTGCCGTCTTCCCTGCAGAGTATGTTTTATTCGGGAATATCCATGGTGCTGACAAAGATGGTGGCATCCTGGGGGGATGCGGCCATTGCGGTTCAGCGGGTAGGCGGTCAGGTGGAGTGTATTTCCTGGATGACAGCAGAGGGCTTTGGTTCGGCCATGAATGCTTTTACCGGGCAGAACTTTGGAGCGCGGTTTTATGACCGGGTTAAAAAAAGCTATCTGCTTGCCATGCTTGTCATTGGATTGTGGGGAACCTTTACCTCCTGTCTGCTGATTTTTGGGGCAGAATTTATTTTTACGATTTTTATTCAGGAGTCTCAGGTTATTCCTTTAGGAATCAGTTATCTGGTGATTCTGGGAATCGGACAGATGCCGATGTGTCTGGAGCTATTGACTGTGGGAGCTTTGCAGGGGTTGGGAAAGACCTTACCTTCCTCTGTGATCACCATTGTTCTGACTGTGGCCCGGATTCCCCTGGCCTTGGTTCTTACAAGAACCGGTCTGGGGTTAAATGGAATCTGGTGGGCTCTTACCCTGACCAGCATGGCCAAGGGCTGTGTATTTGTAGGATATTATTTGTGGGTGCTTAAGAATCTGCCGGGACAGGGATTTCGTCAGGGCGCTTTGGCAGAAAGAAAAAGGCTTCCGAGAATGCTTAAAAGTGCAGAATGGAGGAAATGATGCAGGAGGACAGGATAAAAAAGGCGTTAAAGTTTTCTATGATACTTTTTCAGATCATGTTTTTCATTGCAATATATTGGCTGGTCTGCTCAAGGATTTCTGTCTGGGAGCATGTGGCTGTCCTGCGCTCCCTGGGAATATTTACCGGGGTAGTGTTTTTGTTTCTATGTCCCATTGCCCCCTTTTGCGGGGTGATCTGCGGGTGCGTGGGATATTTCGGATTGAAAAAAATGGCGTCCAATCATCAAAAAATTAAGGATAAAAAGCTGTGGAAGATCCTTTCCCTTCTGGAAATTCTGCTGGGACTGATAATGGCATTGCCATGCATGATGCTGTTTCTGGGGGCTTGTTCCGGAAAGATGTAAATGGAGCTGTCCAAGAAATAATATAAGCTTGTAATACAAAGCCATTTGCTGGGCAGCTTATAAATTTTTATAGGGACTTGTATGATATGCCTGTGAGCCAAATTTATTTGGAAAAGATTATACTTAATGATTTATTTTAATTTATTTTGTAATTTGCAATAAGGATGCTCTTGAGTATAACAGGGAGGAAATATAATCGTGGCAAAGACAATGACAAAGGAAGAAAAATACAGACAGATGATCGAGACTCCGGTAAACCGCCTGATTCCAAGGCTGGCAGTACCCACGATTATCAGTATGCTGGTCACATCCATCTACAATATGGCGGATACTTTTTTTGTGAGTCAGATCGGGACCAGTGCGTCAGGAGCCGTGGGGGTGATCTTTTCTGCTATGGCTATGATTCAGGCTGTGGGATTTACCTTGGGAATGGGAAGCGGCAACAATATTTCCCGGGCCTTAGGCAACCGGGAGGAGGAACGGGCCAGTCTATTTGCAGCTACCGGCTTTTTTACGGCAGGGATTATAGGAACCCTGTTTTGGGTGTTTGGAACCATGTTTTCCAGGCAGATGGTGTATTTATTGGGGGCTACCGAGACCATTGCGCCTTATGCTCAGGATTATGCCCGTTATATTTTGATTGCAGCGCCTTTTATGATGTGCTCCTTTGTGATGAACAATATTCTGCGGGCCCAGGGAAATGCTACCTTAGCGGCAGTGGGAATTACCACAGGCGGTATTTTAAACATGATTCTGGATCCTATTTTGATTTTTGGATTTGGAATGGGGATTTCCGGCGCTGCGATTGCAACCATGGTCAGCCAGGCAGTCAGCTTCGGCATTCTTTTATATCAGTGTAATTATCATGGAGATTGTATTAAGATTCAGATTTCCTGCTTCCGACCTCAATGGAAAATCTACGGGGAAATTCTTCACGCAGGACTTCCGTCCTTCTGCCGCCAGGGATTGGCCAGCGCGGCGGCAGTGGTGCTGAATTTTGCGGCTGGTCCTTACGGAGATGCGGCCATTGCAGCCATGTCCATTGTGACACGGTTTATGATGTTTATCAACTCCAGTCTGATCGGCTTTGGTCAGGGCTTTCAGCCTGTGTGCGGTTTTAATTTCGGAGCCGGACGGTATGACAGGGTGCTGGAGGCATACTGGTTCTGTGTGAAGGTGGCAGTGGTGATGCTGACGGCTTTTGGAGCAGCGGCGTTTATTCTGAGCCGTCCGATTATTGCCGCTTTCAGGCGGGAGGATCTGGAGGTGATTCGAATCGGCACCTTGGCGCTGCGGCTGCAGCTTTTGACCATGCCGATTCAGGCGTGGGTGATTATGGTGAATATGCTGACTCAGTCCATTGGATATGGTTTTCGGGCTTCTCTGGTGGCCATGGGGAGGCAGGGGTTGTTTTTGATCCCGTCTCTTTTGGTATTTCCGGGATTTTTTGGCGTATTGGGGGTTCAGATTGCCCAGCCGTTGGCAGATGTGTTTACCTTTCTGCTGGCAACCGGGATCGTGGCAGGTGTGCTGAAGGAGCTGGGGACGCTGAAAAAGGATGCCTGCGGCGGGGACATTGGCTGAGGCAGAGAGAATCGGGAATAATTGTGGAAGATGATTTTATTGATTTTTTATAAAAATCAAGCCATGCTATAATCGACTTGTTAAATTACAGTAGATATAATGGCAAGAAAAGTTATCTGGAAAAGTAAAAAACAGCATCCATAAAAGGCTTTGTAAGAAAATCGTTAGAATTGTCGAAAAATGTTCAGTATTCTCTAAGGTATCATTAAAGTCTTATCAATATTTTTGTGATATACTGGTATCATCTTGAAAAAACAGAAGAAATTACAGGAAAGATTTCAGTTATTTCGGAATATTTTTTCCATAGGGAAAAGGAAAGGGGCGGTGATACCATGAGAGTACATAAGCTTTTTCGATCTGTTGTTTTGTTAATTTTAAGTGTAATGTTTCTGAGCGGGTTCACCGTTGTCGGGAAGGGGTATGAACTGTATCGAAATGCAGTAGGGGAGATGAGCCTGGAGGAAAAGGTTGCCTCTGTACAGAAGAAGGAGGGCTATACCACATTAGAGGATTTGCCGGATGTTTACAAAAATGCGGTGATTTCTGTGGAGGATCACCGCTTTTACAGCCATTTTGGGATTGACCCGATTGCGATTGGACGGGCGGTTCTTCATGATATACAGGCAGGACGCTATGTGGAAGGCGGAAGCACGATTACCCAGCAGCTTGCCAAGAACCTATATTTCAGCAATGAAAAGAAGATGACCCGGAAGATCGCTGAAGTTTTTATGGCTTTTGAGCTGGAGGAAAAGTACAGCAAGAATGAGATTTTAGAGCTGTATGTGAACAGCATTTATTTTGGTGATGGCTATTACACAGCCGGCGATGCCAGCCGAGGCTATTTTGATAAGGAACCGGAAATGATGGATGAGTATGAATGTACCCTTCTGGCCGGTATTCCCAATGCACCGAGCCGGTATGCACCCACAAAGAACCAGGAGCTGGCAGAGAGGCGGCAGTATCAGGTGCTGAAGCGAATGGAGGCATGCGGATATTTTTCAAAGGAGGAGGCAGAGACTGTGGCCTCTCAGATGGTGGCCTTTCAGTGATAGGCGTCTAACCCGGACAAGCCAGAACCAGAATTATGCCGTTTTGCGCAAAAAGTCGTCCATAAGTGCCTGATTACAGAAAATGATAAAATTATCTTGATATTAAAGCGAATGCGTCATGCGTTAGTATAGGCGCATTTAGGCTTGTGCGGCAGCCTGGACGGATTATAAAAAGCAAGGGCATCGATTGCGGGATGTTTCGAAAAGACGTAACAGAATTTGGCTGTAAATAATTTGTAAGAAATATTTTCCATAAATTCGTTTTTTCCATCCGTATGGTATTTATCTGAAACAAACAAGAGCAGAACAGCATGAACGGTTGGGAATACTGTAGTGAGCTGAAGCAAAATATTCCCACAATGTTCGGCAGGAAAGGGAGGAGAAACTATGAGAAATAGCAGAAAGCGGTTTACGGCCTGTATACTGGCGGCGGCAGTGGCTTCATCGGCAGCTGCCGGATGCCAAAATTCGGGGACAATATCAGGGCAGAATCAGGAAACAGAGACAAGCTCTGTGGCGGAAACCCCTGTGTCTGGAAGGGAAGGAGAGGAATCGGTGGAGAATCGGACCAGTGAGAAGGGGAAAACCCTAGAAGCCCAGGAGCCGGAAAGGGCAGAGATTTCCCCGGAGAATTATGAGGGATGGAATCAGCTTTTGACTGAGAATGAAATTTCGGAGGCATTTGCAGAGGGTCTTGACCGGTTTGCCTATGAGAGTGGAAGCGCGGTGCTGAAGGACGTGCAGGGGAATGGGAATTACAGTCCTTTAAGCCTTTATTATACTCTGGCGCTGGCAGGCTGTGGTGCACGGGGAGAAACGGCGGATCAGATTTTGGAAAAGCTGGGGACGGCGGATCAGGAGGAGCTGGCAAAGCAGTGCCGACGGCTTTATCAATGGTATGTATACCAGAGTCAGAGAGAGCAGGAAAGGATGGCCTATTATGGAATGGAGGATTACCGCAGCACCATTCGGCTGGCTAATTCTTTGTGGATTTCTGAACAGCTCAATGTCTATGAGGAGTTTCAGAGGCTGGCGGCGGAGAATTTCTTTGCATCGTCCTATGGGGTGGATTTCGGGAATCCGGATACAGGGAAGCAGATGGGAGAGTGGATTGCAGACAAGACCAATGGAGTGCTGACACCCCAGCTTCAGATGGATCCGGCAACGCTTCTGGCTATTGTGAATACCTTGTATTTTTATGGAGGATGGTCAGAGCCCTTTTCTGAGGAGATGACGAAGGAGGATGTGTTTTATCTGGAGGAGGGAGGGCAGGTTACTGTGCCTTATCTGAACCGGACAGAAAGGGAGGGCGTCTTCAAAAAGGGAGAGGGTTGTACCTTGTCTTATTTGGGAACCAACAATGGATGTAGGATGATTTTTTTGCTGCCGGATGAGGACAGAACCCTGGAGGAGTTTCTGGAAAGTCCAAAGACACTGAGAGATGCCATGGAGGTAAAGGAGGAGGACTGGGTCAGTGGTAAGGTGATTTGGAAGGTTCCTAAATTTGATTTTGGGAGCAGTTACCGGCTGAACGATACCTTAAAGGCCATGGGAATGGGCCGGATATTTGACGGACAGGCGGAGTTTGGAGGGATTTCCCCGGATCCGCTGGTGGTGTCTGATGTGATTCAGGAGACCCATATCGGTGTGGATGAGAACGGGGTGGAGGGAGCTGCCTTTACCATGATGGCCATGGCCAGGGGAGCGATGATTGAAAATGAGGAGATGGCCGAGATGATTCTTGACCGCCCGTTTTTGTTCGGAATCCGGGATGAGTATCAGGGTATCTGGCTGTTTTTGGGGGTGTGCAGGAATCCAGAGGAAGAAGATGGATCCAGGGATGGTGAGGCCGTTGCGGGAGAGCAGGCTGCCGGAGAGGATGAGAATATCTCCGGGAGGCAGGCTTCTGCCGGCGGGGAGAATCTGGCAGACAATGACCTTCTTCTGACCTCGGCTCCGAATATCGGGCTGCAGGATGCATTGTCTGGAACCCTGCAGGAGTTTGTGGTACAGCCAGCCAATTATTCCTGGCGCTGGCAGGAAAACGGTGAGATGACAGGGGTGGAAGCCTGCGGCAGCGCTCCTTTAGACATCAATCCGGAAACAGCGGATATGCTGAAGATTCCGAACTATAAGGGGCTGGAGGAAGTAAATTATACTTTTAGCTGTACAAGAATGCCTCAAACCGTGACTGTCCGGGAGTGGGATAGATCTCAGCTGGGGAAGCAGGACAGGGAGGAGCCGTCGGTGAAGGTATATCCAAATCCATGGATGATTCCGCTTAAACCAGACAAGGTTTATGAGCTGGTGGCGAAATGGCCCGAGGAGGAGCTGGAGCAACAGGGTTTTTTCGGAGAGGCATGTTATGTGGTGGTGACGGACTGAACCGTTCTTTAGTCCGAAACAGAGCTTTTTAGCAAGGCTCTGTGAGAATTTGTGCTTGACATTTTCAGGGAAACTAGCTAGAATGTAATACAGGCTTTGTTGGAAATAAAGGATAAAGGCAGGGAACATGTGATATCCGGGGAGCAGCTTTATTTGCCGAATGATCGGGAACTTTCCTGAAGCAGTGAGAATATGCCGGCAAATCATGGGGCTTACGGGTGCTGAGTAGTAGGTTATTTTCTGTCAGAGAGAGAGGGTCGCCGGCTGAAAGCCCTTTTCAGTTCAGATAATCTTACGAAATTCTCATGGGAGCTGCGCGGCTGAAGGAATGTGCCGGAGATATTTTGCGGGCCAGGAGTAAGCGGCGACGGGGATGCACGTTACGCATAGAAAAGTGTCTGCGCGGTGAGAATCAAATCGGGTATCAAACCGTGTGGGAAGCAGGGTGGTACCGCGGTGAGAGAACCGTCCCTTTGTGATCGGAAACGATGGCAAAGGGGCGTTTTTTATTTTACCAGAAAATCTTATGGCTTGGTCAGAGTCTGTTTGCCGTGGATTTTCCGGGCAGGCAAAGGCTTTTATTTGAGGAAGAAGGAGAGAAAGGAAAGAGAATATGAGAGAGCGATTGGAAAAGATTAAAGAGGAAGCATTAAAGCAGATTGAGTCCTCGGATGCCTTGGAGAAGCTGAACGATATCCGGGTGGCGTACTTAGGAAAAAAGGGTCAGCTAACCAGTGTGTTAAAGAGTATGAAGGATGTGTCGCCGGAGGACCGTCCTAAGGTGGGACAGATGGTCAATGATGCCAGGGCGATGATCGAGGCCAGGCTAGAGGAGACCAGGGAGCTGCTGGCCGGAAAAATCCGTGAGGAACAGTTAAAAAGGGAAGTGATCGACGTGACGCTGCCGGCAAAGAAGGCGCAGGTAGGACACAGCCATCCCAATATGATTGCCTTAAAGGAAGTGGAACGGATTTTTGTGGGAATGGGATATGAGGTGGTGGAAGGGCCTGAGGTGGAATATCAGGATTACAATTTTACCAAACTGAACATTCCCCCGGATCATCCTGCCAGAGATGAGCAGGATACCTTTTTCATCAATCCAGAGATCTGCCTGCGTTCTCAGACCTCACCGGTTCAGGCACGTACCATGGAAAAGGGGAAGCTGCCCATAAGGATGATAGCGCCGGGGCGTGTTTTCCGTTCCGACGAGGTGGATGCCACCCATTCTCCGTCCTTTCACCAGGTGGAGGGGCTGGTAATCGACAAGCACATTACGTTTGCGGACCTGAAGGGCACATTGGCAGAGTTTGCCAGGGAGCTGTTCGGGGAGGAGACAAAGGTCAAGTTCCGCCCTCATCATTTCCCCTTTACGGAACCCAGCGCAGAGGTGGATGTGAGCTGCTTTAAATGCGGCGGAAAGGGATGCCGGTTCTGTAAAGGCTCCGGATGGATTGAGATTCTGGGCTGTGGTATGGTACATCCTCATGTATTGGAAATGTGCGGGATCGACCCGGATGAATATACGGGCTTTGCTTTTGGCGTAGGGCTGGAGCGAATCGCGCTTTTGAAATATGAGATTGATGATATGAGACTGCTTTATGAAAATGATATTCGGTTTTTGAAGCAGTTTTAATAGAAAATCAGGCATATGGGAGAGAAAATGCTTTTCCATTTGGAAATGTGCCGGACAGAGTGAAGCAACCATAAAAAACAAGTACCGCAGTTGGTAGAATAGGAGAACTAGATATGAACACAGCGTTATCATGGATTAAAGCATATGTTCCGGATCTGGATGTTACTGCACAGGAATATATTGACGCAATGACCCTTTCCGGAAGCAAGGTAGAGGGGGGCCAGTATTTAGATAAAAATTTGGAAAAAATCGTGACAGGACAGATCACGAAAATCGAACGTCATCCGGACGCAGACAAGCTGATTATCTGTCAGGTGGATATAGGTAAAGAGACGATTCAGATTGTTACAGGAGCGCCTAATGTGAAGGAAGGCGACAAGGTTCCGGTAGTGCTGGACGGAGGAAAGGTTGCCGGAGGCCATGACGGCGGACCTTTGCCAGAGGAAGGAATCAAGATCAAGAAGGGCAAGCTCAGGGGAATTGAGTCTAATGGCATGATGTGCTCCATTGAGGAGCTGGGTTCGTCTCGGGATATGTATCCGGATGCTCCGGAGCTGGGGATTTATATTCTGCCGAAGGATACCCCTGTAGGGGCAGACGCAGTGGAGGTTCTGGGGCTGCATGACGTGGTGTTTGAGTATGAGATTACCTCCAACCGGGTAGATTGCTATAGTGTGGTGGGCCTGGCAAGAGAGGCGGCTGCCACATTCCGAAAGGAGTTTCATCCGCCGATTGTAAAGGAGACCGGAAATGACGAAAATATCCGAGATTATCTGACTGTGGAGGTGGAGGATACAACGCTATGTCCACGTTATTGTGCCCGGATGGTGAAGAATATCAAACTGGCTCCGTCTCCGGAATGGATGCAGCGCAGGCTTGCAGCCAGCGGAATCCGTCCTATCAACAATATTGTTGATATTACCAACTATGTGATGGAGGAATATGGCCAGCCCATGCATGCGTATGACTATGATCTCATTGGCGGCCATAAGATTATTGTGAAATGTGCAGAGGACGGAGACGAATTTCAGACCTTAGACGGGCAGATCCGCAAGCTGGACCATACGGTTCTGATGATCAATGACGGGGAAAAGGAGGTAGGCATTGCCGGAATCATGGGAGGGGAAAATTCCAAGATTACGGATGAGGTAAAGACGATGGTATTTGAGGCAGCCTGCTTTGACGGCACCAATATCCGGTTGTCCTCCAAAAAGGTAGGTCTTCGGACCGATGCCTCCGGAAAGTTTGAGAAGGGTCTGGATCCTAATAATGCCGAGGCGGCTGTTAACCGGGCCTGTCAGCTTATTGAAGAATTGGGCGCCGGTGAGGTGGTGGGAGGGATCCTTGATATCTATCCCCAAAAGAGGGAGCCGGTAAGGGTGAAATTTGACCCTGAAAGGATTAACCGGATTCTGGGAACAGAGATTGGCAAAGAGCAGATGAAGGAATATTTCCGGATGCTGGAATTGGGCTTTGATGAGGAAACACAGGAGGTAATCGCGCCTACATTCCGGCAGGATATCCATTGCCTGGCAGATTTGGCTGAAGAGGTGGCAAGGTTTTTCGGCTATGACAATATTCCCACTACACTGCCGTCAGGAGAAGCGACTACAGGAAAGCTGTCTTATAAGCTTAGGATCGAGGAAATTGCCAGAGAGGTGGCAGAGTTTTCCGGATTCAGCCAGAGCATGACCTACTCTTTTGAAAGTCCTAAGGTTTTTGATAAGCTGATGATTCCGGAGGGAGATGAGCTTCGCCGGACGGTGACGATTTTAAATCCCCTGGGAGAAGATTTCAGTATCATGCGGACCAGTCCGCTAAACGGACTTTTCACCTCTCTGTCTACGAATTATAACAGAAGGAATAAGGATGTAAAGCTGTATGAGCTGGCAAATATTTATCTGCCGAAGAATCTGCCGTTGACTGAGCTGCCGGATGAGCGGATGCAGTTTACCCTTGGAATGTATGGGGAAGGGGATTTCTTTACCATGAAAGGGGTGGTAGAGGAGCTGTTTGATAAGCTGGGAATGAGGAAAAAGGTCCATTATGATCCAAAATGCAGCCGTCCTTATTTTCATCCGGGAAGAAAGGCAGATATTGTATATGATGGTGTGACAGTGGGATATCTGGGTGAGCTTCATCCGGATGTGGCGGACCGTTATAAGATCGGCGAGCGGACCTACGTGGCAGTATTGGATATGCCCGCAGTGATTCCTTTTGCAGATTTTGACAGAAAATACCAGGGTTTGGCAAAATATCCTGCAGTAACCAGGGATCTTAGCATGGTAGTTCCCAAGGCGGTTTTAGTAGGACAGATCGAAGATGTGCTGGCACAGAGAGGCGGGAAGCTGTTGGAGAGCTATAACCTGTTTGATATCTATGAGGGCGCTCAGATTGGGACAGGATATAAGTCCGTGGCGTATTCCATTACCTTCCGGGCTAAGGATCATACCCTGACGGACGATGAGGTGAACGGGGTGATGAAAAAGATTTTGAACGGTCTGCAGAGCTTGGGGATTGAACTGAGGGCGTAATCAGCTTCTGTGAATAGGAAACCAATAAAACAGCCATCCTTATTCTATCGATGAAAGAAGGAGGCTGTTTTTATGTACGGAGAATTTGAGATTGCAGGGGTATGTGCCAGGGAAATATTGGATTCCAGAGGAAATCCTACGTTGGAGGTAGAGGTGCGCTTAGAGGGAGGCGCCGTAGGGCGTGCAGCAGTTCCGTCTGGGGCTTCTACAGGGAAGCATGAGGCAGTGGAGCTGCGGGACGGTGGACCGCGGTATCATGGAAAGGGAGTTTTAAAGGCAGTGGAATCCGTGAACACGGTGCTGGCAGAGGTGCTGATGTTTGAGGATGCGTTTTATCAGGCGCGGATCGACCGGCTTTTGCGGGAAGCGGACGGCACGGAAAATAAGGCGCGGCTGGGAGCCAACGGGGTACTGGGAGCATCTCTTGCAGTGGCCAGGGCCTGTGCGGCACAGCAGAGGATTCCTCTTTATCGGTATTTGGGAGGGGTTAATGCCAGAACCCTTCCGGTGCCGATGATGAATGTATTAAACGGTGGCGTTCATGCGGACAATACGGTGGATCTGCAGGAGTTTATGATCATGCCGGTGGGAGCCAGATCCTTTTCCCAGGGGCTTTTGATGTGTGCTGAGGTGTATCAGACCTTAAAGGTTCTGTTAAAGGAAGGAGGATACAGTACGGCAGTGGGGGATGAGGGAGGCTTTGCCCCGAATCTGAAAAACTCGGAGGAGGTGCTTTCCTGTCTGGTGGAAGCAGTCAAAAGAAGTGGATATGACCCGGGAATGGATTTTAAGATTGCCATCGATGCGGCGGCCAGTGAGCTTTATGATGAGGCAGGCAAACGATATATTTTTCCTGGTGAAAGCCAGATGTCAGGAGGCCGGGTGGAGAGAACGGCAGAGGAAATGGTGGAGTATTTTAAAAGACTTACGGACCGTTTCCCCATCTGCTCTATTGAGGACGGGCTGCAGGAGGAGGACTGGGAAGGATGGAAGCTTCTCACAAGAACATTGGGAGACCGGGTGCAGCTGGTAGGGGATGATCTGTTTGTGACCAACACAAAACGGCTGAAGAAGGGAATTGAAGAGGGAGCGGCTAATTCTATTCTGGTCAAGGTAAATCAGATAGGTACTTTGACGGAGAGCTTAGAGGCTATCGAGATGGCAAAAAGTGCAGGATATACGGCAGTGATCTCTCATCGGTCCGGAGAGACAGAGGATACGTTTATTGCAGATTTGGCAGTGGCGGTTAACAGCGGGCAGATCAAGACCGGGGCGCCATGCAGGTCAGAGCGGGTGGCCAAGTATAATCAGCTTTTGCGGATTGAGGAGGAGGTGAAGGAGTAAAGGGGGAGCTTTATCATCTCTGCCGGGCCCTTTTTTGGAGGATGCCGGAGAAAGGCCTGGCAGGACGGTGATGATAAACAGATAATGGATTTTTGGGGCATGTCTGAATCTTGTTTTTGTCAGATTTGCCTTCTGCTTTTGGGGGATGCAACAGATATCCCTTGTGGGATATGAGTCTGACAGGATAAAATATAGAAAAAATAATGTAAATACACAATGAAAATTGATAATTAGTTTTAAAAGTAAAAGTTATCTAATTATCTGAAAATTTAAACTAAAAAAAGTCTTTACAAATTCTCATATCCGTAGTATCATCTATAAAAATCAAAAACCACCTGGCAGAAAGCCGGACAAAGGTGGGATAAGGAAGGACATGACTATGGAAAAGATGAGGGAGACAAAGGCCCGCCCTGTCCCGGCGGCGGCTTTCGGACTTTACGATCCCAGATTTGAGCATGACAGCTGCGGGATCGGGGCTGTGGCTAATATCAAGGGGATCAAGAGCCATAAGACCGTGGAGCAGGCGCTTCACATTGTGGAAAATTTAGAGCACCGCGCAGGTAAGGACGCGGAAGGAAAGACTGGCGATGGGGTCGGCATTTTAATGCAGATATCCCATCGCTTTTTTAAGAAGGTGACGGCTCCCTTAGGCATTTCACTGGGGGAGGAGAGGGAGTACGGAGTGGGTATGTTTTTCTTCCCTCAGGATAAGCTGGCCAGGAACCAGGCCAAGAAAATGCTGGAGATCATTGTGAAAAAGGAGGGGCTTACCTTCCTTGGATGGCGGGATCTGCCCACTCATCCTGACCGCATCGGGGAGAAGGCGGTGGAGAGGATGCCCTACATTGTCCAGGGCTTTATCGGCAAGCCGGCCCAGGTGGCAAAGGGGCTGGATTTTGACCGGAGACTGTATGTGGCAAGGCGGGTGTTTGAGCAGAGCAATGACAATACCTATGTGGTGTCTTTAAGCAGCCGTACTATTGTCTACAAGGGCATGTTCCTGGTGGGAGAGCTGCGGCAGTTTTTTGAGGATCTTCAGGATCCGGATTATGAATCTGCCCTGGCGGTGGTTCATTCCAGGTTCAGCACCAACACCAATCCCAGCTGGATGCGTGCCCATCCCAACCGGATCATTGTCCATAACGGGGAGATCAATACCATCCGGGGCAATGTAGATAAGATGCTGGCCAGGGAAGAAACCATGGAGTCCGACTTTTTCAAGTCGGAGATGCACAAGGTATTGCCCATCATCAATCAGGAGGGCTCTGACTCCGCCATGCTGGACAATGCTCTGGAATTTATGATGATGAGCGGCATGGAGCTGCCTCTGGCGGTGATGATTACCATTCCGGCCCCCTGGGCTCACGACAAGAGCATGCCTCAGGAGGTGAAGGATTTCTACCGGTATTATGCTACCATGATGGAACCATGGGACGGCCCGGCATCCATTGTATTCAGTGACGGGGATGTGCTGGGGGCTGTCCTTGACCGCAACGGCCTGCGCCCCTCCCGGTATTATATTACGGATGAGGATCAGGTGATCCTGGCATCCGAGGTGGGGGCGATTGATATCGAGCAGTCTCATGTGGTGAAAAAGGAACGGCTCCGTCCGGGGAAAATGCTGCTGATCGATACAATCAAGGGGGAGCTGGTCAGTGACGAGGATTTAAAGCAGCGCTACGCTGCCCGGCGCCCCTACGGCGAGTGGCTGGATAACCATCTGGTGGAGCTGAAATCCCTGCCCATTCCCAATAAGGGAGTGCCTTTTATGGACAAGGAGACCAGAGCCCGGCTGCAGAAGACCTACGGTTATACCTATGAGCAGTACAAGACCATGATCTTGCCCATGGCCCTTAACGGCGCAGAGGCAGTGTCTGCCATGGGTGCGGACAGCCCCTTAGCGGTGCTTTCTCGGAAGCACCAGCCTCTGTTTAATTATTTCAAGCAGCTTTTTGCTCAGGTGACCAATCCGCCCATTGACGCCATCCGGGAGGAGATCGTTACCTCCACCACCGTATATGTGGGGGAAGAAGGAAATGTGCTGGAGGAGAAGCCGGAGAACTGTAAGATTTTAAAGGTGGATAATCCCATTCTTACCTGTACGGATCTTCTGAAAATCAAATATATGAGGCAGCCTGGGTTTAAGGTGGAGGTGATTCCCATCACCTATTACAAGAATACTTCTCTGGAAAAGGCCATTGACCGGCTGTTTCTGGAGGTTGACCGGGCTCACCGGGACGGGGTCAACATTATCATCCTTTCTGACCGGGATATTGATGAGAACCATGTGCCCATTCCTTCCCTGCTGGCAGTGTCTGCCCTGCAGCAGCACCTGGTAAAGACCAAAAAGCGAACCTCCATGGCGCTGATTTTAGAGAGCGGAGAGCCAAGGGAGGTGCACCATTTTGCAGCCCTGCTGGGCTACGGCGCCTGTGCCGTCAACCCGTACCTGGCTCAGGAGTCGGTAAGGTATCTGATCGAGAGCGGCATGCTGGACAAGGACTATTATGCGGCAGTGGATGATTACAACCAGGCAGTGCTTCACGGCATTGTGAAGATTGCCTCCAAGATGGGCATTTCCACCATCCAGTCCTACCAAGGAGCTCAGATTTTTGAGGCCATCGGCATTTCCGGGAAGGTGATTGATAAATATTTCACCAACACGGTCAGCCGAGTGGGAGGCATTACCTTAAATGACATTGCCAATGATGTGGATTTGCTTCATTCCACTGCCTTTGACCCTCTGGGACTGGATGTGGATCTGACCCTGGAAAGTGTGGGAAGCCACAAGGAGCGGGCGGGCCAGGAGGAGCATCTTTATAATCCCCGGACCATCCACCTTTTACAGGAGGCGGCCCGGACAGGAAATTATGAGATATTTAAGGAGTACAGCCATGCCCTGAATGAGGAGGGGCAGACCATCAACCTGCGGAGTCTGATGGATTTTAAGTACGATGAAAACGGAGGCATTCCTATTGAGGAAGTGGAGAGTGTGGAGTCTATCGTGAAACGGTTCAAGACCGGAGCCATGTCCTACGGGTCCATTTCCCAGGAAGCTCATGAGACCCTGGCCATTGCCATGAACCGGTTAGGAGGCAAGTCCAACACCGGAGAGGGCGGGGAGAGCTTAGACCGGCTGAAGCCGGGGCCGAAGAACAATAACCGCTGTTCGGCCATCAAGCAGGTGGCTTCCGGCCGGTTCGGTGTGACCTCCCGCTATCTGGTCAGTGCCCAGGAGATTCAGATCAAGATGGCTCAGGGGGCAAAGCCCGGAGAGGGCGGTCAGCTTCCCGGCGGCAAGGTATATCCCTGGGTGGCAAAAACCCGCCATTCCACCACCGGTGTAGGGCTGATTTCCCCGCCCCCTCACCATGATATTTATTCCATTGAAGATCTGGCTCAGCTGATTTATGATCTGAAAAATGCCAACACCAGGGCCCGGATTTCCGTGAAGCTGGTGAGCGAGGCAGGGGTGGGGACCGTGGCTGCCGGTGTGGCAAAGGCAGGAGCTCAGGTGATTCTGGTGTCCTCCTTTGACGGCGGCACCGGTGCGGCGCCGAGAAATTCCATTTATAATGCGGGTCTGCCCTGGGAGCTGGGAGTGGCGGAGGCTCACCAGACCCTGATTCTGAACGGGCTGCGGGATAAGGTGATTCTGGAGACAGACGGAAAGCTGATGACCGGCCGTGACGTGGTCATTGCCTGTATGCTGGGGGCCGAGGAATTTGGCTTTGCCACGGCTCCTCTGGTAACCATGGGATGTGTGATGATGCGGGTCTGCAATCTGGATACCTGTCCGGTGGGTATTGCCACCCAGAATCCGGAGCTGCGGAAACGTTTCCGGGGGAAGCCGGAGTATGTGGTGAATTTCATGAATTTTGTGGCCCAGGAAATGCGGGAGTATATGGCAAGGCTGGGAGTGCGCACAGTGGATGAGCTGGTGGGGCGGACAGAGCTTTTGAAGAAAAAGGAGAATATTCCCTATGAGCGTGCCCGCAAGGTGGATTTGTCCAATATACTGAATAATCCCTATGAGGGAATCCGGTTCCGAGGCTATTGTGAGAAGCAGGCATACGATTTTAAGCTGGAGGAGACCATGGATGAACAGGTTCTTCTGAAAAAGCTGAGGTCTGCTCTGACTAACGGACAAAAGAAAAGTGTACAGCTTGACGTGAGCAACGTGAACCGGACTTTAGGGACGATTCTGGGGTCTGAGATAACCAGGCGGTATCCGGAGGGACTTAAGGAGGATACCTTTATGGTAAGCTGCAGCGGCAGCGGCGGGCAGAGCTTCGGAGCGTTTATCCCCAGGGGGCTGACCTTGGAGCTGGTGGGGGACAGCAACGATTATTTCGGCAAGGGCCTGTCCGGAGGCAAGCTGGTGGTATACCCGCCCAGGGCAGTGCAGTTTCAGGCTGAGGACAATATTATTATCGGAAATGTGGCACTCTACGGAGCCACCAGCGGCAAGGCGTTTATCAATGGCGTGGCCGGGGAGCGGTTCTGCGTCCGCAATTCCGGCGCCACGGCGGTGGTAGAAGGGGTAGGAGACCATGGCTGCGAGTACATGACCGGCGGCCGGGTGGTAGTCCTTGGCCCTACCGGCAAAAATTTCGCCGCGGGCATGAGCGGAGGAATCGCCTATGTGCTGGATGAGAAGCGTGACCTTTACAAACGACTCAACAAGGAGCTGGTATCCCTGGAGGAAGTAACCAGCAAGTATGATGTGCTGGAATTAAAGGAAATGATTCAGGAGCATGTGGCTTATACCAACTCAGAGAAGGGGAAGGAAATTCTGGATCATTTCGGAGAGTACCTGCCCAGGTTTAAAAAGATTCTGCCCCACGACTACCGCCGCATGATGAATACCATTGTGCAGATGGAGGAAAAAGGACTGAGCAGCGAACAGGCCCAGATCGAAGCATTTTATGCGAATAAGAGAGTCTGAGGGCTTGAGTCTGAAGCCATGTGAAGCGAAGCTTCGCAATTCGTTTGAACCAGGAATTAAAAAAGGAGAAAAGAATGGGAAAGCCAACAGGATTTTTAGAATATGACAGAAAGAACAGCAGAGCCGAGGCTCCTTTAAAAAGAATCCGGCATTTTCAAGAGTTTCACACGCCTTTGAGCGAGGAGCAGCAGAAGGAGCAGGGAGCCAGGTGTATGGAGTGCGGCGTACCCTTCTGCCAGTCCGGCATGGTATTAAACGGAATGGTGTCCGGATGCCCTCTGAACAATCTGGTGCCGGAGTGGAATGATCTGGTGTACAGCGGCAATTGGGCTCAGGCATATAATCGCCTGAAAAAGACCAACAGCTTCCCGGAGTTCACCAGCCGGGTCTGCCCGGCGCCCTGCGAGGCAGCCTGTACCTGCGGACTGAACGGGGATCCGGTGACGATCAAGGAAAACGAATATGCCATAATCGAGAAAGCATACGAGACCGGTAAGGCAGGTCCCCGGCCGCCGAAGCTGCGCACCGACAAAAGGATTGCCGTGGTAGGATCCGGGCCTGCCGGCCTGGCTGCCGCCGATCAGCTTAACAAGCGGGGACACAATGTGACTGTATTCGAGCGGGAAGACCGAGTAGGAGGACTCCTCATGTACGGGATTCCCAACATGAAGCTGGAAAAGCACATAATTGACCGGAAAATCCAGGTAATGAAGGAGGAGGGCATATCCTTCATCACCGGTGCAGACATCGGACATAATTATAAGGCAAACCGTTTAAAGCGGGATTTTGACTGTATTATTTTAGCCTGCGGCGCCTCCAATCCCAGAGACATCCAGGTGCCGGGAAGAGATGCGGAAGGAATATATTTTGCCGTGGATTTTCTGAAAGCCACCACAAAGAGTCTGCTCAATTCCGGCCTGGAGGACGGCAGCTATATTTCGGCAAGGGATAAACACGTGCTGGTAATCGGCGGCGGCGATACGGGCAATGACTGCGTAGGCACTGCCGTGCGCCACGGCTGCGCTTCTGTAACACAGCTGGAGATGATGCCTAAGCTGCCAGCTGCCCGCACCGAAAACAACACCTGGCCTGAGTGGCCCCGTACTTTCAAGACCGACTACGGCCAGGAAGAAGCCGCTGCCCTGTTCGGCCAGGATCCCAGGCTGTATCAGACCACAGTAAAGGAGTTTGTAAAAGACGAAAACGGGAAGGTATGTAAGGCTGTTTTAGTGAGCCTGACATCACAGAGGGATCCGGAAACCGGACGCATGGCAATGATACCGGTGGAGGGAAGTGAGAAAGAAATCACAGCCGACCTTGTACTAATCGCCGCAGGCTTCCTGGGCGCCCAGACCTACGCAGCCGATGCTTTTGGAGTAGAATTAAGCGAAGAAACCAATAGAACAACCGATAGCAGAGGCTATGGAACAAACATAGAAAATATATTTGTGGCCGGAGATATGAGAAGGGGACAATCATTAGTGGTATGGGCAATCCGGGAAGGAAGAGAAGCTGCCAAACAGGCAGATACATGGCTGATGGGGTATACAAATCTGGCATAGCAATTGTAGCATAACCCATTTCAAATACCTTTCTGTTTCGGCAAGGATACTTTTCCGAGAGTGCAGAGGGAAAAGCAAAGGCGTAGTGGCGCTGCGTTGAGCATTTTTCCTCTGTGCTATCGGGAAAGTAGATTGGCGAAACGAAAGGTTATTTAAAACGGGTTATACTAGTACATCATTGCATTTATTCTCGAGTAAAAAGCATTCGCTGTCCGTATCATCTGCACGTCTGCGAAGCTATTCGCAGGCTCCACTACGCCGTCGCTTCGCAGACAAAAGCTGACTCGAGACCGGAAGCCGAACCTTGCATATGATTTTAAACTGGACAAGCCAGAACCAAAGTTTTGACATTTTGCGCAAGAAATTGTCAATACGTGCCTAAAAACAAAGAACGCTGAATGAAGAACAATGGAAAGGATGGCTGTTAGTACGCCTAAGACTTTTCCTCATCTTTATACTCTAAATAAGCCCCCTTCATTGGCGAAGCTGCCAGATCAGAGAACAGGCGAAGCACGCCCCGGTTATATTTCACAGGCTTTGGCTGCCAATGCTTTTTGCGCTCAGCCAGAATCGCCTCTATTTCCTCTGGTGTTTTCCTCTCTCCCCGGATCCCTACAATAGCTAAAATTCGTTTCTTCACATCCAACTGGATCAGGTCCCCTTTCTCCACCAGAGCAATGGGGCCGCCGGCTTGGGCCTCTGGGCTGCAGTGTCCGATAACTGGTCCGGTAGAGGCGCCGGAAAAACGTCCGTCTGTAATAAGGGCAATGCTTTTTCCCAATTCCTTATCAGAAGAAATGGCCTCAGAGGTATAGAACATTTCAGGCATACCCGAGCCTTTGGGACCCTCATAGCGGATAAATACAGCATCACCCGGCTGAACCTTGTGATGGAGGACCGCATCAATACATTCCTCTTCACTGTCAAAGGGGTGTGCATTTAGAATGGCGGAAAACATTTCTTTGGGACAGGCAGTATGTTTGATGACAGCACCCTCAGGAGCCAGATTGCCCTTGAGAACTGCAATGGAGCCATCCGTGCCAATGGCCTGGTCATAGGGCCGTATAATATCTGATCGGGTAAGGCTCAGACCATACTTTTTGTTTGCCTCATCAAGCCATTGCTGACAGCGGTGATAAAAGCCGTTTTCCCTCAGCTTTTGCAGGTTTTCTCCTAAGGTTTTGCCTGTGACAGTCATGGCATCTAAGTGAAGAACACTCTTGATTTCCTCCATGATTGCGGGGACACCGCCGGCATAGTAGAAGAACTCAGCAGGCCAGCGTCCGGCAGGACGAATATCCAGCAGATAGTGAGCTCCTTTATGAAGCCGATCAAAGGTATCACCGGTAATTTCAATGCCGAACTCATGGGCAATAGCAGGAATATGCAGCAGACAGTTGGTGGAGCCGGAGATAGCCGCATGGACCATAATAGCATTCTCAAAGCTTTCCATACTTACAATGTCACTGGGCCTCATGTTATCCATGAAAGCAAGCTTTACTGCCAGCTTTCCGGCACTTTTAGCATATTGGATTAAATCCGGGCTAGTGGCGGGAAGCAGGGCGCTGCCAGGAAGGGCCAATCCTAAGGCTTCCGCCATGATCTGCATGGTGGAAGCAGTGCCGATAAAGGAGCAGGCTCCGCAGCTAGGACAGGCATGGCATTTCGCCCAATTAAGCTTTTCCTCATCAATCTCTCCCCGTTCAAATTTGGCAGAGTACATTCCAAGCTGCTCTAAAGTCAAAAGGTCAGGGCCGGCAGCCATGGTTCCACCGGTGACAACCACCGAAGGAATATTCACCCGGGCCAGGCCCATGAGATTGCCGGGCATTCCCTTGTCACAACTTGCCATAAAGACGCCGGCATCAAAGGGAGTAGCATTGGCCTGGATTTCAATCATATTGGCAATCATTTCCCGGCTGGCAAGAGAGAAGTTGATGCCATCTGTTCCCTGGCTTTCTCCGTCACACATATCGGTGCAGAAATACCGTGCGCCGTATCCTCCTGCTTCTGATATCCCTTCACGAACAGCCTCCACCAGTTTATCTAAGTGGCCTGAACCGGGATGGCTGTCGCCAAAGGTGCTTTCAATAAAAATCTGCGGTTTTTCTAAATCCTCTGGCTTCCAACCGGTTCCCAGGCGAAGGGGATCCAGCTCCGGGGCAAGGCGGCGCATTTTCTGACTGGTTAACATTCTAAACATCCTTCCTTTCCTCTAAATTCAAAATATTCTCTTTTTGTGATGAGAACTTTTTGTGATGAGAAAATAAACAGATCCGATTCAGACCTTGCGGTACACGTATATTTACAAAGCAAAGATTGACCGAACAGATACATCATATCATATGACGTCATATGTCTCAATGAGGATTTTGCATAAATTCAATGATATCTTTCTGTGCATAATGTCAGAAATTATTTCATTGACGGAATAAGAAAATATTTGATGCTTTGGTTCCTGTTCTGGCAGGTCTGCGCATGGCCTGTTCCGACACATCCCCATTTGCTTGCAATTTGGGGAAAATCCCGCTATAATACTGTTAAAAGTCTGGCACAGAAGGAGAATGGCCGTGAAGGAAAGCTTTTTTGAAAATATCATCACAAAGGAATCCTCTCTGCCGGAGCGGACAGCAGAGCAGATATCCAGGCTGATTGTGGATAAACATCTGACCAGTGAGGATCGGCTTCCCAGTGAATTTGAGCTGGCAGAGCTGCTTCATGTGGGCAGGGGGACGATTCGTGAAGGTGTCAAGCTGCTGGTGGCCCGGAACGTGCTGGAGATCCGGCGGGGGAAGGGAACCTATATTACGTCCAATCCGGGACAGATCCCAGATCCATTGGGTTTTGCTTATTATCCGGATCCCTTTCGGTTAGCTTTGGATTTAGCGGAGATTCGCGGTCAGCTAGAACCCTGGATTGCCCGTATGGCAGCAGAGCATGCCACGGCGGAGGATCGAGAGAGGCTGCGGGAAAGCTGTCTGGTGGTGGAGCAGGATATTTTAAAGAAACGGGATCATTCTGAAAATGATGTGCTGTTTCATGTGGCTGTTGCAAAATGTACTCAAAATTTGGTTGTGCCAAAATTGATACCCATTATCACTTACGCGGTTACGCTGTTTGTATCTTTAACCAAAAGCCGGCTGAGAACAGAGACGATCACAGGACACCGGGAGATTGTGGATGCTATTGAGAAGCAGGACGGCAGCCGGGCAGAAAAGGCCATGGCACAGCATATTGAATATAATCGGGCATTGCTGGAGGAAATCATCGGGAAAATGAAAGGGAATGACAGAGATGGGGAAGTTTATGGCCTGAAAGGGGGACATGATGAACCTGACAAAATTAACACAGGGAAAGAATTTGACGGAAAGTGAGCAAATGGTTCTGGATTATCTGATGGAGAATATGGATACCGTATTGTCTCAGGGAGTCCGATCCATTGCCCGTAATAATTACACATCCACCTCAACCATTATGCGTCTTGCTAAAAAGCTGGGTTATTCGGGTTTTGTAGATATGTGCTATAATCTTCGCGCCATGGCAGAAGAACCACAATATGCATTTTATGAAGAACAAAGTTTTTTGGAAAGGTTTTGCCGATCTTCTATCCTTACCTATGATACATACTCTCAGCTAAAGGTATTTGCAGAGCATATGGTATGCCGCAAGGGAGGCTTGATCTTCATTTATGCCACAGGCTTTTCCGCTACCATTGGCACTTACATGGCTCGTAAGCTGGTGAATATGGGACAAAGGTGTATCTTTGCCAGCGGTGAAGATTCGATAGGCATGTTTGAAAATAATTTGGAGTATATGGGAATCTTTTTCTGTATCTCAAAGTCCGGAGAAACGGTTCTTGTCCGAGATAAGATAAAAACAGCCAGAGAGAACGGTATTACGACTGCAGCGATTACCTGTGAAAAAGAAAACAGTGTCAGCCAGTTTGCAGATATCTGGTTCCGCATTGAAGATTTATGCAAATTGGACGATTTGAACACATCTCCCAATACCTTTTTTCCTCAGGCAATGATGCTGGTGGAGCTTCTTGCATATGAATACTTGAGACTGTGCAAAAGCAGGTCGGACGAATAACGGGTTACTAAACAGAGTAACCCGTTTCTTTGCGTCGTCAACTCATTTACAATCAAATCATTCTATGGCATAGTAAATATATCCATTCGGCCGAAAATCACAATAAGAATAAGCATAAAGGAGTAATCTATGAAAGACAAACTTATGGATGCAATGCAGAGATTTTCAAAGGCAATGTTTATCCCTGTGCTGATTTTGCCTATTGCAGGCATTTTGATTGCAGTAGGAAATCTTTTTACCAATACCAGGCTTCAGGCAGTGCTGCCATTTCTTGATAATCCGTTTACAGCAGGCTTCGGAAGTCTTCTGTCTGGTTCCCTGACAGCGATTCTTACTAATCTGGGAATTATCTTTTGTGTGGGACTGGCGGTAGGTTTGGCAGATAAAAAGAAATCCGAAGCAGGATTTATTTCACTTCTGGCTTTTTTGGTCTTTATTAATGCCATGAACCGATTCATGGGCATCCGGGGAATATTGGTGGAGGGAAGCTTGAGCGGAACAGGGCAGGCCATGGTGCTGGGCGTTCAGATTTTGGATATGGGAGTATTTCTGGGACTGATGCTGGGCGTGGTGGTGGCGCTGGTACATAACCGATTTTGCGAAACAGAATTTAAAAATGCGTTTCAGATTTATGGAGGCACTCGATTTGTATTTATCGTTCTCATACCTGTGATGGTGTTGATGGCCGTGGTTCTGACCTTTGTGTGGCCTTTTGTCCAGTCAGGGATCAATGCCCTGGGATCCTTTATTCAGCGGTCTGGAAACTTTGGTCTTTTTACATATGGGACCTTGGAGCGGCTTCTGATTCCCACTGGTCTACATCATTTGGTTTATACGCCGTTCCTTTACACATCCCTTGGCGGGACTGCTTCCGTAGGGGGACAGATTTTAGAAGGAGCCCGCAATATTTACTATGCAGAAATTGCCGATGAGACGGTACGTTTGTTAAGCCCTTCTGTAATCTGGGATGCCAGAGGTATTTCTAAAATGTTCGGGCTTTTGGGAGCCTGCCTTGCCATGTATCACACAGCCAGGAAGGAAAATCAGGAAAAAATAAAAGCTGTGCTGGTGACAGCGGCGGTAACTTCTTTTGTGGCAGGGGTGACAGAACCGATTGAGTTCAGCTTTCTTTTTGTAGCGCCTGTTCTGTTTGTGGTTCATGCGGTATTGGCCGGTTCCAGTTTTGTGGCGTTGAACCTACTTGGGTGTCGTGCCATTGGACCCAATGGTTTTATTGACTTTTTGCTGTACAATGTACCTCTTGGATTTGCTAAGACAAAATGGCCCTTGTTTATTTTGGTGGGACTTGTGTATTTTGCATTGTACTATGTGATTTTCCGTTTCCTTATTGTGAAATTTAATCTTAAGACCCTTGGGCGAGAAAGCGAAGGTATGGAGATGAAGCTTCACTCAAAGGCGGAGTACAAAGAAAGGGCGGCAGCCGGCAATGCTTCCTCCGGTTCGGGAACATCAGACGAGAAGGTGGATGCAGCTATGATTGTTCAGGCGCTTGGGGGAAAAGAGAATATTTTGAAGGTGACGAACTGCTATACCCGTCTGCGCACGGAATTGGAAAATACGGATCTGGTGGACGAAAACGTGCTGAAGAACCAGACAGGGGCTGCGGCTGTTATTAAGAAGGGGAAAAATGTTCAGGTGGTTTATGGTCTAAAGGTAACTGCTGTGCGGAAGGCAGTAGATCAGGAGCTTGGCATCACGGAGCAGGAGTAGGAAATGAAGCAGACTGGGAAAGCAGAGCAGACTGGGAAAGCGGAGTAGGCCGGAAGTGAAGCAGACCGGGAAAGCAGAGCAGGCCGGGAAAGCAGAGCAGGCCGGGAAAGCAGAGCAGGCCGGGAAAGCAGAGCAGATCGAGAAAGCGGAGCACACCAGGAGAGCAAAACTGGAATAACAAGCAAAATAAGAATAAGAATTTCAAAAAAAGTATAAGATTATCAAGTTTAAGAAAGAAGGAGTCCGTTTATGAAAAAATTTTCTATAGTAATCGCAGGGGGCGGCAGCACTTATACACCAGGAATCATTATGATGCTTATGGATAGCCTGGATCGTTTTCCCATCCGGAGTCTGAAATTATATGATAATGATGCAAAGAGGCAGGAGATTATCGCAAAGGCTGTGGCCATCGCATTGAAAAAAGTGGCTCCTCAGGTGGAGTTTTCCTACACCACAAATCCAGAGGAGGCATTTTCAGATGTAGACTTCTGTATGGCTCACATCCGAAGCGGCGGGTATCCCATGCGAGAGCTGGATGAGAAGATTCCTCTTCGTCACGGTGTAGTGGGACAGGAAACCTGCGGTCCCGGCGGCATTGCCTATGGACTGCGCAGCATTCCTGACATTGTGGAGTTGATTGATTTTATGGAAAAGTACAGTCCTCAATGCTGGATGCTGAATTATTCCAATCCTGCATCCATTGTGGCAGAGGCATGCCGGGTTCTGCGTCCTCATGCCAGAATTATCAATATCTGTGATATGCCGGTAGGTACTTTACGGCGCATGAGCTATATTGTGGGGAAAACCCCGAAGGATCTGGATGTAAAATATTTCGGCTTAAACCATTTTGGCTGGTGGACCAGCGTAAAGGGAAAAGACGGAACAGATTATATGCCTCAGTTGATTGATTATGTCAGCAAAAACGGATATCTGACCCAGAAAGCCATTGAGACACAGCACATGGACGAAAGCTGGCAGGCAACCCACAAAAAAGCGGCTGACCTGCAGGCCGTTAATCCGGATTGTCTGCCGAATACTTACCTGAAATACTATCTGTATCCGGACTATGTGGTGGAACATAGCAATCCTGACTATACCCGGGCTAATGAAGTGATGGATGGAAGGGAAAAAAAGGTCTTTGGTGCTGCCCAGAGTATCATCGAGGCAGGGGAATTTAGAGGGAGTGAATTTGAGATTGACAATCATGCTGCCTTTATTGTAGACTTGGCCAGGGCCATTGCCTATAATACCCATGAAAGGATGTTGTGCATTGTGGAAAATAAGGGGGCTATTTCTAACTTTGATCCTCATGCTATGGTGGAGGTGCCGTGTCTGGTAGGTTCTGACGGAGCAGAACCGCTGTGCCAAGGCGATATTCCGACCTTTCAGCTAGGGATGATGCAGCAGCAGGTGGCAGTGGAAAAGCTGGTGGTGGAGGCGTACTGTGAACACAGCTATCAAAAGCTATGGCAGGCATTGACCCTTTCAAAGACCGTTCCCAGTGCCAAGGTGGCAAAAGAGCTTTTGGATGATTTGATTGAAGCCAACAAAGAATTCTGGCCTGAGCTGCGGTGACAGTTGAGACAGGAAAGCAGTGCAGGCACTTCTTTACAGAACATTTGCTACAGATATAGAAAAATGAAGAAGGGGAATCGATCAGACAAGAAAAAGAATTGAAACGAATCACAAAAATTTTTGAAAAAAATATTTATCTTTTCCAAAAACCTGACGATATAGGAAATGTAAGGCAATTTAAATAAGAATAATGAAGCTGAAGCTGCATGAAAGCTTTACGTAACCCTCCAGTGCATGGGCCCGGACCGGGGGGGGGTAGAACAAGGAAGTCCTACCCCGAATGGTTTTGAGAACATCACAAGGAGGGTAATTTTATGATTATTCAACATAATATAGCAGCCATTAACTCTTACAGAAATTTAGGCATCAACCAGAGCGGACTGAATAAGAACTTAGAGAAGCTGTCATCCGGTTATAAGATCAACCGTGCAGGCGACGACGCAGCAGGCTTGGCTATTTCCGAGAGCATGAGATCCCAGATCAACGGCTTGAACCAGGCAGCCAAGAACGCCCAGGATGCCATCGGATTGATCCAGACCGCAGAAGGTGCCTTGACTGAGGTTCACTCCATGCTGCAGCGTCTTACGACCCTGGCTTCCCAGTCAGCGAACGGTACGTACAATACCGTGGCAAGAGGGAACCTGCAGAGCGAGGTTACAGAGTTGCTTAAAGAGATCGACCGTATTGCCAACAACACAGATTTTAACGGAATCAAGCCTTTGGCTGCCACCGGCGGCGCAGGTAAGATGACCTTCCAGATTGGTCCAAGCGCAGCTGAGACGATTACCGTAAACAGCCAGGCTATGACAGCATCTGGTATTCAGGCAGCTGTTTTCCAGGATGCAGTGGATCGTTCTGGTCTGGCTGATGGTAGCACATATTACTTTAAGGTTGGTAATAATAAGGATCAGGCCAGCGGTGCACTTGCACTGGAAGTTGGAGAGAATAAGTACTTGTCAGCGACCGGTACTGTAACGGCGGATTTTACTGCCATTGTCAAAATGGGTAGTGACGGTAAGGCGACAGGTACAGCAGCTAATGAGAAATTAAGAACTCCTGCTGATCAGAAGATGCAGTCGGCAAACGTTGCATCTGCCCTGCTTCCCAGCATGAATATTTCCGGCACCAGCACTGTGGTTGCTAATGCTGCTATTGACACGATCAATGCGGCGATCAATGCAGTTTCCAGCTACCGTGCAAAGCTCGGTGCTGCTCAGAACAGATTGGAGCACACGGTCAACAACCTGAAGGTAACTTCCGAGAATATCACCTCCGCCGAGAGCCGGATTCGTGATACGGACATGGCGGATGAGATTACGGCTTTTACGAAGAATAATATTCTTCTGCAGGCCTCTCAGTCCATGCTGGCTCAGTCCAACTCCGTACCGCAGAGCATCTTAAGCCTGCTGCAGTAATCTGGCAGAGCTTTAGAGAAAATCTGGCTTTGAGAGCTGGTTAGCATGATGCGGAATGAGAAACTGAATCAGAAAACAGAATGAATCAATAAAGCAGAATGAAATAGTTCCGGCAGGATACGTTATAGAGCGTATCCTGCCGGAATTTCGTTATCAGACCTTCTTGCATATATCCTCTGTCACAAACATAAATGGTGAGTCTTTTGGTTTTAGCCTGGTCAACCAACTGGCAGAAAGCGTTATGTTCATAATATCAGGGGCTTATGGATAGATTTCTTGCGCAAAATGGCAAAATTTTGGTTCTGGCTCATTCTGGTTAAGCTTGAACAGCAACAAGAAGCGGACGAAGAATGTAGAAAAATAAAAAATAAGTTGTAAGATCGATTCATGGATGATATAATCTAACCAAAGCAAAGATTTCTGCGGCCGGCAAGGCCGATTCTGCAGCAAAGCTGTATCTGTAAAGATTCTATTCTTTCTAAAACGAAATCCTGCTTTTAAAAACCCGGACAAAAAATAAAGGCAGGAGGAGGAAATGAAAAGAAAAGAACACAGAGCAGAAGCTTCCAGAGCAGGAAGCGCCAGGACAGAAAAGAAAAGCCCCAGGAAAAATAGACACATAAAAGAAGCCAGGGACATTGCCTATCAGAACAAGGACATTGCCAGCAAGGTATTTGCAGAACAGCTAAAGGGAAAAAGCCTGGAGGCATATGGGGTAGAGGTGGGAGGAATCCGTGCAGTGCTTCCAACCAATATCCCTGCAATCAAGGTTAATGAGCTTCGTCTGGATAACCTTCTGGAATTACAGGACGGAACCGTGGCTTTGGTGGATTACGAGAGCGAATACAAAAGAGAAAGCAAGGTAAAATACTTAAACTATCTGACGGGGATAGTAAACCGCTATGAAAAGAAAGGGCAGAGCTGCCCGAATCTGCGGATGATCGTAGTATATACGGGAGATATCCCAAAGGAAGCCGTATCAACCAGATACGATGTGGGAGCAGTGAAGCTGACAATGGAACCGGCCTTTTTATCTGAAATAGACGGAGAAGAAATATTGACACGCTTAAAGAAAAAGGTGGAAAGGGGAGAAAGGCTGGATGACAGAGAACAGATGGAGTTTATCATATTGCCCCTGTCATACAGGAGGCGGGAGGAGAAGGAAGAAAGGATCCGGGAGACCATAAATCTGGCAGTCAGGATCCAGGACCGGGAGCAGCAGATATTTGTACTTGCCGGGATACTGACCTTTACAGACAAAATCATTGATGAGGAAAGTGCAGGGATAATAAGGAGGGTGATTCAGATGACAAAGGTAGCCATGATATTTGAGAAGGAGAAGGAGGAAGCCGTAAAGAAAGAGAGGGAGAAAGGGCAGCAGGCGCTTAGGGAGGAGCAGCAGAAAGGACAGCAGGCGCTTAGGGAGGAGCAGCAGAAAGGACAGCAGGCGCTTAGGGAGGAACGACAGAAAGGACAGCAGGCGGTTAGGAAGGAGCAGCAGAAGAAGCAGCAGGCAGTAAAAGCGGAAAAAAGAAGCATTGCGTTAAAAATGATAGCAGATGGAGAGCTTTCTCTGAAAAAGATAGCCATGTATGCAGGAATGGATATAAAGACAGTAAAAAAGCTTGCCAGACAGTAAACGGATTGTATCGATCAGCCAATGTCTGGACCTGGTGGGAACCCATAAGTGGTGGAAGGCAGTCTTGTTTTTGAAACTTACCCTGCTGTTTGTCTCATTTCTTGTGTATGCTATTTTGTATGCGGCTTTTGGGGATCCGGCGTAGCTTGCGATAGGAGAGGGAGCCATCCAGCAGTAAAAGGGGTATGAGGGAAAATAAAAATAAGAAACAGAAAACAAAAAACTAACATATAATAGTAGAAACCCCACGGATTCTGCGCTATAATAGAATGGCCCGTCAAAGGAGGACTTTTGGCGGGCCCGTGTTCATACGATCGTACAGATAATAGATAGATTGTAAGAAAAAGGCAGCATGCACAGCGTGGAGGAAAACATGCGTAAAGGCAGCAGGCACAGGGAGGACCATAGTGGAAAACATGTCTTACATACAGGCGGCAGATATGCATTGTGACACGATTTCAGAGCTTTTCGAGCGCCGGAAGAGGGGAGAGCAGGGAAATCTGTTCAGCAATCATTGCCATATAGATCTGCAGAAGATGAGAAAAGGGAATTATGTTCTGCAGAATTTTGCGTTGTTTACTCATTTAAAACGAGAAAGCAAGCCTTTTGAGTATGCCATGGAGCTGACAGATGTTTTTTATGAGGAGCTGCGTCCTTATTCGGAGTGGATTAAGGTGGTGAGAAATTGGCAGGATATTGAGAGAAACCGCAGGGAGGGGAAAATGTCCGCATTGCTTGCCATAGAGGAGGGAGGCGTATGCTGTGGGAACCTGGCCTATCTTCGTGACTTTTACCGGCTGGGAGTCCGCATGATGACCCTGACCTGGAATTTCCCCAATGAACTTGGCTGTCCAAATCGAATTTATCCAGAAGGGGCAGACAGCGAACCTATTTGGGTATCAGATACCCAAAACGGACTTACCGAGACAGGAATTGATTTTGTCAGGGAGATGGAACGTCTGGGAATGATTGTGGATGTTTCTCATCTGAATGATGCGGGAATCTGGGATGTGTTCCGGTATACCAAAAAACCCTTTGTGGCAAGCCATTCTAATGCACGGGCCATTGCCGGCCATCCCCGGAACCTGACGGATGAGATGATTCGCGCCTTGGCAGAGCGCGGCGGTGTGGCGGGGATCAATTTCTGTGCGTCCTTTCTTAAGGATGAGGAAAACGGAGGGGAGCCTGTTCACAGCTATTGCCGTGATATGGTGATCCATATGAAGCATATGAAACAGGTCGGCGGTATTGGCTGCATTGGTCTGGGAAGTGATTTTGACGGGATTACCAGCATTGTGGAGATGTCCGATTGTTCTTCCATCGGCCTTCTTGCTGATGAGATGAGCCGCCAGGGATTTACCCTATCGGAGATCGAGGCGGTTTTTCACGGAAATGTTTTGAGGCTGTATCAGGAGCTGCTATAGCAGGTCATACAGTATTGCCGAATCAACAGGGGATGGAAGCAACCGGATCTGTGTCCTTTCTGCAAGTCTTTGTATATTGAATAAGGGCGCCTTCCGTGTATATGCTGTATACGCCGGCAATGGCAATGCAATCCCCATTGTTCTGCCATAGCCTTTGCAATGCCATTCCGTGTATACGCCGTATACGCCAGCCAATGGCGGGACGATTTGGCAAAACGGCTTCCGGGGCTTTCCTAAGGATTTTCCCAGGGCTTTTAGGCCGGAAGCCGTCAGCCAGGCTGAACCGTGATTAGGATTTGTCACTATCGTTCTTGTCCAGGGCAGAGACAAACAGATACTTCCGGATCAGGAACAATAGGGAAATGGCCATGATTCCGATCAAGGTAAAATAGATCGGCATATGTTCTATGACCATCTCTCTGGCCACGGAGAACAAAAGGACCTCCACCACGGAATCCAAGTCATGGCGGCACAGCATCTTGAGAAGCTCGATCCCAATGATCAGATCAAACATATGCTTCAGAAATTGATTAAATTCTCCGCTGCTTATTAACTGCTTCAGTTCCAGGGGCACACGGGTGAACATGATGACCAAGGCCAGAATAACGATGAGGGCTACAAGCAGTTCCAGCAGCATGGCAGTCTTAAAGACAAAGCCTTGTGCAGTGGACGCTTTTTCTCCTAAGTGTTGTTTCATAGATTCCTCCATTCCGCATAGGGTTACAGTGCGATCTGATTATGTGATTTTATGTAGAAAACATAATTATGAGAATTATTATAATAGAAAAAACGTGAAAAGGCAAATACAAAATTACTTATATTTTGTATAAATTGCCAGTTATTGGGATTGCTTTTCTGACGAACGATTTTTGAGCGGCATTCTCAAAGAAAAATTCTGCTGCTGTTTACGAAAAGGAACGGAAATGCAGTCCCTTGTGTTTTGCTTCAGTGCTTTAAATTTCAACATTTTAAAGTTATAAAAAGTTGACGCATTTGATTTTTTGTAGTATGATACCAAGTGTGTTCTTTTTAGATACATAAAATTAAAACTGGAACCAGAGGGAGAATGAAAAATTATGAAGAAATCAGCAAAGCTATTATCCATGATTCTGGCTGCGTCCATGGTGATGTCCATGGCGGCATGCTCCGGCGGCACAAAGGACAGCGGCACAGAAGGGACAAGCGCTGCGGCAGATTCTTCGGCAGCCTCAGCGGACGGAGCAGAGGATACCTCAGAATCAGCAGACAGTGCAGGAGAGGAAAACGCGGCAACCGGCCAGACCTATACCGTGGGAATCTGCCAGCTGGTACAGCATGATGCTCTTGACGCGGCAACACAGGGCTTTAAGGATGCCTTGACCGAGGCTTTGGGCGATGCCGTGACCTTTGACGAGCAGAATGCTCAGGGAGATTCCAACACCTGCTCTACCATTATCAACAGCTTTGTATCCTCCAACGTAGATTTGATCCTTGCCAATGCCACACCTGCCCTTCAGGCGGCTCAGGCTGGTACCAATGAGATTCCGATTCTGGGAACCTCGGTAACAGAGTACGGGGTGGCTCTTGGGATTGACGGATTTTCCGGTACCGTAGGCGGCAACATTTCCGGAACATCTGATTTGGCTCCTTTAGACGAGCAGGCGGCTATGCTTCATGAGCTGTTTCCGGATGCAGAGAAGGTAGGACTTCTCTATTGCTCTGCCGAGGCAAATTCCCAGTATCAGGTGGATACCGTAAAGACTGCCCTGGAAGCGCTTGGATATACCTGCGAGTACTATGCTTTTTCCGATTCCAATGATCTGACGACCATTGTGACTAAGGCGGCAGACGAGAGCGATGTGATCTATGTGCCTACCGATAACACGGCGGCTGCTAATACAGAGCTGGTGAATAATGTATGCCAGCCGGCAGGTGTTCCGGTGGTTGCAGGCGAGGAAGGCATATGCCGCGGCTGCGGTGTGGCTACCCTGTCCATCAGCTATTATGACCTGGGTGTAGGTACAGGAAGAATGGCAGCCAAGATCCTGACCGGAGAGGCTGATATTTCTGAGATGCCCATTGAGTATGCTCCGCAGTTTACGAAAAAGTATAATAAGAGCCTTTGTGATGCTCTTGGCATTACGGTTCCTGATGATTATGTAGCGATTGAGGAATAATCTGCAGCGGTTTTGGCACCCTTTGAACGGCTGCTGACAAAACAAAAAAGCGGCGGGACGGCAGAAGATTCTCCTCCCGCTGCTGCTTTAGGCATATGGGACAGGCCATATGACATTAATCTTGCAGAACAAGGATGAATCGATATGATAAGTTTGCTGAATGCAATGCCTGGGGCAGTGGCCCAGGGGTTAATATGGGGAATTATGGCGATTGGTGTGTATATCACCTATCGGATTCTGGATATAGCGGATTTGACTGTGGACGGTTCCTTATGTACCGGCGGTGCGGTCTGTATTATGCTGATGCTGAAGGGACAGAATGTTTGGACAGCGCTTGCCGGAGCGCTTTTGGCAGGAATGGTGTGCGGCTTGGCCACTGGCATTTTTCATACTTTTATGGGGATTCCTGCTATTCTTTCCGGAATCCTGACACAGCTTGGACTTTATTCCGTGAATTTGAAAATAATGGGAAAGGCAAATCAGGCCATTAATGTAGATAAGTTTAATCTTCTGATTTCCCTTCGTTTTATTAAAAACGTTCCTTTTTATAAAAATACAATTTTAATCGTAGCCCTTATCATTATCTTGTTAATTGGTTTTCTGTACTGGTTTTTCGGTACAGAGCTGGGATGCTCCCTGCGGGCCACAGGGTGTAATGATAAGATGGCCAGAGCCCAGGGAATCAATACGGATTTAAACCGGGTGCTGGGACTGATGATCTCCAACGGGCTGGTAGCCCTGTCCGGTGCTTTGCTTACCCAATATCAGGGATTTGCAGACATTAACATGGGGCGTGGAGCCATTGTCATCGGTTTGGCTGCAGTGATAATCGGGGAGGCGATCTTCGGCAAGGTGTTTGTCAATTTTGGATTCCGGCTGCTGGGGGTGGCTTTGGGCTCCATCATCTATTATCTGGTGCTGCAGTTTGTGATTGCTATGGGATTGGATACGGATCTTCTGAAGCTTTTGTCAGCCCTGGTGGTAGCCGTGTTCCTGGGGATATCTACCATGAGGCAGCGGGCCTTAAATTTCTGGATCTGGTGCAGGGCGAAGATCGGAGAGAAGGGAGGCAGATCCAATGCTTGAGGTGATAAATATATCCAAAACCTTTAATCCGGGGACAGTCAATGAGAAAAAAGCCCTGCGGGGGCTGAGCCTGACCCTGGCAGACGGAGACTTTGTAACGGTGATCGGAGGAAACGGCGCCGGGAAATCTACCCTTTTAAATGCTATTGCCGGAACCTGGCGGGTGGACGAAGGAAAGATTCTCATTGACGGCAAGGATGTAACCATGCTATCCGAGCATAAACGGGCGGCATTTTTGGGCCGGGTGTTTCAGGATCCCATGAATGGAACTGCCGCCACCATGGGGATTGAGGAAAACCTTGCCCTGGCGCTGCGCAGAGGGCACAGGCGCACCTTAAAAGCAGGAATTGCAGGCAGTGAGAGAAAGCTGTACCGGGATCTTCTGGCAAAGCTGAACCTAGGGCTGGAGAATCGGCTGACCTCCAAGGTGGGATTGCTTTCCGGCGGACAGAGGCAGGCTCTTACCCTTTTGATGGCGACCTTGGAAAAGCCCAAGCTGCTTTTGCTGGATGAGCATACGGCAGCCTTAGACCCCAAGACAGCGGCAAAGGTTCTTGAGACTACAGAAACCATTGTCAACCAGGATCATTTGACGACTCTGATGATCACCCACAATATGCGGGATGCCATTCACATCGGCAACCGGCTCATTATGATGAATGACGGACAGATCATCTATGATGTGTCAGGGGAGGAGAAAAAGAAGCTGACTGTGGACGATTTGCTGCATAAATTTGCAGAGGCCAGCGGAGGCAGCTTTGCCAATGACAGAATGATGCTGACAAAGTAAACCTGCATGTGCCCGGCTGCCGGCACACCGCCGCACATAAAAGTCTGGCGGGCACATGAGGCATACCTGAATTTATGCCGCCTAATCGGCGGCGGGACTTTCAAAGTAATGAAAGTAAAAAAGTCTTGTTTGTGGAACAAGGCTTTTTTACTTTTGGGGTTCGCAGTTAAAGCAATTTCAAGATCGGCATTGTATCCCCCGAATAACAAAGGATCTGCAACAGAAGAAAGCGGCAGTGCGGCAGCTTTGGAGTTGCTGGATAATGTGATAGAAATGGTCATCTGGCAGCAACTAAGACAAGAATACCAGGGACTGGTTTCGTTTTCAATCGGGCAGGGGAGATCTTCCCCTGCCTGACGTACCGCTTGGCGGCATATTCCATGGCGGCTCGATTTCCAGACCTTTTCGCGCTTGCCCCCGGGTATCAGTCAGGCAGATATAAAAAACTATTGTTTTCCATGTGGCTTTTGGTTATAATAAAAGCAGAAAGGCAACAACGAACAAGGGAGGGATCGGGTGGAAACAGCAAAGCGTACCATAAGGGACAGCGTATTTTCAGACTTGTTTGGGAATAAAAAATACCTTCTCCAGCTCTATCAGACCCTGCACCCAGAGGATACGGGGGCCACGGAGGATGATTTAAGGGATGTGACGATCCGGAATGTCCTGACAGATGACCTTTATAATGATCTGGGGTTCCGAAACGGCAGCCGGGTAATGATCCTGGTGGAAAGTCAATCCACCTGGAGCGTGAATATTATTGTAAGAGTCCTTTTATATCTGGCCCAGACCTGGAATGACCACATCGAAGAAACGAAGCAGAACCGCTACGGGAGCAGGAAGTTAGAGCTCCCCAAGCCTGAATTTTACGTGATATTCACTGGTGATCGCCAGGAAAAGCCGGAATATCTAAACTTATCCGGGGAGTTCTTCGACGGGAAGAAAGGGTTTTTAGAAGTCAGGGTAAAGATGCTCTATGGCGATGGTGACGGCGACATCATCAGCCAATATGTGGCCTTCACGAAGGTGTATCAGGAGCAGGCAAGGCTGCTGGGAAGGACAGTGGAGGCAGTACGGGAAACGATCCGTATCTGCAAGGATAAGGATGTGTTAAGGGAGTACCTGTCAGCCCATGAAAAGGAGGTGGTCAGCATCATGATGGCATTGTTCGATCAGGAAAAGGCTGTGGAGCAGTTCGGGTATGAGAAAAAGCAGGAGGGCCGCGAGGAGGGCCGCGAGGAGGGCCGTGAAGAAGGCGATTTGAGGCGGGCGATGAAGACTGCATCCAATATGCGGAAACGGGGAGCTTCTTTGGAAGAAATAGCGGAGATCCTGGAGTTTCCGCCAGAAACAATTTTGTCTTGGGTAAGAAAATCATAGATGAAAAAACAATAATATGTTCTATAATGACATCAGGAACAGAGAAGCAATTATCATCTCAAAATTAAAGGAGGAATCTTATGGATAAAAGCAAGCTGGTCATTACCATTGAGCGGCAGTATGGAAGCGGAGGGAGGATCGTGGGGAAGAAGCTGGCCGAGAGGCTGGGGATTCCTTTTTATGACGATGAGATCCTTCACATGACAGCAGAGAGAAGTGCTGTGGGGGAGCAGTACTTTCGGCTGGCAGACGAGAAGGCAGGCAATAACCTTCTGCGCCGGATTGTGGGGGGAATGCGCCATGCACCTGTGGGAGCGCCTAAGACAGAGGGGGATGTGACCTCGCCGGAGAATCTTTTTAAGTTTCAGTCTGAGGTGATCCGGGAGCTGGCCAATACAGAATCCTGTGTAATTGTAGGGCGTTGTGCGGATTTTGTACTGGAATCAGCAGGCAAGGAGGATTTGATCAAGATTTTTGTGTATGCAGATACAGACACCTGCATTCGCCGGACCATGGATGTAGACGGAATCGTGGATACAAAGGAAGCTCTCTCCAAGCTGAACCGGATCACAAAGCAGCGTCGGGAATATCATCACTATTTTACCGGAAAGGAATGGGAGGATGTAGCCAACTATGATCTGCCCATCAACGCAAGCCGTCTGGAGCTGGATCAGGTGGTGGAGCTGATTGCGGAGTATATCCGAATGGTTGGGTACGATATCTGATTCCAGACCACTTTCCATCATTTGGCAATAAAGGATACCTTATGGCATAAAGTGCCCCCGCTCCGAAGGAGCATGTATTCAGGTGTGCCTTTTTGGGATATCTTATGGAGAGGATAAATGAAAACAAAACAGCCTGCCGTGCCAAGGGATAAAATCAAGGCACGGCAGGCTGTAATACATTTATTTATTCAATTTCCTCAGCGGTAATGGATTTGCCGGTAACAGTACCCGTGTAGAAGATGCGCACGGTGTCGCCGACCTTCTTTGCAGAGAAATCCAGGTCTTCTGATACAAAGGTAAAATACTCTCCGGAAGCAGACTCCAGGACAATACTGTCTTCATCGATCTGGGCCACCTTGCCTATAAATGCATTCCTTTCAGCATCGGAGTTGCTGTAGGAATCTGCCATAACTACCTTGGTAGCCATAGGCTCATCATCCAGATCACCGATAAAGGTGACAGTGGCTTCCTTGCCTGTAGTGATGCCGTTGTCTGCTACAATGTAGGCGTTTGCAATGGCAATGGTATAGCTTTCTCCGTCCTCCAGCTCGAGGGTAAGAGAGGTGTCAGAGGCTTCCTTAACCGTACCGGTGGCAGAAGGATCCGTATTTGCAGCGAGAACCGACTCTAATACCTCTAATGAAATGACCGGAACCGGATCCTGTTCAGTCTCAAAGGGATACATGATCTCAACAATATCCCCCTCTGCAAAGGGAAACTCCTGACTTACCTCAGCCTTAGACAAGTCGTAATCCTTTTCACTGTCATCGTCATCGCTTTTCACGGTAAGGATATTATCATTGACTGCCGTGACGGTACCGGTCATAGACACCTCCTCAACGTCTTCTCCTTCTTCTGTTTCCTCTGTCTCAGCCGCTGTAGTGGTTTCAGCGGCAGACGTGGTGGTCTCGGCGGCCGTGGTGGTGGCGGTGGTATCGTTCTTAGAAGAACAGGCAGCCGTACCCATAACCATAGTAAAAATAGCCGCAGTTAACAATGCTTTTTTCATAATTACTAATCACTCCTCTTGAGAAATATTGAAAACAATGATATTTGCTGCAAACATGAGTTTACTACAAATGAAGAAAAAAAACTATTGATTTTTTATTAAATTTCTGCGAGAGTGTGAAAGTTTTGTGAATAATCAGGAAAAAAATGTTTATCCGTAAAGAGAGCATGGAAAAAACTGGTTGCGCCCTTTATGGATATCTGGTAGAATAATGCGGATACAAGGATCCATACTGACCGCAGAAATCGTAGAAAAGGAGAGTGTTATGACAGGAATCCTGACGGTGCTGGCCAAAGCGGCAGCTTTTATTTTGATTATTGTCACAGGATATGCTTTGAAAAAACGGGGTTTTTTTCATCCGGATGATTTTTATCTTTTTTCAAAGGTGGTGGTGCGTATTACCCTTCCCTGTGCCATCATCTCCAATTTCAGCCGCATTTCCATGGACAATTCCCTTCTTTTTCTGTGTGTTTTAGGAATAGGGGCCAATCTGATCATGGTTTTGGCGGGATATTTTGTCAATCTGACAGGGACCAGGCAGCAGAGGGCATTTGATATGATCAATTTGTCCGGATACAATATCGGGAATTTTACCCTGCCCTTTGTCCAGAGCTTTTTAGGTCCTGTGGGATTTGCTGCCACCAGCCTGTTTGATGCAGGAAATGCCGTGATGTGTACAGGCGTAACCTTTACTATGGCATCCATAGCGTCAGGGAACGGTGACAGGCCCTCTGTGAAGAATGTGGTTAAGAGTCTGATTTCTTCCCTGCCTTTTGATGCGTATCTGATTATGACTGTATTGGCAGTACTTAGAATCTCCCTGCCGGAGGTGGTGACAGCCTATGCGGGGACGGTGGGCAATGCCAATGCATTTCTGGCGCTTTTGATGATTGGAATCGGGTTTGAGATCCGCATGGAAAGGCATAAGCTTGCCAGGATTCTGCGTCTTCTCTTGATGCGGTACGGAATGGGCATCGGATTTGCCGTGGCGGCCTTTTGGCTGCTTCCCTATGAATTGGAGGTGCGGCAGGCATTGGCATTGATCTCATTAGGACCGATATCCTCTGTGGCACCGGCTTTTACCGGTAAGCTGAACGGTGACGTGGAGATGGCCAGCGCAGTCAATTCCTTGTCAATCGTGGCCAGTATTGTGATGATTACAGGGGCATTGATGATATTACTATAAAGGTCTCATCGCCGGAGGCGATTTAAAATCAGGGATGCCAAAAGAGCCCGCCAAGCTTTTATAATTGGATGTGCGTCTGCAGCCGGGCGCATGGAGGGTTATTGTATAGGATCGCGGCTGTTTCCAGATGATACATAGCAGAGAAATCGTTGTGAGAAGCAGGAAAAAAAGACCGAGAAGACGGCAGAACCGTAAGGTTCTGTCTTCCCGGTCTTTTTGCTGTTGTGTTTTGACTGGTTATCTGGAGAAGCGGAATTGTCCTACCAGACTCTTCAGAATCGAAGCCTGACTGGACAGCTCTTCGCTGGCGGCTGCACTTTCCTCTGCTGTGGCAGAGTTGGTCTGTACAACGCTGGAGATCTGATCAATACCTGTCGTTACCTGTGCTACGGCGTTGGACTGCTCCTCTGTGGCGTCTGAAATGAGGGATACAGCATCCAGGATTTTCTTGGCGCTGTCCACCACATCCTGCAGAGCCTTCTCGGTTGCGTCAGAAAGCTTGCTGCCATCCTCAACAGCCTTAACGGTTTCTTCGATCAGAGCAGCGCTGCTCTTGGATGCTTCCTGAGATTTGGTAGCTAAGTTCCGCACCTCGTCGGCAACCACGGCAAAGCCCTTGCCGGCGGTTCCGGCCCGTGCCGCTTCCACAGCGGCGTTCAAAGCCAGGATATTAGTCTGGAATGCAATGTCTTCAATGGTCTTAATGACCTTGCCGATCTCTTTGGATTTCTCGTTGATGGCGCTCATGGCATTCATCAGCTCATCCATATGGCCGGAGCATACCTGGATCAGCTCATGGGACTGTATGTTCTCGGCCTTTGCAGTCTTGGCATGGTCTGCAGTGGCCTCGATCTTAAGAGAGATATCTTTAATCGTGTCGGCCAGCTCCTGTACGGAGGAAGCCTGCTCGGTAGCGCCTTGAGCCAGAGCCTGGGCGCCGCTGGATACTTGTCCGCCGCCGGAATTGACCTGATCGGCAGAGTTATCGATCTGCTGAAGAGTCTCACTTAAACGGTTTTTCAGCTTCCGCATGGAAAGAAGAATGCTGTTAAAGGATCCGATGTAATACTGTTCCCCTCTGGTGCGGACCGTAAAATCGCCTCCGGCCATCTGCTCCAATAAATAATCTACATCTGTAATAATACTCTTGAGAACGGATATCAGGGAACGGATGCTGTTGGACAGCTTGCCGATCTCATCTTCAGAATCACAGCTTACTTCCGTATCCAGATTTCCTTGGGCCACTAAGTTGGCCGCCTGCTCCAGGGCCTGAACCGGAGCTACGATCTGGCGGGTCAGGACATTGATAAAGAAGATAATCACCACAATGGCAAACAGGAAAATACATATAGTAATGGTCACAGCAATGTTTCTTATCCGCTGTGCTTCCTCATAATCTTCTGCAATCTGATTGTCTATATCCTGTGTAAGAGAAACCAAGGCAAGCCTGGCCTTTTCAAAGCTGCTGTGATAATCTGTTTTGTAAATCTCATAAGCGCGGGCGTCGCCCTCCTCGGTGAATTTTTTGGCCTCTGCCAGAAGCTGCTGGCGGTAGGTCGTTACATTGCTCAATTCTGCCTGGATGGAATCCACCTGGGATTGATACTGCGGGGCCACAGACAAAAGATCCTTGATGGCCTGATCCAAAGAACTCCGTTCTTCCAGCATACTGGCTTCCACGCTCCTGAGCTCCTCCTCAGTCGTAACGATCGTAGCTTCCAAAGCCTGTTTTTCCGTTGCCTGAACAGCGCGCCTGGCAGTCCACAGATAGCTGATGCTTGGAATGGATTTTGTGGCATAATCCTCAGCAATCTTATCCAATGTCTGGATGGATATCAATGCCGTAATGCCCAGCGCCAAGGTCGCAATCAGGATGGTTCCGAAAGCGATCAGCAGTTTAACGGAAATTTTTAGGTTTTTCATGATTCTCATTACCTCCCTAGAATTTGTTGATTGGGTTAAAAGATGGCATGGGGGAGGTAAAACGCTGTGTCTGCATCTCCCTCTGTCATAAGATAGAGCTGGCATTTCTCTCTATGTTAGTATGTTAACACAATTTTCCTCAACAGTAAAGTTTTTTACACAATTGTTTAAATTTTGACAATTAGTAAAGGCTCTCTAAAATGTCTAAGTGGGAATGGAACCTTATTGTATGAACCAAAGGTATCCCTTCAAGGGATTGGTATAACCTGAAGGAATCTTACACATTCTTTTTAATTAGTTGACAAATAGAACCAGGGTTGTTATGATAATATGAACGTGAGAAGCTGCGGCCCGGAGGCTTTGGCGGCCGTAACAGTGAGAGAAAGGGTGAAATACCATGGATAGGATCGTATTATCATTGCTGGTGGACAATACTGCCGGTGTTTTGAGCCGGGTGGCAGGGTTGTTCAGCCGCCGAGGCTACAATATTGAGAGTCTGACGGTGGGAGTCACTGCAGACCAGCGGTATTCCCGGATGACAGTGGTATCCATAGGCGACCAGGAGATTTTAGAGCAGATCGAAAAGCAGCTTCGCAAGCTGGAGGATGTGCGGGATATTAAGGAGCTGCGTCCGGGGCAGGCCGTATACCGGGAGCTGATTATGGTAAAGGTCCGGGCAAATGCCAGCGAGCGTCAGGCTATCGGCGCCATTTCTGACATTTTCCGCGCTACGATTGTGGATGTGGGAAAGGATTCCCTGACCGTTATGCTGACCGGCGACCAGTCCAAGCTGGATGCTCTGATTAATCTGCTGGAGGATTATGAGATCTTAGAGCTGGCAAGGACCGGGCTGACCGGCCTGTCCAGAGGATCCCAGGATATTCGTTATCTGCCGTAGGGAATTGGTTACTGTTCACATACGTTCACGGCAACCAGCAAAATCCATGAAAACCGCCTGCGGCGATGGGATTTCTGCTCGCCATCCCAGGTTATCATACGGTCAGCGCAGCCAGTGCGCAGACCTACCTGAACAGTAACAGGAATTGTTTGCAGCCTGGACAAGCCACAACCATAATTTTGCCATTCTGCGCAAGAAATTGTGGATCGGCGCCTAAAGGGCAGGGAAGGTTCAGGCGGCAGGGGGGAACACAAAACAAAGGAACAAAGCGAGGAGGAACTAAATATGGCAAAGATTTATTATCAGGAAGACTGCAACCTGTCTATGCTGGAGGGCAAGACCATTGCGGTAATCGGCTATGGAAGTCAGGGACATGCTCATGCGCTGAATGCAAAGGAGTCCGGCTGTCATGTGATTATCGGCTTATATGAAGGAAGCAGGTCCTGGGCCAAGGCAGAGGCTCAGGGGTTTGAGGTGTACACAGCGGCAGAGGCGGCAAAAAAGGCTGACATTATTATGGTTCTGATCAATGATGAGCTGCAGGCCGATATGTATAAGAAGGATATTGAGCCTAATTTAGAGGATGGGAACATGCTGATGTTTGCTCATGGCTTTAATATTCATTTCGGCTGCATCAATCCGCCTAAGAATGTGGACGTTACCATGATTGCTCCTAAGGGACCCGGACACACGGTTCGTTCTGAGTATCAGGAGGGCAAGGGAGTTCCCTGCCTGGTGGCAGTGGAGCAGGATGCTACGGGGAAGGCACTGGAGATTGCGTTAGCTTATGCATTGGCTATCGGCGGCGCGAGAGCAGGTGTTTTGGAGACTACCTTCCGCACCGAGACCGAGACTGATTTGTTTGGTGAGCAGGCGGTGCTTTGCGGCGGTGTGTGTGCTTTGATGCAGGCTGGCTTTGAGACCTTAGTGGAAGCCGGCTATGATCCCAGAAATGCCTATTTTGAGTGTATTCACGAGATGAAGCTGATTGTGGATTTGATCTATCAGTCTGGCTTTGCCGGAATGAGATATTCTATTTCCAACACGGCAGAATACGGCGATTATGTGACGGGACCTAAGCTGATTACAGAGGAAACCAAGAAGACCATGAAGAAGATTCTGGCAGACATTCAGGACGGCACCTTTGCCAAGGAATTTTTGCTTGATATGTCTTCGGCAGGCCGCCAGGTACACTTTAAGGCTATGAGGAAACAGGCTTTAGAGCATCCGGCAGAGAAGATCGGCCAGGAGATTCGGAAGCTGTATAGCTGGAATAACGAGAGCGACAAGCTGATTAATAATTAATACCATAAGCTGCAGGCAGGGGGATTTCAGGGTGATGCTTTGAATCTCCTCTGCTTTTTTGTTTATTTTATGAAAATTTTGGAAAGCCCTGTTGTTGGAGGCGGTTCCAGGCCGGGTTAGGAAAGGGATAAAAGACCAGAAAGGAGATTGGCAGATAGGATGAAGCTTTATCATGCTTGGTTAAAGGAAAGGGTTGTCCGGACAGCGGTGTCCGTGATTTTTGCAGCAGGGATCTTCTGTGCTCCTGTTTATGGGGAAGAACAGGATCTGCAGCTGCAGGCAGAGACAAAGAATCATGCCGCAGGCTGGGAGCAGACAGAGGATGGATGGTATTATTACGATGAGGCCGGAGAGCTGCAGACTGGATGGATACGGGCAGCAGAGGATGGTTTGTGGTATTATCTGAATGAGGAGACCGGAGTCTGGATTCCTCGTCCGGAGCTGGATGCGGCTGCCTCTGTCCGGCTGCTGGAGAATGCAGTCGGGAAATTTGGCTATTACAGAAATGAGGAGGAACCCTTGATATTCCGGGAGGATTACCGGGATAAACATGCGGTTTATCTGACCGTCCGCAAAATGACCGGACCAGACAGTGATTCGATTATCAATAGCTATAAGGTGGAGAAAAGGACGGGAAATGTAAAGCCGGCAGTGGGGGAGCGGTTTAATTTGTATGATGCTTCACTGTAAAGGCTTAGAGGGGAACCGTGGATTTGGAAGGAGGAAGGGGCAATCCATGTATGTGCAGAAGAAAAGAAAGCAAAAAGCCAGGGAAAACCGAACCGGTCTGTCCGATTCCATGAAGCAGGCGCTTGAGAAAAAGGTCGGCTTTTCCGCAGACGACGTGAGGGTTTACCGCAATTCATCCCTGCCGGAAAGGATGGGAGCTTTGGCTGTTTCCCTAGGCTCGGATATTCATCTGGGACCGGGAAACGACCAGTATCTGAATCATGAGCTGGGACATTGGGTGCAGAAAAAGATGGGGAGGGTCACGGTCTCTAAGATGGAAAACGGGGTTGCGGTCAATGAGGATCCGGCGCTGGAGCGGGAAGCGGATCAGTTTCGGCTGTAATGCGGAATGAAAACCGGGGTTCTGTTTGCTGGATAAGAAAGGAAAAAATAAAATGGAAGGTAGATCTGCCATGTCCGAAAAGGACAGAGAGCTTTGGGATAAGCTGAGGGAATGGGGAGTCTGCCGGGTTGCCGCTTATTTGAATCTTCTGGAAGCAGGGAAGGGGGAGGATCAAAAGCAGAATGACGGGTATCAAGAGAGTATGTTAAGCCTTGAGATCCATGATTTCTTTCGAATGGGCCGGGAAATCCCTGCTTTGCCCAATATTTCCGCAGGAGAAGGGCTTTTCAAGCTTTGGCAGAGGCTGGAGCTGGACGGATTTGAATTGTTCTGTGTGATTCTGGCAATGCTCAGTGAGCTGGACTATCATTTTGAGAAGCTGTTTGTGTATCTGAATAATGACTGGAACCAGCGTCTGTTAAGCGTAGAATGGGCGATGCATTTGTACACCATGGAACCAGAGCCGGACGGATTCTGCCTGTCGCATTTTCTTCCGGATGGAAAGCTGGCAAAACAGGTGTTTGACATTCAGTCAGAGGGCGCCTGCTCTGGCCTGCGAAGGGGCTTAAAGCTGAAACCCCATATTCTGGAGTTTTTGCTATGTTCCGGAAGGCTCTGCAGCAAGCCCTATCTGGAATGGAATCCTGACACAGAGGATTTTCTATCGGCATGGCTGGAGGAGTCGGTCTGCTCCTGTCTGGAATCTGCAGAATGGAGGAGGACAAAGCACAGAAAAGCAGTCCTTTTTCATCTGTGGGGGGATGGAAAAAGGGAATTGTTTTTATATCCGGTCTGGTATGCGCAAAAAAGAGGGCAGCCCTTGGGGGTGATGGATTACCGAAAAATGCAGAAAGACCTGGAGGAGGATTGGCAGAAAGCTTTGGCGGCGCTGGAGGAGGCAGCCTTGGCAGAGGGAATCCTTTGTGTCCATAATGCAGAGTATGTACAGAAGGATGAAGAAAAAAGCTGGAGATTTACCTGGTTTTTACAGTGTGCTGCAGAAAGGGTAAAGGCTCTTTTTCTCATCGGCAGCGAGAAAGGAAAAGGGTGGAAGGTTCCCGGGAATGTGGACTATATACCTGTGGAGATTCCGCTTCCGGAGGGCGGCCGCAGGCTGTTGCTATGGAAAAAAATGGCAGAAGAATATCCGGTGTCAGAGGAGACGTTAAGCCAGTCAGCCGTTTTCTATGATTTTGGGCTGCAGGAGATGGAACAAAGCCTGCGGGATGCCTGGAGGATAACCTGTGCCAGGAGAGGGCAGGAAATGTCAGCGGCAGATCTTCATGAGGCATGCCGCAGTCAGATTCAGCATAACCTGAAGGAATGGGCGGTTTTGGTGGAGAACCACTATGGATGGGAGGATTTAATTCTTCCAAAGGAGCAAAAGGAAATCTTAAAAGAAGGGGTGGATCAGATCCGGTACCGGCAGCAGGTATATGAGGATTGGGGTTTTTCCCGAACTCGCTCTTATGGCACAGGCATGACTCTTCTTTTCACCGGACCGCCCGGCACCGGAAAGACCATGGCGGCTCAGGTGATAGCAGGCGAGCTGGGAATGGAGCTGTATAAGCTTCAGCTTCCTTTCGTGGTAAGCAAGTATATCGGGGAGACAGAGCAGAATCTGAGACGCATTTTTCAGGAGGGCAGAAAAAGCCAGGCGGTTTTATTTTTTGACGAGGCAGATGTGCTGTTTGGCAGGCGGACCGAGGTAAAGGACAGCCATGACAAATACAGCAACATGGAGGCTGCCTATATGCTGCAGAACATGGAGGAATACACGGGAGTGGTGATTCTGGCCACCAATTTTCCCCAGAATATGGATTCTGCCTTTAAGCGAAGGATTAGCATTCGCTTGGAATTTTATTTTCCGGATTATGAGAACCGGCTTCTGCTTTGGAGGAAGAGTGTTCCCAAGCAGCTTCCCTTGGAACCGGATGTGGATTTTGAGGATTTGGCCGGAAGATTCGAGCTTAGCGGCAGCAGCATTAAGAATGTGATGCTTCATGCTGCCTTTCTTGCGGCTCCCAATAAGGAAGAAGTGGGGAAAAGACATATTTTGAGGGCATTAAAGAGGGAGCTGGAAAAGAGCGGACAATATTGTTCGGAAAAGGAATTTCTGCCGTATTTCATGTAGAAGGGAAGGAAGGCGCAGCCTTTTGACAGAAGCGGATAAAGGCTTCCAGCGCTTTGGAGACATGGCCTGGCCGGTAGGCAAAGCCTACGGTGCGCTTGCGGATGGGGCTTTCTGGTTTGACTTCCACCAGATCTCCATTCTCCAGTTCTTCTTTCACAAATTCCCGGATCACACAGCCAATGCCTAAGCCGATGCGGGTAAATTCAATCAGCAGGTCCATGGTAGTAACCTGAAGGAGATTGTTGGCTTCCATCTGGTTGGCGCTCATATAATCGTCAATGTAGGTGCGTGTGATATTATTTTTGTCTAAAAGCATAATGTTGCCGGACTGAAACACATTGACCTGTTCTCCTTCCCGAAGCCGCAGATTTTCCAGATAGCCGGGAGAAGCGGCAAAGATGTCCTGAATTTCCATAACCGGAAGAAATGCCAGAGATTTCAGAGGCTGGGGCCTGGCGATCAGGCCGATATCAATGTGCTGCTGCTCCAGCATGGCAAGGGTATGGGCGCTGGATTGGGTTTCAATGGTGATCTTAATGTGGGGATATTGTTCAATAAAGCCTTTCAGATAGGACAGCATAATAAAGCGGCACAGGGTATTGCTGACGCCGATGCGGATGTGGCCTAAATGAAATTCGTGGATACGGCGAAGCTCCTGCTCCCCGGAGGCTAAGGCTTCAAAGGCAGAGCAGGTGTGATGGTAGAGGATCTGCCCTTCTTCGGTTAACTGGACTCCGCGGGAATTGCGGGTAAAGAGGGCTGTGCCTAGATTGTCCTCCAGCTTGCGGATGGCTTTGCTGATGGCAGGCTGGCTGATGTATAGCTTACGGGCAGCTTTTGAAATGTTGCCGGTTTGGGCGACTGCGTGGAATATATGGTATTGGGACAGGTTCTGTTCCAGGTTCTGCGGCATAAAAGGCTCCTTATCTATAATTTTAAGTTATGTAAATCATGAGTATTATGTATTGTTATTATAGCAGATGTGGTGTTATAATTCAATGACAGAAGAAAATTGAAAATTTGACAGGAGGGACCGGTTTTGGCGGGAAAAATTTTTAAATTTCACGATGATCTGGACACAGATCAGATTATTGCATCGCAGTATTTACTGCTGCCGACCATTGAGGAGATGAAAAACCATACATTTGAATCCTTGGACCCGGAATTTCCGGAAAAGGTAAAGCCAGGGGATTATGTGGTAGGAGGGGAGAATTTTGGGTGCGGGTCTTCCAGGGAGCAGGCGCCCGGCGTGTTGAAGGCACTTGGGGTGCAGGCTGTGATAGCCAAGTCCTTTGCCCGGATCTTTTATCGGAATGCCATTAATATCGGACTTCCGGTTATTGTGTGCAGGGAATTGCCGGATGCAGTGGAGAGCGGGGATGAGATGGAGCTTTCTATGACTGAGGGCGTGGTCAGGGCAGGGGGCAGAACCTTTTCCTGTACCCGGCTGCCGGAATATATGCAGCAGATATTAAACCAGGGCGGATTGATTGCGTCCTTGAATCAGGAGGTGGGGGAATGGGAATGACCATTGCAGAGAAGATTATAGCCAGAGCGGCAGGGGTGGATGCGGTCCGGGCAGGGGATATCCATACCGTGACGCTGGACCGGATGATGAGTAATGACGGCACCACCCATCTTACGGTGGATATGTATTATAATAAGCTGAAAAATCCCAGGATTGCAGATACAAAAAAGATGGTATTCATTGTGGATCACAATGTGCCGTCAGACAGCGCCAAGACAGCAGGCTCCCAGAAGAAAATGAGGGATTTTGCAAGGGAGCATGGGATTGATTTCTGGGAGGGCAAGGGTGTGTGCCACCAGATTATGATGGAGCATTATGTGTGTCCCGGAGAGCTGATTTTCGGGGCTGACAGCCATACCTGTACATATGGGGCTTTGGGGGCCTTTGGAACCGGCGTCGGGTGTACGGATCTTCTCTATGGGATGGTGACGGGAACCTCCTGGGTACTGGTGCCGGAGACCGTGAAATTTCATCTGACAGGAGCCTTGCCTCAGGGGGTATATGCAAGAGATCTGATGCTGACCATTATCGGGCAGATCGGCGCCAACGGCGTAAATTATCAGGTGATGGAGTTTACCGGAGACGGGGCAAGAGCCTTAAGTGTCAACGACCGGATGGTGCTGTGCAACTTAGCGGTGGAGGCAGGGGCCAAGACTGCTATTTTTGAGGCGGATGAGAAGGCGCTTGCCTATTTAAAGGAGCGGGGCAGGGAGCCTAAGGCAGTGTTTCAGAGTGACCCGGATGCAGTCTATGCCGGGGAGTATACCTTTGATTTGTCCACGATCCGGCCGGTGGCGGCAAAGCCTGACTTTGTGGATGCAGTGGTTTTGGCAGACGAGGTCTGCGGCGTGCGGATTGACGAGGCGTTTCTCGGCTCCTGTAATAACGGGAGGATCGATGAGCTGCGGGTGGGGGCTTCTATCTTAAAAGGGAAAAAGGTGGCGGATCATGTGCGCTTTTTAGTGGTTCCGGCCAGTCAGCAGGTCTATCAGCAGGCAATGGAGGAAGGGCTGATCCGGATTTTTATGGAGAGCGGAGCCATTGTAATGAATCCCAACTGCAGTGTATGCTGGGGAAGCTGCCAGGGAGTGATTGGGGAAAATGAGGTGCTGATCAGCACCGGGACCCGGAATTTTAAGGGGAGAGCAGGGCACCCAAGCTCCAAGGTGTATCTGGCGTCTGCGGCTACCGTGGCAGCGTCTGCTGTGAAGGGGGAGATTTGTACGGTGGACAGAATGTGATGTCTGTGTCTAGTACATCGTTGCACTAGGTGTTAAGGAACCGAACGGAAGCCTCTGCAGGGCAGCATAAAAGGAGGCAGGAGATTCACAAGCCTGGGCGGGGGCGACAGAAACAGGATGGGAAGGAGCAGCAATGGAACAATTTGAGGGAAGAGTGTGGGTACTGGGGGATGATGTGGATACAGACATTATCATTCCCACCGAGTATCTTGCGCTGAAGACGATTGAAGAAATGAAACAGTATGGGTTTTCTCCTCTGAGACCCGAGCTGGCGGCACAGGTTAAGGAGGGGGATATTCTGGTGGCAGGTAAAAATTTTGGATGCGGTTCTTCCAGGGAACAGGCGCCGGAGGTGGTGAAGGCCCTGGGCATTGGCTGTGTGATCGCCAAATCCTTTGCCAGGATTTTCTTTCGAAATGCCATTAACAATGGGCTGCTTTTGATTGAACAGCCGGATTTGCATGACGATGTCCAGGAAGGGGACAGGATCCGGGTTGTGGTAAATGAACATATAGAGTATAAGGGGAAATCTTATCCCATTACATCTTTGCCGGAGAATCTGGTGGAGATTATAAGCGCAGGAGGGCTGGTGAAGGCCATGCGCCGGCGCAATGGATTATAAGGATCAGCGGTAAGGAGGAAGGCCAGGTTGGGACAGACTATCATAGAAAAAATTATTGGGCGCAATGTTGGCGCTGATCGGGTAAAGCCAGGAGATATTGTTACCGTAAAGCCGGATCGGGTAATGCTGGACGATATTATGATGCCTTTTATTGTGGATAAATTTCACGAAATGGGATTTGACAAGGTGTGGGACTCGGATAAGGTGGTTTTGATTTACGATCATCTGGTGCCGGCCAGCCAGCAGGACGACACGAGACATTACCGGGTAGGCGATGCATTTGCAGAAAAATACGGGCTTTCGCATGTACACCGCAGCGATGGGATCTGCCATCAGCTTATGACAGAGGCAGGGTATGTAAAGCCGGGGGATGTGGTATTTGGCACAGACAGCCATACGACCACCTATGGCTGTGTGGGCGCTTTTTCCACGGGAATCGGATATACGGAGATGGCGGCCATTTTGGGAACCGGGACCTTGTGGATAAAGGTTCCTGAGACGATCCGGGTGGTGATCAACGGGACGCTTCCTAAGGGAGTCATGTCCAAGGATGTGATTCTTCGGATTATCGGGGATTTGGGAGCAGACGGGGCTACTTATCGGGCCCTGGAATTTACAGGCTCTGCTGTGGCGCAGATGACGGTGGCAAGCCGTATGACCATGGCCAATATGGCCATTGAGGCCGGAGCCAAATGTGCTGCCTTTTCACCGGATGAAAAGACGGCAGAGTATTGCGGGATTGATCTTGATGGGTTTCAAAGGGAATTAAAAGGGGACGAGGATGCCATATATCTGCAGACCATTACCTATCAGGCAGAGGATTTTCGTCCGGTGATGGCATGCCCTTCCCAGGTAGATCAGATTCGAGAGGTGAAGGAGCTGGAAGGGACAGTCATAGACCAGGTATTTATCGGTTCCTGCACCAATGGGCGGCTGGAGGATCTGCAGGCAGCGGCAAGGGTGCTGGAGGGGAAGCAGGTAGCGCCTTTTGTAAAGCTGATCGTGACGCCTGCCAGCCGAAGGGTGTACCAGGAGGCTCTTGCATGCGGGGCATTGAAAACCTTGCTGGAGGCAGGGGCGATCGTGACCCATCCTGGCTGCGGCCTGTGCTGCGGAAGGACCGGGGGCATTCTGTGCGACGGCGAGCGGGTGGTGGCTACCAACAATCGGAATTTTCTGGGCCGGATGGGGACTGCAAAGACCCAGATCTATCTGGCATCTCCCGTGACGGCGGCAGCGTGTGCGGCGGCGGGAAGGATTGTTTGTGCGGGTGAGGCTTGAGAGTGGTTGAGCCTTGTAATTGGTTGAGCTTTGCAATTAGTTGAGCTTTGCAATTAGTTGAGTTTTGTAATTGGTTAAGTTTTGCATTTGATTAGGCTCTATAATAGGAAAGAAGGGGTGCCTATGAATATAACGGGGATAAAGATCGGCATTGCAACCTTTCTTTTGATTGGTGTGTTTCATGTGATTGTCATCAAGGCGGAGTATTATTTTACGAAGAATATATGGCCCCTGTTTTTGGTATTGGGACTTGCTGCTCTCTTTGCTTCTCTGAAAATTGACAGCACAGTGGTAAGCAGCGTGATTTCCATTTTTGGAATTTCCTGTTTATGGAGCATCAAAGAGCTGTTTGAACAGGAGCGGCGGGTAAAGAAGGGGTGGTTTCCAAAAAATCCGAATCGGGTGTAAAGGTGTTTGGTTTTTATTATAATCGATTCTACAGGTTTTTTGGGGTTTTCTCAAGATATTTGCCGTGAACAATTTACAAAAACGGGGAGATACTCAGGATAAAATACAGACAGGAATCTTATAAAACAGGCATTTCCAAAAAATACATTTGTCTATTGTTACAAAAGTGTTAAATTTGTGTTGACTTTTTTTCATAACTCCTACTATAATATCCAACAATGTGAAGCCGCAGCGGTTTTCTTGCAGGCTGGCGCTTTTCGCTGAGAAGCGCGGGAAAAACGACAGAAAAGCTGATAATAGACGAGGTGGAAAAAATGTTGACAGAGGATTTGTTTTTTCGAAATTTTCGGAAATTTTGCAGAATGCTTGGTAAAGAGATCATGAGAGGCAGAAAGGCAATATCCCGGTATTTTACTGTCTGGGCAGCAGGAGGTGTACTGGCAGCAGGACTGTGGGTGGTTTCCGCAGGCTTAGACAAAGCAGGCGCAGGGACGCTGGTAGTCTATGCTAATACAGGCTTTGCGGATCCTGCGATGGACAGGCTTGTACAGGACAAAAGCCATCTTATGACGGCGTCCGGGCAGATGAGGAGGGTCACTGCCAAGCATACGGAGGGATTGGCCGGAGGAGCCGATTTGAAGGAAGGACGGCTTTTGGCAGGAAACACCCTGGCAAAAAATGTTTTTGCATTGGGAAAAGCCAGGAGTCTGCGTCAGAATTATATCGAACAGGTTAAAAAAATGATGAATAGGCAGGAGGAACCGCAGGAAGAACCGGCTGAGTATGCGTCCTCTGTGATCAGCTATTCTCAGAAGGATTATGAGGTTCTCCAGAGGATCGTGGAGGCAGAAGCCGGAATCTGTGACGACAAAGGCCGGATTCTGGTGGCCAATGTGATTATTAATCGGGTGAAGAGCCAGGAATTTCCGGATACGATCACAGGGGTGGTGTATCAGAAATCTCAGTTTTCCCCTGTGCAGAATGGGACGTTAAATTCCTGTACCGTCTCAGAGGAGACCATAGAAGCAGTGGATCGGGCTCTGGCCGGGGAGGATTACTCCCAGGGAGCGCTCTATTTCATGAATCGAGGACGGTCTGAGGCAGGGAATGTAACCTGGTTTGATCAGCGGCTGACCTATTTGTTTCAGCATGAAGGGCATGAGTTCTTTCGGTGATCCGGAAAATTTATGAATATTTTCCGGATAAAGGGACTTATTCTTTTTTTAAACCTGACGATATATAACAATGTAAAGCTGTAAGGCATGTCGGATTGAATAGATCTTAAGCAGTTACTTTACGATTTCTTTTGTGCAAGGGCCCGCATGAAGGAAAGCCCGGGGACAGGGAGGTTCCTGGGGGAAGTGATCATGGAATAGGAGGAAGTTTTTATGATTATTCAACACAACATAGCAGCGATTAACTCTTACAGAAACTTAGGTATTAACCAGAGTGGATTGAACAAGAACTTAGAGAAGCTGTCTTCCGGTTATAAGATCAACCGTGCAGGTGACGATGCGGCTGGTCTGGCGATTTCTGAGAGCATGAGATCCCAGATTAACGGTCTGAACCAGGCAGCAAAGAACGCACAGGATGCTATCGGATTGATTCAGACAGCAGAAGGTGCTCTGACAGAGGTTCACTCCATGTTACAGCGTCTTACCACACTGGCTTCCCAGTCTGCAAATGGTACCTACAATACCGTTGCAAGAGGAAACCTGCAGAGTGAGGTATCTGAGCTGCTTAAGGAAATCGACCGTATTGCTAACAACACAGACTTCAACGGAATCAAGCCGTTGGCTGCTACTGGCGCTGCTGGTAAGATGACCTTCCAGATCGGTCCCAGCTCCGCTGAGACGATCACCGTGAACAGCCAGGCAATGACTGCTTCCGGTATCCAGGCTGCGATTTTCCAGGCTGCTGCTGACCAGGGAAAAACCACATACACTATTGGTAACAATAAAGATGAGATAACCTTGGATACTACACCGAATGCTTATATCACAGCTACCGGTACGGTTGGCACAGCATTTGATACTATCATGAGCGGCGATGCATCTACACCATTAAAGACACCAGCAGGTGTTGACCTTCAGAAGGCTACATTAGCATCTGCTATGCTGCATACCATGGATATTTCCGGTACCAGCACAGTTGTTGCTAATGCTGCGATTGATACCATCAACGCTGCCATCAATGCAGTTTCCAGCTACCGCGCTAAACTCGGTGCTGCTCAGAACAGACTTGAGCATACGGTTAACAACCTGAAAGTTACTTCCGAGAACATCACCTCTGCTGAGAGCCGTATCCGTGATACTGATATGGCTGATGAGATTACGGCGTTCACGAAGAATAACATTCTTCTGCAGGCTTCCCAGTCCATGCTGGCACAGTCTAACTCCGTACCGCAGAGTATCCTGAGCTTGTTGCAGTAATTGTTGGTTGGAATCAGTTATGTTGGTTTTGGCGTAAGCCAGAACACAGACTTATAAGAATAAGATATTCCGGCAAGATGCGGGAACATCATATTCTGCCGGAGTTCGTAAATCTGGAAAAGTGTGTTCGTTGTACGCTTTTCCGGATATCTTATAAAATGAAAAGCCGCTTTTCAGCAGAAATGCTGGAAAGCGGCTTTTTTAAAGCAGCAGTTCAGACGCCCTCTGATTTTGCTGTCTTCTGACAGTTTTTACAGATTCTCAGGTCCTTCTCTGACATGCTATTGCTGTAATGAATCTGGAAATCGTGCAGGAACAGAAGATGGTTTTCCTTGTATTTTTCCAGACGGTTCAGAAGTGTCTTTTCTTCTTTCTTTACATTTCACCCCTTTGTCTGAAGGTTTTGTTCCCGTCCCATGGCTATGAGCTTGTTATAACGCTGGCTGTATGATTCAAGTCTGCGAATGTAAACCCTGTTGCTCCCTGTCTGCAATGCTAAAGTATCTTGCTGACCTTGTACTGGTTATCCATAGAGGAGGCAGGGATAAAACGAAAAAAATCGGCATATTTTTTAAGGGGCTGTCTGAATTGCTGCAATATATGAATATAATAAAAGAGAAAGGGCCATGGTGACAGTTGACAGAGATTGGAAAGAGGCGTAAAATCAAAATGTGACATGATCAGAAAATGGATCATAATGATATGAAAAGCAAAGGAGAAAAGGGGTGAGGAAAAGGATTATAACAATAATTTTGGCCGGGATCTTGGCAACATCAATGAGTATCACAGCTTTTGCCGGGTGGGAGCAGGAAGGGACAAACTGGAAATACAATGACAATGGTACCTATGCGGCTAATGGCTGGATATGGATAGACGGAAACAATGATGGAATAGCGGAATCCTATTACTTTAATGATGCTGGATATATGTTGGTGAACACTACGACTCCTGACGGCTATACCGTTAATGCAGATGGAGCCTGGACGGTAAACGATGTTGTGCAGACGCAGGGTGCTGCTGTTAATACTGGCAGCGCTTCTACTGGCGGCGTAAACCACAGCGCAGGTTATGATCCAGCACATCCGCTGGCAGGAAAGATTGATGAGTGGAACTTGAGACTTGCGGATACCACAACCTTCATTGGTTTGAATAGTTATATTTGTTCTGAAAGTATTCAAGCTAGATTAACGGGACAAATGGATTATTATAATTCTTTAGACATAGCAAATTATACATCTCCGGTTGACGGAATATATGTGGCAGAAAAAAAAACGGAACTACTGTTTATGTTTCAGAGGAGGACTATAAGCGGCAGAAAGAGAGAGAACAGGTGATATACGATTGGTTTTGTAATTGGTTAAATGGAATGGATTTTGAAAATATGAGTGAAAGAGAACGGGCACAGCAGATCAGTCAGCTTTTGTATGAGAAGCCATACGATTATGAGGGAAAATATACTGCGAATCTACATAATGAGCCTTATCAGGAGTATTATGCTATATTAATTGAAAATTCTGGAGTCTGTCGTGATTTTGCCATTACTGCTTGCGGGCTGGCAAAGGCAATGGGACTAAAAAGCACTACGTTTGGCAATATCGACCATATGAATTATTTTATAGAGGTTGATGGTATTATCTATCTTGGAAGTAATAATCTTTTTAATCTAATTACTGCCTATGAAAATAACACAATTCGCATGTCACTTCGTTAACAATGATGGAGCATGAATAAGAAAGTCCTCCTTGTGGAGGCCGGAGATGACATTAGAAGAAATTATGAAGCAATTAGACGGGAGCCTTATACAGCAGATTTTGATGAACTCAGGAATGTGAACCATGAGGAAATGGATGCAGGGCTTTTGCTTTATGCCCTGTTATTTTGCGGGCCTGTGAATAGATATGCAAAAGCAGAACAACCACATATAATAGAATAAACAATTATAGTATGCATGGAGAATAAGATATGAAACGATGCGTTCCGCTGGAACCGGCTGCTGAAGATGTCTGTAACCAAAGCTCCGTGCCTCCGCTGATTTTTCAGCTGCCGCCAGAGCAGGGCAGAAAGGTATTGGAAGATGCACAGGATACACCTGTATATAAATATCCTGCAAATATATCTTACGCCTGCATAAATACTGGGATATGGGTCAGTATCCCGGTGTATTTTATTGTGCCAAAGGATAGAAGAATCAGGAATATTATATTCTATATTCACGGTGGGGGCTGGGTATTTGGAAGCTTTCATACACATGAGAAGCTGGTCAGAGAGCTTTCGGCAAGGACAGATTCACTGGTTGTATTCCCTGAATATAGCCGATCACCGGAAGCAAAATATCCTACAGCGATTGAACAGTGTTATTTTATTCTTTGCCATATAAAAGAAATAATCGGGGACCGGTTTTTCATTGTCAATTGCCCCACTCTTACAGCTGCAGGCGACAGTGCAGGTGGGAATATGGCAATCGCCATGGCGCTTATGTCATGGATGCGGCATGGTCCGGGTATTCACAGACTGCTGTTATATTATCCGGTAACGAACGCCTGCTTTGACACACCGAGCTACTGTCAATTCGCAACAAATTATTATCTGTACCGTGAAGGGATGAAATGGTTCTGGAAGCAGTATACAAACTCTATGGAGGATCGAAACCAGATAACTGTATCTTTACTCCAGGCGGGCATAGATTGCTTAAAATGCCTTCCTCAGACGAATGCCTGCCGTACCGCCATGGATGCGTCTGTTAAGTGGATAAACCATTGTTATTAATGTAATATGAGAATATGTTTTATCATTCAGAAAATTTTGAACAAGAATTAGCATGGGCGGATATTGAAAAAATACCCATTCAGATTGTTTCCGATGCTTACTCGTCTCTTGCCATAAAAGATGTGAGAAGGCATCTTGCAGGCTGCGGCATCTCATCAAAGCAAATATCGGATGACAGAAAGCGGTAGTTCACTGAAATGAATGTTACGACAGGAGAAATTTATGATACGTATTAAAGATATTGCAGACCATGTGGGGGTCAGCACCACCACCGTGTCCAATGTGCTCCATGGAAAGGAACAGCGGGTATCGCCGAAAACCAGGAGAAAGATCGAGGCGGCTATTAAGGAGATGGGATATATTCCCAGTATGGGGGCAATTATGCTGGCCAAGGAACATTCCGGCATAATCGGGGTTATTTTGTTTGATAAAGGCAGCAGGAATGAGCCCACGCTGACGGATCCCTACTATGGCTGCCTGGTAGGATATCTGGAACAGTACATTAAGGAAAAGAAGCATTATATGCTGATGCTGACCGTGTCCAATGTGGAGGAGATCATTCATCAGGCCAAGGCCTGGAATCTGGATGGGTTAATTGCCTGTAATCTGCAGCCAGGCGTCATCAGTCACCTTTATACCCTTTATCAGAAGCCGCTGGTGTCTTTGGATGCGTATTTGGAGAACAGGGAGTCTTATATTAATATTGCAACAGATGATTTTGACGGGGGATATCAGATCGGAAAGCATCTGGCTGCCATGGGCCACCGCAATATCTTAATGGTATCGGACAATGATCAGAATGTGGATCATGAACGGTGGCTGGGGCTTCGAAAGGGGCTGGAGGAAGCGGAAATTCCGGTTTCGGAGCAGCAGCATTTGATTGTTTCGAATATATATGGGGAACGGCTGGTTCAGTATAAACGGTATGAGGAATTGTTCAGAAAGCAGACGGCCGTGTTCTTTTCGTCAGATTATTATGCTCTTGAGGCCTGTTCCATTTTGCGGGAAATGGGATTTCGGATACCGGAGCAGGTGTCCCTGGCAGGATTTGATGATCTGTTCTGTTCCGGGCTTATGATGCCGAAGCTGACTACCATCCGGCAGGATATTGAGCAGAAGGCAAGAATGACTGTGGACGCCTTATTCGGCCTCATGAGTGGCAATGGGAGCGAGAGGAGAGAGTGGGTTCTTCCGGTGGAACTGATAAAGAGGGAATCCGTGAGACGGATTGGGAAATAGTCCTTCATGTGGAAAGGTGATGCCAATTAATATAAGTGTTCTTGTAATGACAACCATTAGTTTTGTGGCCTTAACCCATCATCGAAAGCGAATGGGATTGCGGCCACATTATTTCAAACACACTTTAAACCATTGTTCCCCAATTTGTATCTATCCATAAATCCCTGCTTTTTCTAAATGGCGATTTGTCGCTGCGTTCACTCGAACATATTCCTATGACATCTACAAGATTCCATATAAAAAACAAAATCCTGTGCTAAACAAAATATAACCCCCACACTGCCTTACTTAGCTAAGCGAAGTTTGTCTTTGCCCGGGAGCAGGCATACTCTGTCAGGGTGAATTTTGCTATGGAGATGAAACCAAGCCCCATACCATCCTTGTCTGACTTGACGGTTATGCGCAAAACCATTTGACACAGCCACCAGCATATGTTATTTATTTTATATAGGTTTTGCGCGAAATCAACATAAAAACAGCAAGGAGGTTAACCATGAAACGTGATTGGTGGAAGGAAGCCGTTGTCTACCAGATCTACCCGCGCAGCTTTAAAGATTCCAACAAAGACGGAATCGGGGATATAGGAGGGATTATCGAAAAGCTGGAATATTTACAGGATCTGGGAATCGATGTTATTTGGCTTTCACCGGTTTATCGTTCTCCCAACGTGGACAATGGCTATGATATCAGCGATTACCAGGCAATCATGGAAGACTTCGGCACCATGGAGGATTTTGACCGGATGCTTGAGAAAGCCCACAGCCTGGGGATTAAGGTCATGATGGATCTGGCTTTGAACCACACATCCGATAAGCATCCCTGGTTTGCGGAAAGTGAAAAAAGCGGGGATCCGGCGAACCCTTACGGGGACTACTATATCTGGCGTGACCCGAAAGCCGACGGCAGCGCCCCCAATAACTGGGGTTCCACGTTTGGCGGAAGTGCATGGACATACCACGAAGGCCGGAAGCAGTACTATCTGCATCTGTTTGCGCCGGGACAGCCGGATTTAAACTGGGAGAATCCCAGGGTGCGCAGGGAGATTTTTCAGATGATGACCTGGTGGTGCAAAAAGGGAATCGACGGATTCCGCCTGGACGTAATCAGCCTGATCTCAAAGGTGCCAGGACTTCCCGACGGGAAACAAAACGGGGGACTGTATGGAGACGGCGGTCCTTTCTATGTTAACGGACCCAGGGTTCATGAATATCTGCAGGAGATGAATGAACAGGTATTATCCGGATGTTCGCTGATGACCGTGGGGGAAACGCCGGGGGCGTCGGTGGAGGACGCAGTGCAGTATGCAGGGGAAAATACCCATGAGCTGAACATGGTCTTTCAATTTGAGCACGTGGACGGCGACCGGGAACGCCCGGGCAAATATGGGAAATGGGACGGGAAGGATATGCCTCTGCCCCAGTGGAAGAAGGTCTTGTCCAAATGGCAGACCGGACTGGAGGGAAAGGGATGGAACAGCCTGTACCTGTCCAACCATGACCAGCCAAGGTCCGTGTCCCGTTTTGGAGACGACAGCCCCGAGTACCGTGTGCTCTCGGCGAAAATGCTGGCCACCTGCCTGCACATGATGAAAGGGACGCCCTACATCTATCAGGGCGAGGAATTGGGCATGACCAATGCATATTTTGAAACGCTGGAGGATTACCGGGATGTGGAGTCCCTCAACGCCTACAAAGAGCTGACAAAGGACTGCGGGGAAACGCCGGAGACGGTTCTGGGGTATCTGAAACGGATCGGAAGGGACAATGCCAGGACTCCCATGCAGTGGGACGACAGTGCAAATGCAGGATTTACGGCTGGGATTCCATGGATCAGGGTCAACCCCAATTTTACCGAAATCAATGCGCGGCAGCAGCAGAATGATACGGAGTCTGTTTTTCAGTATTATAAGAAGCTGATTCACCTTAGGCATACCATGGACGTGGTGGTCTATGGAAGGTATGAGCTGCTGGAGCCGGAGGATGAGAACCTGTTTGCGTATACCAGGACGCTGGAGGACAGAAGGCTTCTGGTCATCTGCAATTTTACAAAGCAGGAACTTCCGATACCCCGGCGCATATCCCGATTCATTGGGCCGGAGGCGGATGTGGTAATCAGTAATTATGCCATACGTCAGGATGACATTATACGTCCGTATGAAGCGGTGGCTTATCTCATAAAAGGAATGAGGGAACAGGGATGAAGAATAAGAAGACAGCAATATGCTTAGCTCTGTCAGGCATTATGGCGTCGGCAGCCATGATGACCGGATGCGGGGGAGCGCAGTCAAAGGACGGATTGAGATTGAACTGATTCAGTACAAACCGGAGGCAGTAGCCATATTTGAACAGTTGGAGGAGGAATTTAACCGGACACATGACAAGATCCATTTGACCATCGAATCGCCCAATGACGCCATGACGATTCTGAAGACCAGGCTGATTCGGGAGGATTACCCGGACATTATCGGAATCGGAGGGGAAATTAATTACTCCTATTTTGTGCAGTCGGACATTTTGGCGGATGTGTCGGATTATCCGGGGCTGGCGTCCATAAAGCCGGCTTATGTTGATATTCTGGAAGGGTTGGAGTTCGTGCCGACAGAAGGAACCTTTGGCGTGCCCTATGTGGCCAACGCCGCAGGCGTTTTGTATAATCGGGAAATGTTTAAGGAGCATGGCTGGGAGATTCCCACTACCTGGGATGAATTTATCGGGCTGTGCCAGGAAATAAAGGGAGCGGGAATCCAGCCTTTGTACTTTGGGTTTAAGGATACATGGACCTGTCTGGCTCCCTGGAATGCCCTTGCCGTTGATCTGGCGCCTGCCGATGTGTGCCGCCAGGTAAACCGGGGGGAAACCACCTTTACCCAGGAGTACCGGGAGATTGCCGAGAAGACCCTGGAGCTTTTGCAGTACGGCGAGGACGGACCCTTTGCCTACGGCTATAATGATGCATGTACCGCCTTTGCCAACGGGGAATCGGCCATGTTTACCATCGGAAGCTATGCGGTGCCCCAGATTAAATCCGTTAACCCGGATATGGATATTGACTCTTTCGTTATGCCCGGCAATGACCATGCAGACGGCAATATCCTGAATTCTGGCGTGGATCTGCAGTTCTGCGTCATGAAGGAATGTAAGAACAAGGAGGCGGCCTATGAGGTCCTTGACTTCCTCCTGGCTCATGACAGCGTGCAGATGTATCTGGATGACCAGAATGCGGTTCCCTGCAAGGATGAGGAATTTGAGCTGGCTCCCATTCTGGACGGCATGAAGACCTTTATCACCGAGGGAAAGATGGCGGACTACCAGGACCACTACTATCCCTCTGAAATGTCCGTGGATGCGCAGATTCAGACATTTTTGATCAATCAGGACGTGGATGCGTTTCTGGAAAAATTTGATAAGGATTGGCTGCGCTACAATCGGGACATTATCCGCATGGTAGAAGATTATGAGAAGCAGCATGGCTCGGATTAGGCGGAAAGGAGAAAATTGAGATGAAGAAGATGAATGACAGGGAACGTACATATTTGTTCATGACTCTCCCGATTTTGGCGTTGTTTTTTTGCTTTAACACCCTGCCTTTGATGAAAGGCTTTGTCTACAGCTTTACAAACTTCAAGGGCTATGGCTCCTTTGACTGGGTGGGGCTGCGCAACTATATAGACTTGTTCTAGGACGCCCGTGTAGGCAAGTCCTATCTTTTCACCATCAAGCTGGCCGTGGTTTCTACGGTGGTGGTCAATGTGCTGAGCCTGATTCTGGCGCTGGGGCTTAACAGTAAGATTAAATTTAAAAGCGGGCTGAGAGGGCTTTACTTTATTCCCAACATTTTGGGGGCGTTGGTGGTGGGCTATATCTTTAACTACTTTTTTACCTATATCCTTCCCGCTGTCTCCGAAATGATGGGCGGCTCTAGAACCAGCATGCTGGCAAGCACCAAATGGGCCTGGGTGGCCATCGTGGCGGTGTGCGCCTGGCAGTCTGTTGCAATGAATACCATCATCTACATATCGGGCATCCAGACGGTTCCGGAGGACGTGTACGAGGCCGGAGCGATTGACGGAGCCACCGGGTGGTATAAGTTCAGAACCCTGACCTTTCCTCTGATTCTGCCGTTTTTCAGCATCAACATGGTACTGTGCATGAAAAATTTCCTGATGGTGTTTGACCAGATCGTGGCGTTGACCAAAGGAGGTCCGGCCCAAAGCACGGAGTCGATCTCCTACTTAATCTATAATAACGGCATGTCCGGCGGCCAGTTTGGTTTCCAGAGCGCCAATGCGGTGGTGTTCTTTGTTCTGATCGTGGTACTTTCTGTAGTGCAGATGACATTCAGCGGGAAAAAGGAGGAGCAGCTATAATGAAAGACAAGGTAAAAGCAAAGGAAAAAGTCAACTGGCCCATAACAATTCTTTTACTGATGGGACTGATTACCATTGTGTTTCCCCTGTATATGGCCATTGTGATCGCATTTAAGCAGCCCAGTGACATGACCAACAGCATCTCGGGAATCCTCTCCCTGCCAAAGAGCTGGAGCCTGGCAAATTTTTCGGAGGCCATGAGGGTCACCGATTTCTGGCGCTCCCTGTTTAACAGATTTCTGATCACCATTGTGAACCTGGTGATTTCCATTTTGGTTCATTCCGTTATCGGCTATGCGGTGGGAAGAAATAAGGCAAGGAGCAAATTTTACAATTTTGTGTATCTGTATATTGTAAGCGGCATGTTCGTGCCTTTTGCAATCCTGATGATGCCCTTGGTGAAGCAGACGGCCCAGTTAGGAATTGCAAATGCAGTTGGCGTTATCGTCTGTTATGTGGTATTCTATATGCCGATGAATATGCTTTTGTATTCGGGATACCTGGTAAATATTCCTGTCGCGCTGGAGGAGGCGGCCCGGGTGGACGGCGCCAGTACATGGAGGACTTACTGGAGCATTATTTTCCCCATTATGAAGCCTATGCATGCAACGGTGGCCGTGCTTACGGCTCTTGGAACCTGGAATGACGTTATGACGCCCCTGGTTATTATGTCAGGAAGCGGCATGAATACGCTGCCCTTGGCTCAGATGACGTTCCAGACCCAGTTCGGCACCAATTACAATTTGGCGTTTGCGTCCTATTTGCTGGCGCTGATTCCGATTCTGATTTTCTATCTGGTATGCCAGAAGCAGATTTTGAACGGCGTTGTAAATGGCGCAGTGAAGTAACCTGCATGCGCCCGGCAGCGGACGCACCACCGTCCCATGAAAGTCCGGCGGGCGCACTTGGAATATTTGATTAGAATCGCCTCCGGCGATGGGACTTTCACAGTAAATAAGGAGGATACATTTCAATGGAAAGACAATGGTGGCACAACAAAGTGGCATATCAAATTTATCCCAAAAGCTTTTATGATTCCAACGGGGACGGCATTGGGGATATTCCCGGCATAATGGAACGGTTAGATTATTTAAAGTATCTGGGCGTGGATATTCTCTGGCTCTCTCCTGTGTATCAGTCGCCATTGGCGGACCAGGGATATGATATCTCCGATTACTATAAGATTGACCCTTGCTTTGGAACCATGAGGGATATGGAGGCGCTGATCAAAGAGGCGAAAAAGCGTCAGATGTACATCCTGATGGATCTGGTGGTCAACCATTGTTCGGATGAGCATCTGTGGTTTAAGAAAGCCATGGCTGACCCGGAGGGAGAGTACGGAAACTTTTTTTACCTGGCAGACCAGAAGGCCGGGCGGCCGTGCAACTGGCGTTCCTATTTCGGCGGCTCCGTGTGGGAGCCGCTGCCGGGGACGGATAAGCAGTATCTGCACATGTTTCACAAGAAGCAGCCGGATTTAAACTGGGAAAATCCCAAGGTGCGTCAGGAAATTTATAAGATGATCAACTGGTGGCTGGAAAAGGGCGTGGCCGGCTTCCGCCTGGATGCCATCATTAATATCAAAAAGGCTCTGCCCATGAAGGATTACCCGGCGGACCGGCCCGACGGCTTGGCAGATGCGGGAGTCATGCTGGCCCATGCGGAGGACATCGGGGAGTTTTTGAGGGAGATGAAGGAGGAGACCTTTCAGAAGCATGATGCTTTTACCGTGGGGGAGGTATTTAATGACAAGCCGGAGGAGCTGGCTGCCTTTATCGGGGAGGACGGATATTTTTCCAGTATGTTTGATTTCCGTGAGACCGTCATGGGCACCAGTCCCAAGGGATGGTACGACAGCAGGCCGGTGACAGGGGAGGAGTACAAACAGGCGTGCTTTGAGTCCCAGGAACAAAGCGGGGATCTGGGGTTTTATTCGAATATTATTGAAAACCACGACGAGCCCCGAGGAGTCAGCCATTATCTGCCGGAGGGTCAGGTGTGCGAGGCGTCGAAAAAAATGCTGGCCGGATTATATTTTATGCTCCGGGGGATTCCTTTTATCTATCAGGGACAGGAGATTGGCATGGAGAACGTGGATTTCCAATCCATTGATGAGGTGGATGATATATCTTCCAGGGCAGAATACCAGGTGGCTTTGGATGCGGGGGTATCCGAGGAGAAGGCAATGGATGCGGTGAGACGGTACAGCCGGGATAATGCAAGGACACCTATGCAGTGGAACGGGAATTGTCATGCAGGCTTTACCGTTGGGACGCCCTGGTTAAGGGAAAATCCCAATTATCGCCGGATCAATGTGGAGGAACAGCGGGACCGGAGGGATTCGGTTTTCCAGTTCTACCGCAGCCTGATCGCTTTGCGGAAAAATCCGGAGTACGAGGACAGCCTGATTTACGGCAAGTGTATTCCTTACCTGAGGGAGCAGAAAAATCTCATGGCATATTTTCGCCGTGGGGAGAATAAGACCTTGCTGGTCATGGGGAATTTTCAGGAAATCCCCCAGAAGGTCAAGCTACCGGGAGTGTGTGAAAAGGTATTGATCAATAATATGGATTGGGTTGATGACGGGACGGACAGGGAGATGGGCCTTAAGGGATGGCAGTATGTGGTTTTGGAGATGAGGATGCAGGATGGGCTGTGACTGGCGGGCGCACTTGGAATACCTGATTAGAATCGCCTCCGGCGATGGAACTTTCAAAGTAAAGATGACAAGCTGGTGAATTGCGTTGCAGGATATGTGTATGTCGAATAAACGGTAACAGAGTGGAAATGCACGTTAAAGGCAGTGTTTTGTGATAAAGAATTAGGGGACAAAAAGAAATATTTAATGAGTTTATCTATGCAGATATGGAATTTAAGCGGCATTTACAACCCAATGATTTGCTCAAGTGCTTGACAGAATAATCTCAGAATGATACGATTTTCTCTAAGATAAAACTTAGATTATCAATTAAGCTGTTCAAAGAGGGGTGAATCAATGAGAGATTTGTTTTGTTCTTATTACACAAATTCAAAAGCAATTACTTCTTATATGGCAGCGAAACTTGATATAACCCAGAATGACAGGATCCTTGAGCCATCTGCAGGAGAAGGCATTTTTATTGATGAAATTTTAGAAAAAAATAAAACGGTGCCAATAGATGCTTTGGATATCAATCGTCAAGCGGTTGCTATTCTGAAGAAAAAGTATGAAAGCAATGCCGCAGTGCTTGTAAGAGAAACCGACACATTATTAGACAAGCAATTGGATGTGCTTGGTGATTCCGGAGGATATTATTCAAAAGTGATCGGAAATCCTCCGTATGGCGCATGGCAAAATTATGAAAAGAGAAACCTTCTCAAGAAAAAATATGCAGGGCATTATGTTAAGGAGACATATTCCCTATTTTTGTTAAGATGTATCTCTGTTTTAAAATTGCATGGCAGATTATCATTTATTATTCCAGATACATACCTGTTTTTAAATATGTATTCACGATTAAGGGAAGTACTTTTTACAAATACCAGGATTGATGAGATATTAATTTTTCCTTCCAGATTTTTTCCTGGGGTTAGTTTTGGATATTCCAATCTTTCAATTATCACTCTTGAAAGATGTAAAAATAACGAAGCGGTGCATAACACATTCAGGGTGGTACAAGGGTTTGGCTCACCGGGTGAATTTGCGTTGTTATTAGAAAAGGACGAGAGGCTCCCTCAACATTTACAGGTATTTCATTTTCAACAAAAGGACATTCTTGATCGCGATCAATGCAGAATGATTTTGGCAGAAAATAAGACCTCATCATTATTATCCAAAGGCTCAAAAAAGCTTGGTGATGTAGCAGATGTTGTAACCGGCCTCTACACCGGCGACAATTTGAGATTTATTAGATCTGCCCACAAAGATGTGAAGGGTGCAAAAAACTATGCGGTTGTTGAACCGGATAAAGTATTCTGCTGCACGTCTCTGTATGGCATTCCGAATGTTCAGGAGGGATATGTACCATACATTAAAAGTGCATCCAGGAGACGTTATGTGAGACAGAATGAGGAATGGTTTGTAAGGTGGGATAGGAAAACCATTGAGTTTTACAATAGTAATAAGAAATCAAGATTTCAAAATTCATCGTTTTACTTTAAAACCGGTATCGGTATTCCTATGGTGAAATCTGCTGCAATACGTGGGTTTTTGATGAGTAATCATGTTTTTGATCAATCCATTGTAGGGATTTTCCCTAAAGATACCACTAAGCTTTATTATCTGCTGGCACTTGTAAATTCGGATGTTATAAATGGTTTGATTCATGCTATCAATCCTTCTGCTAACAATTCGGCTAATTATATCAAGCAATTGCCATATAGGGAGCCTGACGAGGAAATACTGAAACGAGTTAACAATAAGGTGCAAGAGCTGATTTCCTTGGAGGAAGCAGAGAATTATGATAAGGCAGATGATCTGCATAAGGAATTGAATGCGATTATCGGACAGATATATTCTTAAAAGCGGGAACGATAATTTGGCAATTTGATATTCTGCACTATAAACGGAAATCCAGTAGGTCATTGGACCTTTCATATATGATGCTTCGTCTATATGATCTAACGATTCCGCCAATGAACAATGTGACAGAAAATGCGGCAGGGAAGTATAAAAGAAAAAGTGCGCATTATTATCCATTTTCATTTAAATCCCATTAACATCCCTACTCAAAATTGTATGGTTTTTTGAAGTCGTTTCGTTATAATATTGGTATAAAGAACGGTCAGACAGGAAAGGGATGGTGCCGGAAATTTCACTCAATTTTAAAATATAATATTCAAACTAAATTCCCCCATGCACATAAAACCGTTTCTTTTAATGGATAATCCCCGCAGGAAATAGAACCGATAAATCTGAAAAATGAAGATATTTTACAAGACGCAGGAAAAAATAAGAGGTAAAATGGCTCTTGACAAGGAGGAAATCCACATGAAGAAAGAAATAAGGACAGTGGTATATGATGATGAATTGAGGATGGAGGCATACCGCTTTGAGGGAATCGTGCAGCCGTTTCCAAGCCATTTCCATGAGCATTATGTCATAGGGTTTGTGGAGAAAGGGGAGCGGGTGCTATCCTGCCGGGACAGGGAATACGCCATAGAGGAAGGAAGCATAGTGCTTTTCAATCCGGGCGACAGCCATGCCTGCGTACAGAGTGATGAGGGGACGTTTGATTACCGGGGCTTTAACATTTCTAAGGAGGTCATGCTTGATCTGGCAGAGGAAGTTACAGGAAAACGGGAACTTCCGGGGTTTTCAAGAAATGTTATCTGTGATGAGGAGATAGCCTGCCACCTGCGCCCGCTGCATGAGATGGTCATGAAAGGAACGGGGGAGTTTAAGAAAGAGGAAACATTGCTGTTCCTGCTTTCATACCTCATCCAGAATTACGGAAAATCATTTGAAAGCTGCATCCCGGAGTGCAGGCAGGAGATTGAAAAAGCCTGTGAATACATGACAGCGCATTTTACGGAGCGCATTTATTTAGACCAGATATGCCGCCACGCCGGACTTAGCAAATCAACGCTGCTGCGGGCCTTTACGAAGGAAAAAGGAGTCACGCCGTACCGATATCTTGAAACAGTCCGCATCAATGAGGCAAAAAAGCTGTTATCGGAAGGTGTGCCGCCCGTGGAGGCAGCAATCAGGACAGGGTTCTCAGACCAGAGCCATTTTACAAATTATTTCAACCAGTTCATAGGGCTTGCGCCGGGGACTTACCGTGAAATATTCTCGGAAAAAGACGGGGACGGTGGTCAGCATGGGGAATAGGAAATCAGCCGGGCATCTGGCGGCGCTGTTCACGATAATCATATGGGGGACGACATTCATATCCACCAAAGTCCTGCTTGTGGATTTTAAGCCGGTGGAATTACTGTTTTTCCGCTTTGTCATGGGATTTGCGGCATTATTTTTGGTTTGCCCGCACCGTATGAAAGGCGTGAAGCGCAGGCAGGAGCTGGCTTTCGTGCTGGCGGGCCTAAGTGGGATCTGCTTATATTATCTGCTGGAGAATATTGCGCTTACATACACGATGGCGTCTAACGTGGGAGTCATCATTTCGGTTGCACCGTTTTTCACGGCAATCCTGTCGCGCCTGTTCCTAAAATCAGAAGGGAAGCTGCGGGCAAATTTTTTCATAGGCTTTGTGGTGGCGATGGCGGGTGTTGCGCTGATCAGCTTTAACGGCTCCCGGATGGAACTGAACCCGATGGGGGATTTGCTGGCAGTCCTTGCGGCTTTTGTGTGGGCGTGTTATTCCGTACTGACAAGGAAGATCAGCAGTTTCGGCTACCCGGTCATACTCACCACGCGGAGAACGTTCTTTTACGGCATCCTGTTCATGGTTCCGGCATTGTTCCTTTTCGATTTTGAAATCGGGCTGGAACGGTTTGCGGATGTGACGCATCTGCTCAATATCCTGTATCTTGGGCTGGGGGCGTCCGCACTTTGCTTTGTGACATGGAACCTTGCGGTAAAGGCGCTTGGCGCAGTCAAGACCAGCGTCTATATTTACATGGTTCCCGTCATAACGGTGGTGACTTCCGTGCTGGTGCTGAAGGAGCCGGTGATGTGGGTTTCCGTTATGGGGACGGTCCTGGCGGTTGCGGGGCTTTTCCTTTCTGAATATAGCGGGAAGGGGAGTGGGAACAGTGAATGAGCCTGCGATAAGAACGGAGGAGCAGATCATCAGCCTGTTCCCCGACAGGGAAACCTTAGTTTGCCGGGGATGGGTGATGAAAAAATGGAGGGACGGATAAGGAACCGGCGGACAGGCGGGCTGGCAGCCGCAGTGCTGTATTTTACCATAAGGAAGATTGTGAGGGATTACCGGGAAAAGGACTATGCCATTCACAGGACAGAATTGCTGTTCATCCTCACGCCGGGGTTAACAGGCCTGATGGTATGTGCTTTACTGCGTATTACGATTGACACGGCAGAGAACAGATTATAAGAAGATATTGCAGGAGCAGTTGGAGGAAAAGCGGGCAAAGAAGAAAGAGGAAGAAGCACTGAAGGAAAAGCGGCTGGATAAGGCGGAGACGCTGGAAAAGCTGCTGGAGAAAATCAGGACAGGGGCAGGTGCGTCCGTGAAGATTCAGGAAGAAGTCAAGGGCGCACAGTTGAATCTGACCATATAGAAGCAGGAGGGATTTTATCATGCGTATAGGAAATAACGGCCAGGGAATCTGGCAGCTTTTATCAAGGATGAATGGTGGCAAAGCAAACACTAACATGCTTTTCGGCAGTAGTGCATTGAAAGGAAATTATTGTGGTAATACCATTGATGATCTGCGTTCCGGACATTTCAAAAATTCTTATGGAGTTGAAGGCATGGGAATCACAGGAAAAACAGATTGGAAACGGATTGTCAATGTATCAGATGAAATGAAACAGCACGTTTATGATGATGTTAAAAAGGCGTTTTACAAGTATGGCGGAATGTCCGGCGATAATACTGCTGAGACAGATGCATATTATGACAAGATTCATTCCTATGTGAAGTCGTTAGATTTAAGTACCCGCCGTGCTGCACCATGGACTTTGAGCCAGCTTCATTTGGAAATTTCCGGAGGGGCAACACAGGCTGTAAAGGAAAAAGACCCTACTTGGACAGCAGGGCAACCTATTTCCCATGAAATACTGGATGAGATTTTTGCAGGCGATGCCATTTTTCAGGACAGGGGATCCTTCACAACCCAGGCTATGGAGTGGCCGGCCTATACCCGCGAAAGCAGCGCCACCATGATATTTGATACCGTGCAGGAGGTGGTCTATCACCACGATGATAAGCTGATGTCTTTGCTGGCGCCGGATTATGAATATAAATTGATCATAGTTAACAATTTATGATGCTTGGGGAAATGACAGCTTCCGACAGATTCCATATCGATATAGGAAGACCGGGAAAAAATATATGATTTTTACAGAGTAAACCTCCATGCGCCCGGCTGCCGGCACACCACCGCACATAAAAGTCTAGCGGGCACATGGGACATACCTGAATTCATGCCGCCTAATCGGCGGCGGGACGTGCCATGAAAAAATCAGGGGTGGATCGGAAGGAAATCTTTTTGGAAACCAAGCTGTGGCCGTCATTCTATGAGCAGGCAGATGTTGTGGACCAGATCAAAGAAATCCTGGATATTTGTGAAGTGAAGCCAGCCATTTTACAGACCGAGGTCCATCCCTATTTTCAGGAAAAGGTATTAAAGAAATATCTTGAAAAGGAGAAAAAATGGACAGACCGTATACTATTTGTCATATATTAAGTTCATTAAATGGAAAAATATCAGGGCCATTCATGGATAACGGAGCAATCCTGACAGCAGCCTCTAAGTATGGGAGTCTTCGCCAGGAGATGAAGGGAAATGCCTGGCTGTATGGAACGACCACCACGAAAGAGTTTACCGGACACAGAAAGCCAGAGCTGCCAGGGGAGGACAGTTTTGTTCCGCCAGGGGATTTTGTGGCAAATAACCGGTTTCTGTTGTATTACGTTTCGGTGGATACAAAAGGAGAGATCGGATGGGAATCCGGGATATTTCCCATAAGAGGGAATGTGTCTCATGTGATTGAGATCCTGACCGAGCAGACCCCATAGCCTACCGGGCTTATCTGAGAAAACGGAAGGTTTCTTATATTCTTGCAGGAAATGACGCTCTGGACTGTAAGCTGGCAGGAGAAAAGCTGTATCGGCTCTTTGGCATTAAGACACGGATCATTTGTGGCGGCGGCATTGTAAACTGGTCCTTTCTCCGGGCGGGCGCTGTGGATGAGTTAAGCCTTGTACTGGCCCCGGCTGCAGATGGGGAGATAAATCAGGCGTCCGTGTTTGAACGGACCGGTTTATTGTCAAAGGATGTATCGGTGGGATTTCGGCTGAAAGAGGTACATGCGTTAAAGGACAATACAGTCTGGCTGACTTACTTGGTCAGAAGCCCGGAAATATAGGCGGTAAAAGGCGGGGAGGATTCGGAAGAACGGAATCTGAATGGAACAGGTTTAGAGTCGCCGGGGAATGGAAGCGTTGTCATGAAATTTAAGATTGACACAGGAGGGTATGCACATGAATGATTACAGCAAAATCACAGCCCTTTACTCCCGCTTATCAGTGAGGGACGAGGACAGAGACGGCGGCGAAAGCAGCTCCATACAGAACCAGAAGAAATTTCTGGAAAGCCATGTCAGACAGTTAAAACTGACCAATATCTGGCACTACATTGACGATGACGAAAGCGGCAGATTTTTTGACCGTTCGAGATAGTCAAAACCTGCCCGGCCACCCTGTTTTGATTTTTATTTGCCCATTAAAATTCAGTGCTTTTAGAAGTAATGATAAAACCGTTTTCATTGTCTTTTGGCACGATACCAAAACATACTGTACCAACATTGCTTTCGCCCTCAAAATCAATCGTATATCTTACCGTAATAGAATCACCAGATTCCTCATAATCGGCAAATGTATATTGGTAATCAGGATAATCAGAAACACCAATGTAATAGTAACCATTCTGATAATAGAAAGAGGTTTGTCCTTGTTCCATATCTTCAAAAGAAGGCTTTATATCTGGCAGATCAACGTCAAACACCAGTTTTGCATAGGCTTCTGCTTCTTGCAAACTAATTTTAACAACTGTTTCATCAAAATCATCACGAGGTACTGTTTCTGTTTCTACGCCTTCATATGCGCCAGTGTAAGAATAAAATAGGAAATCTCGCCAAAATGTTTCGTCCTTTGCTGTTTGGGAATTGAAGTCATTCAATTTTTTACACATTTGAGTCAGAAAATTCTTTCCCTGTTCCGTAAGTTCAAAGGTTGTTTCTTTTTTGGGAAGTGATTCCTGTTCATTCTCCGCAGAACCGGTTGTTTCTATTTCGTTTGACGTTTCTTCTGGATTCTTTTCTGTATTTGTTGTTGTTTCAGTTTGAAGAATAGAGCTGCTGCTTTCCAATGTTTCATCCTTTTTATCTGTTCCACAAGCGGTTAGACATAATATCGTGGTCATAAATACTAATAAACATAATTTTTTCATTTTAACTAGTCTCCTCTCCAAAGTGTAATCTGTTACAACGGGATTCATTATAGTCCTTTTTGCATCAAAAGTAAAGTATATCTTTTAGCCACAAGCAATCAGTATTTTATGTCCGTTCCGACTATCCAGACCGTCAAGGGACAACGTGTACAGAATGACGGGAACCTCGGTGTTTATTGGTTGTTTAAATCCCCAAAACAAGCCGGTACGAAGCGGAACGAAACACATCTTGGAGTGCCACGAAACTGCATGAAACGGGGATTTCCAGACGATAGGAAACCCTATAAATGATTGGAAGTGGTGCTTGAGAAAGAGAACATCTACACGCTGGATTCCAAGGGGGAGCTGCTCATCACCATCATGAGTTCCCTTGCTCAGGAGGAGTCAAGGAGCATTTCAGAGAACACCACTTGGGGCAAGCGGAAGCAGTTTGCGGACGGCAAAGGCAGCTTTGCCTACAGCACCTTCCTCGGATATGAGAAGGGGGAGGACGGCAGCCTGAAAGTGGACTCGGAACAGGCGGGGACGGTAAAGCTGATATACCAGCTTTTCCTGCAGGGACTGAGCCCTTATGCCATCGGCAAGAAGCTGACGGGGTTTGGCATCAAGAGTCCTGCGGGGAAAGACACCTGGCACCAGAGTTCCGTCAAGAGCATCCTCACCAGCGAGAAGTACAAAGGGGATGTGCTCCTGCAGAAGCAGTACACGGCGGATTTCCTTACGAAAAAGCGGAAAAAGAACCAGGGGGAGATACCGCAGTATTATGTGGAAGGGAACCACGAGGCGATCATCCCGCCAGCACCACACTATTCCGAACCAAGGACCAAAAGACAAGCATTGTGGTAAAATCTAAACTTTTGGATTTTCCCACAAATGCCGACTGTTACGGAATTCCTCTCATTTCTATTCTGTGAGAATATAATTGAGTTGACTTTATCAACACATGAAGCTATAATATGAGTTGATAAAGTCAACTCATATAGGGGAGGTAAAACATTGAATGAAGATTTGATAAAAAAAATACGACAGTTTAACCGATACTACACTGTATGGTTAGATGTCATGAATAAAGGCTATTTAGGGACAAATTTCTCATGGCCTGAATCGAGAGTGCTATTTGAAATATATACTATCCAAGGGATAAATGCCACTGAATTATGTGAGCATCTAAATATGGACAAAAGCTATGTGAGTAGAATACTTGCAAAACTTGAAAAAAAAAGGTTAATAACGAGAAAACTTGTTTCGGGGAGCAAGGGAATTAAGAAATTATATTTAACAAACACGGGAAAGGAAGAAGCGAAAAAAATAGACTGGAATGGTGATAAACAGATTTATGAAAAATTAAAAAATATGGATAAAAAAGATTGTGATAGGTTATGTGAGGCAATGGTATTGATTGAAAGCATATTGCGTAAAAATGACGAAAGGTGAATTTGACTTTGGGAGGAACTGTTATGAATATCGAAATTGTTTTAGCCTATGTGCATACACAAGAAATAAATGCGCTATTTTCAGAATATACAAATATGCTAATAATTAATGATAGTTCATTTCAAAATTATCTTGATATTCAGCATTATGAAGAAGAAATAAATCATTTACAAGAAAAATATGGTATGCCATCCGGAAGATTATATTTAGCTTATTATAACGGAGAAGCTGCAGGTTGTATTGGATTGAAAAATATAGACAAAAAGAATTGTGAAATGAAACGTCTTTATGTAAGACCACAATTTAGAGGAAAAAATATTGGTAAACTTCTTGTACAAAAAATTATAACAGACGCAAAGGAAATTGGTTATTCGTATATGTTGTTAGATACCCTTCCCTTTTTAGAAAAAGCAATTCATATATATGAACAATTTGGTTTTTACACCATAGATTGTTACAACAATAGTCCTATGAGTACATCGATATACATGAGATTGAATTTATGATTTTTATTCTATCTTTAAAAATAGCAGAATTAATTGAACCAGTTAATAATCAGAAAATAGACAGAATGCGCCCGCCATTAATAGCTCATTTAGTCTTTGATAGATAATCAAGAAACAACAGGAAATCATGTTGTTTCTTTGAATTATAAGTGCAACTGCTGACCATACACTGCCCCATGTGGGAGAAAGGGGGAAATTATTTATGCCTTATGCAGAAGCATACAGGGAACACATCATGTATATTTTCAATGGCTTTTGCAAGACTGTCATACGATTTGCGGCTATCAATGCATGGCGTGACAGGAGCAGACGGCGGCAAAAAGAAATATCCCTTGAATACCTCACAGAAGAAAAGTTTTACCCTTTAGGCACAGCAGACTCATGAGAACCTTTCGGGACCGTGTTTGCCTGGTACCAGGCTGTAATCGTCATACCGCTTGTGCGGCAGCTGTTGATAAGCGCCAGCCAATCCTGGCTGGCGCGGCGGGGATGCTGCATCATATGTTACCTCCATCGTATTGTATTGGGAAGACAGTAAACGGCAGCACCGATGAAACGGAGCAGAAACCGTATGATAACGAGACTTGTCCTGAGAGAATCTTTCTGATAGATACAATTATCCTATGCCCGACGGAGGATTGCAATCCGGTCTGTTATTCGTCGCTTACAATTTGGTGTGATGAATGGGTGAAAAATATCTTGTTTCTGGCAAAAAGAATTGAAAAACTAACACCATTAGTTTATAATATAACTAATACTATTAGTTATGAAGGTGATTTCTGTGGAAAGAAAAGGGCTGAATACAGACCGTATTGTGGAAGCCGCTGCCAAGCTTATTGCCGAAAAGGGATTTGACCAGTTTTCGCTTCGGGAACTGTCGGATAGATTAGGCGTGAAAACGGCATCTCTATATAATCACATCAGCAGTCTGTCAGAGCTGACTTCTAATATCGGGCAGCTTGCATTTGAAAGGATGGCAGGACAGCTATATAGCGGAACAGAATGTGAATCGTCCTTTGATACGCTTTACCATATAGCAATAGGATATCGGAGATTTGCAAAGGAGAATCCAGAATTATATAAAACAATAGTCAAAATTCCGTCTACAGGAGGTTCCGATTTAATTGAAAAAGGGCAAACCCTTGTACACAGTTTATATCCTGTATTGGAAGCCTGCGGTTTATCAGAAAAGGATATCATTCATTTTAGCCGGACAATACGCAGCGCCATGCATGGATTTATTACTTTGGAGGAAGCAGGATTTTTTGGAACGATGGTAGATGCTGACGAAAGTTATTCCTATATGGCAGAAACATTGATTCGGTCATTAAAGAATGAGTATAGAGGGGAGGACAGGTGATGCAGGAAATTATGGATAACACTGTTTTGGAATTTGAGTGCATTGGCATGGATGACGGAAGCAAATTTCCTATTGAATATACCGGGCGGGGGCAGGACATATCGCCGGAATTTATAATTAAGAACCTATCACCGAATGCGAAAACTCTCGCTGTTACATTGGAGGATTTATCACACCCCATTAAGGATTTTACGCATTGGATTATTTGGAACATCCCTGCTGCTGACAGAATAAAGAAAAATATTCCTGCTGGTAAGACAGTGCCAGCGCTAGGGAATGCCAGCCAGGGGATAGGATATGGCCTGCACCGTTATGCGGGACCGAAGCCGCCGAAAGGGAAAAAGCATACTTACCGTTTTACAGTCTATTCCTTGGATTGTGAAATAAATATGAGTGCCAACTCTATGAAAAGAAATATTTTGAAAAAGGCTGAAAGGCATATCATCCAAAAAGGTAGTATTGTTGGTGAGTTTGAGTAAGAAATAGCTTTATGGGTGCATATTATCAATCAGACATTTTATGAGTGCGTGAAGGTTGTAAAGGCGGGGCAGAAAGCTGTCATAGACATCAAGCTGGTGCAAGAAGATGGGAAGCTGATCTTTTCCGTAAAGAACCCGTGACTGAGAAAGTGAAGGTCACGGACGGCGTTATGCTGGATTTCAGTGGAGGGATGCACGGCATCGGCTTTATGAACGTGAAAGCCGTGGCGGATAAATACGGCGGGGATTTTGCAGTCTTATGCGATAAGGAAAGGTTCCAAGTGGTGGTGATGTTATAAACTTTATGGTTATTTCGTGCAATTTATAGTCACTTGGTGCAATCAGGGTTTGAAATGTAGACGTATCTGCCGATGGATTTTATGAAGCGGTAAATTATATGTGTATGACAAAACAGGCATAAAAAATATTTTAATGGTAGAGGAGGTAAAGGATATGCTTATGATCAGGGATTTCAGTAACAGATTCCAGCAGATATCGGGAATGCCCATAAACAGCAAGGGCGGTAAGGATATACTGAAAAGGGCTGGCATTGATACGAACAGCAAACAGTATCAGGCAGTAATGAAAAGCATGTCGGCGGCGTGTTCTGGTGTTGGGTACACAAATATTCAGGCAATCAAAAACAGAATGAGCCGTTATGATAAGGATGGCGACTATATCAGTCCTGTTACGGGTTTGGCAGGTCTGGTTGTAACAGAGAAAAACCGTGCAGAAAAGAATAGAATCATTGATATACCGGAGAGTAGCAGGGATGAGATGTTTGAACTGACCAAGAAAGAGTTTCTGCAGGAAAACGGTGTAGGCAATGGAGACACTACAAGGCGTTCAGATGTATATTTGAATCTGTATCGGAAAATGGATAAGAATGACAGACTGGCAGCAGGGAATACATTAAGGCAGTATGAGCGGGCATATACACAGGCATTTGTTGATGCGGTGAAGGCTGTTGATCCGAAATGGGAGCCGGGAAAGCTGATTCCGTCCGGGGCTTTGGACGGAATCACAAGAGAGTCCATTGATAATTCGCTTGTGAAGTCAGGCGGCTCTCTTGTGAAAAAATCATCTTCGGGCAGCACACTGGATATAAAGATATAATCTGTACACCCTATTCCGCAGAGGAGCATAATGCTTTGCCTCTGCGGTCTGCCCGGAAGTTGGGTTGGAGTGTATTTATAAGGCAATGAACCGCTCGGACTTATTACGAGGGAGCGGATGCGGCTCTGAACGACAGAGGAGCTGCAGTAATAAAAAATAATGGAGGATATTTGGAGCTGGGTGTAAATGGAATAGGAACAACAGGATATCCGGCATGGCAGGGATCGAGAAAGGCACAGCAGAATGCGGCAGGAAGGAGCTTTGCAGAACAAGTAAACAATGCGTCGGTTACCCGGAACGTTTCATTAGTGGAAATGACTGCATTGGAATCCTATATGGGGGCAGACAAGAATGGAGGGCTTACATCACTTCCACCGGGAACAGGTATGATGGGATTGAACGATAGGATATATTTCATGGATATGTTCCAGAAACAGATCAGCGATATGAAGCTGCTGAGCCAGAAAAAAGCGGCGGCATATTACCAGTACAGTATGCAGGCATATTGGGATTTCATGAACAAGAAATAGATTCCATCGGCTGTATATCCCCGATAAGCCACAGCCCAACAAGGCAGGTATCCCCGGCGTTCCGGCAGATTGGGGCATTGCATTCCACGAAGCCGTTTACACCGGCACATAGAAGCTGGTTTGATTTTTTCCCATCCGCTGCCCACTGGCTATACATTTCCACAGTGGAGGTCTGGATGAAATAAGAGAACTGGATAGCAGACGCCTGCTGACAGAAGGGGAATTGGAACGTCTGGCAGAGGAGTTTATTGTCGAGTATACCTATCATTCCAATGCGATTGAGGGAAATACCCTGACTCTGCGTGAGACGGATATGGTTTTGCGTGGTCTTACAATTGACAGGAAACCGTTAAAAGACCATATTGAGGCAGTCGGGCATAAAGAGGCATTTGATTTTGTGCGGGATTTGGTAAAAGAGCAGATGCCTTTATCGGAGAGAATCATCAAGCAGATTCATTATCTTGTATTGGCGGATAAACGGGAGGACCGTGGGGTTTACAGAGGAGTACCTGTCAGAATTATGGGTGCGAAACATGAACCAGTTCAGCCATATTTGATCCAGCCTAAAATGGAACAGTTGCTGGAGGCTTATAGAAACAGTGCGGAGTATATCGTTACTCGGCTTGCACGGTTTCATATCGAATTCGAGGGGATTCACCCTTTTATTGTTGGAAATGGCAGAACAGGAAGGCTGCTTGTGAATTTAGAATTGATGAAAGCTGGATATCCGCCAATTGACATTAAGTTTACAGATCGGATTCCTTATTATAATGCGTTTGATGAATATCATGTAAAGCATAATCTTGGTGCAATGGAAAAGCTGTTTGCAGAGTATGTAAATAAAAAGTTAGATAGCTATTTAGTAATGTTAGATATGTAGTAGATTAAGGAAACCATACGAAAATCACAGGAGGTTCTGTAATGATTGTATCGCAATTACAAATATATAATCTCCGAAGATTCAAGTCTATGGATGGAAAGCCAGGTCTTTCCATTACATTGCACGAAGGATTGAATGCTTTAATTGGTGAAAATGATTCGGGGAAAACCGCTATTATGATTATGTTGCAGGAAATAACATAATCTCACAATATATTAACGCAGATATGCTCTCAAAAGAAATTCGCTTGGAGTTAATAGAAAGAATGTGTGTCCGAGTATGCCCGTATTGCAATCAACAATATATATGCAATACGTTTTTATGGAGATGACGGTCGATATATGGGGGATTTAGATCATGTGTTGCCCAAGAAAGCATATCCTCTGTTTGCATTGTCGTTATGGAATTTGATTCCGGCATGAAAGAGTTGCAATCAGCTTTTTAAAAGAGATCAGCAAAAAGAAATACTTTCCCCAATACAGGCTGGATTTGGTGAGGACTGTATTTAAAAAATCAAATATAATTAAGATTTTAATTGTAATTTCAATATTTACGTTATTTCAATTGATTTCTGGAATAGATAAATTTATTAACCAATTAATTTAAGTTATTGGCAGCGCTTGATAAAAAACAGTAACAATCCCTTGGGTGCAAAAAATAACGATAGCAACCATTCAAAAATTGTATCAATCTGGACACGCAATATGGCTTGCGTACCACAATTTGATACAATGCACCCAAAATAGTGATTTTGGGTGCGATTTTTAACGATAGGGATTGAATATCTTTTGTTTTACAATGTAATGACGATGTTGTATAATGACTGCAGGAGGGGAGCTTTTGCTTTGAAACACCTGCAGGCGGAGGGGATTTTTGGGAAGCTGAAAGAGGAGGATTATCTGCATGGCTGAAGGAGGAATTTAGAATGTCAGAATCATTAGAAAATATCCGTTCTCGCATAGAAGCGCTGGGGATGAATTTTCAGTTTCTAAGCAAGATCAAAACGGGTATGAACGGGATTGAGCGGGAAACATGGCTGTTGGAATATGAGGGTTCCCAGTTTGTTTTCGTAGCCGGTCAGAAAAATGTTACACTGGGGTGGGATACCGAAAAATGCCCTTTGAGCAAAGGGCTGCTGGAAGGCCTGAGGGAAGAATTTACTTTGGGACACGAGCATTACGAGGACGAAATGAAGGAAATGAAGGAGGATTACCAAAACCAGATCCGCAAGGCGGAAGCGGACGGCGATTCGGAGAAGGCAGAGAAATTGCGCGAGGAGCTTTCGGAGGAACTGGAAGCCTACAGGGATCAAAGAGATGAGGGCGGTTATGGGGATTGGGAAGACTATATGGCAAAATGGAATGAAAAGCTGTCGGAATGTCTGTCACCGCTTCGCACAGCCGATATCGGCGATATGATTGTGGAGGTGGACAACCATTATATTGAAAAGGATGCGCCGTCCATGGCGGAAGCTGTTCGCTCCTTAAAGGAAGGACCTTTTACGCTGGCGACGGAGGATGAGTGGGAATATCTCTGCAACGGCGGCGCACGCACATTGTTCCGTTGGGGTGATACCTTGGACGATGTTATGGAGGAAATTTTTAACGTGGGATCGGTCAGCATGGAAAAGGAAAAACCATTGTTGGAACAGCCCAATATGTTGGGGCTGTTTATTGCGTATAATTCCTATAAAAATGAAATTATCGATGATGAGAACTATTTCAAAGGTGGTGACGGCGGCTGTTCGCTTTGCGGCGGTGACGGCGCAATTCAGATCCTGCCTTGCTATACTGCGTTTTACCGTGAGCGGGCGAAGGTGAGCATTGGGTTATCGAAAAATTATTATTGCTACCGCCGGATTATAAGGATGCCGTGACAGAAAAAACGGACGCACCACCAATCATGAAAGTCTGGCGGGTGCATTTGGCATCCCTGAATTTAAATCGCCTCCGGAGATGGGGCTTTTATAGTAATCAAATTTCCATTCATATTTTTCGTAAAATACCGGTTTTGCATGAATGACAGATAAAAATCTGTTGGTAGTGTAAAACCGGTATTTTTTACGAGGGCAAAATTTGATGTGATGGTTAATAAATGGCATAAATCGGATGAAATACCAGTGATTTGGCAAGTGAGATTCTGATTGAGTTAGGTCAATTGAAAAGATAAACATGGAAACAGATAAGAAGGTAATTGAGAAATGGTTTATTTTTCTGTTAGCCGGATGTTATCTGGAACAGGTGATGTCACTCTTTACAGGCATAGATTCTTCACATGCAATCAAATATAGGAAGGAGAATACAGTGAGAAAAAGGTTATTTATATTCCTGCTTTTATCGCTTTTAGTGCAAGGAATAATGGCGGGGTGCAAAAAAGGTTCAGGAAAGACGGTACAGACATCAGAGCAGGCCATACAAGACCAGAAAAGTATGACTGTGGAAGAAATACAAACCATGGAACGCAGAGACGGAGATGCAATCCCAATCACTCCAACATCTGAGATCAGACAGCTGGAAACCGGGCTGTCCATCGTCCGATATGAGGGGGAGTACGGATTTGATGGATTCTTGGATCAGGGAGGAGCCAAGTCAGATGCGGATGCTGCAGCATATCTCATCTCGCTGCTGCACAGGAAATCCATGCTTCCTTATATGCGCCGCTGGACGGCATGAACGAAAAGGGGCTGGCCGTTTCTGTGAATATGATTCAGGATTCCGAAGATATCAATCAGGATACGGCCAAGCCGGATATTACTACTACAACAGCAATCCGGCTATTGCTTGACAAGGCAGCAGATGTGGAAGAAGCATTAAAGCTCCTGCGGATGCATCCTATGAAACGCTGGCGGTCTTTGTACCGGGGGATTATTTTTCAGGAACAGACAATGGTGACGGAACGTTTAGCTGTGAGGTAAAAGCTGCAGCAGTCAATGGTTATACGGCGGACACGGCCACCATTGTCATGCCCATTGAAACCCCAGGTTATTCGGCTCAGGCAGCATTAACTGCTTATACGAGTCTGCCGGAATATATGGAGGCTGGCTTTGTGTATGTCCATGCAGGGTGCCGGGGAAGGGATGCGGGTGCGCCTGCCGGTGTTACGGATATTAAGGCTGCAGTCCGCTATCTGCGGTATACAGATAATACGATACCTGGAGATGCAGAGAAAATATTCGTATTTGGTATGAGTGGCGGCGGTGCCCAGTCTGCCATTGTGGGTGCAGCCGGTGACAGTGAGCTTTATGCTCCTTACCTGGAACAAATCGGTGCAGTACAAGGTGTCAGTGATGCTGTTTACGGTTCCATGGACTGGTGTCCGATTACCAATCTGGACAGCGCAGATGAAGCATATGAATGGATGATGGGCGTAACACGAAGCGGGCTTTCCGATGAGGAACAGGCGATTTCAGATGCAATGGCTGTTTCTTTTGCTGACTATATCAATCAGGCGGGAATAAAAGACGAAAATGGTAATGTCCTGACTCTTGAAGAATCGGCAGAAGGCATTTATCAGGCAGGCAGCTATTATGATTACATTGTGGGGGTTGTGGAAAATTCGCTGAACAGCTTTCTGTCAGATACTGAATTTCCGTATGATTCGTCTTCTGGTGGAAATGAGGGAGGCCCTGGCGGCAGGGGTGCATTTGATCAGCTTGATGCAGGACAGGGAGAAAATGAGCTGTTCGGGTATGGAGATGGAAACGGAACCCACTTTGATGCTTTGCTTGCAGATATATTGAAGGAGCTGGAAAGCAGCTTTGCTTCTGATTTTGAAGAGGATCTCCAAAAAACCGATATGGCCGGATATACAGTGGCTCAAAGACTGAACATGTACACGCCTCTATATTATCTGCTGGAATCCCAGGACGGATATAGAGCCAGCACGCCGGCAAAGCATTGGAGAATCCGTACCGGTATTGCCCAGAGCGATACTTCTCTTACAACAGAGGTAAATCTTGCACTTGCACTTCAGAATTATGATGGCGTGGAATCCGTGGATTTTGCAACGGTATGGGGACAAAAGCATGTCAAGGCAGAGCGCACGGGAGACAGTTCTACAAATTTCATTGCATGGGTAAAGGAATGCATGAAGTGATTCTCCCCTTTCGGCAGAGGGTATGATATCCATACCCTCTTATCCAAACAAAGCCCCCAAAAGTCCATAGGACAGCAGGGACATAATCACCGTGGCAAGAATGATCCCCAGCAAAATGGCAGGAAAGGATTTGCGGATTTTCATATGGAGCAGGGACGCTACCAGAGAGCCGGTCCAGGCGCCTGTACCGGGAAGGGGGATACCTACGAACAGCACCAGCCCCCAGAATCCGTAAGTCTCCACCTGCCCTTTGTGTTTGTCTGCTTTCTCCCGCACCCACAGGGCAATCCGGTCCAGGAAAGGAATCTGCTCCATAATATCAAGAACCTTTTCGATCAGCAGCAGGATAAACGGAATGGGAAGAAGGTTGCCTGCAACGCAGATGGGAATCGCCCGCAGAATGGGTACATTCAAAAGGGCAGGAGAAGCAGCCAGCAGCCCTCCTCTTAACTCCAGTATGGGAATCATGGAGATGATGAAAATAATAATCTCGCCGGAAACCTTTCCGCCTAAAGCAGCAGTCATCCATTGTACCAGGGAATCAGTCATATCAGGTCCTCATTTCTTTCACACTTTGTAAAGTCAGCTTTTACCATTATATGTGATAACCAGGGAAAATACAATGGGGATTTTTCAATAAAATTGCGCCTGTTAAGCTGGCTCAACAGACGCATGGAAGCTTATTGAATCAGTGCCTGTCCTGCCTTTACCTGTTTCTGATAAAAGGCAGACAGCTCCGGCGCCGAAAATCCTGCTGTCAAAATCACCATGGTAGTAGTATCGATCTTCTTATCAGCCATCAGCTTCTGATCAAATTCCACAATAGGATCTCCTGCTTTTACCTTTTTCCCCTGTTCAGAGAGAACCTTAAAGCCCTCGCCGTTTAAGGCCACGGTGTCCAGACCGATATGGACCAGAAGCTCTTTGCCGCTTTTGGTACGCATGCCAAAGGCATGGCAGGTTTCTGCCAGCATGGTCAGCTCTCCGTCTATGGGGGCGCATACCGTGCCGCTGCTTGGAACCACGGCAAAGCCGTCTCCTAACATTTTAGAGGAAAATACCTCGTCCTTTACCTCCTCCATAGGGATACAGGTGCCGTCAACAGGGGAACATACGGATTCATTGGGTTTTGAAAATAATCCAAACATTTTTTCTTCCTTTCTTTGCTGCTTTTTGCCGCAATTGCTGTAGTTTGTGAATGTATCATACCTTTATTTTGTTGAATATGTCAATATGAAATGGGAAAAAAGAAATAAAATACCATTTTTGTACAATTCGATGGTTTTATGGCGGAAAATGACATTTTGCACTGTTGTATTTCAGGGAAATATGGTAGACTTAAAGCCGTATTTAACCAATGAACATCAAAGGAGATGGGAATAAAGATGAAGCGGCTGTGGAGGCTGTTGGGTATGCTGCTGCTGGCAGCATTTTTTATGAATCTGATGATAGAGCTGATCAGCAGAAGGTCTGTGCTGTCTCTCAGGGATTATTTGTTAGGGAGACCGATGATATTTTTGGTCAATACGTTTTTGATCCTTACCTTGTTTCTGCCTGTGCTTTTTGTGCGGCGAAAGCTTTTTGCCGGGCTGGCGGCTATGGTGGTGTGTCTGTCAGCCGGAGTGACAAACGGTGTGCTGCTGCTGTTTCGGACCACTCCGTTTACTGCCACGGACTTAAGGCTGATTCCATATGGAGCGGCCCTTCTCACTACCTATCTGTCCTGGCATCAGATCGTGGCAGGAGCGGCAGGGGCAGCGGGAATTCTTATGGCTTGCGTCCTGGTGTGGAGAAAAGCTCCTGCAGATCCAAAGCCTGTGAATTTTACCCAGTCTGCCTGTGTGGCAGCAGTGGGAATGGCTGTTATCTGGGGTGTGCTGAATCTGGCCATAATGAGCGGACTGGTGGCTCTGCACTTTGGAAATATCGGGCAGGCATATTTGGATTATGGTTTTCCCTATTGCTTTGCCAATTCTGTATTTAATACCGGGATTGCCAAACCAGAGGAATATGATCGCCAGGTGGTGGCAGAGCTGGAGCAGGAGGAGCTGGCGCCTAAAAACATGGATGAACACAATGTCTTTGTGGATTCTGCCCGGTATGAGACGCCGGATATTATTATGATTCAGTTAGAATCCTTTTTTGATCCTACGCTGTGGAGGAAGAATCCGGTTAAGGAGGATCCCATTCCCTATTTCCGGTATCTGATGGAAAGGTATCCGTCAGGATATTTAAGTGTTCCGTCCGTAGGAGCAGGAACAGCCAATACGGAATTTGAGTGTATTACCGGGATGAATCTGGATTTTTTCGGGCCGGGGGAGTATCCTTATAAGACGGTGCTGCAGAAAACAGCTTGTGAGAGCATGGCATTTACCATGAAGGAGCTGGGATACCGGACCCATGCCATTCATAATAATGAGGCAACCTTTTATGACCGGCACAAGGTCTTTGCCCAGTTGGGGTTTGAGACGTTTACGCCCATTGAATATATGTATGAGGTTGTCAAGAATCCCATGGGCTGGTGCCGGGATAGGGTGCTGGCAGACGAAATATTGGACACGCTGGAGCTTTCGGATGAGCAGGCATTTATCTATGCCATCTCGGTTCAGGGACATGGAAAATACCCTTCTTTTTCCTATTATTGTGAGCAGATTCACGATATGAATCTGTTTGTGGAGGAACTGGTGTACCGGCTGGCCTGTCGGGATAAGCCGGCAGTGCTGGTGCTTTACGGCGACCATCTTCCAGGATTTGAGTGGAGCCAGGAGGAGATGAAGAACGGCTCCTTGTACCAGACCCAGTATGTGATCTGGAACAATGTGGGGCTTCCTAAGCTGAGAAAGGATTTGGAGGCATACCAGCTTACGGCTCATCTGCTGAACCTTCTCCACATCCATGAGGGAACCATGACCCGTTTTCATCAATATCATCTGGATCAGGGAGATGTGGGGGAGGAGGATTATCTGGAGACCATGCAGGTTCTGGAATATGATATTCTGTATGGGGATCAGGAGGTATATGGCGGGGAGTCGCCCTATGAGGCAACAGAGCTTCAGATGGGGATTCGGCCGGTTATTCAGGGAAAGACCATCCGTCAGAAGGAGAAGATCGTGGTGTGGGGACAGAATTTTAATGAATATTCTAAAATCTGTGTGAATGAAAAGCCGGTGGACACGGTGCTGGTGGGAAGAACCTGTCTGAGGGCAGACGGGGTTCCGGCAAAGAAGGAGGAGGAGATTACGGTACGGCAGATCGGCCGGGACAAGGTGCCTTTGGGTACGGCGCAGAAAAAGGGCGGGACTTGAGAAACCTGTTTTTTTATGGTAGAATGTACGGATACACCATTTATTTCAGCATAAGGAACGGTTTACAAGTGATTTAGGAACGGTTCCTGACACAAGGCATAAAGGAGGATAACAGCCATGAATCAACATATGGGGCAGGGCACGATCTGTGTTCAGGGAGGCTGGCAGCCGAAGAACGGGGAGCCGCGGGTGGTTCCCATTTACCAGAGCACTACTTTTAAATATGAGACCAGCGAACAGATGGGACGTCTGTTTGATTTGGAGGAGAACGGATATTTCTATACACGTCTTGCCAATCCCACCAATGATGCGGTGGCAGCCAAGATCTGTGCCTTGGAGGGCGGGGCGGCGGCTATGCTTACCTCCTCCGGTCAGGCGGCCAACATGTATGCAGTCTTAAATATCTGTTCGTCCGGGGATCATGTGGTCAGTGCGGCTACGATCTATGGCGGAACCTCCAATTTATTTACCGTGACCTTAAAGCGGTTTGGGATCGAGTGTACCCTGGTGGACCCGGACGCATCAGAGGAGGAGCTTTCCAAAGCTTTTAAGCCCAACACCCGGGCTGTATTCGGGGAGACCATTGCCAATCCGGCCTTGGTGGTATTGGATATTGAGAAGTTTGCCGGGCTGGCTCACAGCCATGGAGTGCCTCTGATTGTGGACAATACCTTTGCCACGCCCATTAACTGCCGTCCCTTTGAGTGGGGAGCCGATATTGTGACCCATTCCACCACCAAATATATGGACGGACACGCCATGTGTGTAGGAGGCTGTATTGTGGACAGCGGCAATTTTGACTGGGAAGCCCACAAGGAGAAGTATCCGGGCCTGACCACACCGGATGAATCCTATCATGGCGTGATTTATACGGAGAGATTTGGGAAGGGGGCATACATAACCAAGGCTACGGCCCAGCTTATGCGGGATATGGGTTCTATTCAGTCTCCTCAGAATGCGTTTCTGCTGAATGTAGGGCTGGAGACCCTGCATCTGCGGGTGCCGCGCCACTGTGAGAATGCAAAGCAGGTGGCTGCCTATCTGCAGGCCAGAGAGGATGTGGATTGGGTGTGCTATCCGGGACTTTTGGGTGATAAGTATTATGAGCTGGCGCAGAAATACATGCCAGAGGGAACCTGCGGGGTTATTTCCTTTGGCCTGAAGGGCGGACGGGCAGCAGCGGCTGAATTTATGGATAAATTAAAGCTTGCGGCTATTGTGACGCATGTGGCGGATGCCAGGACCTCGGTTCTTCATCCTGCCAGCCATACCCACAGGCAGCTGAATGATGAGCAGCTAAAGGAGGCAGGAGTGGACCCCTCCATGATTCGTCTCAGCGTGGGGATTGAGAATGTGAAGGATATTATCAGCGATTTAGAACAGGCGCTGGCATAAAAGGGTTTGCGGCAGCCGTTGGGAATGAGCAGCGGCTGCCTTTGGCTTACCGGCGCAAGGTGAAGCGGCTGGTTTTGTGGACAGGAGGCGGGCAGAAGGTGAATCGAAAGAAATGGAAGAAATTTCTGCGAGTGATCTTTGGCAGGACGGCTTTTGTGATGCTGTTTCTGCTGATTCAGCTTGTGGTGCTGTTTGGTGCGTTTAAATGGCTGGGGGATCATATATTTTTTGTGTATGGCGGTTTTACGCTTTTAAGCGCCTTGGTGGTGATTTATATTATCAATCAGCGTCAGAACCCGATCTATCAGCTTGCCTGGGTGATTCCGGTGCTGGTATTTCCGGTGTTTGGCGCTATGTTTTATATTTTTCTCAAGCTGCAGGTGGGGACTCACCGGCTTGCGGCCCGGCTGGATGAGAATCTGGAACAGACCGCGCCGTTTCTTGAGCAGAATCAGATGGTTATGGCCCGGCTTGCCAAGGAGAGTAAGAGAGCGTCCCATCTGGCGGCATATATGGGACGTTATGGAGGATATCCCATTTATGATAAGACCTACGTGGAATATTTTCCTTTAGGGGATGTGTGGTATCCGCGGCTTTTGGAGGAGCTTGAAAAAGCAGAGCGGTATATTTTCATGGAATATTTTATTGTAGAAGAAGGGAAATTCTGGGATTCTGTGCTGGAGGTGCTGGCGAGGAAGGCAAAGGAAGGGGTGGAGGTGCGGTTTATGTATGACGGCATGGGCTGTCTGACCCTGCTGCCCCATCATTATCCTCAGAAGCTGGAGCGGATGGGGATCCGATGTAAAATGTTTTCTCCGGTAAAGCCTGCTCTCTCCAGCTATCAGAACAACCGGGATCACAGAAAGATCACAGTGATTGACGGTCATACGGCCTTTACCGGAGGCATTAATCTGGCAGATGAATACATTAACCAGGTAGTGCGGTTCGGGCATTGGAAAGACACGGCAGTGATGCTGAAGGGGGAGGCGGTCAACAGCTTTCTGATGATGTTTCTCCAGATGTGGAATGTGACGGAGCGCGGCAGAGAGGACTATGGGAAATATCTGCGGAGCCCGGATTATTTCTATCCGGCCAGGCTGAAGATGGATGGGTTTGTGATGCCTTATGGGGACAGCCCCTGGGATCATGAGACCGTGGGGGAATACGTGTATCTGGACATATTAAATGAGGCCAGGAATTATGTGCATATTATGACGCCGTATCTGATTCTGGACAGTGATATGATTACAGCCTTGACCTTTGCCGCCAAGCGGGGGGTGGAGGTGGTGATTCTCATGCCCCATGTGCCGGATAAGCCGTATGCATATTTGCTGGCCAGATCTTATTATGGGGAGCTTTTGGCTGCAGGGGTCAGGATCTTCGAGTATACGCCAGGGTTTATCCATGCCAAGGTGTTCAGCAGCGATGGGGAGAAAGCAGTGGTAGGCTCCGTAAATTTGGACTACAGAAGCTTATACCTGCATTTTGAGTGTGCAGTGTATCTGTATCGGTGCGGGGCAGTGGCAGACGTGGAGCGGGATTTCCAGGATACGTTAAAGGCATGTCAGGAAATTACAGAGGAGGAATGTAAACGATATCCTGTGTGGAAAAAGCTGGCCGGCGCAGGGCTTCGTCTGGCGGCGCCGCTTATGTAGCGGCGGCAGCGCATTGGCCGCTTGGCAAAGGGCTTTTGCGCCGGATGGTAAAAGGATGGCACAGACATGCAGGACAGTGACGGCATGGGCTTTGAGACAGGAAAAGGGCTGCTGAAAGGGGCTTGGATTTGCGAAAGCTTCTTCAGCAGCTCTTTTTGTCTCAGAAGACCTTTATGCACGGATATCAATGTGCTGTCCTAGTCCGGTTACGCTGGCTTCCAGCATTTTATTGATCGCGTCGCCGGTGACTTCTGCAGTGTCCAGGGCTTTGGACATCATGGCGATCTCCAGACCTGTGCCGCCGCTGCCTGAGTAGACAGGGATAGATAATGCAGAAATGTTCATAGTCTGCTTCCTCCTTCTTTTTGTTTTCTATCATAGCAAAAAAATGGATAAAATGCAATTCCTACATGGCTTTTGGAATTTCTGGGCATAATGGTAGGGTTATAGGAAGATTGCTGACCGCTTTGTCTGTGATAACGGTTATACCAGCACTGGTACGTGCCAGACAGTCCAGAGGTTCAGTTCTTGACCGGACAGAGCACTAGGGAAGAACAATGCGGTCAAAAGCTTTTGAAAATCAGGAAAGGGAGGCAGACCTGATGAGGCTCAGGCTGCCGGTGAAGGTGATTGTTATGCGGCAGGAAGCATGGAAGGACACAGAGAAGGCTGAAATGGGGAATCGGAATCCGGACACAGGAAACAGCAAGGACAGGAACGGGGAACGGCACGGAAGCAGGAACGGGGACAGAAACGGGGAACGGGACGGAAACAGGAACGGAGACAGAAACGGGGAATGGAACGAAAGCAGAAACGGGGATGGAAGCGGAGAATGGAACGGAAGCGGGAACAAGGACAGGAAAAGGGAAAAGGAGCTGGAAGAAAAGGAGGATGAAAAGCTGCAGGAATATGGGCAGATGACTTTGGAAGGAAACGAGAGACAAAGAAAGATTCACCTTCTGTCTATTATCGGAGAGGTGGAGGGGCATGAGAATCTTTCCGGCAACTCCAAGACCACAAAGTATGACCATGTACTGCCCAAGCTGGCCTCCCTGGAGGATGATGACAGTGTGGACGGGCTTTTGGTGCTGTTAAACACCTCCGGCGGGGATGTGGATGCAGGGCTTGCCATTGCAGAGATGATCGCCTCCCTGACTATGCCCACCGTGTCATTGGTCCTGGGAGGAAGTCATTCCATTGGGGTGCCGCTGGCAGTGTCCGCCGATTATTCTTTTATTGTTCCTACAGGAACCATGATGATTCATCCGGTCCGTATGACCGGAATGGTGATCGGCGCATCACAGACTTATGAGTATTTTAATATGATTCAGGACAGGATCTTAAGCTTTATCAGCATGCATTCACGGATGGAGTACGGACAGGTAAAATGTCTGATGCACAACACGAAAATGCTGACCCGTGATCTGGGTACGGTCCTGGTAGGGGAGCAAGCCGTAAAGGAAGGGCTGATCGATGAGGTGGGAGGCATCCGGGAGGCGCTTCAGAAGCTGTATGAGCGGATTGACGGTTCAGGCAGTCCTTCGAAAATACCTGCATACAGCAGGAAATGAAGTATTTTTTAGGATTTACTTGAAATGTACAGGTAATTGGAATATAATAAAAGCAGATTGGTCGGAAATGAGAATCATTGTGTTAGGAGCTGTTGCAGAGCAGCACCATCATGCCGGTTTTTCTGGTCCGCAATATAGAGGGCACCAGGTGTGTGTTGGCAGGCTGCAGGATGCGGCGGCTCTTTTTTGCTTTCCATATATTGGATGAGTATTGCCGGAGAAAGGGAAGACAGATTTCCGCCAAGGAAAGAGAGGGGATTTTATGGGAAAGGTACAAGCAGACAAAGGGAAGGAGCAGCGGGTAGAGATCGTGACCCGGAGAGAAGCCCTGAGGGAACAGAAGGAGCAGGAAATGGTGGAAAAGCTGGCTTTGCCCCGTACCATCCACTTAGTTCCCATGGATCATGTGGCAGGCTTTGACATTCGCCCCGGATTTTATGAGACCAATGGTGCAACGGCCATTCCGGGCGGTGTGAATTTTACCGTGTATTCTCATGAGGCTACCTCGATCGAGCTTCTGCTGTTTCGTCCTATGGAGGAGGAGCCTTTTGCCGTGCTGCCGTTTCCGGATCATTATCGGATCGGTAATGTGTATTCCATGATCGTATTCAAGCTGAACATTGAGGAATTTGAATATGCGTACCGGGTTGACGGGCCCTATGATCCGAAAAAGGGCCTTATTTTTGATAAGACCAAATATCTGCTGGATCCTTACGCCAAGGCTGTGACCGGCCAGAGCCAGTGGGGCGATTCCTCGCCGGGAGAGCAGCATTACAAGGCGCGGGTGGTAAAGGATGATTTTGACTGGGGAGATATGCGCTCACCTTTGCTTCCCATGGAGGATCTGGTGATTTATGAGCTTCATGTCCGCGGCTTTACCATGGACAAATCCTCCGGCGTAGTGAATCCCGGAACCTTTGCAGGACTGCGGGAAAAGCTTCCTTATCTGAAGGAGTTAGGGGTAAACGTGGTGGAGCTGATGCCCATCTTTGAATTTGACGAGATGCAGGATTATCGGGAGGTGGACGGGGAAAAGCTTTATAATTACTGGGGCTACAGTACGGTCAGCTTTTTTGCTCCCAATACCAGCTATACGGCAAAAAGGGAGCACAACCGGGAAGGGAATGAGCTGAAAAATCTGATCTGGGAGTTTAACCAGAACGGCATTGAGGTCTATCTGGATGTGGTGTTCAACCATACGGCAGAGGGCAATGAGGACGGACCGTTTTTCTCCTTTAAGGGATTTGACAACAATATTTACTATCTGCTGACCCCGGAGGGCTATTATTACAATTTCAGCGGCTGCGGCAACACCTTAAACTGCAATCATCCCATTGTCCATCAGATGATCTTAAACTGTCTGCGGTATTGGGTAAGCACCTACCGGATCAACGGCTTTCGGTTCGATTTGGCTTCCATTTTAGGGCGCAATGAGGACGGGACGCCCATGAATAAGCCGCCGCTTTTGCAGTCCCTTGCCTTTGACCCGATTCTGGGGGATGTAAAGCTGATTGCCGAGGCCTGGGATGCAGTGGGACTTTACCAGGTAGGCTCCTTCCCGTCCTGGAACCGCTGGGCAGAGTGGAACGGACGTTACCGGGACGATATGCGCCGTTATTTAAAGGGCGACGAGGGCTTTGCCCAGGCGGCGGCCCTGAGAATGGTAGGGTCACGGGATATTTACGAGGTCAGCGCCAGGAAGAATGCTTCGGTGAATTTTATTACCTGTCATGACGGTTTTACGCTCTATGATATTTTTTCTTATAATGTAAAGCATAATGAAAAAAACGGCTGGAATAATACGGACGGTGCCAATGACAACAACAGCTGGAACTGCGGGGCGGAGGGGGAGACTCATGATCCAAAGGTTCTGGAGCTTCGCCGCAGGATGATTCGGAATGCGTTCGGGCTTTTAATGTGCAGCCGGGGGATTCCTATGTTTTTGGCCGGCGATGAGTTCTGCAATACCCAGTTCGGCAATAATAATGCATATTGCCAGGATAATATTACCTCCTGGCTGGATTGGAACCGGCTGCAGGAATATCAGGACATTTTCGAATTTTTTAAATATATGATTGCATTCCGTAAGGCCCATCGGGTGCTGCGGTGCAATGTCAGCGACGGTGCATGCGGATTCCCGGATACCAGCTTCCATGGGGAAAAGCCATGGAGAGGGCAGTTTGCATCCCATGAGCGGTATGTGGGCGTCATGTTTGCCGGACGTGAGGAGGATGGTTCGGAGGATGTGGTCTATGTGGCCTCCAATGCTTATTGGGAGAAGCTGCAGGTGCTGCTGCCTTCTCTGCCGGACGGGATGTGCTGGAAGATGGCTGTGGATACCTGGGAAGAACGTCAGAAGCCGGGGCAGGAAGCAGGAGATACCTTTGAGATCGGTCCGCGGAGCGTGAAGGTATTTATGGGGGTCAGAAAATAAAAGCTTTGTAAATAAATGTTAAGAAGACAGACAGATATTCTTTGTGGATATCTGCTGTTTTTTGTGGTAAAATCAGGTATGCCAAATGGGCCTGCCAAGTTTTCATGATTGGTGGCGCGTCCGCTGCCGGGCGCATGAAGATATACTGGGGACCAGTGAACAGCAACAAAAGCAGGAAAGGGTACAGAAGAAACCAAAAAAGAAAGGATAAAATCATGAAAGGAAAGGGATGGAACTTAGGAAGGCTGGCGGCAGCCTTCGGGTTGGTGATGTCTATGACAGGAATGACTGCTATGGCGGAGGGATCTCCGGTGATTTATATCGGGGAATCGGCGCAGAACGAGAACGCAGCGGATCCGGGAGAGAGCGGACCTGACAGACAGCAGGGGCAGGATCTGTCTGCTATGCATCTGGATCTGGATGTGGGAAAGCTTTCGGCAGCCGGGCAGACGGACCAGATCGTGGTGGTGGCAGGGTCCGGGATGGACAGCCCGCTGGTAAGGACAGCTTATTATAGGAAGGATGGGGACGGAAGCTGGCAGGAGGTATTTTGTGTTTCCGGTTACTGTGGCTATAACGGAATGTCCACAGATAAAAGGGAAGGGGACAGGAGGACGCCTGTGGGTGACTATGGCTTTGTAAGCGCTTTTGGAATCCTTCCGGATCCGGGCAGTGTGATTTCCTATAGGGAGCTGGATGAGCACGACTTTTGGGTGGATGACAGCAGCAGCCGTTATTATAACCAGATGGTAAGCACCAGGCAGGTGGCTCGGGACTGGAATTCTGCTGAGGAGCTGGCAAAGGTAGTTCCCTCTTACAATTATGCCCTTGCCCTGGATTATAACACGGAAGAACGGATTCCGGGGAAAGGCTCCGCTATTTTCCTTCATGGGATTCATCCTCAGAAGACCTGGACGGAAGGGTGCATTGCCATTCCGGAAGAAAGGGTGAAACAGCTGGTGCAGGAATTAAAGCCAGAAGCCAGAATTGTGATTATGCCGCAGCTTCCCCGGGCAGAGACGGAAAATCTTCCTTCAGGAGAGCCGTCCTTGTGATATTTTTATTATGCTGCAGGAATACCATAGTCAGATGGGAAATCGGCTCCCAACGAATTTTATCGGATCGGTTATGGCTGTCAGGAGGACCTGGCAGCCAATTTTTTTGCAATAAAGCGGAGAGCTTCTAGTTTCTTTTTTTCCTCCGGAGACATACCGGAGGTTAAAACAGAAGCCAAAAGCTCGGCCTCCTGGTCGGAAAAACGAATGCCCTTCTGAGCGGCGTCCACTTGCATGGACATAAAAGCGGGAAGGATCTGCTCCTTTGGCAGCCCGGAGATCCGGTCTGCAAAGGAAGTCAGGTAATCCAGCTTTTCCGGTGCCATCTGATGAAGCCTGGGGTCTTGTTTCCAGTTGCTGAGGGCCATAAAAAACTCCTTTCCGTTAAGCTTGGGTCTGCATGGCCTGCAGCATGATCTGCAGGTTTTCCATCATCTCAATTAATTCCTGTTCTCTTGGACTGGCATATGGTTTGATGGCCTGAAGCATTTCTACCGGCGAGGCTTTCCGGTCTCCGGCAGAGCCAAAGCTCATGGCAGATACCTCTCCTCCGGAAAACAGGCTCATGGTGCGGTTCAGCTCCTGCATTTTGATCATCATGGAAAGAAAGCGCTGCATGGGCTGCTGCATATAGGGAATGGCTGCTTTTACCATCTGCAGGTGCGGATCTGCAAGCAGATAGTCAAAATCCGTCAGACGGACATCAATTCCCGATTCGTCGTTCATAGACGGCTCCTTAACATTTTTGAAACAATATATGCAGGATTCAAGAAAAACATACCAACTGCATATATTATCTTTATCAGGAGGAAGAAAACAAATGGCAACAAGATTGATTATAGAGGGAAATGCGGTTTACGAGATTGATGAGGATTGTCAGGAGTACCAGAGGAAAGGAAACGGAATCAAATGCCGTACACGCCGCCGGGAATACCGAGGGGTTGCTTTTGAGGAAAATACAGAAGGAAAAGAAGAAATGCCCCCTTGAGAGAAGGGGGCTGGATTCTTTAGCAGAAGAAGCCGCCGTTGCCGCAGCAGCAGAGAAGAAGGATAATCCAGATCCAGTCACAGCCAAAGCCGTTTCCACAGCCAAAGCAGTTGTTATGTTCACATCCACACCCGTTGCTGCCGCCGCCGCAGCAGCACAGGATCAGGATCAGCCAGATGATATTGCACCCGCTTCCTCCTGCGTTACAGTTGCAGTTGCAGTCACAGCCGCAGTTTGTTGCTGCTAAATCGCTCATACCAGTTCCTCCAAAAATTATTTACAATGCATCATATGTGGGCCTGCATGTCACAGTTTCCGATTTTTTTGAAAAATTTGCGGAAAGTTTTTCAGACGGATCGAGACAAGTACAGCCTTGCTTAAATTTCGGCAGCACTGTACTTGTATAGGGTGTAAAAAAATAATTGTGATAAATGGCGAAAAAAAAGAGGATAATTTTAAAAAAATTTAATTCCCTTTTCGGCAAAGTATGTTATACTCATAAAGGTATGTAGTATAAAGAAAATGGGTGGTAATTATGAGCAGGTACGACGAAGATCAGATGTACAATTCAGGCAATTCCAGGGCAAGGAATAGTTCTAGGAGCAGAAGCAGCGCCTCCAGGGGCAGAACCGGGTCCTCCGGAACCAGAAGCAGCGCTTCCAGAGGGACCGCTTCCAGAGGAACCTCTGCAAGAGGCGTCTCCGGACACAGCTCCTCTGGAACCAGAAGCACTTCTGCAAGGGGAAGCAGCAGCCGTTATGGCAGTTCAAGCCATGGACGAGGCCATGGAAAGGGAAAGCGGAGACAGGAGGATGACTTTAAAAAGCTGGCCGTAGGCGGCGTGCTTTTGATTGCAGCGATTACCTTGATTGTATTTTTTATAAAAGGCATGGATAAGGAACCTTTGGAGATGGAAACCGAGACAGAGATCACCAGCTCGGTTCCGGAGACAGAGCTTCAGAAGGAGGTGCTGGTTGACGGGGTGAATATTACCGGAATGTCCCGGGAACAGGCCAGGGAGGCGATTCTCGAGAATTATCCCTGGGCCATGACGGTTTCCTGGCAGGAGGACACCTATGAGATCACGGATCTAATGGGCGGTAAAGTAGATACCCTTTTGACAGAGATTTATTCCGGCGAGCCCAAGGAAAAGTATTCTCTGGATACGGACGGTTTGGAGGAAGCGGCTGCGGCAGAAGCGGCCAAAGCAGCAGCCAAGTGGGATAAGGCAGCTAAGAACGGTTCGATTTCCAGCTATGACAAGGCTTCGGACAAGTTCCTCTTTACCGGTGCAGAGCAGGGACAGGCTTTGGATCAGGAAAAGCTGACAAAGGACATTTTAGATGCCGTAAAGAAGAAGGACTTTGATGCAAAGCTTACAGCCGTGATGAATCCAGTGGAACCAGAATTTAGCGAGGAGACGGCAAAGGAGAAATATAAGACCATTGGTACCTTTACCACGAAAACCACTTCCAACAGTAAGCGCAATACGAATGTTAAGCTTTCTGCAGAGGCGATTAACGGTACGATCCTGCAGCCGGGGGAGGAGTTTTCCTTTAATGAGACGGTAGGACAGAGAACCGAGGCAAAGGGATATAAAGGAGCAGCCGCCTACAACAACGGCGAGGTGGTGGAGGAGATCGGAGGGGGTGTGTGCCAGACCTCGTCTACTCTGTATAATGCAGTATTAAAATCCGGTCTGAAGACCACAAAGCGTCAATCCCACACCTATGAGCCTTCTTACGTGACTCCGGGAACTGACGCTACGGTCAGCTGGAATGGACCAGACTATAAGTTTGTGAACAATTCCAGCGCAGCCATCGGGATTCGGGCCAGATATTCGGATCAGACCATAACCATATCCATCTATGGAGTGCCGGTGCTGGAGGAGGGAGTGACCTACTCCCTGAAATCCACCAAGTTAAATGACCTGGACCCGCCGGCCCCTACCTATGAAGAGGATCCGACTTTGGAGCCGGGGGTGGAAAAGCAGAAGAGTGCAGGCAGCAAGGGAAGCTACTGGGAGACTCGTCTGGTGGTCAAGAAGGGGGATGAGGTGATCAGCCAGGATGTGGATCATACGGTACGGTACAAGGGACATGCTCCTGTTATTCTGCGCAACTCTACAGGAACCGTAGCGCCTACCGAGTCTGCGCCTGCTGAGAGTACTGTGGATCCCAACCAGGAGTCCTCCATTGCGCCGGAGGGAGCAGGAGACGGTTTTGTTCAGCCTGATACCAGCACGGGCGTAAAAAATCCGGGCACGGGAAGCAGCACCCCGGGCGGCGGTACAGGAAGCGGAACGTCCGCCGGACCTGGCGGCGGACAGCAAAGCAGCTCGGGAGGCAGCAATACGGTAGGCGAAGGACCTGGCGGAGGCAGCTCTGCCACTCAGCCTGTGCAGATGCCGGCGCCGCCTCAGACAACCAGCGCCTCAGTTCAGCCGGGACCGGAGGCAGGAGAGGACCCAGGACCTCAGACCAATGTTCCGCCCATTGTGGCGCCTATGCCGGGCAACTGACAGACCCGTGGGACAAAGGATTTGTTGTGAGACGCTCTTGGTAATAATATGTATGGAACAGGAGATATCCGCCGCAGGACGGATATCTCCTGTTTTCTTGCATTGTATGAGAAATAATACTTGTTTTTTATGGTTTTCGTATTTGCAAAATGATAAAAAGTTGCTATAATAAAAGACAGGATTCCGGGGTTTTACCGGAACGAGCAATATTCACATTTGTAGGAGGAAAATCAAATGGCAAGAAAAATGAAAACCATGGATGGTAATCAGGCTGCTGCTCATGCTTCGTATGCATTTACCGAAGTAGCTGCTATGTATCCCATCACCCCCTCTTCCGTTATGCCCGAGCATACGGACGAATGGGCGACCGAGGGCAGAAAGAATATTTTCGGCCGCACGGTACAGATCACTGAGATGCAGTCTGAGGCAGGCGCAGCAGGTGCCGTCCACGGCTCCCTGGCAGCAGGTGCTCTTACTACCACCTATACTGCTTCCCAGGGTCTGTTACTGATGATTCCTAACCTGTACAAGATTGCCGGTGAGCAGCTTCCGGGCGTGATCAATGTATCTGCACGTGCTTTAGCCAGCCATGCGCTGTCTATTTTCGGCGATCACTCGGATGTTTATGCCTGCCGCCAGACTGGCTGCGCTATGCTGTGCGAATCCAGTGTGCAGGAGGTTATGGACTTAACTGCAGTTGCCCATCTGGCAGCCATCAAGGGGAAGGTTCCGTTTATTAATTTCTTTGACGGCTTCCGTACCTCTCACGAGATTCAGAAGATCGAAGCCTGGGATTATGACGACCTGGCTGAGATGGCGGACTGGGATGCGATTGCTGCGTTCCGTAAGCATGCTTTAAACCCCAATCATCCTTGCCAGAGAGGTTCTGCCCAGAACCCGGATATTTTCTTCCAGGCAAGAGAAGCCTGCAACCCGTATTATGATGCTCTGCCGGGCATTGTGCAGGAGTATATGGACAAGGTAAACGCCAAGATCGGTACGGATTATAAGCTGTTTAACTACTATGGCGCAGCAGATGCCGAGCATGTGATCGTGGCCATGGGTTCTGTCAATGATACCATCGAGGAAACCATTGACTATATGGTAAAGACAACCGGTGCCAAGGTGGGTGTGGTGAAGGTTCGCCTGTACCGCCCGTTCAGCGCTGAGGCTCTGATTGCAGCGATTCCGGATTCCGTGAAGAAGATTTCAGTCCTTGACAGAACCAAGGAGCCAGGCTCCTTAGGCGAGCCGCTGTATCTGGATGTTGTTGCTGCATTAAAGGGCAGCAAGTTTGATGCTGTTGAGATTGTTTCCGGCCGCTATGGTCTGGGATCTAAGGATACCACCCCGGCACAGATCGTTGCTGTTTATGGCAACAATGAGAAGAAGAGATTTACCATTGGCATTGAGGATGACGTGACCCACCTGTCCCTGCCGCTGGGAGCTCCCTTGGTTACGACTCCGGAGGGAACCACCAACTGTAAGTTCTGGGGTCTGGGTGCAGACGGTACGGTAGGCGCCAATAAGAACTCCATTAAGATCATCGGCGACAACACCGACATGTATGCTCAGGCATATTTTGATTACGATTCCAAGAAGTCCGGCGGCGTGACCATGTCTCACCTGCGTTTCGGACACAAGAAGATCAAATCCACCTATCTGATCCATCAGGCAAACTTTGTTGCCTGCCACAATCCGGCATATGTGCGCAAGTACAACATGGTTCAGGAGCTGGTTGACGGCGGTACCTTCCTGCTCAACTGCCCGTGGAGTGCAGAGGAGTTGGAGAAGCATCTGCCGGGTCAGATGAAGAAGTTTATTGCTGACCATAACATTAACCTGTACACCATTGACGGTGTGAAGATCGGTATTGAGACCGGTATGGGTCCCACCCGTATCAATACCATTCTCCAGTCTGCATTCTTTAAGCTGACCGGCATTATCCCGGAGGAGAAGGCGATTCAGCTTATGAAGGACGCTGCTCAGAAGACCTATGGCCGTAAGGGCGAGGATGTGGTGAAGAAGAACTGGGCTGCCATTGATGCAGGCGCTCAGGGTGTGGTGAAGGTAGAGGTTCCGGAGAGCTGGAAGAACTGTGCAGACGAGGGACTGGATTACAAGGTAGTGACCGATGGAAGAAAAGATGTTGTTGACTTTGTCAACAATGTACAGACCAAGGTCAGCGCTCAGGAGGGCAACAGCCTTCCGGTATCCGCATTTACCGAGTATGTAGACGGCTCCACTCCGTCCGGCTCTGCAGCCTATGAGAAGCGCGGTATTGCAGTGAATGTACCGGTTTGGAATCCGGACAACTGTATCCAGTGTAATTTCTGCTCTTATGTATGTCCTCATGCAGTGATCCGTCCGGTGGCTATGACTGCCGATGAGGCTGCAAAGGCTCCGGCTGATATGAAGGTTCTGCCCATGACGGGTATGGCAGACTACAAGTTTGCGATTACGGTTTCTGCTCTTGACTGTACCGGATGCGGATCCTGTGCAAATGTCTGCCCGGGCAAGAAGGGCGAGAAGGCTCTGACCATGGACAAGCTGGCATCCCATATGGATGAGCAGCCCATCTATGACTTTGGCCAGACCGTAACCATTAAGCAGGATGTGATCGACAAGTTTAAAGAGACCACCGTGAAGGGCAGCCAATTCAAGCAGCCTCTGCTTGAGTTCTCCGGCGCCTGCGCTGGCTGCGGCGAGACTCCTTATGCTAAGCTGATTACCCAGCTTTTCGGCGACAGGATGTACATTGCCAATGCCACAGGATGTTCTTCCATTTGGGGCAACTCCTCACCGTCCACCCCATATACGGTGAATGGAAGGGGACAGGGTCCGGCATGGGACAACTCCCTGTTTGAGGATAACGCAGAGTTCGGATTTGGTATGCTGCTGGCTCAGAACGCGATCCGTGACGAGCTGAAGGAAAAGGTTGAGACGGTTGCAGCCAATGACCAGGCTTCTGAGGAAGTGAAGGCTGCCTGCAAGGAGTGGTTGGATACCTTTGGCATCGGCGCTCTCAATGGAAGCGCTACCGACAAGCTGGTGGCAGCTCTGGAAGGCATTGACTGTCCGACCTGTAAGTACATTGTAGCCAACAAGGATTTCCTGGCAAAGAAGTCTCAGTGGATCTTCGGCGGTGACGGATGGGCTTATGATATCGGCTTTGGCGGTGTGGACCATGTGCTGGCAAGCGGCAAGGATATTAACATCATGGTATATGATACAGAGGTTTACTCCAATACGGGCGGTCAGTCCTCCAAGGCTACCAAGACCGGTGCGGTCGCTCAGTTTGCAGCTGGCGGTAAGGAGACCAAGAAGAAGGATTTGGCAAGCATTGCCATGTCTTACGGCTATGTCTATGTGGCTCAGATTGCCATGGGTGCAGACTATGCCCAGACCGTGAAGGCCATTGCAGAGGCAGAGGCTTATCCGGGTCCGTCCTTGATTCTGGCTTATGCTCCGTGTATTAACCACGGCATCAAGAAGGGCATGAGCAAGGCACAGGAAGAAGAAAAGCTGGCTGTTGAGACCGGCTATTGGAACAATTTCCGCTTTAATCCGACTGCTGAGAAGAAGTTCTCCTTAGACAGCAAGGCTCCGAAGATGGAAGGCTATCAAGACTTCTTAAAGGGCGAGGTGCGTTATGCTTCCCTGGCTATGAAGAATCCGGAGAGAGCTTCCAGACTGTTCGAGAAGAATGAGGCTGAGGCCAAGGAGAGATATGAGTATCTGTCCAAGCTGGTGAATCTGTACGGCAACGAATAAAAAGTCAGAGCCGGCGAGCCATCATATATGGCAGACCATGAATCAGACAGTCCCCTGCAAGAGGTTTTTGCAGGGGGCTGTTTTTAGGAGACAAGGCTGGTCTGGAAGAAAAAGAATTTTTACATTATTAGCCTTGGTTATGGATTTTTTTGTAATTTTGCGGTACTCTGATAGTATCAAGAATATAGGAGGTATGGACTATGAGCATGGCAGAACCCAAAAAGATCTATGCCAAGGATAACCCGGAGGTGGCGCTGAAGGTTACTAAGGGACATTTTTCATCGGACCGTTTTCATATTAATTATTATATTGACATGGCCTCTTTGAAGATGCGCCGCAAGGATGCACAGGAGGTGGCAAAGGCCATGGTATCCCGCTATGTAAGCCGGGTCAGTCTGTCAGGAAATATTTCTCTGGCTGGCGCGGAGATGGAGCAGCTGATGGCTTCTCTGGCCACGAAAACCCACATTGACACCATTATTTGTATGGATGGATGTGAGGTGATCGGGGCTTATGTGGCATCAGAGCTTTCCAGTGTTGGCATTACAACCTTAAACAGCCACCACACCAGCTATATTATTACACCGGAGTTTGATTCCACCGGTCAGATGGTGGTTCGGGACAACATCCGTCCCATGCTGAAGGACAAGCATGTGCTGGTTGTGCTGGCAACAGCCATGTCCGGCAGGACGATCGCGAAGAGCATCCGCTGCATCAACTCCTACGGCGGTATTATTGAGGGGATTTCTGTAATCTTCTCTGCTGTGGATGAGATTGACGGATATCTGGTAAATTCCGTATTCGGTGTGGAGGATCTGCCGGACTTTAAGCTTTCGGATCCCAATGAATGTCCGGATTGCAAAAACGGTGTAAAGCTGGATGCCATTATTAACAGCTATGGCTACAGTGTTCTGGATTAGGATTGCCTTTCAAACTCCAATGGAAAATAAGATCCGATTCCCCCAAATAATGGGGTATTGGATCTTATTTAATATCAATGCCATTCTCAATCATCTGCTTCAGCCGATCTTCATTTTTGATGACCACAGAACCTTGCTCCTTGGCAATACAGCCTTCCTTTTTGAGAACAGCCACAATGCGGGACACAGTGACAGGGTGAGTGCCTAAATATTTGGACATTTCCAGAAAGCTCATGGTCTTGGGAAGGATCTTTTTTCCGTCCTTGAGAACACAGAAGTCCAGGAGCAGCCGACATAAGCGGACGCTGGCGCTGTCCTCCAGGGCCTGTTGGAAATGGCTTAAGACCTCCTGAAAGTTCGCTGCCGTTGCCTGAAGGATCAGTCGGTTAAACTTCAGATCTTCATCTAAAAGTCTGCGGAAGGTAGGACCTTGCATTCGGTGAAGCACACAGCGGGTTTTAGTCATTTGAACCAAGTGGCTGGGAAAAACATTGCCGGTGATCTCGTGACTGTTGGTAATGCTGATTAGCAGAGTCATGAAGGAAATGATCCGCGGCCCCTTCATATAAAGGTATACCCGCTCCTCGCCCCCCCGGGAATAGCTCATGAGGGCTACCAGCCCGGATTCCAGAAAATAGAGACAGTCACTCTGCAGCTTGTTGTCCGGGGCAAATATAATCTTGTTTTTTTCTACAATAATCCGTTCTCCATAGGTGAAAAAACAGTCAAATAATTCGTTCTTTATTTCCATAATAATCGTACCGTCCTTGATAAATTACTTCTGTGAACAGTATACCACTATTTATAGATTTTTGCCATATTTTTGAAAAAACTTAACATATGTTATGCTAAAATGACTAAGGAGATGTTAAAATAATATCAGTTTCTATAAATTCTATAAAAGGAATGGAGGTATTTACCAATGAGCAATTCTGCAGCCCCGGTTAGCCGCCGAGCAATACATTCTTTGGTGGGAGTGTCCATCATGATATTGTTTCGCTATCTGCCTCTGGGTCTTCCGGAGATTACTCCTGTAGGCATGGAAATCATCGGAGTATTTATTGGGACTTTATATCTTTGGACAACCGTGGATCCGGTCTGGTCAAGCATTTTGAGCATCTTTATGATCGGAGTGTCCAGCTATGCTCCTATGAATCAGGTTCTGTCTGCTGCTTTTGGAAATCCTGTAGTTATCCAGATGCTGTTTTTGATGATTGTCATGAATTCCATGGTATATAACAAGCTGACTGCTTACATCGGACGCTTTTTCCTTACCATGAAGATCAACAGCGGAAGACCCTGGGTATTTACTGCCATGTTGATGGTTGGCGCCATGCTGATGGCTGCCTTTGTAGGCCCCTTTTCCCCTATCTTTTTGTTTTGGCCGGTGCTCTATGATATTTTTCAGGAGATCGGTATCAAAAAAGGAGAGAAGTATCCTACGATTATGTTGATTCTGGTGGCCATTGCCACGCTTCTAGGCTTTCCGGTTCCGCCTTACAGCGGAAATTCTTTAGCACTAATCGGCAATTATGCCGGCATTACAGAGAATATGGGAAATAAGGTCATGATTAACAGTGCCTCTTATCTGGCTGTAGCTCTGATTTATGGCTTTGTGTCTATTGCAGTGATTGTGCTGTTTTGTAAATATGTGCTGCGTCCGGATGTGACGAAGTTAAAGAACCTGGATGTGGAGATGTTAAAGCGGAATCCGCTTCCTCCGTTGAATGGCAACCAGAAGTTCATGGCAATCTCCTTTGTATTTTATATTTTGACTATGCTTTTGCCAAGTATGCTGCCAAATATGGGCATTATGAAGTTTTTAAGCGTCAACAATTATGGTATCGCTCTAGGCTATACGGCACTCCTTTGTTGTGTCAGCCTGGATAAAGAGAAGCATGAGCCGGTGCTGCCATTTAATAAAGTGATGAATGGCTTTGCTTGGGGAACATTCTTCCTCTGTACGGCTGCTATTCTTTTGGGAAGTGTGTTAACCAATGAGTCTACAGGTATTTCTGCATTTCTGAATACCATTCTGCGCCCGATTTTCAGCAGCATGTCGCTGGTGGTATTTTATGTGACCTTGTTGGTGATTACCTTAGTTCTGACCAATATCTGCAACAGCCTGGTGGTAGGCATGTTAATGCAGCCGGTGATCGCTTCCTTTTGTTTGTCAAGCGGGATTAACTCGGCGCCTATCACATCGCTGATTATTATTTTTGTGCTGGCAAGCGCTTCTGTGACGCCTTCTGCGTCACCTTTTGCGGCCATGATTCACGGAAATAAGGAGTGGCTGAAATCAAAAGATATTTATATGCACACCATGATGTTTGCGGCTATTGAGTTGATTTTAGTGATTCTGGTGGGAATTCCGCTGGCAACAGCGTTGATTCATTAAGTAACTATAATATTTTTTGTATTTTTAGAAGGAGGAGTTTTTTATGGAATCCATCAAGTATTCATTTCTACCCTCAATTCTGACCCGTCAGGCAGAGGCGGAGGAAGCCATGCTGGCTGAGTTTGAAGCTGGTAATTATACTATCGAGGAGCCTCTTGTAAAGTATAATCCTTATCTGATCAATCCGCTGGCTGCAGTGGTGCTTTTTAAGACTGAGCAGGAGACTGCTGTGACTGTGACAGTTCTGGGCAAAGAGCAGCCTCAGGGGAATATAAGTCATACTTTCCCCCGGGCAAAGACCCATATCCTGCCGGTTTTGGGCTTGTATGCGGATTTTGACAATACGGTTGAGATTGAGCTGTACCGGGGCTATAAGAAAACCATCCACATCAAGACAGAGCCTTTAGGAAAGGATGTGCCGAAGCTGGTACATATGAACACTACAGCCGGCTATCTGCGGGATCAGATTATCATTATCACACCGGCTCTGACCCAGTTGGCTACTGGATTTGATTATCAGGGCGATATCCGCTGGTATCTGAATATTCCGGTGGTATTTGACTTAAAGCGCTTGAAGAACGGCAATATTTGCGTGGGTACGGACCGTCTGCTGCAGATTCCTTACTACATGTCAGGAATTTATGAGATGAGTATGACAGGTAAGATCTATAAAGAATTCGGAATCCCCGGCGGCTATCACCATGACCAGTTTGAGATGGAGGACGGCAATCTGCTGGTTTTGACTGAGGACCTGAGAAGCGATACAGTGGAGGATATGTGCGTCCTGGTAGATCGGAATACAGGTGAGATCTTAAAGACCTGGGATTATAAGAAGTTTTTGGATCCGGGATGCAGCAAATCGGGAAGCTGGTCTGCCCATGACTGGTTCCACAACAATGCGGTGTGGTATGACAAGAATACCAATTCTCTGACATTCTCCGGGCGCCATATTGACTCTATGGTGAATATTGATTATGACAGCGGTGAGCTGAATTGGATTATCGGCGATCCGACAGGATGGCCGGAGAAGTACCAGAAGTATTTCTTTACTCCGGTGGGAGACGGGGAGTTTGACTGGCAGTATGAGCAGCACGCAAACGTGATTACTCCGGACGGGGATGTGATGTGCTTTGACAACGGACATTTCCGTTCCAAGATTAAGGAGCAGTACCGTCTGAATAAAGATAATTTCTCTCGTGGCGTCCGCTATAAGATCAATACGGACGATATGACCATTCGTCAGGTATGGCAATATGGTAAAGAGAGAGGCCAGGAATTTTTCTCCTCCTATATTTGTAATGTGGAATACTATGAGGAAGGTCACTATATGGTTCATTCCGGCGGTGTTCAGTATTATAAAGGAGAGGCTTCTGAGCAGTTTGCTGCATTGATGCAGGATAACCCGGATGTGTCTACCAGGAGTATTACGGTGGAGATATTGGATAACCAGGTGATGATGGAGCTGGAGGTGGAAGGGAACTTCTACCGGGCAGAGAAGCTTCGTCTGTATCATGACCAGGATAATCTTTCCATGGGTAAGGGATGCTTCTTAGGATCCATGGGAGTAACCAAGGAGTTTGATACAGATATCCCATTGGAGTCTTCAGGGGTTCTGATTCCAGAGAAGTATGGTTCAGAGTTTATTGAGGAAGATGATCGTTTCACCTATAAGGCAGTCTTTGAGAAGGGCCAGCTGGTAATGCTGATGCTTGAGCAGGGAGATGAGAAGCACCGCTATTATATTTCCACGGCTGCCAATAAGTTTGAGGCTCTTTGCTGCGGCACCTTTATCAACAAGGATGGGCGCGCTATTATGCTGAGCGTCAACAAGGCAGGGCTTTCCGGGGACTATGATGTGCGTGTGATTGTAGATGACGAGAAGTTCGACACAGGAATTAAGATTCATTGCTGATGCCTTAAAGGGTATATGCAGGACAAAAGATTCGATGATATATAGGGCTTAATTAATGATATGAGCAGCTTTTAAGAACAGATAAATAAAGTGTGCAGACTGAAAATATAACGTTCAGAGCCTGTACACTTTGTTTTTTATAATAAGACAGCAGCTGATCAGGGCGGATTTTGAATGTTTTTGAGGATTGAGGGAGTACAAAGTACGAATCGATTCGGTATCAGAGGAGGCAGAAGACCTTTTAATCCCAACATCATAAGATAGAAAAGGATGGAAAACGGCAGAAACCGTGACCTGTCGGATCTTTCCGACAGGTCACGGTTCCCTATATCATTATATAAGGGAAAAAGATTATTAATTATTCGCAGGTGATCTTTACACCAGTCTCGTATTTCTTGTCATCCACAATGACTCTCACGTCATACACACCCTTTAATCCAGCTTTGTTGACGCTGGTTCTGGTGTTACGCTCATCGGAATCTAAGAAGGTTCCGCAGCACATAGCCAGATAGGCTACAGCAGTAGTGGAGATGTAATATCTGTGAACTTCGTCACCCTGCTCTAAAAGCATCATAACCATCTGGCCCTTCTCGAAGCGGGAGAAGAAGGTGAAACGGTCGATTTCTTCTTCGATTCTGGCATTGCAGCTTTCCGGAAGCATCTCACCGGAATTTTCCATTGGGATATCTGTATCAAATTCTTTGGTATGTCCCATCTTTCCAAGAATCTGTCCCTTGCCCAGCTCTAAGTTGATGCCGTCGCTGTAGAGTTTCAGCTTTTCAGCACGATAGTAGTTGCCGGGAACTTCCAGATCCAGCATAACCTTGCCGTCGCAGACTTCAACGGTAATGCTGCGGCAGGTGCCGCCCAAATCCTTGACAAATGCGCCTAAAGCCTCGGAAGGAGCGCCGTCCTTGTCATAAGCAATACCGCCGGAGTGAATCATGTAATGACCTTCATTGTAGTACTCTACATTACAGATGTAGGGGGAGAAGAACTCAGCACCCCGGTCTTTTCCGTATTCCCATACCTGCTCAATGGTCATATCTTCTGTGTTGATGCGGTAACGAACACCTCTGGAGTAGTTATCCTTGGCAGCCAGGTTCTTGGCATCCCGCTCTACCTGCTTGCAGCCATAGTGATGGTTGTCAAAGCACATTACATCACCATTAGGGGTGATCACATTGGCGTGCTGCTCATATTGCCAGCCGAAGTTGCTGCCAATGGGCTTGAAGAAGTATTTGTCCACCATATCCTGAGGCCAGCCAGCCGGATCGCCGATGATCCAGTTCAGTTCTCCACTGTCAAAATCAATGTTCACCATAGAGTCAATGTGACGGCCGGAGAAGGTCAGAGAGTTGGTGTTCTTGTCATACCATACAGCGTTGTTGTGGAACCAGTCTTCCTCAGACCAGCTGCCGGAATGGCTGACAGTTTCAGGATTGAGAAATTTCTTGTAATCCCAGGTCTTTAAGATCTCACCGGTGTTGCGGTCGATCAGGACACACATATCCTCCACAGTATCGCTTTCTAAGTCATCGGTCAGTACCAGCAGGTTGCCGTCCTCCATCTCAAACTCATCGTGATGATAGCCGCCAGGCAGACGGAACTCTTTGTAAACCTTGCCGCAGGGGCTGATCTCGTAAAGACCGGACATATAGTAAGGCATCTTCAGAAGACGATGGGTACCCATGATCAGGTTGCCGTTTTTCAGACGCTTGATATCAAATACACAGGCTACGTTCATGTGCCAGCGAGCATCCCCTGCATAGTCAAAGGCAGAGGAGAGCTGAAGGCCAGCCGGAGATACCATGATCACATTGTCCTGGAGATATTCGGGAGTGGTGTGCATATGGTAAATCGGATTCTCACCATTGTAAACATCCGGCACGTCGATGGTAATCACATTAGACTCACCCCGGTAAGCGCGGATCTCTACCTGATTGGCATAGTTGGAGTACAGTCCCACAACCGGAAGCACATGCTTTTTTGCCTTGGGGAAGGTGTGGCTGATGTTGGCCTCTTTGGTCTTGCCCAGTACGGTAATCGTCACAGGGGTCTCGCTCTTGGTTTCAAAGCAGACCACAGCGCTTAAGGGGCTGACCTCATACAGATTGTATTTTACCAACGGATTTTGAATGGTAAAATTGCCGGCCTCAAATTCCTTTAGCATGGATTCCTCAGCTTCTGCCTGACGGTCAATCAGATGCTTCTCTAAGATATATTTAACACTCATGAGTTGTTTTCCTCCATATACATAATAATTTTTTGACATAGCAGTGAGAACATTCAGACTGCTGTACAGGGTTATGTAAAGTCAACAAAATTCAGATATTTTCTTTAACCATTTTGACAATAACCGGCTTCTGCTGCAGACCCTGAAGACGCTTTACCTCAGTCCCGTCCTTTAAAAGAATCAAGGTGGGATAACCGGCCACGCCGTACTCTGCGGTCAGCTCTTTGTTCTGGTCAAAATCTACCTTTAAGATGGTGAGATCATCACCGAACTCCTTTTCCACATCCTTTAAGACAAAGCCCAGCATCTTGCAGGGACCGCAGGTAGTGGAGAAGAAGTCGGCGAGTACCAGCCCCTTGCCGGCTAAGTCTTTGAATTCTGTACTGTTTACTTCTTTTAACATGTTGTACCTCCTTTTAATATTAGGGATCTGTCATGGGAAATGTAAAACTCCTTAAGAAATCCCGTTGGGGTTAAACGAAATGCTTTTCCATGACAGCTCCTGATGCTCATAATAAATAATTGCCTGGAAAATCAGAGCAGTAGCTGCGGCGGATTTCTGCTCTTATGATTATGACAAAATGGTCTAGTACTCCATTCGGCCAGTAACTGTACTTTCAGTACCGCCTATTTTGCCATCTGCTGCGTTGTCGTTAGTCAACGATGCCACCGCATCGTCTTCCTCCTCCGCCTTGCAGACTGACAAAATATCCGGCACTGGCAGTGCAATTTCTGGCCGGATGGAGCACTAGAGATTCTTTACATAGTGGGATGCTTCCTGAGCGGCAATCGCTCCGTCTGCACAGGCGGTAATCACCTGACGGAGATTCTTGGTAACACAGTCGCCGGCGCCAAAGATACCGGGAACCTTAGAGACCATACGGTCATTAACTTCTACATAGCCCATCTGGTTTAATACGCCTAAATCCTTAAAACATTCTGTGGTGGGAGTCAGGCCGATGTATTCAAATACACCGTCACAGCTTACTGTCTTTTCCTCTCCGGTCTTGGTGGAACGGAAACGGACTCCTTCCAGACGAGTGTCGCCTACAAATTCCAGAATATCCTGGTAAGGATAAATACTTACCTTGTCCATGGCCCGCAGCTTGTCACAGGCAATGGGATCAGCAGTCAGATCAAACATAGTGACAATGGTCAGGGACTTGACAATACCAGCCAGGAAGATAGATTCTTCTACGGCAGAGTTGCCGCCGCCGATGACTACCACATCCTTATCTCGGTATTGGGCTCCGTCGCAAATGGCGCACCAACTGATACCATTGCCGCGGAACTTGTCTTCTCCTGTGACGTGAAGGCATCTTGGGCGGGTACCGGTGGCAAGAATGACGGAGCTGGCAGTAAATTCCTTATCATCCTCCTCGCAGCGCACCAATTTTTCCTTTCCATTATCTACAACCTCTTTGACTGTGGCATAGTCAAAGGTAATGGTGTCAAACTGCTGGGTATGCTCAAACATCTGATAAGCAAGTTCAGCGCCGTTAATGGTGCCTACACCTGTGTAGTTCTGAATCTCATTTGTGTTGATGATCTGTCCGCCGGGTGCCAGCTTATCCAGCATCAGGACATTCATGTCTGCCCGCGCTCCATAGATTGCGGCAGTCATGCCGGCCGGACCGGCTCCGATGATGATCAGATCGTATTGTGCCATTGTAATCGACCTCCTCCATTTTGTTTTATTCCGCTTTCCCTTTGCCCTGGAAACAGGATGGAAGCCCAAACCTTAGCGCTGCGCTTTGGCCTGTATAAAACAGGTATTGGGCATTGCTTGTCTGGGCAGCGGATTGCTTTGCACTTTTGTGCTCAGCTATCTTTTATTATAACGTTTTTTGGTAGAATATTCTATAAAGTATGTTAAGAAAATTCAGATTTTGTGCAAAAAATGTATTTTGGGCATGTCGGATTTGACAGATAGATTTTGCCCTTATTCAGCAAGTATCCGGCAAAGTGCGTCGGAAATGCGCTTGGCCGGATCCATGTCCCTTGTGACACGCAGTATCTCCCGCTTGGAAGGAGCATGTTTTAAGGGGTGTTATTCATATATGTTCCCCTGCTTCTTTGAAGCGGAGACACTTTGTGTCCCAAGGCATCTTCCTATCTTGAAATGTATGCTGGCAATGTGCGTACTAAGGATAGCTGGAATCAGGCGCCGCACAATATTGTGGCTACCGGGATTCCGATAATCAGCATCAGTACCAGCTCAATGAGAACCATGGGCAGGGTATAGGAATATACATACTTAGTGGGAACCCATTCCTTATTGCTGTGCAGCAGTGCTGCAAAGGGCGAAGCTGCCGGGGTAACACAGGCAGACAGCAGCACAAACTGGATCATCAGGGTCACAATAGGTCTGGGATCTGCGCCTGCCTGGGTACAGTACGTAATGATAATAGGCTGCAGCAGCATACCGATTACCAGGCTGTTGCACAGGTTGGTAAGAATACCACCCAAAGCCAGCAGCAGTATAATGAAAACGGTTGAGGACATGCCCTGGAAGATCGGGGTAAGCATTACCCTTAAAAATCCGGAAATACCGGTTGCCTCATTGGTAAGAACACCACCTAAAAGGATGGCAGCAACAATGATAAAATATGCACCCCAGCTGTTGGTTGCCAGAACCTTTCCAATGTCCAGCACCGGCTCGCCTTTGATACGGATGGCGGCCAGGCAGGCTGCGATAAACATAGCCAGACCATAGACACAGCCCTTCAGATACCCCATAAAGGGCAGGGAGGGAACCAGGGAAGGAATCATCATTCCCAGGATCACCAGGACAAAGCCAAGAATATACAGCTTTTGTCCCAAGGAAAGAGGCGGAAGCGGGTTGCGGTTTAAGCTTTCTACGTCATAATCCATAAGACGGGAGGCGTCTGGACGCAGGACAAACTTGGCAAACAGAACCACCGCCGTAATCAGTATCATGCCCAGAATAATGGCAGTCAGCAAATATCCGCCGCTGTTGACAACAACAGGTCCTCCTGGCATCTCAGCGCTGACCTTTTCAAAGTTGCTGAGAAGCGCCAGGCCGTTCTGAGCAAATGGCGCCATGGGGAAACCGATCAGAGAGGCAATGACGACCAGTGTCAGGGCAACTCTGGGGAACGGATCACCCTTTTTGTAGCCAATCTCGTCAAATACACCGTAGAGGACGGGCCACATGACGAAAATAGGGGTGAAGGCATTAACGAAGCCGGCGATAAAATAACATCCCATACAGATAACGCCCATCAGCAGCCAAGGCTTGCCATTGGTAAACTTCCTGGTAAGGAAGAAACGTCCCATGTAGCCGGTAATCTTGTAATAGGCCAGGCCGCCGGACATGATCTGCATAAATAATACCTGACAGACCACCGGGGAGCCAAATGCTTCGCCGATAACGGCTGACATGCTACTGTAGGAAGAAAATCCAACCATGGCGATGGACATGATGCTGCCCCAGATCGGGTCTACAAATGTCCATAGGTACAGGGTTCCCAGGAATATGCCCAGGATTTCCATACCGACCGGAGTGACCTCCGGGAGGCTGAGAGGCAGGAATCGGAAAAATAACATGATACCTACACCAACAGCGGAGTGAATCAGAGTGGCTTGCTCTTTTTTGTTTGCTGTACTAGCCATTGCTAAAGTACCCCTTTCCCTTAAGGTTTGTTAAATTAATAACTTATAGTGAAATTGTACCATAAAAAATGAAAAATGAATATAACCTATGTTATGTTTGGCGATTTTTTTGTCGAAGATGGAGGGGGATTTTGTGAAAGAAAAAGCCTGAGCCGAGAGCCCCGGCTTTTTCTCTGTTTTATTTTTTATGTATTTTCTTATGGATCGCTTTCTGTATTACGGCAGGGAGAAGCTGGAGAAGCAAGACAGGAACGCATACCATGCAAATTACAAGGGCATATGGGATAAATGCCTGAAGACGGTTCCTGCAGGCAAGGCTCAGAAAGGGAAGGCCGAGTACAACAGCAAAGTACCACAATGCAGGGTACAGGGATTGAGCGGATTTGGCTGGCGGCGACACGGATATTTTTCTGGCTGCCTGTTCTGCTGCTGCGTACAGGGGAAACAGAGAGCTGAAGAACACAGCAGTTCCGATTATGGTGTGTACTTGTCCGGAATCCAGCCTGCCGTCAAGGGCACGAAGGAATCCTGTTTTTTGAAGATAAAGCGGAACACGGATGGACAGGAGGATTCGAATGCCATTGATAAAAATCGTATAAAGGTAAGAGCCTCCCAAGCTGACGCCAAGCCACAAGAAGCCCTGACGGCGGGTATTCATCCAATGGGTGAAGGAAAAGATCAGCATGGCAGCAGAAAGGATCATAAATTGTGCGCCGGAGCAGGAAGCGGCAATAATAAACTGACAGGAATGATTGACATATCCGATCTGAGGAACGTACTCAAAGGAAAGCCCGGATAAGGCTTTGGTCCACCAGGCAGCAGGAGCGAGAAGCCATAAAAGGCTGTCGCTCCCCGCTTTTCCATAATATACCTTGATGCATGATAGGAGAAGAAAACCGGTCAGGTAGACTGTTCCCCAGGTCCGCAAAAAATGCCTGAATGTTTTTATGGGCTTCATATGGCTCCTTTCATTTATGGAATAAGCTTCTCAGGACTTTTTATACCGAAGGATTCTGCACAGCATAAGCAATGCAATTCCCAAAATAAGGAGGACCGTGCCAGGTTCGGATCCGGTGGTGTATCCGCCTACAGAAAGGTTGGATACATGCAAAGGAAGTACAGAGGGCTGTTTTACGTCGCTGCCGGCGCCGTCAGGATTGGAGATGGTTTCTGTCACAGCCACAAAGGAGGTGTAGGGGGTCATCATGCTGTATTTCAGCCCCAGTGAAGTGACCAGGATTTTGGCAAGCTTGGAATCAGTCCCCCGGCCGCCATAGTCAGTCAGACGTTCGACCATTTTCCGCGCCCACAGATAGCGGATCGCTTGGTTGGATGAGGAGGGTTCTGACTGAGAAACCGGAATTTCTTTCACATAATCCTGTCCGTTTGTTTTTCCGGTGATTCGGATGGTTCCTTCTGGCTGCCCTCTCCATTTTCCAAAGACCACAATGGGACGCTTGGCAAATAAGGTGGGAATCATGGATGGTTCCACATCATAGGCATCAAAGCCGTCGTAGGTAATTTGAATGTCCGTCAAAAGAGGAGCGTGAACATAGGAAAGGAAACGGCCCAGGGTGTCATTGGCTTCTTCCTGGTTTGTTACCACAAAGGCTTCTCCCTGTCCTGCCCCAGCAATTCCATTAATCAGATAGCGGTTGACCGAATCGCCGATTCCAAAGGCGAAAAAGCTGGTATTATCCAGATTGTCATGAATGATATTAAAAATCTCCTTTTCTCCGGAAATATAGCCGTCTGTGATGATCACGATGCTGCGGGAATAGGATTCGGCCCTAGGAATGGAAATGGCGTTTCTTAAGGCCGGAGCCAGCTCTGTTCCGCCGCCGCCGCTTTCCTCATTAATTAAATCGATGGCACGGCTGATATTTTCTGCTGCTGCAGGCACAGACCGAGGGGACATCTGGATGGAGGAATTGGAAAATAAAAGCAGGTTAAAGCGGTCCTCTGGTTTTAGGCTGCTGACCAGCTTCCCAATAAGATTCTTGGAAATGCTCAGGGGATAGCCGAACATGGAACCGGATACATCCACAATAAAGATATACTCTCTGGGAGGCAGATTCTCTGGAGTATAGTGTTCAGGAGGTTGTACCATCAGCATAAAAAAGTTTTCATCATCTTCGCAGTCTAACAAAAGGCCGCAGTTTACCTCCTGTCCGGTCAGCTTATAATTCAGGATAAAATCCCGGTTCCCCCCATATTCCTCCGGGTCGGCAAGAGTGATGTCTGCCTTGTCTTCGCTGATTTTTTCCAACTTAATGGAGTGAGAGTCAGAGGAAATGTCTGTGATGGGGACACCGGTGGACAGCTTTACTGTAATATCATACTTTCCGGGAGGAAAGCTGTCTTCTTCCAGATAAGGGGAGGAGAGCCATTGGTCTGGTTCCTCCTCTTTGGAACCAGGGCCGGAATCGGATTCATTTTTCTGACTGTGTGTGCTGTCAGGAGCTTCTTCTGCAGACGAGCTGGCATAACGGGGTCCCACTACAGTGGGAAATACAAACTGGTAGACACCCTCTGTGGGGGAGATCAGCTCTGTATAGTGAAGCTCAATGCGAACCGTGTCCCCAGGCATGATATTGGCTACATCCATGGAAAATACATTGGGACGCTGCTGTTCCAGAAGTGAGGCGCTTTTTCCCTCGCTTTTTGCCTTTTCGAAGGTTTGTCTTGCCTCCTTTTGCTCCTGGATTTGGGCAGTGATGATCTGATCTTCTATCTGCATTTTCATTCCATGGATCGATACACGGTCTGAGGCAGGGAAAATGTATCGGGCATTAATGGAATTCATCCCCTGGTTGGCATAGGTCTGGGTCACAAAGGTTTCGGCAATCACGCCGTTTATGGTAGTGGATACAAGCGTTTCCTTTAGAGGAAACTGGTCAGCCTGAGGGTCTGCATCTTCAATGAAGAAATAAGGAGCAAGAGGTTCTTCGCTGCTGTCATCTTCCTGCCCGCCATAGGCAGGGGCCAAGAAAGACAGAATGAACAAGGTGGTAAGAAGAAACGAGAGCAGTGTTTGTTTTTTTCTTTTCATGATGATTCACATTCCTTTCATTTTGTTCAGAGCAGCCGCTTAAAATGGCAGCTGATTAAAATGGCAAGATGGCTCAGGGGCATTTTGTATTATAAGGTATACCTTGTGGCACGAAGTGCCCCCGCTCCGAAGGAGCATGTATTAAGGGGTGCCCTTGGGTATACCTTGTGGCACGAAGTGCCCCCGCTCCGAAGGAGCATGTATTAAGGGGTGCCCTTGGGTATACCTTGTGGCACGAAGTGCCCCCGCTCCGAAGGAGCATGTATTAAGGGGTGCCCTTGGGTATACTTTGTGGCACGAAGTGCCCCCGCTCCGAAGGAGCATGTATTAAGGGGTGCCCTTGGGTATACTTTGTGGCACGAAGTGCCCTCCGCTCCGAATAAGTAAGGGGACTGTCTCAAAATATACAGGAGATTGGTATCCAGATGGTTTCAAAGTTGTATCAAAATTGTATCTTAGCTGGAAATTTATCATGGAAGGAGATTTATTTATGGACAGAAATTTATCATCTATCACAAGAGGAAACACATTATGGAGGGAAAAAAGAAAAGCTCAGCTTCTGCAGAAAATGTTCAGGGGTATCTGGACTGCTGTACTTGTAACGGAAACGGTAAGAAAACAGTAAGAATATTGTAATGGAAGAAAGGTTTACAAGGCTGGAATTTTGTGGTATAGTTTGGAAAATTATAAAAAGCGCAGGACGCGGAAAGGAGGATTGCTATGAAACGAAGTGCAGGTTACAGAATGGAAAAATTTGATAGAGAGTCATGTTCATGGCTGGCTGCGTCGGATGTTTATAGCAGCTTTCCTTTGGCGGAGGGACTGGTATAAAGGAGATCTGTGCAGCGGATGCCTGGAGGGCAGCGGATACGGCAGTGAACGTGACGGAGTGGATTCACGGGCTGTCGAAAGTGGGGACAGGAAGGATGCGGATGCATGGTCTGTCTCTGCAGTTTGTAAAGGAAGGATTAGGAGAAAAGCCGATCTGTTCCGGTAGCGACACCGGAGGATGGGCTTTTTTTGCGTGAATGAATACAGGAGGAGCATATGGCACGAGACAGAGAAACAGTGTGTATGTATTATATGGCAGCGGGACAGTGTAAAAAGGGACGAGAGGCATCTCATACCCATTATTGCCAAAGATGTGACAAGTATATGCCAAGGGCTCGGGTTCGGCATAAAAATCTAAGAAAGGAAAAGCTGAGACGAATAAAGGAGCGGGAAAATGAATAGTCAGATGAATAGAGCGGCAGGGACGGAGCATAAGTGTTGTATGTGGATTCCATGCCAAGGGATTCTATGCAAGGTTCGGCAGAAAATAGACTGCCTTATAGGAGAGGGCCTGCTGCAGAAAGGGGGAAAAAGAGAATGTACCAGGAGGTAAAAGGAGAATATAATACAGCCAGGATTTATACGGATGTGGTGGAAGATACGGCATTAGCGCAGATTAAGAGTCTATGCGACCAGGAGTATGTGAAGGATTTAAGGATCCGCATTATGCCGGATGTTCATGCAGGAGCCGGATGTACCATTGGGACTACCATGACGATCCGAGATGCGGTGGCGCCTAATCTGGTAGGGGTGGATATTGGCTGCGGCATGGAAACAATTCGAATAAAGAATCGCCATATTGAACTGGAAAAGCTGGATAAGCTGATTCTTGAAAAAATTCCTTCTGGGTACGAGGTGCGAAAAAAACCTCATTCCCTTTGTGAGCAAATTGATCTGGAACAGCTTCGGTGCAAAAAGGAGGCGCGGCTGGATTTACGGCGGGCAGCACTGTCATTAGGGACGCTTGGAGGCGGAAATCATTTTATTGAGGCAGATCAGGACCAAGAGGGAAAGCTTTATCTGGTGGTGCATTCGGGCTCGCGTCACTTAGGGCTGGAGGTGGCGCAATATTATCAGGAACAGGCATACCGGGAGCTGAACGGAAATACAAAAAAAGATGAAAAAGCGCTGATTGCGACTTACCGGGCGCAGGGAAGAGAAAAGGAGATCGAGAGGGCGCTGAAAGCTTTGAAAAAGCAGATCAAGACTTCAGTTCCGAAAAGCCTGGCTTACTGCACTGGAGCGCTGATGGAAGATTATATTCATGATATGAAGCTGGTCCAGCAGTTTGCCATGCTGAACCGGAAGGCTATGATGGATGAATTGATTCGGGGGATGAAGCTTAAGGTGGAGGAGGAATTTACCACCATTCACAACTATATTGATACGGATGCAGGGATTCTCCGAAAGGGAGCCGTTTCCGCCAAAAAGGGGGAAAAGCTTCTGATTCCCATCAATATGCGGGATGGCTCCCTGCTCTGTGTGGGAAAGGGAAATGAGGAGTGGAATTTTTCTGCGCCTCACGGGGCCGGGCGTCTGATGTCACGGGCACAGGCAAAAAAGACTTGGACTGTATCAGAGTTTAAAAAGCAGATGAAGGGGATCTATACAACCTCTGTCAATGGGGCTACTTTGGATGAGTGTCCCATGGCGTACAAGGGCATGGAGGATATTGTGAGGAATATCGGAGATACGGCAGAGATTGTGAAGGTGATCCGTCCGGTGTATAATTTTAAGGCGGGAGAGGAGTAGGGGCGGTTCGTTTCTCAGCAAAAACAGACAAAATAGAAAGTGGTTTTCAGACACGTTTTCATGTTCCGACCGGCGCCTGATTGCTGGCTGGATGGAGCGCCGGCACAGCGATCAGCAGTGTGAACCGTGGTCAGATCGTAACGGATAAATAAAATACAGAAGACAGATCTGTTATTTTATGAGGAAGTATGGTATGCTTGTGGGAACGATGGGGATGGTTCGTTAAATTAAAGAGAGGTTTTTAGGAAAGGTTGTCAGACAAATGACAGAAAAAGAGGAATTAATACAAATTTATGTGCGGCAGTATGAGAAGGCCGGCCAGAGACGGCGCGGGGCAATGGTTAAGCCGAAAGGGGCGGCGGAGAGGACGGTAAGTCTGACCAAGGTGTTAAAGCGCACGAAGAACAGCCGGGTGACAAAGAATGCTTTGGAAAATTACCACCGGCAGATCAATAATCTGTATCATTGTGCGGTGCGGTATGGGATTCGGCAGGTTTTGGAGCGGCTGAGGCGAGATGTGGTTCCAGAGTTAGTAAGGCTGGATCTGGCGATTTTACTGCCGGAGGATGAGCGCTTGGTGGGACCGGCATTTTTCGAGTATTTGGAAACGGATGCAGCCGGGGAGATTTGTGTGGCGCCTTTGTATGATCTGTTCCGGGTATTTCGGACAGAGGCATTGATGCACAAGATCCTGCAGCTTGTGCCTTCCCGACCGGAATTGGAGTTTCCGGAGGCTTTGGAGATGAGGCGGCATTTTATTCTGCATATCGGACCAACCAACAGCGGCAAGACCTTTCAGTCATTGGAAAGGCTTAAAATGGCAGAGAGCGGAGTGTATTTGGGACCGCTCAGGCTGTTGGCCCTGGAGGTCTTTGAGAGGATGAACGAATATGGGGTTCCCTGTACCATGCTGACAGGGCAGGAGTGCATTTCCCAGGAGAACAGCCGGGTGACCGCTTCCACCGTGGAAATGGCGGATTTTTATAAGATTTATGACATTGCGGTAATTGACGAGGCCCAAATGACGGCAGATCCAGAGCGGGGCCATTGCTGGACAAAGGCGATTCTGGGTATCCAGGCCAGAGAAATCCATGTGTGCATGAGTCCGGCGGCAGAGCAGGTGATCCGGCATCTGATTCAGGTATGCAACGATGATTTTGAGATTTTCCGCTATGAGAGGAAGACAGCACTGATCTGTGAGGAGACGGCATTTCGGTTTCCGGAGGATGTGCGGGAGGGAGATGCTTTAGTGGTGTTTTCCAAAAAATCTGTGCTTGATGTGGCAGGCAGGCTGGAGGAAAAGGGTATAGAAGCCAGCGTGATTTATGGAAGCCTGCCGCCGGAGATCCGCCGACGGCAGATGCAGCTTTTTGCAGGTGGCCAGACAAAGGTAGTAGTGGCGACGGATGCCATTGGCATGGGACTGAATCTGCCGGTCCGGCGTATTGTGTTTATTCAGACAGAAAAGTTTGACGGGGTTGAGAGAAGGGGATTATCTGTTCCCGAGATCCTTCAAATTGCCGGACGTGCCGGAAGGTATGGGATCTATGATACAGGGTATGTGAATGCCATGGGTTCTACAGCTCTTGCTTATATAAAAGAACGGTTTTCCGCAGAGGACAAGCCGGTGGAAAAGGTCAGCTTAGGTTTTCCCCAGGTGCTGTTGGAGCTGGACGAGCCTTTGGACGTGATTTTGCAGGTATGGCATTCTCAGAAGGCTCAGGCGCCTTTTGAGAAGGTTAGTATTGATGAGCTTTTGTGTCTGTATGGATATGCCAAACGTTTCCAGGATCAGATTATGGGGTTTGAGGATAAGGCAGTGCTGTACCGGATGATAAGCTGTCCCATTGATGTGAAGGATCAGAAGGTGGTGAAGCAGTGGCTGGAGTATTGTATGAATTATCCGGCTGATGTTTCCCTGGATCACCCAAGGATGGATACGCCGTATGAAAGGATTTCCGGCAGGAGATATAGGCGGGGAATCGGCGCAGAAAACAGAGATGGCAGGTCATACGGAATCGATGTATCCGAGAGCAGGGAAGCCAAAAGGTCTATGCAGTGTTATGAGACCTATTATAAAAAGCTGGATCTGTATTATCAGTTTTCTTATCGGTTTGACAAGGTGATTGATCAGGAATGGCTGACAAAGGAACGGGAGAGGACAGAAGCCATGATCATGCGATATCTCTCCAAGGGGAAGAAGGGTTATATTGCCCGATGTCAGTACTGCGGCCGACTGCTGCCTGTGGGATATGCGGCAGGAAAATGCAGGCGGTGCTTTGACAGGAAGGGATAAAGCTTCTCTTTGGCATGTATCAATGATTTTCTGATCAAAATCAGCCGCAAAAGAGGCTGCGGCAAAACGGCATATTTACAAGGTATGGGATCTATATACTATGGATATGGATCCTGTATTGTGAAATTGCGGGATTTTGCGGCAGCCCCTTTAGGGCTATTTAGCCATTGATCTGGATATATCTAGGGGGTTCCTCCACAGCCTTGGGAGCTTCTTTGGGGAACTGAAGCTTTAAGACTCCGTTCTCAAAGGAAGCCTTAATGTCCTCCTGCTTGAGCTGGTCGCCTACATAAAAGCTTCTTCTGCAGGAACCGCTGTAGCGTTCCTGACGAATCACCTTTCCGCTTGCATCTTTTTCCTCTTTGCTGTTTTCGTTGGAGGCGGCGATGGTCAGATAGCCGTTCTTTAATTCCGCTTGAATATCTTCTTTTTTAAATCCCGGAAGCTCAATATCCAGCAGATAGTTGGTCCCATCGTCGCGGATGTCTGTGCGCATCATGGAGTTAACAGGCTGGCTGATGGGAGCGCTGAAAAATGAATCGCTGAAAAAGTCGTCAAATAAATCAAATCCCGAGTGTCTTCTTGCAGGTGTAAATAACATAATAAATTCCTCCTTTTTATGATTGCATTTGTTTGTTGTGTTTTATTTGTTATGGTTGTAATATAACATATATTATCAGCACTGTCAAGAGGTGAGTGCTAATGATATTGTGAAAAAAGTGTGAACAGACGATTTGTGAAAAAAATCGGGGGAAAGTAGTAGGAATCTTGGGGGTATCAGGGAATGGAGGTGGTGGTAAAATAGATTAAAATGGCTTTAAGGCAGCCGTTTGGGCAGCAGGAGGCAGTTATGGCGCAATTCGATTTGGAAGGTAGCTTGATTTAAGGAGGAGAAAACAGAATGGACAGGGATCAGGATTCTTTGCAGGAGATTTTGCAGGAGATCGGTGCATGGATGCAGGTAAATGGGCAGGCGATTTATGGAAGCCGTCCCTGGAAGATCGACCGAGAGGGGAATACCCAGGAACCGGAGGGGCCATTTACAGACCAGAAGGAAATCCCATATACAAGAGAGGATATTCGGTTTAGGGCGCGGGGAGACAGTATTTATGCTTTTTTGATTGCATTTCCGAAGGATGGACAGGTGATGATCCGCTCCTTGGCAGTGCCTGGCAGTCAGGATCTGATAGAAAAAGGGGCAAAAGGGATGTTTTTCGGAAAAATCTGGAGTGTGGGGATTTTAGGATCCAAGGAGGCTTTGGAGTGGAAGCAGGACAGAGAAGGACTCCATGTCTGTGCTAAGACAGTGAAAGGTGATCTTCCGGTGGTGATAAGGGTGCGGGGGTGATCCAATGCGCCCATCAAGACCCTTCTTTTCGGCAGTGTATCTGTTGATGGGCGAATGACGGAATTAGGAACGGGGTCATTTGGATGATTGTAAATCTGCAAGCTGTTTTTGGAGATTTTGGATTAAAATGGCCTGTTGGTTGATTTGGGCTTCCTGTTGGTTGATTTGGGCTTCCTGTTGGTTGATTTGGGCTTCCTGTTGGTTGATTTGGGCTTCCTGTCGGTTGATTTGGGCTTCTTGTTGGTTGATTTGGGTTACTTGTTGGTTAATCTGCGATACCTGTTGATGAATCTGAACCTTTTGCTGGCTTATCTGAGCATCCATTTCTGTTATCTCCAGTTGCTTTTGATCAATCTGTTCCTGCATTTCATCAATCATGTATAATACGGTATTGTGGTCTAATTCTAATAATTCTTTTGAGTACATATTCATCACCTTTTCCATATTCTGGCATAGCTCATAAATGTCCTGGTATAAAGCCCTGAATCTGGGATAACGGGTAAACAGTTCCACAATTCTTTCCGGTTCATCAAAGGAAAGAAAGGAAAGCCACGCTTCCAGATCACTGGTTATACTTTTATTGTCCATGTTTTTTCGGAAAATGTCAAGTGGAATGAAATAATATTCCTGCAAAAGATTGAGGGTCAGACCGGTGTTGGACTGTTGACGGAAGATATGAAGCCAGTGGTCTGGATAGTCATGAAATTCCTTTGGGGATTGTTCAAAAAATATAATGGTATAGACGCTTTTGATATTCCGGTAATGGAATTGTTTTCCCTGTGCTCCGCGGACTCGTTTATACTGACGAAGCAGATGGTCAGCAGAGTAGCAGGCACAGCGCTGGCCGGGAAAGGCATATCCGATTTTTTGAATTTCAATGTTGGACAGGCTTCCGTCTTCTAACTGTACAATAATGTCTGTGTAGAGCAAAGAGGATTCAGCGCCTAACCGGACGGAATCATTAGGAAGAACCGAGTCAATTTTTACTTTTTTCTGAAAGAGAAGGGAAAGAAGATCTTCCAGCCGTTCTGGGGCAGCTTCGGGATTGAAGATTTCCTTGAAAATGCCGTCATAAAGTACTTTCATGCCGCGGCTGCCGCTGCAGCAGTCCAGAAAGGTTTCCTGATCCTGGGGATTCCAGCTTTGGAATAAAGCATTCAGGTTTTTTTGGGAATGAATGATCTGCAGAACCTGCTTTCGGGAATAGATTTCCGGAAAATATTTGGAAAGAGAGCCGGGAGCAATGTTTTGAGAATTTTGTGCCATAAAGAGACCTCCTAGTGATTTGTAATGGTTCGGGAATCATTCGAGCGGCAGGAAAAAAACTGCCATTAGAAAACTGAAAAGGATGCTAAAATAGCTGTGATAGATCGGATCGATCTATGGATTCCAGACCTAAAAATAAGATCTGGAAAAGATGTTTATACTTTACCATATTCAGGGGGGATTTTCAAGGCTTTTGTTTCCTGATGCTTTGTATTTTTAAGGGATCAAGGCGGTTCAGGCACATCTTTGCTCTTGCTGCGCTGATCATATGGCACACTGGGCCGGCGGTAAAAATCCCGTCACCATAAGAATACAGATCGATAAGAACACAGACCGTGTCTGTTTTTTTTGGTCTCTCTTTCCACATATCGTCAAAACAGCATCATATGGAGGGGTGGAAAAAACGGACAGGACACTGGCTAAAGATGCAGTCCCCCATATACCATTACTCCAAGACATGCCGAGAGAACGATCAGCATGATGGGAGAGATTCTTTTCTTTAGAAAATGTTTGGCGCTCCACAAAGCGGCAAACAGGGAAGCTGTGATGACTGAGGCATGTACATCAAGAAGGGAGCCGGAGGTCAGAGGGAAGCAGTGGTTCAGGACCATATAGGTGCCGGTGGCCAGGATGATTCCGATGACACAGGGCTTGATTCCCTGCAGGAGCGCCTGCATATAGGGATTGTGGAGCAGTGTGTTCACTGCAGTCATCACCAGCAGGATGATCAGAAATGCCGGAAGCACCACAGCCAGGGTGGCCAGGGATGCGCCTGCAAGTCCGGCTTTGCTGCTGCCGATGTAGGTGGCAAGGTTTACCATGATAGGGCCTGGTGTGCTCTCACTAACAGCGATCATGTATGTGAGAGTCTCCTCATCCAGCCAGCCATGAGAAAGCACCACATCGCGAATCAGGGGGATTGCACCATACGCGCCGCCAAAGGAAAAGCAGCCAACCCACAAAAATCCCAGAAAGAGTTCCAGCAGGATCATGATTGTTTACCGCCTTTCTGTGAGAAAATAGCTGTAATTGCCAGGCTGACAGCCGCTGCTGTCAGGATCAGGCAGATGGAGGAAATGCCCAGGGATGAGAAATTGATCAGAAGCATGACTAAAAAGGAGCTGATCATGACAGAAAGAGGAAACCTTTTTTTCGGCATTTTTTTAATCATAGTGGCTGCTGCATTGACAATCAAAACACCTACAGCAATCTTGATGCCATGGAATGCGCTGGAAACCACAGGGATGGCAAGAAAGTCTTTCAAAAACCGGGATATGGCGAAGATGATAACAAAGGAAGGAAGTACGATTCCTATGGTAGCAGATGCAGCGCCCAAAAGCCCGGCCTGTTTCAACCCGACAAAGGTAGCACAGTTAATGGCAATGGGGCCGGGGGTGGATTCTGCAATGGCGGTAACCGTTATCATTTCATCATGGGTAATCCAGTTGTTTTTTTCCACACAAATATCTTCAATCAGTGCAATCATGGCATATCCGCCGCCAAAGGTAAATAAACCGATCTTAAAAAAGGTCCAAACCAGATTCGGCAATTTCTTATAATTTTTCATGTGTTGTTTCATTCCTTCCCTATAAATCAGGCATTTGTCAGCAATTTTCTGGACGAAACGGCAGAATTTTGATTTAGGTCTGCACAATCGAAAAACATTCTGTAATACAGCATACCACTTATATGGCTTGGTTGTCTACTGTTTTTGCAGTGGATTTGTGCTTCTCAAAGATTAAAAAAAGGTGTATACTATCCTTAACACAAACGATTCTTTATGGAGGTACAAAGCTGCGTGAAAAAATACAGGAAGCTTTTTGTGGGAAATGCTGTCTTTGCGGCTGTGGAGGTCTGCCTGTTTTCCCCTGGACTTTTAGGGCTTTCGCCATTGAGTCCCAGCCCCTTGGCAGCGGCAGCAGCGATTACGATAGGCGTTATGTCAATTCCTTTTTTTATCTGGCTTAATCGGATTCTTCTGGCGGAGAGAAAGACAGAGCTTTTAAAGGCTGATGAGGAGCATGCATGGGAAAAGTCCCTTGCCTTGATGGAATATTACCGCTCCAGCAAGGTTTTAGGAGGGATTGCCCAGTCTGCCGTTTCCCAGATGGAGAAGATGGACAAGGCACGAGGGAATTTTGAAAAGCTGGTGATCCGAAGATTCGGCGCAGGCACCTTGAGCTATGAAAAGTTTATGAAGGTGATGGATTCTGCCGGAGAGTGTTTTTCCAACGGGCTGATAAAAATGGCAAACAAGATGGCGCTATTTGACGAGGCGGAATACAAGAAGCTGTCCTCCATGGAGTATAAGCTGGACGATATTCCAGATGAGATTCAGGAAGAAAGGAAACGGTTTTATGAGACGACCTTGGAAGGTCTTCGTTTTATATTGGAAAGAAATGAGAAGATTCTTCTGGAGACCGATCATTTGATGATGGAAATGTCAGAGATGGGCTGCTCGGAGCAGGATATTGACAGTGTGGCAGAACAGATCAATACCCTGATCGGACAGCTGGAATATTATTCGCAGCGGTTGTGACAGACTACCTTTAAAGATTTACCTGCACAGATGAGGGGATGAGCGCTTCTGAGGGTGACAGATACATAAGAACGGAGGAGATTATGAAAAACAGAAAAAATCAGCTTTTTGTGATGATAGGCATGGGGATTTTGGTGTTTGCGGCTTCCTTTGCAGGAATCTTTCTTACCAGAAATGTGGGAAAGTCTTCCAAAACCGTTAACACGGAGGCTGCGTCAGCCGTTATCGCGAAATATACGAAAAAGATTGATCCCATACAGGCAGCTCCGGTTAAATCTCCGGTGGAGCTGACAGATACCAAGGTAGATGAGCTTCCGGATATTGAAACCAATCCCATTACCGTACAGCCGTCTACCAGCCTGTATGCAGAGATTTTTTCTACTTCTGAAAAATGCGGTCCGGGAAAGGACGGGTGGATGAACGAGGTGGCAAAGCGGTTTAATGAGGCTGGGTTTACGGTGGATGGAGAGCCGGCTTCGGTTATGATCCGCAGCGTGGCTTCCGGTCTTGGCATGGACTATATTGACAGCGGCAAATACATTCCTGACGGATATTCTCCGTCCAATGATTTCTGGGGCAGGATGCTGACGGCGAACGGGACAAGGGTTGAGGTCGTAGAGGATTGCCTGGCAGGAAATACAGCAGGGATTCTTCTTTCTTCTGACACCCAGAAGAAGCTGGTGGCGAAATATGGATCTATTAATTTAAAGACGATTGTGGATGCTACGGCCAACGGGGAATTTGCCATGGGCTACACCAATCCCTATGCGTCAGCCACAGGACTTAATTTTCTGATTTCCACCCTGCAGACCTACAATGTCCAGAATCCTTTAAGCGAGGAGGCGGTAGAGGGCTTTCAGTCTTTTCAGGCCAATGTGCCTTTTGTGGCCTACACCACTCTTCAGATGCGGGAGGCAGCAGAGACAGGGACTTTGGATGGATTTGTCATGGAGTATCAGACTTATGTAAATGATCCGGAGCTGGTGCGCAAGTATGAATTTACCCCTTTCGGATTTATGCACTCGAATCCTCTCTACACCACAGAGGACACGGATGGGAAGAAAAAAGAGATTCTGCGTCTTTTTGCAGAGTTTTCCCGGAATGAGGAAAATCAGGAAATGGCCAAGGAGTATGGCTTTAATATGGATTTGAACTATGTGGTGGAGCAGAGAGAGGTAGACGGGGATACGCTTTTGCGGGCTCAGGAATTGTGGAAAAAGGAAAAGGACAACGGCAAACCGATTCTGGCAGTGTTTGTAGCCGATGTGTCTGGCTCTATGGACGGAGAGCCGATTAATGCCTTAAAGGCATCTCTGATTAACGGGATGAAATATATTAATGCTTCCAATTATGTGGGGCTGGTATCCTATTCAGACGATGTGGTGATCAATGTGCCGGTGGGACAGTTTGATTTAAATCATCAGTCTGCGTTTAAGGGGGCAGTGGAAAGCTTAAGCGCTGCCGGCGGCACAGCTACCTTTGACGGGATTATTGTGGCGGCAGATATGCTGATTAAGGCAAAGGAAGAATATCCGGATGCAAAGCTGATGATGTTTGTGCTTTCTGACGGGGAGACCAATCGCGGACATTCTCTGAAGGATATTCAGGAGTCTATTGATGCTTTGAATATTCCGATCTACACCATTGGATATAATGCAGATATTCCGGCATTGGAGAGCATTTCTGCCATCAATGAGGCAGCCAGCATTAATGCGGATTCGGATGATGTGATTTATAAGCTGAAGAATTTATTTAATTCTAGTTTGTAGGTCGTAAGGAGCTGTTCAGAAATAACTTTTAAATAGTGCGCAGGATATTTCTTTGAGGGTAAAGGTCAAAATCTTGGCATGGTATTGCTTTGAAGGAAATCCATGGGCAGGAGTTTATTTGGATGGCGGAAATCTTTGTATTGAAATCCATATGGATGTGGGATGTGCCGGCGCTGACATTGAAAAAGGAAGAACCAGGAAAAGGGAGAACCAGTTAAAGAAAAAACAGCAAAAGAAAAACAGAAAAAGGAAAAACCAAAAAGAAACATTCAGATAAGAAAACCAGGAGGAATCAAAATGGCATTTTCATTAGAGCTTCCCAAAAAGGAAGAAATCAAAAAGGTTGTGGAGGAACAGACGGGACTTGATAAGGAGACCACGCAGATGATCTCAGATGTGTCCAGGGAAAAGGGGAATGAGATTCTGCATGCGGATCTTGATAATTTTGAAGAAAGAAGAGATTTGACAAAGGCCATTGAGGAATTTGGGACAGATGTGATTCGGAAATCTGCGGATAAAAACTCTTTGATGAAGACAAGAATCGGAGACCTGTCAAAGGCAGGAGGCGAGGGCGGAGCCGTGGCAAAGGGATTAGAGGAGCTTTCCAGACAGATGGAGGATCTGGATCCGTCTGCAGTAGATTTCCTGAAAAAGGGACCCTTGGGAGGGCTGTTTAATCCGGTGCGGAATTATTTTAATAAATTTAAATCTGCGGATTCGGTGATTGCGGATATTATACAGTCATTGGAAAAGGGGGCTAAGACTCTGAAGGACGACAACACAACCTTGGAGCTGGAGCAGGCGGCTATGCGCGATTTGACAAAGCAGCTTAATCAGAAGATTACCTTGGGACAGGAGCTGGACGACTATCTGACTATGCAGGTGGAGCGTCAGAGGGCAGCAAACGGGGATCCGGAGAAAATCCGGTTTATTGAGGAGGAGATTTTATTTCCTTTAAGGCAAAGGATGATCGATTTTAATCAAATGCTGGCAGTGAATCAGAACGGTATTATTGCTATGGAGGTGATCCGCAAGAACAACTATGAATTGATCCGGTCTGTGGGCCGTGCAAGAACTGTGACCGTGGCTGCCCTCAATGTTGCCGTGACGGTGGCAGGGGCTTTATACAACCAGAAGATCGTTTTGGAAAAGGTGAAAATGCTGAATCAGGCCACCAACAATATGATTGCCGCCACTTCAAGGATGATCAACACCCAGGGAACGGAAATTCAAAAACAGGCCATGGATGCCAATATTCAGGTGGAAACGTTAAAGGAAGCGTTTCAGCAAACGCTGGAGGCACTCCATTCCATCAGCCAGTATAAGCAGAAAGCTCTGCCTCAGATGAAGGAGACCATTGCCCAATTCGGAGAGCTGGCCAGGGAAGGGGAAGCAGTGCTTCAGAAGATGGAAAATGGGGTGATGCAGTAAGGAACTGTTCCGGCAGGCTTGTGCAGCGAGGGTGCTTGCTGCGCTGACCGTATGATACACCGGACCAGAGAGTAAGATCTTATGGCCGCAGGCGGTTTAAAATCAGGAATGCCAAATGCGCCCGCCAAGCTTTCATGATTGGTAGTGTGTTTACAGTCAGGCGCATGGAGGTTTACTGGGGACCAGTAAACAGCAGCAAAAATGTTACTGCATAAGAAATATTCCATAAGCCCGTTGACTTGTTTTTCCAGATGAATTATAATGGGGCATGTAGTTGTTTCTATTTATGGAAAAAGGAGTATACAATTCAGATGATAAGAAGTATGACCGGTTTTGGCCGTTTTGAGGCTGTCACGCCAGAGCATAAGATAACGGCAGAGATGAAAGCGGTAAATCACAGATACCTGGATTTAAGTATTAAGATGCCAAAGAAGTTTAATTATTTTGAGGCAGGGCTGCGCAATCTTCTGAAGAATTATATTCAGCGTGGAAAGGTCGATGTTTTTATCAGCTATGAGGATTATACGGAAGAAAAGCTGTGCCTGAAGTATAACAATACCCTTGCTTCGGAGTACATGGAGTATTTTGCAGAAATGCAGCGCCAGTTTGGGATTGAATATGATATCAAGGTATCCACCCTGGCCCGGATGCCGGAGGTTTTGACCATGGAGCAGGCGCCGGAGGATGAGGAACAGGTGTGGAGGCTTTTGTCTGAGGCCATGGAGGAGGCGGCAAAGAGATTTGTGGAGGCCCGTGTACAGGAGGGCGAAAGACTGAAGGCAGATCTGCTGGGCAAGCTGGATTACATGGAGAGCCTGGTGGATTTTATTGAAGAACGGTCTCCGGCGCTCCTCTTGGAATACCGGGCAAAGCTGGAGGAAAAGGTAAAGGAGCTTCTGGAGAACAGCCTGATTGAGGAAGGCAGGATAGCGGCTGAGGTGACCCTTTATGCAGACAAGATCTGTGTGGATGAGGAGCTTGTGCGGCTCCGCAGCCATATTCATGCTACTCGCAAGGAGCTGGAAAACGGCGGGAGCGTGGGAAGAAAGCTGGATTTTATAGCCCAGGAGATGAACCGGGAAGCCAACACGATCTTAAGTAAATCTGGGGATTTAGAGATCACAGATCGGGCCATTGGACTTAAGACGGAGATTGAGAAGGTGCGGGAACAGATTCAGAATATTGAGTAGCCATAAGGCAGCAGTAAAAGTGCTGCAGCCGTTTTAGAGACAGAGACTTTGAAATGGATGCAGGAGATTTGGGCTTTTTGCAGGCCAGGAGAGGACAGATGAAGAAAAAAGGGGTATTGGCAGTTGTGTCAGGATTTTCCGGAGCGGGAAAGGGAACTCTTATGAAGGCTCTTTTGCAGGCTCATCCCGATCAGTATGCGCTTTCTATCTCTGCCACCACCAGACTGCCCAGGGCAGGGGAGGAGCATGGCAGGGAATATTTCTTTGTGAGCAGGGAGGAGTTTGAGGGCATGATCCGGGAGGGAGCCCTGATCGAACATGCCTGTTATGTGGGGAATTATTACGGTACTCCCAGGGACTATGTGTCAGAGCAGATGGAGTCAGGAAAGGATGTGATCTTAGAGATCGAGATTCAGGGAGCCCTTAAGGTTAAGGAGCGTTTTCCGGATGCCCTTCTTTTGTTTGTGACGCCTCCCTCTGCGGCGGAGCTGGAAAACCGGCTGCGGGGAAGGGGGACAGAGAGCGATGAGGTGGTCTGCAGCCGGTTAAAAAGGGCTGTGGAAGAATCGGAATATATGGAAAATTATGATTATATTTTGATAAATGACAACCTGGATACCTGTGTTCGGGAAATGCATGAGCTGATTCAGGCCCAGCATCTGCGCACCGGCGGCAGCAGAGAGTGGATCAACAGGATAAGACAGGAGCTGCGCTGTCTGTAGCAGAAGGAATTTTCAGACGGAATTAATTGTATTATGATAATGAGAAAATATGCAGACATTTAAGCGGATGACAGACTGCAGAACATAATAATATCGGATTTGGAAAGGAGTTTTTATGTTACATCCATCCTATGCGGATTTGATCAATGTAGTGAACAGTGAGGTAGAGCCAGGAGAGCAGCCGGTGGTACAGAGCCGATATTCCATTGTGCTTGCCTCGGCAAAGCGGGCCAGACAGCTGATAGAGGAGACAGATCCCATGTCAGGCGATGCGGGAAAAAAGCCGCTGTCTGAGGCGATTCAGGAGATCTATGAGGGCAAGGTAAAGATTATCGGGGATGATTCTGCAGATGAGGAAATGCCGGACCAGGAGAATGAGGATTACCAGGATGAATAAATAAGAAAGGAGGCCGTCTCGGGCAGTTGTGACAGAGATGGCTTTTTCTTCATTCCGTTTTCCTTTATTTGTTAGAAGGAGCTGATGCAGATGAAATTATTAATGATATCCTTAGGATGTGATAAAAACCTGGTGGATACGGAAAATATGCTGGGGCGGCTGCAGCAGGACGGTCATACCTTTACGGATCTTGAGCAGGAGGCTGAGGCTGTGATCGTCAATACGTGCTGTTTTATCGGGGATGCAAAGGAAGAAAGCATCAACACGATTTTGGAGATGGCCAGACTGAAAGAAAACGGAAGATGCCGGGCTCTTATTGTTACCGGTTGTCTGGCACAGCGTTACCGGCAGGAGATTTACAAGGAGATCCCGGAGGTGGACGGGATTGTGGGGACAGCGGCCTGGGATGAGATCAGCCAGGTGCTGGAGCAGGCAGAAAAGGGGGAAAGGCCTCTGTGCGTTACGGCTCCGGAAGGATTGCCGGGAAAGGACACGGAGAGGATTTTGACCACAGGCGGCCATTATGCCTTTTTAAAGATTGCGGAGGGGTGTGACAAGCATTGTACTTACTGTATTATTCCCAGCCTTCGGGGAGCATATCGAAGTGTTCCTATGGAGAGGCTTTTGGAGGAAGCCCGCGGCTTGGCGGCAAAGGGGGTCAGGGAGCTGATTCTGGTAGCTCAGGAGACTACCTTGTATGGAGTGGATTTGTACGGAAAAAAGACTTTGCCAGAGCTTTTGCACCGGCTGGCGGAGATATCCGGCATTTATTGGATCCGGATTCAGTACTGCTATCCGGAGGAGATCACAGACGAGCTGATTCAGGCTATAAAGGGTGAGGAAAAGGTGTGCCATTATCTGGATATTCCGATTCAGCATGCCAGCGACCGGATCCTGCGGCGCATGGGACGGCGCACAGACCAGGCTTCCATCCGGGAGATCGTGGGACGGCTTCGAAGGGAGATTCCGGATATTGCCCTGCGCACTACCCTGATTACCGGTTTTCCGGGAGAGACAGAGGAAGACCACCAGGAGCTGATGGCATTTGTGGATGAGATGGAATTTGAGCGGCTGGGGGTATTTCCCTACTCGGCAGAGGAGGATACGCCGGCGGCAGATTTTGAGGATCAGATTCCGGATGAGGTGAAGGAGGCGCGGCGGGATGAGGTGATGGAGCTGCAGCAGGAGATTGCCTTTGAAAAGTCTGAGTCCATGGTAGGACGGGTGCTGGATGTGATGATTGAGGGCAAGGTGGCAGATGAGCCGGCTTATGTGGCCAGAACCTATATGGATGCTCCGGGTGTGGACGGCTATCTGTTTGTAAACAGCGGGGAGCTTTTTATGTCAGGGGATTTTGTGAGGGTAAAAGTAACCGGGGCCTCAGAATATGATCTGATTGGCCAGGTGGTTGAGAGTGGAGGTGCGGAATGAATTTACCAAATAAGCTTACCGTGCTTAGGGTGATTTTGATTCCTTTTTTTGTGGCGGCAGTTTTGTTTGATGAGGGAGACAGCCAGATATTCCGATATCTTGCCGCGTCGATTTTTATTGTGGCCAGCTTAACAGACATGCTGGACGGAAAGATTGCAAGAAAGTACAATCTGGTTACAAATTTCGGGAAGTTCATGGATCCCTTGGCAGATAAGCTGCTGGTATGTGCGGCTCTGATCTGTCTGGTGGAGCTGGAGCAGCTTCCGGCCTGGATGGTGATCGTGATTGTCAGCCGGGAATTTATCATAAGCGGTTTCAGGCTGGTGGCGGCAGAGCAGGGGATCGTCATTGCGGCAAGCTATTGGGGAAAATTCAAGACTACGTTTCAGATGATTGCTATTATCCTGATGATCGTGGATTTGAGGGTGCTGAATCCGGCCACATGGCTGTGTACTTGGATTGCCTTGATTTTAACCGTGGTTTCCCTGGTGGATTACATTCAGAAAAATCATAAAGTACTGACAGGAGGACAGATGTAGATGGTTGTAGAACTGATTTCGGTAGGAACGGAGCTTTTGCTGGGGAATATTGTGAATACCAACACGCAGTTTCTGGCAGAGCAATGTGCTCTGCTGGGACTGTCCATGTATCACCAGGTGACAGTGGGAGATAATCGAGAGCGGCTTTCTGAGGCAGTCCGTACAGCCTTGGGACGTTCGGATGTGGTAATTCTGACCGGTGGCTTGGGTCCTACTGAGGATGATCTGACCAAGGAGGTCTGTGCAGAGGTGATGGGATTTGCTTTAAAGGAGGATTCCCACACGAAAAAGAGGATTGAGGAATATTTGAAGAACAGTGTCTTCAAGGTAATTCCGGACAATAACTGGAAGCAGGCTATGGTTCCGGAGGGAGCCATTGTCCTGGACAATGACAATGGCACAGCGCCGGGGCTTATCCTGGAAAAGAACCAGAAGGCGGCAGTGCTGCTTCCGGGTCCTCCGGGGGAGCTGTACCCTTTGTTTAAAAAGCAGGTATTTCCTTATCTGAAAAAGCGGCAGCCAGAGATTCTGCGTTCGCAGATGGTAAAGATCTGCGGTGTGGGAGAAAGCCAGGTGGAGGATAAGCTGCTGGATTTAATCGATAAGCAGACGAACCCTACCATTGCCACCTATGCAAAGACCGGGGAGGTTCACCTGCGGGTGACAGCCCGTGCACGGAGCGAGGAGGAGGCGAAAAAGCTGGTTAAGCCGGTGGTCAAGGAGATCAAGAGCCGTTTTGGGGACAATGTGTATTCGGTCCGGGAGGAGGAAACCCTGGAGATGGCAGTGGTAAAGCTTTTGCAGAAGCATGAACTGACTGTTACCACGGCAGAGTCTTGTACCGGCGGACTTTTAGCTGGACGGCTGGTGAATGTGCCTGGGGCATCGGAGGTGTTTCGGGAGGGCTTTATTACCTATTCTAATAAAGCCAAGAGAAAGTATTTGGATGTAAATAAGAGCACATTGAAAAAATACGGGGCAGTCAGCAGTGAGACCGCAAGGGAGATGGCAATCGGCGGCGTGTTCGCGGCAGATTGTGATGTGTGTGTGGCTGTGACCGGCATTGCAGGGCCGGACGGCGGCACGGAGGAAAAGCCTGTGGGGCTGGTATATATTGCCACTTACATGAAGGAAAAGGTTACTGTGAAGAAATTCCAGTTTAAGGGAAACCGGGCAAAGGTGCGGGAGCAGGCTGTGGTGCGTGCTCTTGATTTGCTGCGCCGCTCAATCCTGGAACAATACAGGTAAGGAGGAGGAATCACATGGCACACAACTGGAAACGGCAGGCATCCTTGGCATATGGATGTGCCCTGACCCGGCTGGCTTTGAATTTTTATCTGTTTTTTGAGGAGCTTCCTGAACAATATGAGGATGAAAACAGCAGCCAGAGGGAGCTGGACGGGCAGCTTGTTGGACTGACAGGAAGCTTTCTGGATGGTAAGGCTAAGGAGCTTTTGGAGCAGATCTCTGCTTTTCGGATCCGTATACAGGATGAAATGCATCAGGTCATGGCTTATTCTGACGCACTGCAGGTTTACGAGTATGTTTTAAACCGTGTGGAACGCCAGTTTGTCAAATGTCGGCCCATTGAGATTAGCGAGGTGGCGCTGGCAGGAAATCTGATGCGGTATATAGGGGAGCCAAAGGAGGCTGGAATCCAGAATCAAAGGATTCAGATGATCGTGGGGCAGCTTCCGGTGCGTCTGACCAGGCAGAAATATTTCGGGATGGTTCATGACGCTTTGACTGCGTATATCGGCTCGGATCCGGCAGGGCTGGAGGATATGATGTATTTGCTGAGGGGATGCAGTATGGTGGGGATTTCCGGGGAGCCAAAGAAGGGGTATGAAAGGCTTCATGGGATTTTGTCAGAGCTTGGGAAGCTGTCTTTGAAAGAGATGGATGGGATATCTTATGAACATGCACGAAGCCTGGTGTCAGAGGCCGGGGAAATGGCGGAGGCTCTTATGGCCTATTGTACGATTCTTGAGGAAATGGTGAATGACCTTTATATTTTGTGCCTGACAGGAGATTGGGCTGTGCGGGATGCCAGGGAGGAAGGGCATGCTGTGGAGATTCTTCGTGGGCTGCAAAGGCTTTATGAGCAGGGGGAACGGGGAATTCCTCAGGAATTGACGGATCGTCTTCCGAATTTAGAAGGGATTCAGGAGGAATATGCCGAGAAATATCAGCGTCTGGATTTTCATTGGGAGGAAAGCGAGAATGTGCCGGGGGAGGAAGGAGAGCTGGCCAGACGTGGGGAGATGGTGGATCGGCTGATGTCTTCTAGTACGTTTGCGTCTCTGGAGACAAGGAAGGACTGTGCCGGTGTGAGCCGAGAGGATGTGGAGAGGGAGGCGGACCGGTTTTTTGCGGAGCTGAAGCCGGTTTTGTCTTCTTTGCAGAAGCCGGTGGCGCGTGGGGTTATGGCAATGAGTTTGTCTTATTTGCCTGTGTTTTTTAATTCGCCGGAGGAAATCGGGGCGTATATTCGGAATAGCCTGGGATGCTGTGCGGATTTGGCGGAAAAGGAAGCTTGTATGGATTTGCTGATGCAGGTCATGGAGAGCGATGGTTATGGATTATTATGAGCATTTGTTTGTGGGGGAGAAGGCGAAGGAGAGGCGTTATGGAATATTGCAGGGACTGCGGGAGGGAAGGCTGCAGCCGGAGGTGTATGTGATAATGCCGCCTTTAAATGGGAATAATGTTCTTGAGATTGTTCCTTCTGCTTTGATTTTTGAGCCGCCGTATCAGGGGAGGGAGATTTTGGTGATGGGCATCGCAGTTACATACTGGGAGGCGCTTGTGGTGGCGGGGCAGATTGTGGATGAGCTGTATCGGCGGACCGGGGGTTTTTGTTTGAGGGAGATGATTGAGGGGGATGGGGGATCCTGAGAGGGTTTGGGGTTTTGGAGGGGTATAGTGACTTCTGAGGGGGAGGTTTTTTGAGGGAGTACAGTGGATTTTGAGAGGGACGCAGCCTTGGGGAGAGATGTGGAAAGAGTGTGAGGGGATGTGGGGTCGTCGGCTGGATTTTTTAACGATGAAATGGTGTGTGTCAGACTGTTGAGGAGTTTGGTTTCTGGTCGGATGGGGTGCTGGTTGCGGGCTTGATAAATGAATGTGTGGATGATGTGGGTTGTTTTCATGAGAATTTGCGGAATGTTGTGCCGGATGGAAAGGGTGGTAGGGAGTAGAGTATGCTGACTGCCGTATGGATGGTATTGGGAGCATTGAGAATCGGAGGGCTCGTCCTGCTGGGGATTTTGGGGCTTCTGTTTTTGGTGCTTTTGTTGGTGTTGTTTGTGCCGGTTCGGTATCGGATTCAAGGGAGTTTTTATGGGGAACCTAAGGGATGGGCTGGGGTGAGCTGGCTGTGTCGTGTGTTGTGTGTGAAGGCTGTGTATGAGAACAGGTTGATTGTGACAGCCCGGATTTTGGGGTTTCGGGTGTTTCGGATGGAGAAGGTGTTTGGAAAGGGGGATGTGGATAAGACGGGGGATGAGAGCGCAGAGGGGAAGACGGAGATTGGGAAAGGGAAACGGAAGCGAGAGGAAACGGGAGCCGGATGGCCGGGGCAGAAGGCGGAGGAAGCGGAGGCTGATAGGTTGAATCAGAAGACGGAGAGGGAGGAAACTGAGGAGCCAAGTCAGAAGGCGGAAGAAACGGAAGCCGGAAGGCCAAGTCAGAAGGCGGAAGAAATGGAAGCGGAAGGGGAAGTTCAGAAGGGGGAAGATGCGGAAGCGGGAAGGGAAGTTCAGAAGGGGGAGGAAGCGGAAGCTGAGAGGTCAGGTCAAAGGGCGGAGGCTGGGAAAGATGGCAGAAGGGTTGGGAGCGGATTTGGGAAGGAGAAAAAACGGGGAGAACGGAAAAGGAAACGGAAAATAGAGGGATTTTCTTTTGGGGGGATTTGTGGTAAACTAAAGGAAATTGTGCGGCGTTTGAGGGAAGGGATGAAGCGCCTTCAGGAGAGTCTGCATGAGGTGGGGGAGAAGAAGGAGCATTGGATGGCGATTTTTTCTGATGAGGCTAATCAGAGGACGTTTCGTTTGCTGAAAAGGCAGGTGTGGGCTCTTTGCAGACATGTATTGCCTGGGAAGGCGGCTGGAAGGGTGCGATTTGGGTTTGAGGATCCTTATATTACCGGACAGGTGCTGACTTATATCAGCCCTTTTTATGGCTTGTATGCCAGGCGTGTTCAGGTGATTCCGGCGTTTGGGGAATCGGTGATGGAGGGGGAAGGGGTGCTGAAGGGCAGGATTCGTATGGGGACTGTGCTGCTGATCGGGATCCGGATGCTGTTTGACAGGAATTTCAGGGGTTTGCTGAAAAAGTATCTGAGAGCGTAAGAAGGAGGAATTTATTATGTCGGAAAATCATTTTAGTTCTACGGTGGAAGCTTTGTTCCGGGGCATGGATCAGTTTGTGACTACCAAGACTGTGGTGGGAGAGGCGGTGAAGATTGATGATGCCATTATCCTTCCTCTGGTGGACGTGACCTGTGGTATGGGGGCAGGTTCTTTTGCGGACGGCGGAAAGCATAATGGGGGAGGCGGGTTAAGTGCCAAGATGAGTCCCAGTGCGGTTCTGGTGATTCAGAATGGTGTGACCCGATTAGTTAATGTAAAGCAGCAGGATGCAGTGACCAAGGTGCTGGATATGGTGCCGGATATTGTGAACCGGTTTACCGGAGGGAAGAAAAAGGAGATTTCTCCGGAAGCCATGAAGGCTGCAGAGGAGATGGCTGCGGAGGATGTTTCTCATACGGAATAGGGGAAAGGCTTTGCAGGATGGAATTGCCGTAATGGAAGTGGAGGAATTGCGGATAATAGAAGGGATGGCTGCATATACTGACAGCATAAGGATTTGACCGGAGGTATCTATGAAGCGGGTCATTGGACTTATGCTGTTTTGTTTTGGAATTGGAATGACGCTTCTTTTGTTTATTCCAGAAACGATCTCTACCCTGATTTTTATTATTGGCTGTCTGGTGCTGGGGTATCATCTGTTTTGCTGCTGAACGGCATGAAAAGTGGGGGTTGAGAAGTGAAATAAAGAAATCCGGCAGAATGCATCAAAATCAGGGATGCATTCTGCCGGATCTTGTTTTAAAAAGCACTGCTGTATTACGCTCTCTCTACTAAGCCGGAGCGCAGGCAGGAAGTACATACGTACATCTTTTTCGCGCCGCCGTTGACCTTAACCTTGACAGATTTTACATTGGCTTTCCAGATCGCATTGGATCTTCTATGGGAATGGCTCACATTGTTGCCGAAGTGAGCAGCCTTTTGACAAATAGCACATTTAGCCATGATCGCACCTCCTTAACCATACGATTTGTCCCCGATGTGGAAACCACAACATAGGTATCATAACAAATTATTGGGGATTTGGCAAGAGAAATTTGCGTTTTTTTGGAATAAAGGAAGGGGCGAAAGGAAAATGTCTCACCCATATCATTTTGTGCTGTGAAGTGTGCGCAGCATGAAGAAAAAAATGGAAATAAAATTGGAAATAAAAATAAAATAAAAAATACAGGGGATTCTTGCCGAATTTCTGCTTTCGTGATATAACATTATAATGTGATATAACAGCGGCTGCTTGGCCTGAAAGAACAGCCGTGCTGACTGGCGGCGGCATGGGAAAAGAATGGCTGCGGTTGATTTTAAATTCTTAGGAGTGAAGATCTTGAAGATTGGATTGGACGTTGGTTCCACGACCATAAAGACGATTGTGTTGGATGACGGCGGAAGAATTGTGTATTCTGCATATGAACGGCATTTTTCCCAGATCACGGCAAAGACGGTGGAAGCTCTTGTAAAGGTTCGGGATGTATTTTCGGAGAGCACGCCCTTTTCCCTGGTGATCTCTGGATCTGCCGGTATGGGAATGGCGGAGAGCTGCTCTGTGGATTTTGTACAGGAGGTGTATGCCACAAAGGTTGCGGCAGAGAAAAAGGCGCCGGATACAGATGTGATCATTGAGTTAGGGGGAGAGGATGCCAAGATCATTTTTCTCCAGGGCGCTATGGAGGCCCGGATGAACGGATCCTGTGCAGGGGGAACCGGGGCTTTTATTGATCAGATGGCCACGCTTCTTGGCATTACCCCGGATGAGATGAATGATTATGCGGGAGAGAGCACGAAGCGTTATACCATTGCTTCCCGGTGCGGCGTGTTTGCAAAGAGTGATATTCAGCCTCTCATTAACCAGGGGGCGGACAAGCGGGACATTTCGGCCAGCATTTTCAGCGCTGTGGTGAACCAGACCATCGGCGGGCTGGCTCAGGGCCGTGCCATTGAGGGAAATGTACTGTATCTGGGAGGACCTCTCACCTTTATGCCGGAGCTTCAGAAAAGCTTTGATGAGGCTCTTTCCTTAAAAGGGATCTGCCCGGAAAATTCGCTTTATTTTGTGGCACTGGGAGCTGCCCTCTGCGCCAAGGGGCGGGTGGAGTTAGGCGATGTGATTGAGAAGCTTTCCCGGTATGAGTCGGTCAATGAGTTTCACACCCTGCCGGCTTTGTTTGAAAATCAGGAGGAGTATGAAGCCTTTCAGGCCCGCCATGCCAAGGCCGATGTTGCCTATGGGCGCTTGGAGGGGTATAAGGGAAGGACCTGGATTGGGATCGACGCTGGTTCTACCACGGTGAAGGCTGTGGTGATCGGGGAAAACCGGGAGATCCTGGACAGTACCTATCTGTCCAACAGCGGCAACCCGGTACCCATTGTGCGGGAATATTTGTCTGGCGTGTATGAGCGGTGTCCGGATATCCGGATTGCCGGATCTTGTGTGACAGGGTATGGGGAGGATATTATTAAGAATGCCTTTTCCATTGACCAGGGCCTGGTGGAGACCATGGCCCATTTAAGGGCAGCTCAGGAGTTTATGCCGGATGTGGAGTTTATCATTGATATCGGCGGCCAGGACATGAAGTGCTTTAAGATTCATAATTCTGCCATTGATAATATTTATCTGAATGAGGCGTGCTCCTCCGGCTGCGGTTCTTTTCTGCAGACGTTTGCCGGAGCTTTGCATTATTCGGCAGAGGAGTTCTCCAGGCTGGGGCTGTTTTCCAAAAATGCGGTGGACTTAGGATCCCGGTGTACGGTGTTTATGAATTCCTCAGTGAAGCAGGCTCAAAAGGATGGGGTGAGCACTGAGGATATCTCGGCAGGGCTGTCCATCAGTGTGGTGAAGAATGCCATCTATAAGGTGATCCGTCCGGCCAGTATGGATGAGCTGGGAAAGAAGATCGTTGTTCAGGGCGGTACCTTTTTAAATGATGCGGTGCTGCGGGCTTTTGAGAGGGAGATGGGCTTTCCGGTGGTGCGTCCGGTGATTGCAGGGCTGATGGGAGCATACGGATGTGCACTTCACGCCATGGACAGCGGGACTAAGGGGCAGCATGACAAGAAGGAGGAAAAGAAGGACAGGTCCTCCATCATTACCCATGAGCAGCTTTTGAATTTTACCCACAAGGTGAAAAATGTGCACTGCGGGCGCTGCAGCAACAACTGCCTGTTAAGCGTCAATACGTTTTCCCAGGGGAGAAAATACATAGCAGGGAATAAGTGCGAGCGCCCGGTGACAAAGCGGTCTTCTGATACAGGACACAATATTTATAAATATAAGCAGGAGCTTCTTTTGGGATATCCGTCGGTTAAGGGCAGACGAAGGGAGGTCATCGGGCTTCCTCTGGGGCTGAATTTTTATGAGCTGGTTCCTTTCTGGCATAAGTTTTTTACTGCCCTGGGCTTTGGGGTGGAGGTTTCGCCCTTCTCCAACCGGGAGCTGTATCTGGCAGGGCAGCATTCTATTCCCAGCGACACGGTATGTTTTCCGGCAAAAATGCTTCACGGGCATATTCAGTATTTGAAGGATAAGAAGGTGGATGCCATTTTTTATCCCTGTATGAGTTTTAATTTTGATGAGGGTTTGGGGGATAATAATTATAACTGTCCGGTGGTGGCTTATTATCCGGAGGTGATTGCCGCCAATATGAAGCTTGAGGACGGCCCTGTGCTGATCCATGACTATGTGGGGCCTCATAAGAAGAAATTTTTCCCCCAAAAGATGACAGAGCTTCTGCGCAAATATTTTAAGGATATAGACCAGAAGGCGGTAAAGAGGGCCAGTGACCTGGCATTTCTGGAACGGCGGCGGTTTTTGATGCGGGTGAGGAAAAAGGCGGCCCAGATCATATTTTCCGCAAGAGATGAGGGAAGACGGATTCTTGTGCTGGCCGGGCGGCCCTATCATGTGGATCCGGAGATCAACCATGGCATTGATATGCTGATCAACAGCTTTGGTGTGTCCGTGATCTCGGAGGATTCCATCAGCCATCTGGTACACAAATTCCCGGTGCATGTTCTGAACCAGTGGATGTACCATGCAAGGCTCTATGCGGCGGCCAAGTATGTGTGTACCCAGGCAGATATGGAGCTGGTGCAGCTGGTCAGTTTTGGGTGCGGCCTGGATGCCATTACCACGGATGAGGTGCGCGGCATTATCGAGGAGGGCGGAAAGATCTACACCCAGATCAAGATCGACGAGATTACGAATTTAGGCGCGGTTCGGGTAAGGCTTCGAAGCCTTCTGGCAGCCTTGGACAGGAAAAGAAATTAGGAATCAAAAGAAATCACAGGAAAGAGAAACAGCTATGGCAAAGATCAAGCGGGGAAAAAACGGAAGAATCATTTTTACAAAGGAAATGAAAAAGGATTATACCATCCTGGTCCCGGATATGCTTCCGATTCATTTTGAGATCATGAAATATGTATTCCTCAACGAGGGCTACAAGATGGAGCTTCTGCGGACTGCCAATCCGGATATTAAGCAGCTTGGGCTGCGGTATGTGCACAACGATACCTGCTACCCGGCCCTTTTGGTAATCGGGCAGTTTTTGGATGCGCTGGAGAGCGGGAAGTATGATGTGGACAAGACGGCTCTGATGATTATGCAGACAGGCGGAGGCTGCAGAGCCTCCAATTATATCCATCTTCTGAGAAAGGCTTTGGAAAAGGCAGGCTATCATCAGGTGCCGGTGATTTCCTTTAACCTTTCCGGCGTGGAGTTTAACAGCGGTTTTTCCTTGACTTATCCCATTATACGGAAATGTGTGGCAGGAGTCATATATGGGGATCTTTTGATGCTTCTTGGCAACCAGGTCAAGGCGTATGAGACTCATAAGGGGGATGCGGACCGGCTGATTGAAAAGTGGGTGGACAGGATTACAGGGCAGTTCAAGCGTTCCAGAGGCTTTGCCTTAAAGGCCATGAAGCACAATTTTGACCGGATCATTGCGTCCTTTGCAAAGATTCCCATTAAGAAGGTTCCCAAGGTAAAGGTGGGGGTTGTGGGAGAGATCTATGTAAAGTATGCCAGCTTTGCCAACAATAATCTGGAGGATTTCCTGGCAGAGCAGGACTGTGAGGTGATGGTTCCGGGGCTTTTGGGCTTTTTGATGTTTAAGATAGATGCCAGGATCCAGGATGTGCGGCTGTATGGAGGAAGCAAGGTGAAGCTTGCCATAGCCACCTTTCTTCTGGATTATTTCAAAAAGGTGGAAAAGGCTTTCATGGAGGCGGTGGACCGGTATCCGGTATTTACCCAGCTTTCCTGCTATGAGGATACCAAGCCATTGGTAGAAGGACTGATCGGAGTGGGGAACCGGATGGGAGAGGGATGGTTTTTGCCGGCAGAGATGATTGAGCTGGTGAACCACGGATATGAAAATATTGTCTGCACCCAGCCCTTTGGCTGTCTTCCCACCCATGTGTGCGGGAAGGGGATGATCCATCGTATCAAGGAGCTTTATCCCCAGGCCAATATTGTGCCTATTGATTACGACCCGGGGGCTACCAAGGTGAATCAGGAAAACCGGATCAAGCTGATGCTTTCGGTTGCCAGAGAGGCAATGGAATAAAAGATGTACCTGTCAATGTACGCATTAAAAGAAAAGAGGTAAATCAAGCATGAATCCCTTAAATATTTCTACCATTATTGGCTGCGGACTGCCGGAGCAGGAACAGCTTCCCCTTATAAGACAGGCTGGCTTTGATGGTTTTTTTGCTGCGGATACAAATGCAGACTCTTTAAAGCTCTGTGCCGGGATGGCCAGGCAGCTTGGGCTGGTATTTGAGACGGTTCATGCGCCTTTTAAAGAGACCAACCATATCTGGGAGCCTAAAGAGGCAGGAGAGGAGTATCTGTCTTCCTTAAAGGAGCTGGTGGATGTCTGCAGCCAAATTCAGGTAGGCAAATGTATTGTCCATGTAACAATGGGGAATATAGTTCCGGAGGTTTCTCAGGTCGGATTGGACCGGTTCGGGCAGTTATGTGATTATGCCAAAGCCAGAGAGGTCTGCATCTGTTTTGAGAATTTAGAGCCTCATCCTCATTTGGAGGCGGTTATGGCTTATATGGATGATTCCTACCATGGATTTTGCTGGGATATTGGACATAATATCTGCTATACCCCTCAGACGGACTGGATGAAGAAATACGGCCGCCGTCTCAAGTGTCTTCATGTTCATGACAACAAGGGGGTCACTCAGCCCGGCAATATTGACTACCGGGATGATCTTCATCTTCTTCCCTTTGACGGAAGCCTGGACTGGGACTGGTTTGCCCGGACGCTGAGGGAGTATCATTATGAGGGACCCATTACCCTGGAGGTATCCAACCAGGGGAAGGAGGAATATCAGAAAATGCCGCTGGAGCAGTATTTGACGGCAGCCTATGACCGGGGCTGCAGGATTCGGGAAAAATTAGAATCTGGTTTATAAATTTCAAAGGCAGCCTGGGACGAGGGCAGCAGACTCTCCCGGGCTGCTTTCTGTTTTCAGGATTTTGTTCTTATGTCTGAAGATCTGATTTCCTACATTGATTTGATTTTTCAATACGAGAAAAGGTCTTATTTATTACATAAAAAATATAATAAAAATAAATGAAAAAAGAAAAATATGCCAAAATGTTGGTATAATACACAAAAATAGCAAAAAAAGCTCATATAATGTTGACATATCAACGAATATATGCTACTGTAAAGGTACAGTAACAAAGAAATATTTCAACAAATCACATTTTGCATTTATCTTTTAGGAGTGTTTGTTACATGATTTATGTGATGAATGGTAGGGGGGAAATGCAAGGAAAAGGAGAGAAAAATGAAAAAAACAGCAGCATTGTTACTGGCAGGAGTTATGGCGTTGTCTTTAACGGCCTGCGGCGGCGGATCTCAGGGGACAGATTCTGCAGCAGCGTCCGGTCAGGGAGCAGGAGGGGCGCAGACAGAGACCGGAGGCAGCAGCTCCTCTGCAGGGGCAGAGGGCAAGACCAAGATAACCTTTATTAACGGATTTACTGGAGGCGACGGTCCTTTCATGAGCAAGATCGTGGATGGATTTAACGAATCCCAGGATCAGTATTTTATCGAGCAGCTTCAGGATTCGGATCATTACACCAAGTTTAAGGCAGACAGCTTTGATATGCTGATCATCCATGCAGATTGGATTTCCACCTATCATGCCATGGGACTTCTTCGGGAGGTGTCGGATCTCTATGAGAAGGCAGGGCTTTCTTTTGAGAATGATTGGCATCCGATTACCCAGACCTATGCCAAGTATGAGGACGGCGTGTTTGCATTTCCGCTGGATCTGTATGCAGAGACCTTTTACTATAACAAAGAGCTGACCGACACCCCGCCCAAGGACTATGCAGAGATGATCGCTCTCAGAGATAAGCTGGATTCGGAAAATTCCCGGGTTTACCCCATTGGTCTTCCGCTGACTGGTGATGAGCAGTGGGCCTGGATGACAGCCTTGGGACAGTCTGGCTGCAACTGGGTGGAGGGTGAACATATTAAGATGGATACAGAGGAAGTATGCGATGCCTTTATGAAGGTTCATGACCTGATTTATGTGGATCATTTAAGCGCAGAGGGACTTGGCGATCAGGATCATTACAATACCTTTGTCAATGAGTCCACGGACAATTCCAATGTAAAGGCTGCCATGTGTTTGTCCGGTCCCTGGAAGTATGTGACGGCCAAGGAGATTTTGGGAGATAACCTAGGCATCGGCACCCTGCCGCAGATTTATGGCGATACTCCCTGTGTTCCTGCAGGAGGACATACTTTTGCGGTTTCTGCTGATGTGACCGACCAGGTCAAGCTGGATGGAATCGCTGCGTTTATGCAGTACGCCTATCAGCCAGATGTGATGCTTAACTGGGCAGATTCCGGACAGGCTCCCATTCATCTTGCCACCATGGAGAAGGTAAAGGCAGAGCCGGAGAAATATCCGGTGGCAGCAGTAAACTATGAGATTTTTGACAATGCCATGATCCTTCCTGCTATCTACAACATCCGTGAGCAGGTGAAGTATGTAAATAAGAATGTATGGTCAATGGTGCTGCAGACTCCGGATTTGACGAGAGAGCAGCTGATGGAGGAGTTAAAGAACGCTACAGAGATTGCAACGGAATTGTCAGAACAGTAGGCAGGCAAAGCCACAGACGTGTCCAGGCAGCTAAAAGATACCAGGCTTTCCTGTGCCTTTGCGAAGCATAAGGAAAAAAGCTGCCTGGAAGGCGGCACACCCGAAAGATGCTTTTTGGCAAAAAGGGAAAGGGGCCAGGAGCATAAGGGGACTTTCGGGTACGCATAACGGGCTTGAAGGGCTGCAGCGCAGCCGGAAAGGGTAGGGTAAGAATGAAGAAAAAGACAATGACCGGGGTTTTGTTTGTATTGCCTTTTATTCTGTTTTTTATGATGTTCTGGCTGATCCCCTTTTTGTACGGGATCGTAATGAGCGTGAGCAAATACAGCCTGGTAAAGGGGAACCAGGGTTTTGTGGGATTGGATAATTATATAAAGATTTTATTTTCTTCTTCCATGTACAATAAGTCATTTTGGCTTGGCATGAAGAACACCATGATATTTGTGATTTTAACCACGCCGTTTCTGGTACTGGGGAGCCTTGCTTTGGCGCTTCTTTTGGACCGGCTTCCGGACCGGGTGAAGGGAATATTCAGAACCATTTACTTTGCGTCCTATGCAGTTTCCGTAACCGCCGTTGCAGCTGTCTTTGTGTGGCTGATGAAGGGGAACGGAGGTTACTTAAATAACCTGATGATGAATCTGCACATCATCGATAAGGCGATTCCCTGGATGGAGCAGCTGCCGTTTGTGTGGGTTTCTCTGACCGCGGCTACGATCTGGTGGACCATCGGCTACAATATGATGCTGTTCGTCAATGCGCTGAATGAGATTGATACCCAGCTTTATGAGGCGTCTTCCATTGACGGAGCAGACTTTTGGACTCAGCTTCGCTATATTATTTTTCCGGGGATTAAGAACGTGTTTTTCTTTGTGCTGATGACGACAATCATTGCCTCCTTTAACGTGTACGGGCAGACCCGCCTGATGACTCAGGGCGGTCCGGGGGAGGCGACGAAGCCCATGATCATGATGATCACGTCCACCATTATGGATCGGAACGACTTAGGGGTAGGCAGTGCCATGACCATTCTGATGGGAATTGTCATTGTGCTGTGTTCTGTGGGGCAATATTATCTGACCAAAGAAAAAGAAGAATTCAGGTAGAAGGAGGGGACTATGAAAGCAAAGAACATCAATAAAATATTTCTCGTTATCATTGCCTGTATTGTCGCCTATATATTCCTTTTGCCGCTGATGTTTATGGTATTTACCAGCTTTAAGGGAATTGCGGAATCCGTTACATCCACCACGCTGCTTCCAAAGGTGTGGACCATGGAGAATTACCAGGAGCTGTTTCGGAATACATCTACCTCGCCGGTGATCCGGTGGCTGGGCAATACGGCTGTAGTTACCTGCGCAGGCACGGCGCTTCGAATTGTCACCAGTGTGCTGGCTGCTTATGCATTGGCCAGGCTTCCTGTGCCGGGAAAGAAATTTATCCTGGTCGCGCTGATCTGGGCCATGGCGATTCCGGAGATCGTGACATTTTTCCCGCTGTTTTATATGTTTAAGCAGGTTGGGGGCTTAAATACCTTTTGGCCGCTGATTCTGCCCTCCGGATCTGGTGTCATGTGCATTTATCTGATTTACAATTTCCTGCTGGCTTTCCCAAAAGAGCTGGAGGAGGCAGGATTTGTGGAGGGAGCTAATGTGTTCCAGGTGCTTTGGCATATTGTGGTTCCGTCGGTAAAGCCAGTGATCGTTACCCAGGCATTTATTACATTTCTCGGGCTGTACAACAGCTATTTGTGGCCGTCCTTGGTCATAAGCAGAAATGAGAACAGAACCATTACCCTGGGAATCGCGGCGCTGGTGCTGGGAGAGAACTATACCAATCCGGGGCTGATGATGGCCTCGACCGTAGTATCGGTGCTTCCGGTCATGCTGATTTTTATGTTTGCCAACAAGTATATTGTGCGGGGATTTACGCAATCGGGAATAAAATAATGACAGTTCAGTAGGAGGATCGGAACATGATGAGAGAGGAATATCCACGTCCGGAGTTTGTCCGAAAGGATTGGATGAACTTAAACGGCTGCTGGTCATTTCGATATGGCCGGGAAACGACACAGATACAGGTCCCGTTTCCATGTCAGAGCAAGCTCAGCGGCATCGGAAAACGTATTGAGGAGGACCATGTAGTATACGAGCGGAAATTTACGGTTCCCTCAGAATGGAAGGGTAAAGCAGTGCTGCTTCATTTTGGCGCGGTGGACTATCGATGCAGTGTGTTTATTAACGAGAAATGTGTGGGAAGCCACACAGGCGGTCAGACCTCCTTTTCCTTTGATATTACCCGGTATTTAAGCTGGAAGGAGGAGACCGTGCGGGTGGAGGTGGACGACCCGCTGCAGGATGAAAGCATTCCAAGGGGAAAGCAGTTCTGGGAGGCAGAGTCCAAGTTTATCTGGTATACGCCCAGTACCGGAATCTGGCAGACGGTATGGCTGGAGCCGGTTTCGGAAACCAGTCTTCTGTGGGTGCATTTCACCCCGGATATTGACGAGGGTACCGTGAAGATCGATTACCAGCTTTCAGAGACCGCAGCACTGCCGAACCGGGTTCATGTGAAGATTTTTCTTGGAGAAGAGGAGATTTTTCACGGAAATATGCTGTGCAATACGGCAAGAAACAGCCTGACCGTGGATGTTTTTCGGAAAAAGGCTATGGAGGGAGCCTTCCATTTTACAGGAAATTATTGGAGTCCGGAGAATCCCATCCTTTACGATGTTGGGATCGATGTGGACGACAGGACCACTGGCAACGTGGTGGATCATGTGGAGACTTATTTTGGAATGCGCAAGATCCATGTGGAGAACGGGAAATTATATCTGAATAATCAGCCCTACTATCAAAAGCTTTTGCTGGATCAGGGCTACTGGAAGGACGGGCTGGTGACAGCGCCTTCAGACCGGGATTACTACGAGGATATCCGCAAATCAAAGGACATGGGCTTTAATGGCTGCAGGAAGCATGAGAAGGTGGAAGACCCACGGTTCCTTTACTGGGCGGACAAGCTGGGATTTCTGGTGTGGGAGGCTATGGCAAGCTTTTGGTCCTACACCCCTCAGGCAGCAGAAGCCTTTACAAGAGAGTGGATGGATGTGATTCACAGGGATTATAATCATCCCAGTATTATTGTGTGGGGAATGCTCAATGAGAGCTGGGGTGTACCCAGGATTTACAGCAATCAGCAGCAGCAGGATTTTTCTCGTGCCCTCTACTATCTGGCCAAGGGGCTGGATACGACCCGTCTGGTGATTTCCAATGACGGCTGGGAGATGACAGAGACCGATATCTGCGCTTTTCATAGCTACAAGCATGGGGAAAAGGAGGATGCTGCCCAGCATAAATTGTTCCGAGATTCGTTAAAAAGGCTTGACAGCCTTCATCTGATCATGGAGAAGCTTTTGTTCGCTAAGGGCAGCTTTTACAAGGGACAGCCAGTGGTACTGACCGAGTGCGGCGGGGTGACCATAAAGACCGAAGCTATATCCCAGGAGTCTATGGAGGAGGCTATCCGGGAGCATGACAGGGAGTGGGGATATACCTCTGCCTCTAAGGCGGATTTTCTGGAGGAGTATGGCAGGATCGTGGGAGCGATCTATGATTCCGAGCTTATTGGAGGATTCTGCTATACCCAGCTGACGGATGTAGAGCAGGAGACCAACGGGCTTCTGACCTATGATCATGAGTATAAGTTTGATCCGGAGGAGATCCGAAGGATCAATGATCGGAAGAAATAAGGTTTGTTATATTGGATTTTTAGTGGAAATAGGTATATAGATAAAATGCAGGAAGGCTGCCTGAAGCTGTGAGGGGAACCGGTTCTGGGCAGCCTTCTGTCAGTAAACCTTCATGCGCCCGGCAGCGGACGCGCCACTAATTATGAAAGCTTGGCGGGCGCATTTGGCATACCTGATTAGAATCGCCTTTGGCGATGGAACTTTCAATGTAACAAAAACCATGGGATAAAATGGAGGAAGCAAAGATATTGCTTGATTGTTGGAGCGAATTATGTTAAGATTGTTAAATGTAGGAAACAGATATGGGAGTGATGCAGGAAGATGGAGAGAGAGGCGTCAGATGGAGCAGGCATGAAGGGATGCGTTGCAGGTATCTGGGGTCTATTTTTTTGCTCCGGATTCCGGAGAATGCATGATGCATCTGTATACAATGACGAAAGGAATGAAGGGTATTATGGTTAAGAATTTTGCTCACAGAGGGTACAGCAGTAAATATCCGGAGAATACGCTGCTGGCGTTTCGGAAGGCTATGGAGACAGAAGGGTGTGACGGGATTGAGAATGATGTGCATCTGACTAAAGACGGTGAGGTGGTGATCATCCATGATGAGCTGCTGAATCGTACCTGTGTCAACGGCACAGGGCTGGTAAGGGATTATACTCTTGATGAATTAAGAAGGTTTGATATGTCTTTTCGATTCGCAGGAAAGTGCGAGCCGCAGAGGATTCCTACTTTGCGGGAGTACTTTGAGCTGATCAAGGATTCAAAGCTGGTGACAAATATTGAGCTCAAGACCGGTATCTTCGAATATGAAGGGATTGAGAAGAAGGTATGGGACCTGATTCAGGAGTTTGAGATGAAGGATCGGATCATTATTTCTTCTTTTAATCATTATAGTGTTATGAGGATGAAAAGGCTGTGCCCGGATATAAAATGCGGCCTTTTGACAGAAACCTGGCTTTACAATGCAGGGCATTATACAAAGGAGCTGGGAATTGAGTGTCTGCATCCGGTATTTTACAATATGACAGAGAACATTGTGGCTGAGGTGAAGGGGCAGGGGATTGAGATCAATACCTGGACGGTCAATGAGGAAAAGGATATCAGAACCATGATGCTCCGGGGAGTGGATACGGTTATCGGCAATTTCCCAGAGCGGGTGAGCCGAATCCGGAGAGAGCTTTTTGAAAGTCATTAGGAATTGCTGCAGAGACAGCTTTTGGTTTATAGGGTGATATAGATATTTATGATTAAATGGAACAAGCGTTATAATAAGGTAGCTCTGACCGTCCTGTTGCTGGCTATTTGGTTTTTCAGCTTATTGTATTACATAAGAGATATGAAAAACTCCTTGTGGAATCAGGTGGTCTCGGAAATATTGGAAGTGACTGCTCAGGGAGGCCATGCTTTTGAGGTTTATATTGAAAAGGATATGCAGATCCTTACCAGAATTATCAAGCATCTTTCTATGGATAAGGTAAAGGATGAGGCATCTATCATGGAAATCGTGGATTTTTTCCAGGATTCTGAGACAGGTTTTACGGTAGTGGATCTGGACCACGGTATTCTGTATGGGGAGAATGGCAAAGGCGCCAGAAGGCTGGATTCGGATGATTTGGAAATGTATGAGAGATTTGCAGAAAAAGGTGTTACAGAGCCTTATATGGATCCAGATACAGGCCGCAGTGTGATCGGCGGCTACCAGCGTTTTACCTTTGCAGACGGAACCCATGGAATCGCCCAGGTGAAGCGGAGAATGTCAACCGTTGCAGAGGAATTTATGCTGTCCTTTTATGATGATCAGGGGTTTTCTTACATTGCCAATGATAAAGGGGATATTCTGATACGTTCGTTTAACAGAAATAACAACAGCAGTACATTCTCCAATATTTTCAGTGTAATCCGGCTTTCGGGCAACAGCAGTGAGGCTTTGCAGAGCTTCAGCGACAGTATGCTTCAGGGAAAAGAGGGGGTTATGCGTTTTTCCCTGGAAGGAGAAAAAAACGTGCTGGCCTTTACGCCGGTGGAGGGATCCAATGGCTGGTATTTGATTGCGATCGTGCCGGATGCCGTGGTCATGAAGCATGCGGATGAGATTTTAAAAAGCTCACAGACCGCTATGATTCTGCTGGGGTCTGTCCTGGTGGTATTGGCACTATTTCTCTATATGGACCGCCAGTCACAGAAAAAGATCATGGAAAAAGAGGGGGATCTTCAGTATCGGGAACGGCTTTTTGGGATCCTAGCCAACAATACCAATGATGTGTTTCTGATGTTCACTACAGACCGCTATCAATTAGAATATATCAGCCCCAATGTGGAGCGCTTGCTTGGCATCTCTCAGGAGGAGGTGAAGAAGGATATCCGGGTGATTCAAAGGAGGCTTGCTGACAATGAGGAGGCCATAAGCCTAAGAAACATAAAACGGATGAAGGTGGGAAGCTCTGTGGTACATGAGGGAGAGCGTATTCATCGAAGGACCGGAGAGCCCAGATGGTTTTTTGAAACCCTCTACAAGACGTCTGTTGATCACTCTGAGCGGTTTGTGGCTGTCTTGTCAGACCGGACCCAGGAGCGCAAGAGCGAGCTGGCTCTTCGGGATGCTTTGGCCATTGCTAAAACAGCCAATGAATCCAAAAGCGTTTTTCTCAGCAATATGAGCCATGACATCCGGACGCCCATGAATGCTATTGTAGGATTTGCTGCCCTTTTGCAGCGGGATGCAGGGAACCCGGAAAAGGTGCGGGAATATACGCGCAAAATTACGTCTTCAAGCCAGCATCTGCTGGGGCTGATTAACGATGTGCTGGATATGAGCAAGATTGAGAGTGGAAAGACTACCTTAAATCTTTCTGTTGTTAGTCTGGCAGAGCTGGTGGAAGAACTGGGTGCCATGATGCAGCCCCAGGCCAAAGCAAAGCATCAGCAATTTAAGATTGATGTCTATGACATTTATAATGAAGAAATTCTGGGAGACCGTCTCCGGATCAACCAGATTTTGATTAACATTTTATCTAATGCCATTAAGTATACGCCGGAAGGCGGCAGGATCGATATGGTAGTGCGTCAGATGCCCCAGAACACAAAGAATTATGCCCGTTTTCATTTTGAGATCCGGGATAATGGAATCGGAATGTCACAGGAATATCTGGAGACGATTTTCCAGCCGTTTACCCGTGAGAGCACAAAGAAAACCTCGGAGATTCAGGGAACGGGCCTCGGAATGGCCATTACAAAGAACCTGGTGGAGCTGATGGGCGGAACCATTGAGGTCGAAAGCCAGAGAGATAAGGGAACTACCTTCCGTGTGGATTTGGAGCTGCGGGTAAAAGAGCAGGATGTGGATCCGGATTTCTGGAAAAAGCATGGTGTGACGAAGATGCTGATTGTGGATGACGAGGAAGAAATCTGTATCGGAATTCAGAATGTGATGGCAGATACCGGAGTGCAAATAAGCTATGCATTGGGAGGCCAGCCGGCTGTGTCCATGGCTCAAAAGGCCCAAAGTGAGGGCATGGGCTATGACCTGGTGATGATTGACTGGCAGATGCCGGATATCAGCGGGATTGAGACGGCCCGCCGTATTCGGAGGATCGTTCCTTCTCATGTGCCGGTTATGATTCTTACTGCTTATGATATCAGCAGAATTGAGCAGGAAGGAACCGAGGCCGGGATTGACGGATTTTTGCAGAAGCCTTTTTTCCTCAGTAATTTCCGGCTGATGCTGGATCATTTAAAATCAGACCATACAGAGGAAAAGGAGGCTGTTCAGGAGCAGGATAATATTCTGGCGGGAAAGAACATTCTTGCAGCAGAGGACAATGAGCTGAACGCGGAGATTCTGACCGAGCTTCTTGAGATGGCAGGGGCTTCCTGTCAGGTTGCAGGGAACGGAAGGGAAGCCCTGGAAATGTTTGAAGGGGCAGAATCAGGACAGTACGATTTGATTTTGATGGATGTGCAGATGCCGGTTATGGACGGATATGAGGCTACCAGAGCCATACGAGGCTGCCGCCATCCTCAGGCAAAGACCATACCCATTATTGCCATGACAGCCAATGCATTTTCTGAGGATGTGAAGGATGCCCTGGATGCGGGAATGGATGAGCATGTGGCAAAGCCGATTGATATGGAGCGCCTGAAATCAGTTATAAAGGACATTATAAAGAGAAAGGCAGAATAATGGAAAAGCAGCTTCCGCCCTTCGGGTTGTCTGTGACAGTGATGGTTCCCTTATGGAGGCAGACCAGTTCTTTTGCAATGCTTAACCCAAGGCCAAAGTGAGACTTTGAGCTGCGGGCCTTGTCGGCTTGATAGAAGCGGTCAAAGATAAGGTTTTTCTGATCGTCCGGAATCCCGCAGCCCTGATCTGCCACCTGAAGGATAAGCAGTCCCGCAGGGAGAAGGGAGGGGGAAATACCTGGGCGGTATGGGCGGTCAGAGTGATTGGCTGCAGCGATTTTGGTTTCGGCGCGGATTTGGATCTGCTGCCCGGCAGGGGTGTAGGTCAGGGCATTGTCAAGCAGGATAAAGAGAATCTGGCGGATGCGCTCCGGATCTGCCTGGATGGACGGCAGGGAAGTGTCCGGCAGCTCAAGGCGGAGGGTAATTTGTTTTTCTCTGCAGGCTGGGAGAAAAGCCTCATAGGTCTCAATCAGCAGGGTGTCCATGTCTGTTTTTACCATGTGGATATTCCAGGTTTTGGCATCTGCAGAGGCCAGAAGGAGCATATCGTCTATCAGGCGGGACATGCGGATACATTCTGAGTCCATGGTTTTGAGAAGGGACTCTTTTTGCTCTGGAGCCGCTAAAATGGCGGCGGTGCCTGAGCGCAGCACAGCCAGAGGGGAGCGCAGCTCATGGGAGGCTGAGGCAATAAATTCTGCCTGTCTTTTGCGGTTTTCTTCTACCGGCTGCAGGGACCAGCCTACAAAGTGCCAGCTAACGAAAAGAAGGCACAGGAATCCGGCCAGGTCGGCTCCAAGGAGAATCAAAAGGGTTTTTTTCAGTACCAGAAGGACCGGAGGACAATAGAAAATAAAACACAGGCTTCTTACTGTTTTTTGATGGGAGAGAACCAGGACCATGGCATAGTATTGGTCTTGATTCTCTCCTTTTATGGTGAGGAGCGTGGTTGCGGCAGAGGAGGAGGAAACCGGGGCGGTAAAGGTGAGGATTCCCTGGGCGGCAGCCTGTTTTTTGGTTTTTTCAATGAGAAGCTGGCGGTCTGTGGCAGGGGTCCAGGAGCCGCGATAAAGGAGGGGGATGCCGTTTTCTTCTATATGGATAATGGACTGGCTGGCAGCTTCTGCCTGGGCCAGGAAATTCTGGGAAATGATGGTGTCAGAGGTCAGGCGGAAGGACAGGGAATTCCAGGTGGTATAAAAGGAGTCCAACTGGGCTTGGCGGGTTTCTTTGATGCGCAGGAGGAACAGGGAGGTCAGAGCCAATGTCAGGATCAGGCTGGTGGTAATGGTGTAGAGCCAGGTTAGGCGGAAGCGCAGGCGGGTCATGGGAGGAATCCTTTCTTGGGTGTGCGGAGGGCCTTGTTTTCAGGACCGTTCCTTAGGTGTCGGAGGTGGCTTCCAGCCGGTAGCCAATGCCGTGGACCGTTGTGAGGCGAACCGGGGCGTCCAGGGATTTTAGGCGGCGGCGCAGAAAGTGGATGTAGTTGTCAAGGTTGCCTTCTTCTACCTCGGAGCAGCCCCACACGTAGGAGAGAAGCTGGCTGCGGGGCAGGGTCTGGTGAGGATGGCGCAGGAAAAATTCCATAAGGGCGCCTTCTCGTTTGGAAAGGGTAAGGGAGACAGCGCCGTATTGAAGAAGGTGTTGTTCTGGGTCTAAGGTCAGGCCGGATAGGGACAGATGCTTGGACAGCCGGAGATTGCCGGAACGGCGGGTTACAGCCCGGAGTCTTGCCATGAGTTCTTCTATGGCGAAGGGTTTTACCAGGTAGTCGTCAGCGCCTGCGTCCAGACCGTCTATTCGGTCGTGAAGACGGTCCAGGGCGGTTGCCAGGATGATGGGGGTGGTGATGTTTTGGCGGCGCAGGGTCTCTAAGACGGTCAGGCCGTCGATTTCGGGGAGCATTCGGTCCAGGATAATGGCGTCGTAGGGGTGGTGCTTGGCCAGGTACAGGCCGTCGCTGCCGGTATGACAGCATTCGGTTTGGATGCCGGATTGGTTCAGGGTCAGGGTGATGTTTTGGCAGAGGTCTTTGTCGTCTTCTATCATTAGGATTCGCATGGGGATTCTCCGTTTCTATTTTTTGAAGCCTGGGGGTTATTTGGTTTGATTGTTTTTGATATAGGATAGTGTATCACAGATTTCTCTAAAAAATCTTTAAATTTTTTGTGGGGTTTCCAGTTTTTTTAGAGATGGGGGTGGTATGATGAGGGGGTATTGGGATGGGATTGTTGCAATGGAAATAGTGAGAAGCAGATGAAAATGAGGAGGATAGTAAAATGATGTGGAATAGGATGAGGGGATTGTGGAGACGGATGGCGGCTGGATTGGTGGCTGCGGGGATTGTAATGGGGAATCTGAGTGGGTGTGGAAGTGGGAAGGAGCAGGAGATGGGGGGAGGAGATGGACAGAATGTCAGTGGTGGGAACCGGATGGAGGAGACGGGGGGAGATGGGGAGATTGCTGCGGTGGGGAGGTATGTGGAGGTGGAGATGGGACTTCCTCAGGATGTGGGGGAGGATCGGTTTGTTGCGTTATTTTATGGAAGAGATGGGAATCTGGAGCTGTATATGGCCAGGGAGGAGGGGCCGGAGGATGTAAGTGGGGTGCGGAGGTTTTTGAGGGAGGGAGAGGATTGGCGTCTGGATGAGGGATGGTGGGACCGGGTGAAGCCTCAGGGGGAATTGGTTGATATTCGGAGGGTTTTCTTTGGTCTGGATGGAAATTATTATTTTACTGTTATGACGAGAGAGGATTATGTGTGTCATTTGTATCAGGTCCAGCAGGAGGGGGAGAGCAGGGAGCTGATTCCGGAGGTGTTTCAGGCAGAGGAAGGGAAGGAGTATGGATTGATCCCTACTAAGGTGGAGGTGGGGAAGAATGGGAATATTCTGGTTCATACTTTTGATGATTGTGTGTATTATCAGCCGGATGGAAAGAAACTTTTTTCCATGGATAAGGCGTGGAGCGGAACTTCTGAGTCTAGTGCAGGATATCTGACGGAGGAGGAGTTTATTACCGGGGCTGAGAGTGGGGTGGCCCGTTACAGCCTGGATGGGGGAAAGCTGGTGGAGACGATTCCTTATGAGGGGGTGAAACGGGAATCGGATGAGGGTACGGTGCTGTTTGGGGATAGAAGCGGCGGAATCTGTATGGCCGGTGAGCAGGGGCTTTCTCGTGTGAATCCAGGGGGAAGTCTGTGGGAGCAGATAATTGACGGCAGCTTGAATACCATGGGGATGAAAAGTGTGTATCTGGAGGAGTTTCTTGCCGGGGAGGATGAGGATTATTTTGCTGCGTTTGTGGGAGAAGGCGGGAAGGGGCTGATGCTGTGTCGTTATATGTATGATCCGGATATGTCGGCAGTGCCGCCGGTTACTCTTACTGTGTATGGGCTGAAGGATAATTCTACGGTTCGTCAGACTGCAGTGCTGTTTCAGAAGGATTATCCGGATGTGCGGGTGGAGGTGTTAAATGGTGCGGATCAGGATGGGAATGTGTCAGAGGATACGATTCGGGCGTTAAATACGGAGATTTTGGGAGGACGAGGGGCGGATGTTCTGATTTTGGATGGACTTCCGGGAAAGGCTTATCAGGAAAAAGGGATTTTGATGGATCTTCGGGATGTTTTTGAGACGGTTCAAAGGGAGAATCCGATGATGGAGCAGGTCCTGGCAGACTTTACGGAGGATGACGGCAGTATTTACCAAATGCCGGCAAGGATTTCGGTTCCGCTGATTATGGGGGAGGATCCTGCTCTCAAGGCGATTGAAAGTTTGGAGGGGATGAAGCGCTATGAGGGGGAGGTGCCCCTGATTTATACTTCTACTTATGCCAATATGCTTAGGATGGTGGCCAGCATCCGGTATGAGGAGATATTCGGCAGTGGGACATTGACTGAGGAAATGCTGATATCTTATCTGGAAACGGTGAAGGCTTTGACGGATCAAAATCATGCCAAGAGCATGTTTACAGAGGAGGAGATGGAGAAGATGTATATCAGCAACCATGAGGTGCCTTATGGGATCTATGGATCGGATTCAAGGTTTGACCAGGGACTTAGTGGCTGCGGTATGATGCATCTGGAAGGAATGTTTTCTGTCATCCTTTTTGAGGCTGTGCTGGATAAACATCCTGAGGCGCGGCAGGATACGATAAACGGGATTTATTTTCCGGAGGTATTGGCAGGGGTGAATCAGAATACGGATCAACCGGACCTGGCAAAGGAGTTTGTGCGGAGGATGTTCACTACAGAGGTGCAGAAGGAGGAGCTTTTTGACGGGTTTGCCGTGAATTTAGAGGCACAGCAGATCAATTGTGAGACGGATAAGGAAGGGGTTTCTGTGGGAAGCGGATATGGGGATTATTATATTGGAGGTAGCTGGCCGGATCTGGAAAGGAGGAAGGAGATTTACAAAATCATCAGAACCGTGTCGGTTCCGGTTGTGGTGGATGAGACGGTGATGAGGATGATTGTGGATGGAGCCGAGGAATATCTGGATGGAAAGATAAGTGCAGAGCAGGCTGCCGGGGGGATTTATCGGCAGGTCCGGTTGTATGAGGCGGAGAGAGAGTAAAGAGGCAGGAAGGAGTATTTGGAGATGAGGAGAAGGAGAATGGGGGTGGCAGGGGGTTTTTTGGCGCCTAGTCTTATGGGGGTGGTGGTTTTTATGGGGCTGCCTTTTGGAGATGTAATGCGAAGATCTTTTCTGGATGCAGTGGGGAGGGCGTTTGTGGGAGTGGAAAATTACAAAATAGTCTGGGGGAATGGGGCCTTTCGGCTGGCAGCAGGAAATATGCTGCGGTTTTTAGTGATTGCGGTTCCGGTGCTTTTTGTGGTATCCCTTGTGCTGTCTTTGCTGGTTTTTCAGGTTGGAAGGGGGATTTTTAAGACAAGCCTGGTGCTGCCGATGGTAATACCAGCGGCAGCCATGGTGCTGGTGTGGAAGATTTTGCTGTGCAGGGATGGGGTGCTAAACCAGATTTTATCCGGGATTACGGGCAGGGCATGGGATGTGGACTGGGTGAATGGAGATACGGCTTTTTGGGTGTTAATGATTACGTATGTGTGGAAAAATGCCGGGTATGATATGCTGCTGTGGCTGGCAGGATTAGGTGGGATTTCGGAGAGCCTTTATGATGCGGCCCGGGTGGATGGGGCAGGTGGATGGGCGCAGCTTCGCTACATTACCCTGCCTTGCCTGCAAGGGACCATGGGGCTGGTGATTGTGCTCTCGGTGGTCAACTCGTTTCGGGTGTATCGGGAGGCGTATCTTTTAGCAGGAAGCTATCCTGACCAGAGAATCTATATGATCCCTCATCTTTTTGGACACTGGTTTCTCACATTGGATGTGCAGAAGATGTGTACGGCGGCAGCCATTCTGGTGGCAGGGGCGCTTTTGGCGGCAGGGGCTGTGCGAGGGGTGCAGAGCATTGTGAGATGACTGGCAGAGTGCAGATGAGAGCTTGAGGAAGGAGAGCAAGGTGAGAATGGGGATGATTTCTCGAAAAACGGTTTCGAAAAGGACGGCTGCTCATCTTAGGATGATGCTTTTGGCTTTTATCTGTCTATTGGTATGGGTTCCTTTTCTTTTGATGGCAGCAGCCTGTTTTATGCCGGAGGATGAGCTTTTATGGCGCTATTTATCGCCTTTAGGAATCGGAAAGGCTCCGGTCCGGGCTGCGCTTTTGCCGTCTTATCCTACTTTGGAGCCTTTTGTGGAGCTGCTGCTTCGGTCGCCTGGCTTTTTCGTCATGTTCTGGAATTCTTGCATTCAGGTGTTTCCTATGCTTGCGGGGCAGCTTTTGGTGGGGGCTCCGGCAGCCTGGGCATTTGCCCGTTTTGATTTTCCGGGGAAACGGGGGCTGTTTGGACTGTATGTGCTTTTGATGGTGCTCCCTTTTCAGGTAACGCAGGTGTCGAATTATCTGGTGTTGGACCGGCTTGGTCTGCTGGATTCTCATCTGGCTTTGATTTTGCCGGGAATCTGGTCTACTTTTCCGGTTTTTATAATGACCCGGTCTTTTGAGGCGGTTCCGGGGGCGCTTTTGGAGGCAGCGTATCTGGATGGAGCCGGGGAGCTGCAAGCCTTTTTTTTAGTGGGGCTTCCTGCCGGTTTTCCGGGGATCGTGACTGCACTGGTGCTGGGGTTTATTGACGGGTGGAATGCTTTGGAGCAGCCTATGGCATTTTTAAAGGAAATGAGGCTGTGGCCTTTATCTCTTTATCTGCCGGATATGGTACAGGACAAAGCAGCAGTGGCCTTTGCGGCGGGGATGGTGATGATGCTTCCTCCGGTACTTTTGTACATGAACGGGGAAGGGGAGCTGGAACAGGGTGTGGCAGCCTCCGGGGTAAAGGAGTAGGCATGGAGGAAAGAAAGCATGGAGAAAGTAAGACAGAGCGGAAAAAAACGGCTTTATCGGCGGCTGCTTGCAGGATTTTTTTTGATGATGCTTGGGTTTACCATTGCATCCCGGATTTATGACAGCATTACAGTGCCAAAGGTAAAGACAGCATGGATGAAGGAGAAAGCAGTGGAGACGGTCGTTACCGGAACCGGAACCGTAAGAGAGCGGGATTTATTCTTCTGCAGTATTTATCCAGGACTTCGGGTCATGTCCGTGTCAGCGGCGCCCGGGAAACAGGTGGAGGAGGGAGACGAATTATTTTGCTACGGGCAGGAATCCATGGAGGAGCAGAGGCAGAAGCTGGGGGAGGAGCTTTTAAGGCTTAAGCTGGAGCTGGAAAAGGAGCAGGTGTCCGGGGAGATTTATAACCAGGTAACAGAAAGTGAGCTGGCATCATGGGAGCTTGCGCTGGCAGAGCGGGAGCTGACAGACGGGCAGCAGGAGTATGAGGAACGCTTCCAGGAGTATCAGGAGACCCTAGCGCGTTTGGAACAGGATTATGAGCGGAAAAAGGCCATGACGGGGGAGGAGCTGTGGGAACAGCAGAGAAGGCAGCAGGAGTCTGTCAGACAAGAGCTTCATTCTGCAGAAAATTCCAGGGCTTCGGCAATCAGGGAGGCAAGAAGAAAAATAGAGGATTTGGAGGAAGAACTGGAGGAAATGAAGGCCGGAGAGTATGAGGCGGAAAAGCTGGCCCGCAAGGAGCGGGAGCTGTTAAGAGCCAGGGAAGATCTGGAGGAGCTGGAGGATGAGTGGGACGACCGGCTCGAGGATGTGGAGCTTGAGATGGATCTGATTGATAATCAAAACGAGCGGATCCGGTCTGGGGAGACCAGCTCCCAGACGGCTCTTTTGGAAACCTATGAGGAAGCGGTACGGCAGCAGGAAAAGGCGATAAAGGAAGAAGAAAAAAGATTGGAGGAGCTGGAGAAAGGGGTGGAGAGAGCCAAATGGGATCTGAAAAATGCGTCTGAAAGAGATGAGTATACCCGGCTGAACAGGGAGCAGCAAAAAAGAATGTCCCAGCTTGTCAGGAAGGGACTGGAGATGGATATTCAGGCTAAGGAAAGGGAGATTCAAAAGCTGGAGGCAATTATGGAGGCAGGGGGAAGGGTATGCGCCGGTCAGAGAGGGACTGTGGCCAAGGTGGAGCTTTCGGCGGGAAAGACTGCCAGCGGGGAGGAGTGCTTATCCATTGCGTCCGGAGGCTTTTGGTTTGAAGCGCAGTTTGAAAAAGAGGAACAGAAGCTGGGAATCGGGGATGTGATCCAGATCGGGGTGCCGGGCGGGAACCGAAAGCTGGAGGCAAGAATTGAGGAAATGAATTTGTCAGACCAGACCACAGGGGTGTTTCGGGCAGAGCTTGGAGGGGAGGAGATTTTGCTGGGAGCTTTGACAGGATATGAGTGCAGAAAGAAGTCAGAGGTATTCCGGCAGGTGATTCCCCTGCAGGGGCTCAGGAAGGATATGAAGGGGTACTATTGTTTGGTTGCCCGGCCTAAAAGAGCTATTTTGGGGGAGGAGTTTGCAGCAGAGAGGGTGAATGTGCAGGTGATTTATGAGGGGAACACAGAGGTGGCAGTGGAGGGGGTTTTGCAGAGCTCGGATGAGATTATTGTGGGTGGGAATCAGATCATCGGGGAGGGGGATCGGGTTCGGATTGTGGAGGGGGATTCGTGAAAAAGGATTTGTGGAAGGGGCAGATGATTGGAGAAGGGTCCGCCGTGTTGCCTGTACCCCGGAAAACGCGCTCCCGCTCCGGCCGCGTTATTGGCTGGCTGTGAGCCTATGTTATTTTTTATCGTGTTTTTGTGCGGTTTTGGGGAAGGATGGACTGGAATGAAGGGGATAGAAGTGGATTTTATGTGGAAAAGAACGGATAAAGATGGTATGATAAGAAGGATCCTATTTTTCTTAGTTTTTATCAATTTTATTTTAATGGCAGGAACAGGGGGACGTCTTTATTGGTTTTGCAGGCCGGCTCGGATTGAAGTCGAATGCAGGGGGTATGGAATCGATGCAGAGACTTTGAAGGGGTGGGGGGAGCAGGAGGAGAAAGGGATAGTGGATCTGGCCGGGTGGCGGATTCGGGAGAGGGTGATGATTTCGGGGAAAAGTACGAAAAGGAGCCAGAGCGCTCAGGTGCTGGAGGTATATGGGAATATGGAGCTGGCGCTGCCGGCACATATTCTGGCAGGGACTTATGGGCTGACAGGGAGAGAGGACGTCTGTGTGCTGACCGGAGAGCTGGCAGATGCTTTGTTTGGAAGTGTGGATGTGGTGGGGGAGCAGGTGTGCTGTCCGGAGGCAGACACAGGTAAGGAGCAGGGAATGCAGACACAGGCCGGAAAGAGAACCTTGACAGTGGCAGGGGTAATTGATCAGGAAGGGCAGTGTCTGCTGATTCCCACACAGTCCGGGGAGATGGAAAGGGTTGCAGTCCGGTTTAAGGAGCGCTTTCAAATCAAGGAAAGAGTGAAAGAGCTGCTTTCTTTCAGCAGCTCGGCAGTGAAAATTATTTCGTTTTTTGTATGAGGCTTTTCTTTTGCCAGTGTCCGGTCCGATACCAGATATAGGAGATCAGGAAGTTGACGGCCCATCCAAGGGGAACGGCATACCAGACAAACTGGATTCCGTACAGGGGCGAGAAAAATCTTGCCACAAACACCCGGATTCCCAGATTGACCAGATTGGCTACCATGTAAACCCCCACGTCTCCGGAGCCTCTTAAAACGCCGTCTGTGGTGGCTTTAAAGCCAATCAGGCAGAAAAAGCAGCCAATAAAGCGAAGGTAGGAGGTTCCTGTCTCATAGGCGACGGAGGAGGAGCCGGCGTCCAAGAAAACAGACAGAATGGCTCCATAGAAAAATTCGCAGACCAGAAACAGAAAAACGGCGAATCCGGCAATGATCCCATATGAAATCCGGTAGCCCTGCTTTACCCGTTCCGGTTGTCCGGCGCCTAAGTTCTGGGCCGTAAAGGTGGACATGGCATTGCCGGTTCCGATCATAGGAACAATGGCAATGGACTCCAGGCGCATACCGGCAGAGTAGCCTGCCAGGGCTGAGGAGCCGAACTGGTTTACAGAGGATTGGGTCAGCAGCATACCGATGCTGACAATGGACTGCTGGATAATGGAAGGAATGGCGATCCTGGTGCCATGGATCAGCATGGAGATCCGGAACAGGCCGGGACGCTCCTGGGTGGGGTAGGCACGCAGCAAAAAGATCAGAATAAAAAAGGAAATCACTGCGGAAACACCCTGGGCAATCACCGTGGCAACAGCGACTCCGGCTACTCCCATGTGGAACCGAACCACCATAAGCAGATCCAGGAAAATGTTCAGCAGGGAGGAAAAGATCAGCAGTCCTAAGGGGATTCCGGATTTGCCCATGGCATTAAAATCGGCAGCCAGCACATTGTACATAAACATAAAGGGAAGCCCTAAAAAATAGAGCTGCAGATATAACACAGCGTCCTGATAGATATTTTGGGGCGTTTTTAAGACAGCCAGCACACGAGGATTGGAGAAAAAGCCAAAAATGGCCAGCAGGCTGCTTAGGACGGCAAAGGTGATCAGGAACGTGTAGACAGAGGTTTTCATTTCCTGATATTTTCCTGCTCCCAGGTATTGGCTGGTCAGCACGGATGCGCCGATGCCGCCGCCGATGGCGATCATGATGAAAACATTGGTAAAGGAGTAGGAGGCGCCCACAGCGGCCAGGGCATTTTCACCTACATAACGTCCCACGATAACCGAGTCAGCCATGTTGTAGAATTGCTGGAACAGGTTGCCGAGAATCATGGGAAGGGCAAAAAAGAACAGGGAACGCCCAGGGGCGCCGGTGATCAGCTTTTGTTTTTTGGTAGTCATTGAGGGACCCTTTCTTGTTGATTGGAATAAATTGCCGGGGCAGGCCCGGCGGGATTTATTATAGCTTGTTTCAAAGAAAAATGCAAGGCTGGCAGAAGAAGGAGGATAAGACATGGCAGTTACAAGGGTGTATGTGGGACATACCACAACTCGTCAGAAAATCATGGGGGCAGGACTATTTTTGGGGGTTATGTTATTGGGATTACTGGGGTCATCCGTGGTGGGCCCGGGCATTTACCGGGCAAAGGCCGGCAGGCTGGAGCTGTCTCCCGGAAGTGTGGGAAGCAAGGCAGACGGGAGCGTTCCGGAGGTGACCATGTTTTCCCAGATGGAAGCTACCAAAAGCTTTGTGTTAAAAAACGAGGAGTTTGGGGATTGGACAAGAAACAACGGCGGGATGATCGGGGATGAGTATTATAACAAAATTGTCCTGGGGGACGGGATCGTGATTGCTGCCAAGATCAACCAGGATGCAGTGGAACTGGAATATGTGAAGGAGGATGGCAGCTTTCGGGCAGATTATGAGCATGTGGTCGTCACATATCCCATTGGCAGGATGCGGCCATGGCCAAAGGAGACGGATCAAAGGGCGGCCCAGGAGGCAGGATGGCTTACCTATACAGACGGCTATGTGGATATGCAGGGGGATTTTGGCGTAGAGCTTCCGGATTTAGAGAAGCTGAGGACGGATTCCATGCTGGCCATGGCTGCGGTGGGGCTTGTGCTGGGATTAGGAGGACTGGCGGCAGCAGAATTGTTGATGAAGAAAAAAGAGGAACAGGAGTCTGTTCCCCAAAATGACCAGGAACGCTGGATTCTGGGAACCTATGCCATATGGGCACAATTTTTCGGCCAGTTTGATTATAAGGGAAGGCTTTATGAGCCAAACACGGTCAGGAGCCCTCTGTATATAGGAGGACGGCCCAGGGATGAGGACAGCAGAAAACGAACCATAAAGGTATTAAAGCGGGATTGGGATATTAAAAACAGGGAAGAATTGCTGGAGACTGTGGAATATATGAGCAAAGGCTCCGGCTTCTGGGATTGCGAAACCCAGTCGGAACGGGCATGGGAGCTGTGCCGGTCTTCCCAGCTTCTGGGTATGGGCTTTATTGCAGGATGGCTTACAAGAGAGGAAATGACGAAACGATCCAGTGTGGTGGGAAATATTATCCAGAAGTCATTTGACGGCTGGGATGAATTGGCAGAAAGCTATCTGGAAGCATTTGCCGCCTGGTATGCCCGGACTTTTAAGGGCCAGGAGGAATCTGCGGTAAAAATGCGGCGTATGATCTACCAGAACCTGTGCAGCCGGACAGACAGCCCTTATAAGCTGCCCTGGATGCTTCCCCTGGGAACCGACGGAAGTCGTGTGGAGCCGGTGAGGGAGAAGACCGGGGAGGTCTGACGGCGGCTCCACAGGCGTTTTATTGATTTTTTTCATAGAGGATCCAAAGACCCTTCATCAGCAGCGCCTCGTCATATACGATCTTGTGGCGGCACAGCGGAACCACAAACCGGGAGAGGCCTCCTGTGGCCACCACCGTGGCAGACTGTCCCAGCTCGTCTTCCATCCGGTCTAAGATTCCGTCTATCATACCTGCGCTTCCATACATAATTCCGCTTCTCATACAATCAATGGTATTTTTCCCGATTACCTTTTGAGGAATGTCAAGGCTGATGGAGGGAAGCTGGGCGGTTTTGCTGCTGAGGGAGTCTAAGGAAACCCGCAGCCCCGGCAGGATCACTCCGCCGATGTAGTTTCCCTTCTGATCTACCACAGACATGGTGGTGGCAGTTCCCATGTCAATGATAATCACCGGAAGGGAATACTCCTTCAGCGCAGCCACCGCGTCCACGATCATATCGCTTCCCACGGTTTTGGGATTGTCCATCACAATATTCAGCCCTGTCTTCATGCCGGATCCTACCAGGCGGGGACGGAAGCCGAATATTTTTTTTACTGCAGAGGAAATGGGGGCATTTAAAGGGGGGACCACAGAGGACATGATGGACCCCTCTACCTGGGATTTGTCAATGCCGTGGATTTCCAGGATGTTTTTGATGTTAATGGCATATTCCAGTCCGGTTTTCACATGATTGGTGGTGATTCGTTCCACAAAATAGGTCTGGGAAGAATCAATGCCGCCGATCACAATATTGGTATTACCCATATCAATTGCTAAAATCATGGGGAACTCCTTTCAAATGGAAAAAATTTGTGTTATACTAAGTTATCACATTTTCAGCGAAAAGACAATGCTTTGTCTGAAAGGAGGAGACTTATGCTGCAGGGGAAGACGGTGGTATTGGGGGTGAGCGGGGGGATTGCCGCCTATAAAATTCCCAATCTGGCCAGTATGCTGAAAAAGCTTCATGCCGATGTGGAGGTGATTCTGACAGAACATGCCTGCAATTTCATTACGCCTGTTACCTTTGAGTCCCTGACCGGGAACAAATGTCTGGTGGATACCTTTGACCGGAATTTCCGGTTTCAGGTAGAGCACGTGGAGCTGGCCAGGAGGGCGGATGTATTTCTCATTGCCCCTGCCACAGCCAATGTGATTGCCAAGGCAGTCCATGGCCTTGCAGATGATATGCTGACCACAACCTTTCTGGCCTGTCAGGCGCCCAAGCTGATTGCGCCGGCCATGAATACCCGGATGTATGAGAATCCGATTACCCAGGATAATCTGGCTCTTTGCCAAAGGTACGGGATCAGGGTTATTGATCCGGCAAAGGGATATCTGGCCTGCGGGGATGTGGGGGCCGGGAAGATGCCGGAGCCGGCAGAGCTTTTGGAGTATATTCTTCAGGAGATTGCCTGCGAAAAGGACCTGGCGGGAAAAAAGGTTTTGGTGACGGCAGGGCCTACCAGGGAGGAGATGGATCCGGTCCGGTATATTACCAATCATTCTACCGGAAAGATGGGGTATGCCATTGCCCAGGCGGCAGTCCGGCGGGGGGCGCAGGTGACGCTGGTCAGCGGTCCGGTGGAGCAAAAGCCTCCTTTGGGGGCAGCGCTGGTTAAGGTGATCAGCGCCAAGGAGATGTTTGAGGCAGTGACCCAGGCAGCAGGGGAACAGGATGTGATCATTAAGGCAGCAGCAGTGGCAGATTACCGTCCGGTCCATGTGAACCGGGAAAAGACCAAAAAGGGAGAGGGTTCCATGAGCATTGCCCTGGAGCGGACCGATGATATTCTGGCATGGCTGGGAGAGCACCGGAGAGACGGTCAGTTTTTGTGCGGATTTTCTATGGAGACCCAGAATGTGCTGGAAAATTCCAGGGCAAAGCTGCAGAAAAAAAAGATAGATATGATTGTGGCCAATAGTCTTCGGACAGAGGGGGCCGGATTCGGTACGGATACCAATGTGGTGACCATTCTTACACCGGACGGAACGGAGACACTGGAAAAAATGGCAAAATCAGAAGTGGCGCACCGGATTTTGGACCGGATCATAGCCATAACCGGGAAGCGTTTTGAATGAACAGTTACCAACAAAGAATGTAATAAGGGGAGGATAGGATATGAAGTATGATAAGATCAACCTGGTTGTTGAGGGGCAGAAGACAGGGGAGGCGCGGCTGACGGTATACCTGCTGGATCCGGTCAGTGTTTCGCCGGAGAAAAGGCGGCCTTTAGTGATCGTGGTTCCGGGGGGAGGATATCAGCGCTGTTCAGACCGGGAGAGCGAGCCGGTAGCCATGCAGTTTCTGGCCATGGGATGCCATGCCTGTGTGCTGGATTACAGTGTGTCTCCCAACCGGTTTCCGGTGGCGCTGCGGGAGCTGGCCGCAGCCATTGCCATCGTGCGGGACCATGCAGAGGAATGGTATGTGGATCCGGAATCGGTTCTGGTGTGCGGATTTTCGGCAGGAGGCCATTTGGCATGCAGCATCGGAACCTTCTGGAACCGGTCTGTGGCCTATGAAGGCATCAAAAGGACGGCCAGGGAGGTGCGGCCTGACGGCCTGATTCTCTGCTATCCGGTGATTACGTCAGGGGAGCACTGTCACCCAGGCTCTTTTCAGGAGCTTTTGGGGGAGAATACGCAGCCAGAGCTGGGACAGGCAGTTTCCTTGGAGCTTCACGTGACGGATCAGATGCCGCCGGTATTTCTGTGGCATACGGTCACAGATGATACGGTGCCGGTGGAGAACAGCCTTCTGCTGGCATGGGCCATGCAGAAAAACCATGTAAACTATGAGATGCACATTTATCCGTCAGGCTGTCACGGGCTGTCCCTGGCTACCGAGGAGACTGCCGGAAATCGTGCTAATATGCTGGAACCGGCTTGCCAAAGCTGGGTTTTGATGGTACAATCCTGGATTGAGAACCAGCGCTGGAAGAAGCGCTGAATGATTCATGATTTATAAATAGAAGCAATGGAGGACTTATCTTTGCCAAACAAAAACGAAGAAATAAAGAAACGAAGAACCTTTGCCATCATTTCCCACCCGGATGCCGGAAAGACGACCTTGACGGAGAAATTTCTGCTGTATGGAGGCGCCATCAACCTGGCCGGGACGGTAAAAGGGCGGAAGGCAGCCAAATATGCAGTCTCTGACTGGATGGAGATCGAGAAGGAAAGAGGAATCTCCGTCACTTCGTCGGTTATGCAGTTTGAATATGGCGGCTTCTGCATCAATATTCTGGATACGCCGGGACACCAGGACTTTTCGGAGGATACCTACCGGACCCTGATGGCAGCAGACAGCGCGGTGATGGTGATTGACGGCTCCAAGGGCGTGGAGGCCCAGACCATCAAGCTTTTTAAGGTGTGCGTAATGCGGGGAATCCCCATTTTTACCTTTATCAATAAGATGGACCGGGAGGCAAGGGACCCCTTTGAGCTGATGGATGAGATTGAAAATGTGCTGGGCATTCGAACCTGTCCTGTCAACTGGCCCATTGGCTGCGGAAAGAACTTTAAGGGAGTGTATGATCGGAACACCCAAAAAATCACTACCTTTACGGCTGCCATGGGCGGACAGAAAGAGGTGGCGTCGGAAACCTTTGACTTGCAGGGGACAGATGCAGAGGCAGTGATCGGGGCAGATTATTATGAGCAGCTGCTGGACGAGATCGAGCTATTAGACGGCGCCAGCGATGAGTTTGACCAGGAGAGAGTCAGCCGGGGCAATCTTTCGCCCGTGTTTTTCGGGTCGGCCCTGACCAATTTCGGCGTGGAGACCTTTCTTCAGCATTTTCTCAGGATGACCACCTCCCCTTTGGCAAGAAGGACAAAGACCGGGGAGATCGATCCCTTTGCAGAGGATTTTTCTGCCTTTGTGTTTAAGATTCAGGCTAATATGAATAAGGCGCACCGGGACCGGATTGCTTTTATGCGGATCGTGTCAGGAAAGTTTGAGGCAGGGATGGAGGTAAACCATATTCAAGGGGGGAAGAAGCTTCGCCTTTCCCAGCCTCAGCAGATGATGGCCCAGGATCGCAAGATCGTGGAGGAGGCATACGCAGGGGATATTATCGGAGTGTTTGACCCAGGGATATTTTCTATTGGGGATACCCTGTGCTTGTCCAATGAAAAGTTTGAGTTTGAAGGAATCCCCACCTTTGCGCCGGAGTATTTTGCCCGTGTGCGGCAGATGGACACCATGAAACGAAAGCAGTTTCTAAAGGGTGTAAGTCAGATTGCCCAGGAAGGGGCGATCCAGATATTCCAGGAATTTAATACCGGAATGGAGGAGATTATTGTCGGCGTGGTGGGGGAGCTGCAGTTTGAGGTGCTCACCTATCGTCTGGAAAATGAGTATAATGTAGAGGTAAAGCTGGAAAAGCTGCCTTATGAATATATCCGCTGGATCGGAAACCGGGATGAGATCGATGTGGAGAAGATCCAGGGAACCTCTGATATGAAACGGATTAAGGATTTAAAGGATCATCCGCTGTTGCTGTTTGTGAATAGCTGGAGCGTGGGGATGGTGCTGGACCGGAATCCGGGGCTGGTGCTGGAGGAATTTGGACGAGGTTAGGATAGTGCCGGATTAGAAAATGAAAGAAAGGATGAGTGGAATGAGTAAGATTGATCTTGTGAGGGCTGCGATGGTTGAGGCCATGAAAGCAAAGGATAAGCCCAGAAAGGATGCATTGTCCATGCTTCTTTCCGCGCTGAAAAACGCGCAGATCGACAAAAGGGAGGATCTGACGGAGGATGAGGAAAATGCCATTGTGAAAAAGGAGATCCGTCAGACGCAGGAAACCTATGATTCGGCGCCTGCCAACCGGGATGATATCCGGGAGGAGGCAGCCGGGAGAATCGCCGTATATAAAGAGTTTGCTCCGGAGGATATGGGGGTGGAGCAGATTCGGGAGGTCATTGCCGGGGTACTGAAGGAGCTGGAGATCCAGACGCCGACCAATGGGGATAAAGGGAAGATTATGAAGGTGCTGATGCCCAGGGTAAAGGGAAAGGCAGACGGCAAGCTGGTAAATGAGACATTGGCAGAAATGATGAAAAAATAGAACAGCCATTTTGATTTCAGGAGGGAGCTTGAGATGTACAAAGAGAAAATCGAGAAATATATGAATGCTCACACCCAGGAGATGATAGAAGACATTTGTGAGCTGTGCAGAATCAACAGCGTGAAGATGCCGGCAGAGGAAGACATGCCATACGGTCCGGCCGTGGCAGAGTGCCTGGATGCGGCTCTTGACATGGCTGAGGGGTACGGATTTGAGGTGCAGGATTATGACGGATATGTGGGCTGCGTGGATTTTGATACCACCCTTCCCAGCCAGTTGGATATTCTGGCCCACTTAGATATTGTTCCGGCCGGAGAGGGATGGCAGGTGACAAAGCCCTTTGAGCCGGCAGTAAAGGACGGGATGCTTTACGGGCGCGGAACCGCAGACGACAAGGGTCCGGCCGTGGCAGCCCTTTATGCCATGCGGGCGGTCAAAGAATTGGGGATTCCTTTAAAGAAAAATGTACGCCTTATTCTGGGAACGGATGAGGAGTGCGGAAGCTCGGATATCCGGCATTATTATGAGACGGAAAAGGAGGCGCCCATGACCTTTTCCCCGGACGGACAGTATCCTGTGGTAAATGTGGAAAAAGGGCGGCTGGAAGGGCATTTTACGGCAGAATTTGAACCATCGGACGCACTTCCCAGGCTGGTGAAGATCGAGGCAGGAACCAAGGTCAATGTAGTGCCGGGAAAGGCAAAAGCCACTGTGGAGGGCTTTGAGCTTTCCGTGCTGGAGAAAGCGGCCGGAGAGGTAAAGGACAAGACAGGAATCGAATTTCAATTTGCTCCAGAGGAGGCTTTTTGTGAGATCACGGCAGTAGGGACCGGCTCTCATGCCAGCCGGCCGGAGGAAGGGAATAATGCCATTACCGGTTTGCTGGCACTTTTGTGCAGCCTGTCCTTTGCCCCATGTCCCCAGATAGAATGCCTGAAAAAGACCGCGGCCTTAATGCCCCATGGAGATGTGAACGGAACAACATTGGGGGTGGACATGGAAGATCAGGTGTCAGGGCGGCTGACACTGGCCTTTTCTATGCTGACTGTGGATAAGGCCGGCCTGGACGGCCAGTTTGACAGCCGGGTTTCCGCCTGCGGGAATGAAGAAAATGTTCTCAAGGTAATCAAAAGCAAAATGGCAGACAACGGGCTTTGCCTGCTGAATGATTCCATGACGCCTCCTCACTTGGTGGATGCAGATTCCCTGTTGGTGAAAACACTTTTGAGCATCTATGAGCGTTATACCGGACAGAAGGGGAAATGTCTTTCCATCGGCGGCGGCACCTATGTGCATAATCTGAAGAACGGGGTTGCATTCGGGGCCTCTATGCCTGGAACCGAAAACAGAATGCACGGGGCAGATGAGTTCGCCGTGGTGGAGGAGCTTGTGATCAGCGCCAAAATGTTTGCCCAGGCGATTGTGGAGCTGTGTGGGTAAGGGGGCAGGATGGTCCCCGGCTTACCGGAAAGAGGCGGCGGCAGATTTCTTTTGAACAGTTTCTTAGGCGGCCTTTGCCAGCAGTAATTGCTGGCAGAGGTCTTTTTTTGGTTTATCGGGAAATGCAAGGAAATCGCAGGCATTCTCTGTTAAATAGTGGTAAGGGAAGTTTAAATAAAAAAGAGGGCAATTTCTGTTAAGACAAACCAGGGAGTAATGTGGTATACCCAAAGGGCACACCTTAATACATGCTCCTTCGGAGCGGGGGCACTTTGTGCCATAAGGTATACCCAAAAACAGGAAAACAGAAAGGAGCATCCCTTGATGGAGGAGATATCAAGAAAAATCGTTTCCTATATAGAGGAGAATTTAGATAAGGATCTGACATTGGAAAAAATAGCAGAGGAACTGAACTATTCCAAATTTTACATGGTGCGGGTATTTAAAGATAATACAGGAATTACACCTTACCAATATATCCGGGGAAGACGCCTGGACAAAGCAGCGGAGAAGCTGGCAGGGACAAAGCAGCCGGTGGTTGAGATTGCTTTAGAGGCAGGATACGGATCCCAACAATCCTTTACAAGGGTGTTTCGCTGTGAATACGGATGCACACCTCAGGAATACAGAAGGGCGGGAGTATTTATCCCGAAACAGGGCCGGATCTTTATGGGTATTCGAAGAAGTGCGGCAGGAGGATTGTGGAGATGGGGGGAGAGGAGGATGGCGGCATGAGCTTTATCCCTTATGTGATTCAGCAGACAGGGCGGGGGGAAAGGAGCTATGATATTTATTCCCGGCTCCTATCAGACCGGATTGTGTTTTTGGGAGAGGAGGTCAGTGATGCATCGGCAGGAATTATCATTGCCCAGATGCTTTTTCTGGAATCTCAGGATCCGGGAAAGGATATCCAGTTTTACATTAACAGCCCTGGCGGTTCTGTGTCCGCAGGCTTTGCAATCTATGATACCATGCAATATATTCGGTGTGACGTTTCTACCATATGTCTGGGATTGGCAGCAAGCTTCGGTGCATTTTTGCTGGCAGGAGGGGCAAGAGGAAAGCGGATGGCTCTGCCCAATGCGGAAATCATGATTCATCAGCCCGCCATTCATGGCAATGGCATCCAGGGTCAGGCAACCGATATCCGGATTATGTCCGATCATATCCAGGAAAGCAAAAGAAGGCTAAACCGGATATTAGCGGAAAATACAGGAAGGACTGTGACGGAAATAGAAGATGCTACAGAGAGGGATCACTATTTTTCGGCTGGGGAGGCAGTAGGCTTTGGGCTGATTGACGGGATTATTGGTGAGGGAAGGAGCTTATTTTTTTGAAAAGAAAGACTTCTATATGGGGAAAATTCCGAAGAATGCGGTAAAATGGGCATTCTTCGGATGTATTTGGTGTTTAGGTGGTGTTTGAATTTATGTGACGGCACGAAACGAAACACTATGTTGTATCGGATCAAATCACTGTTTTTGTAATCGGATTTGTAACTCCTGAAAACTCTCCAATGCGCTTTGCAGATTTTCGATAATGTCTACAGCGAGTTCATCTGGTGCAGGGAGGCTGTCCAAATCAGCGAGAGATTTATCCTTAATCCAGAAAATATCAAGGCTTGTCTTATCACGCTGCAAAATTTCATCTACAGAAAACCTCCGCCAACGGCCATAGGGATTTTGCTCTGACCAAGTTTCTCGGCGTTCATGACGATTGAGGGGATTGAAGCAGGCTATAAAGTCAAGCAGGTCTGCGTCGGTCATGGGGTGTTGTTTTAAGGTAAAATGCATATTCGTGCGAAAATCGTAAATCCATACTTCCTTCGTTTGCCGCTCTGGGCTGGCTGGGCGTTTATCAAAGAAAATAACATTTGCTTTTACACCAGGCTTATAGAATATTCCTGTCGGCAAACGCAAGACGGTATGTAAATCGGTAGTTTCCAGTAGCTTTTTCCGCACAATCTCTCCGGCTCCGCCCTCAAACAGTACATTATCTGGCACAACAACTGCCGCCCTGCCTGTGGCCTTTAAAATAGTATTGATATGCTGCACAAAATTTAGTTGTTTATTGGACGTGGTTGTCCAGAAATCCTGGCGGTTGTAGGTTAAATCCTCATTTTCCTGCTCACCCGCCTCATTTGTTACTGTAATGGATGACTTTTTGCCAAAGGGTGGATTGGTCAGGCAATAATCCACGCGCCAGCCGGGATCAGTCAGCAAAGCATCGCCCAATGTAATCGGAACATTTCCATAAATGTCACCGATATTGTGTAAATATAGATTCATTAAGGCTGTTTTGAAAGTTGCCTGTACGATTTCATTTCCGAAGAAGGTTTTGCTTTTCAAAAATTCCTTCTGTCCACGGTCAAGCCCATAATTCTGTGGATCAGCAACGAATGACTGACAGGCGAGGAAAAAACCTCCGCTGCCGCAGCAGGGGTCTGCAATGGTCTTCATCGGCTCCGGGCGGATACAGCACACCATGGCACGGATGAGAGGGCGTGGCGTAAAGTACTGGCCTGCGCCGCTTTTCACATCCTCGGCATTTTTCTGAAGCAAGCCTTCGTAAATCTCGCCTTTGACATCGGAGGACATGGACACCCATTTTTCTTGATTGATCATCTGGACGATGCGGTACAGAATGGCTGCACTGCTGATTTTGTTCACAGCGCCTTTGAAAATCTTTCCCAGGATGCCTCCCTGCTCCCCCAGCTTTTCCAAGGTGGCCTTATATTGCCCCTCCAGTTCTGCACCCTTGAGGGTATTCATGTCCGCCCAGGTGTATCCGACGGGGATGCCGGTTTCTCGCTTGTAGGGCGGCTTAGAATACTCATCCGACATTTTCAGGAAGATCAAATAGGTAAGCTGCTCCAGGTAGTCACCATAGGACACGCCGTTGTCCCGCAGGGGGTTGCACATGCCCCAGACTTTGGAGATGATGGTGGAGGTTTGATCAAGCATGATAGTTCTCCCTTGCTTGCTTTCTTGCTGTTATATACATTTCTTCCGTTGGATAAATCTGATCATATGGATAATCCGCAGCGCAATCCCATTCCATCATGAAATATTTTGGAAGGTACTGCTCCATCAGCATTTGAAACTTTCTTGCTTCAGAGCAATCGGAATCAGCAGCATTGGAATATCCTCGTATGTAGTTATTGCACACCTGCCACAAAGCAATACCATGTTTTTCAGCAAACTTGACTGCCCCGCTTTGAAAGCCTGCTGTGGATATTAAGATTCCCTTTTGAGCACCTATGCTCTGCAATTTTCTATCAAGTGCTGCTACGATTTCACGCTCTACACTGCGAGATTGTTTTTTACACTCTACAATTACTGTATTTTTGACACCAAGCGCAGTATACTCAGCTAGTACGTCAATTTGGTAAGTACCATCATCTGTTTCGACTTTTTGATTATGAGCAATCTTAAAATTTTGAAGATGCTCTTGTTCAGCATATGACTTCAAAGTTTCCATACAAAAGATTTCAAAATCGCGAGGTTTGATATTGGCATCAAGCTCACGATATAGATTCAGGTCTGTTGTCATGCCAGTCCTCCTTCAAACGCTTTCTTCAAGATACTTTGCCGCAGGGCTTCGGCCTGTTGCAGGGCGGTGTCCACTGTTTTTTCAATGCTGTCACAGACAGATAAGCGGGATTCAATTTCAGCCACAATAGAATCCTGAATGGTTCTGTCTGCCGTAGGAACAATTACTTTTGATAGTGATTGCCCTGTTAAATGTTTAATACCAGTTCCCGTGAAATATCTGCAAAGTTGCCCTGCCTGAGCAAAAAACCACAGATAATACATATAAAATTTGGGATTTGAGTTATCTAAAAACCGCACTCTATGTAGCGCTTTCTGATAAAACAAAGAATCCTGCTTATCCCAAACTGCACATCTGCCAGGTTCTCCACCTTCGCAGATTATAAGGTCATTCAGGGAAACAGAATATTTCTCAATCTCACCGTCCTCAATCCGCATTTCTAACAAATCAGACAAATCGAAAGAAAACCACCTGACATTGATATTACGCAAGTATTTTCTATAATTTCCGGTATTTTTTTCTTTGTCCAGCATTTTCCCAAGGCGGGCGTCAATAATTTTCCCAAATGGAGTATGTGTTGTGACTTTTCCAAACGCCTCTTTCAACACCGCCTGTCGGTACACCTTCAGCCGTTCCTTTGCCGTTTTCAATTCGGCTACGCTGACGTCCAGCTGGGAGAACAGTTCTTCAATGTGGGCAACAATGCACTCCTGTTCTGGGAGGGAAGGAACAGAAATTTTTATTTTAGAGTATTGTTGTATCCAGTATCGTTTGTGTGTACTGTGGTCGAATTGGATGATTTGCATCCTATAATAAATGTACTTCGGTAGCACAAGGTCTGTATTGATATGTAAAATCTTCATGGCTGAAGACTTTACCTTGAACTTGAAATTCACATACTGCGTTGCGGTCGTGAAGTCATCAAAGATAATAACGGGCAACTGGTCAAAAATCCTTGTTGTTTCGTTGGTGTATCCGAGAATAAATGACTTTCCTGCAGTGAGTACGGGAATGTTATAGGCATCGCTATAATCAGTCGACTCAACAATATAGGCAGTTGGTTGCTCATAAGACAGTAATTTGCCCAACTCATATTCTTTCCATTCCATATTACGCCACCAATTCTAAATTCATCTCTGTCAGCAGTTCCTTATATCCATCTCCGAAGCATTCATAAAATCCCAGCAAGCCACCCTTGCAGTCAAATGGCGTCAGCTCCAAATCCTCCGGCAAGATACTGAGCGAGGTGATGATATGTTCCTTGATCAGGCGGAGCCAATCCATCTGTTCTTCCGTAAACTGTCCGTTGCCGGCGTTTTTGCGGAATGTCCACTGCATAAAGTTATAGTTGACCTTATCCGCAAAAGGGGTCAGTCTATCCATGTACCCCATCTCAAAACGGATGATGGAGATAAGGTCTGTAAGCTGCGCTATAGTGCCACGCTTTACCTTATCCGGTTTCTTGATGGCATAACAATCCCACAGTCGCTCTACCGTTATACTCTTTGCGGTCAGTTTTTTGTAGAGGGTCTTCAATTGTTCAACGGCCATTGGGCGGTTAGCATACTTCTGGTCATAAATAATGCGCAGGGCAATGATTTCGTCCTTGTTTTCCTCAATGAACTCCCGGAATGTCGCAATCACCAGGTCGGCGTTCTCCTCGCGCTGGGTGTCATATCCGGCAAAAAGGACGGTGTCGAGATTCACGCTGTCTATGATCTGGTCATGACTCCGACGCACATTCTCAATATAATCCCGGATATCCGGGTTTTGGAAAGGTCGCACGGCCTCTGTAATCAACGCTTTCTGCGCGGCTGCAAGCTGTTCCACTGTAGGCTCGGATACGCCTGTATCCGCCTGTGCCTTTTCAAGAATCACATCTTCATCAAAGGCATTCAGCAGCCGTTCTGCTACTGCTTGAGGTGTAGAGCCAACTTTTGACTCAAACTTTTTTCGCTCGGAGACTGTCAGTTGGCTGTTCAGACGGATGACACGGTTTGCAAGGGAAGTCAGTGTATCAGAATCCTTTGCCCCTAATGCTACATTCAGCATCAATTCCTTCATGGAAACTGTGGGCTTGCGTTCCAATGGGCGGGTGTCGCTCTTTTTGGACTTGGTAACGCCCACGGCATCTATGATCACAAAATGGTCTTTGTTTCCTGTGGCTGAAGGTGTGACTTTCTGTAAATCGTCCATACTGAGTGTACGGGTGCCGCGTCCCTTCATCTGCTCAAAATAGTTCTTGCTTCGGACATCTCTCATAAATATGAGACATTCGATAGGCTTCACATCTGTTCCAGTAGCTATCATATCTACGGTAACGGCGATGCGTGGATAATAGTCGTTGCGAAATGCCGATAGTACATTTTCTGGTGTCAGGTCATCTTCGTGGGTGTTATAGGTGATTTTGCGGCAGAAGTCATTTCCTTCACCAAATTCCTCGCGTATAATTTGTATGATGTCATCGGCATGGCTGTCGGTCTTAGCGAAAACCAGCGTTTTCGGTACCTCTTTTCTGTGAGGGAACAGAGTAGTATACAAATTTTCCTTAAAAGAACGAATGATGGTTCGTATTTGGCTGGGATTGACTATGTCACGATCCAACTTGCCTTTATTCTTCCCGGTGTAGTCCTCATCTTCATCCATTTGCTGCCATCGTTTTGTTCTGGAAAGCCGTTCACGGTATTCGATCAGCTGTTTCATTAGCCTGGCACCGTTTTTGGTTATTTCTGTTTCAATCAGAAAAATATCTTCTCCGACATTTACGCCATCAATGATAGCTTGCTCTCTGGGATATTCGCTGACTACATTCTGATTAAAAAATGCAAAGGTGCGTTTGTCTGGCGTTGCAGTTAGCCCGATGATAAAAGCATCAAAATAGGTAAGCACCTGACTCCACACATTGTAAATAGAGCGGTGGCATTCGTCTACAATAATGCAGTCAAAAAACTCCGGGGGATATTTTCCGTTATATACCACCTCTTTGGGCACTTTGCTCTCGGCTGTGACATATTCGTTGAAAGAAGTTTCTTCTGCGCCTTCGTCCAATTCCTCACCTTTCAGAATGGAATACATCCGCTGAATAGTGCTGATGCAGATTTGCACATCATCCGGTATGAAGGAGGATTTCAGGCGGCGCACTCCATATAATTGCGAGAAACTGCGGGGATCATCATTCGGTGTGTAGGCCATAAATTCTCGCTCCGCTTGTTCTCCGAGACTCTTGGTATCTACCAGAAAGAGAATTCGGTTTATTTTCCCGTATTTGAGCAGACGATAGGCTGCGGTAATGGCTGTAAAGGTTTTACCTGCTCCTGTGGCCATCTGCACCAAGGCTTTGGGATGATTATTAGCAAAAGAAATATCCAAATTATGTATTGCGTTGATTTGGCACTGGCGAAACCCAGTATCGTCCAATGCCGGGAAATGTTTCATATTGTTACGAATGGTATCCCTTGCTGTCAGCAGTGCTTTTAAAGTTTCCGGACGGTGAAAAGAAAACACTGTACGGGAACGGAACTTTATATCTTTATAATCAGTGAAACGCACCAGCTTGTCTGTGGCCTCATAGGCGAAACGAATTGTATAATCCTGATGGATATACTTTAAGGTGCTGCCTGCGTATCGGACAGATTGCCCCTCGACAACTGTGATATTTTCTCCAGTCTCACTTCTTTTTGCTTCAATCACACCGATGGGTGCGCCCTCTACAAAAAGCGCATAGTCCACCTCCCCAGTGCTGGTGGGGAATTCACGGACAGCAACGCCGATAGAAACAGATAAATTCAAACGTTTCATATCCTGAATTACCCAGCCGGACTGTTGTAACTTCTGGTCTATAACAACTCTGGCTTGTTCTTCCGGTGTCATGGTTCGGACACCTCCTCATCCTCTATATACTCAACCACATCCTTAAAATCACAATCAAGAGCTTTGCATATTTTCCAAGAACCCTCAAGGAAACGTCCTCGTCCTTTTTCATCTTGGTCAGAGTGTTTGGCGCAATTCCTGCCGCCTTACGCATATCTGTCTGGCTTATCCCTTTGTCAATTAACAATTTCCAAAGTCGATTGTACGATACAGCCATGCGACACATCTCTCGACATCATAGACTAATTAATTCAATATAGCACACTTCTCTAAGAAATACAACAGGTACGCAATAACGTCAGGGTAACAGCATTTACTTTTTGAAATTTCAAATCTTTCTAAATGCCCAAAATGATTTGATACAATCTGTAGGAAATAGATATTGTTACAAATATTTCGGTGTGTTTTTACTGCTTTCAATAACGAAATGCCCATGGAAAATGATGTTCGGCAATGATGCCATTACATTCCTTTTCATGGACTTTCTGCTTTCTTGGGGATTATTCTGCTCAATTAGTATATTGGTGCGTCTTGGGCTATGTATGGCTGAGCTGCAAGTGAGATGTGGATGGAGCCTTCATCATAAGCCACCTGGATGGAGTCCCCGATGTGGAAGCCGAGCGCCTCCAGCCATTTCCCCTCCATCTCTATCTTCGGCGTTTCGATGTACCCGCTGCCGAAGTAGTGGCTTTTGCTCTGCCGTGCGCATGTGGAATACTGTACTTTCATTTTCTTTGTCTGCATAAGCTGCCTCCTTTTCTTTTGGTACGGACATGTCAAATCGGGTGTGCAATAATAGCAAGCGGATTTTGCGCTATAAACTGCACATACATCCCGGCAGATGATTGTCCAGTATTTTGGAGGTTTTTGCTTGCTATTCTGTGCGGATAGAGCGGACATGTACCTACCAAAATCAAGGAGGGCATATATATGCAGATGGATATCAAATTTGAACTGAAGTCAAAACAGCGACCGAAACTTGCAGAGGAGATTGCTACGGCACTGCATACAGTCCCATGCTACCAGAAAGCACCGAGCCTAGCTTATAAGATTGGTGACTGCACATTGGAAAGGGATGGGACGCTCCGCATCCCGGACCGCGTAGACAGGGGAACAGTGGGCAGCCTGTTGGAGTACCTGAAAGAAAAAGGCTTCACAGGCGAAGCGGAGCAGACAGAGGATAGACTGACCGTCAGCATGCCAGAGGAACAGTTCACGCCGGAGGCATTGGAGAACCTTGCAAAGCTGGCGGAGAACAAGGGTGGGCTGCTGGCAAATTGCCTATGCTGCTTCTATCTGTAAAATTTTGACGGCCTCCGGGCGGGTGAGCCGGCCATCCAGGAACTCGTAGTCAAGGTAGCCCGTCTGGTGCTGGAGTGTGAACCGTTCCGTCAGCGTCCGCACGGACAGGGGGAGACTGTTCACGATCTAGTAATGGCTGAAATCCCCGAATGCTACGGGAAGTCTCCCAGGAGCGGCGGACGGCATGAATTCCGAGGTATTCACGGGTTTTCCAAAGATAGTGTCGCTGTTATGGTTCCACAGGTAGCTGCCGCCGCAGGCAGTGAAGCTTTTGCAGGAGCAGAAAGAATGGCAGGACAGGCGAAGGAAAGAAGTGGAGGACAGGTGGATGACCGGGGAGCCGTGTTCACAGGGCAGTTCGGCGAATATATGAGCAAGAATTACATCAACCTGCAGTTCAAGAGACTTTTGAAGAAGCATGATTTCCCGACATTATACCTTATTGATATCTCTCAGCATTTGCTTGAATGCCAAACGGTCGAAGTTGGAGCCACTGTGATTGGTGCCAATATAAACTTGGCTGATAAATAATTCATGCTCTGTAACCCACCTTTCTGCTTGCGTTAGATTAGGCAAAAATTATTTTTTATCTTCCAACTCTTGTAATTCTTCTATACTTTCAAGAAAATGGCATTCCACCGGAGAAAGGATATCCTCCTGCTTTTTCCGATATTTCTCGTATTCTCCATGTGCCTTTTCAAGAGCCTGTTTATGTGTAAATCTTCCTTTTGTAGTTAAAATATCCCTTCTTGTCATTTTCAGATAGTCGTCAATTGTTTCCAGCCAGTCTTTCATATACATTGGTTCTTGATTCAAGGCATGCACTTCCGCAATATCTAAATACGCCATAACGATTTTATTTAACGCGTCTATTTCTTTTTCGTTTAAATAATTCTTTGCAACCTCTACATCAGAACGTTTAATCTTCTTTCCAGCCCATGCTGTTAATCCCATATTGTCCTTATCTGCATCTGCCCGCTGATAGATTACTTCTGCCGCTGTGTGCTTATGAGCTGCCCAGTGCATTTTATTTTGTACCTGCTTAAAAAATATAATCGAACTTTCTGCTTTTGGGTCATAATCAATACTTGTTGCATATATTTCCAGAACTTTTCTCCAAAATACTTTTTTAGAAGAACGAATATCACTGATACGAGCTAACAATTCATCAAAATAGTTTCCGCCTCCAAGATTCTTAAGTCGATCATCATCTAATGCGAACCCTTTTTTCATATATTCCTTCAAAATAGAAGTAGCCCATATTCTAAACTGTGTTCCTCTCAGGGATTTTACCCGATAACCAACGGAAAGAATAACATCTAAATTATAGAAATCCACCTGATAGGTCTTACCGTCAGAAGCAGTGTAGGCAAATTTTGCCCAAACTGCTTCTTTTGTCAATTCTCCTTCTTTAAAAGTATTTCTTACATGTTTTCCAATTACACTTTTATCTCGTTGAAATAATTCGGCCATTTGATCTATGGAGAGCCAAACTTAAAGAAATTTTTTCATGAGAACGATACAAAATTGCTTGTGCAACAGGTTCTTACAGGAAACTTTCCACGGATTTCCTATCCGTTTCAATCATCACAGGGGAAGCTGCACTTCCCCTGCGCTGGCTTCACCAGCTACCTCTTTGTGGACTTGCAGCCCGGAATTACCTTACACGGTAAGCTGCTTCTGTCTGACAAGTTTTCTGAAATCCGACTATATTTTTTCCATAGGTTACTGTATAATGAAACAAGCGATAAACTGGGTTTTAATAGAGAGGTGCTTGTCAATGGAAAGAGGTATTGAGTATATACAGCTATTTATGGAATATGAATCTGATGATATGCCTGTGATATATTTTTATGAAGTGGATTTGAATGATAACCGCTTTGCGCTTAGAGAGATGGAAGTCTTTGCAGACAGGACAGTAAAGATTGAGAATGACCTCTATCGTGATGTCATAGAAGTATGTCCAATCCCAACCGCTGATGAATTTAACGCAAAGGTCTGGGGAGAAGGCTTTTATGCAGCTATTATTTCCAAAGAAGAATTTGATGAAATATGGAATACCAGAATTTATAGCGGAAGCTTGGTTGCTATCTAACTTCAAGTTGTGTGCCCAGCAAAGGGCAATTAGCCTAACAGGTGAGAATCCTGTCTGTGAAGGCCTAGTACAGCCTTGTCTGAACTGTTACCTGAGGTATAATAAAATTACAAAAAAATAAAAAAATACGTGATTTTTATATCTTTTTGTGGTATACAATATTAACTATTTAATTTTGTAAAGGACCAAAATGATGATAGGCGGGAGGAGGACTTAACGGCGGAACCGACGGTACAGCCCTTGTGACGGGGCGATACCGTCTGCCAAAAGGCAGCAAGCGATGCTCTATCTTACTGCTCGAAAAATCGTTTCTCCTTGAAAATCAGTGATGATGGCTGCAGGCATGTCTGTCGCCGCAGCCATGTTCGCCGCAGGTATGCCCCTGGCCCTGGTGATGGTGGTGGCTGCACTGGATATGGGGGTTAAATTCCAGGGTGCCATGGATCAGGGCTTCCACAGCCTTGTCTGCCTCGCCGGAAACGCCGCCGTACAAACGGATGCCGGCTGCTGCCAGCGCTGCCTGGGCTCCGCCGCCGATACCGCCGCAGATCAGGGTGTCCACATGCAGGGCATTAAGAACGCCGGCCAGTGCCCCGTGACCGCTGCCATTGGTGTCCACCACCTGGGAATCCGTGACCACGTCGTCTGTAATATCATAAATCTTAAATTGTTCTGTGTGGCCGAAGTGCTGGAAAATCAGGCCGTTTTCATAAGTGACTGCAACTCTCATAACAAGCTCTCCTTTTGGTTTTTTGTATTTTTGACAGTATTGGTGTTTAAAGCACTCCTCTTGTCTGCAATGGGTGCTCTGGCCGTCACACAGCCAGAAGTCGCCGCCTTCGATGTGAAGAGGAAGTCCGTCTACAAGTACAGCGGCAAGCTTTTTCCGGGCGCTTTCGTAGATTCTCTGTACAGTGGTTCGGGCAATCTGCATACACTGGCAGCACTGTTCCTGGGACAAGCCTTCCTTGTCAATCAGGCGGATAGTTTCATACTCATCCACAGTCAGGATTACCCGACGGTTTTGTTCTTTGTCTGAGGCAGGCAGAAAATCCAGGACTTGTGGGAAATGACATACTTTTCTGCATTTTTTCGGTCTTGGCATAGAAGCTCCTTTTCATTGGATAAAGGTTGTTGAAAGGACGTGGGCGGTTTGGGGGGATAGAGAAACAAATATACTTATTATAAAATTATTTAAAACATATGTCAATAATATAAATAATGAAATGTCTGAGCAATTTTGCCGTGGAATTTTTCTGGGGAAGGGATTATTCTGTTGACGCAGGGGCAGGGAGCATCTTATAATGACCATATCCATGTATCGGATGTTTGCTTCCCACTGGGGAGATGAAATTTTCAGAAAACGGAGAACCAAGTCCTTACAATTCTTATAAAAAATTTCAGAAGATTTTGTATGGCTTGATCTGTCCCCGCCGTATTCCTGTTAAATCTCAAAGGGCCGGGAAATAGGCATTTTTAATCCCTATTTTCCGTGAAATGCAGGGGATCCGTAAAACTGGAATTTCAAAACTGGAATTTCAAAGGCCCTATGAAATAAGGCTTAGAGATTCCGAGAGGCTATGGGTGATGATAAGGAGGACGCGAAAACATGAAGGATATTTATAAAGTGGCAGCAAATCCGCAGGCATTGCAGGAGAATCAGATCGTCAGGGAGCATTACCGGATCACCATGCTGACGGAAGGGCTGGTACGTCTGGAATACAGCCAGGACGGAAGCTTTGAGGACCAGGCCACTCAGGTGGTATGGCATCGGGATTTTCCGAAGACGGATTTTCGGGTAAATCACACAGCAGACGGAATCGAGATTCATACATCGCGGATTCATCTGATCTATAATGAAAAGGAATTTTCTTCCCACGGACTGAGCATCCAGATCAAGGGGAATTTCAACGCCTCTAACAGCTTTTGGCATTATGGAGAGGAGCTTCATGATTTAAGAGGAACAGCCCGGACATTGGATGAGGCCAACGGGGCGATTGAGCTGGAGCATGGAATTTTGTCCCGTTTCGGATATGCGCTGCTGGATGACAGCAGGTCTCAGGTGCTTTTAGAAAATGGCTGGCTTATGCCTCGAAAAAAGGGTATCCAGGATATTTACTTCTTTGGTTATGGACATGACTACAAGGAGGCGCTGAAAGCTTTTTATCATCTGTGCGGCAAGACGCCTATGGTTCCCCGGTATGCCCTGGGAAACTGGTGGAGCCGGTATTATGCTTATTCGGAGGAGTCTTATCTGGCGCTGATGGAGCGGTTTGACAAGGAGCAGCTTCCTTTTACAGTGGCGGTGATTGATATGGATTGGCATCTGGTAGACATTGATCCCAGGTATGGAAGCGGCTGGACGGGATATACCTGGAACCGGGAGCTTTTTCCGGACCCGGAGCGTTTTTTGAAAAAACTTCATGACCGGGGAATGCGGATCACCTTAAATGTCCATCCGGCGGACGGCGTCCGGGCTTATGAGGAGAGGTATCAGGATATGGCAAGGGCCATGGGGGTGGATGATACCAAGGAGGATCCGGTAAACTGTGACCCGGCCAGCCCGGAATATATGGAAAATTATTTTACATACCTTCACCATCCGCGGGAGAAGGAAGGGGTGGATTTCTGGTGGATTGACTGGCAGCAGGGGAGTAATTGTAAGGTGGAGGGGCTGGATCCGCTGTGGATCATGAATCATTTTCATTTCCTGGACAGCGCACGAAACGGAAAGAGGCCCATTACCTTTTCCCGGTACGGAGGACCAGGAAGCCATCGGTATCCGGTAGGATTTTCCGGGGATACCATCATTACCTGGGAGTCGCTGGATTTTCAGCCGTATTTTACTGCCAATGCGTCCAACATCGGGTATGGCTGGTGGAGCCATGACATCGGCGGACATATGCAGGGCTATAAGGATGATGAACTGACGGCAAGATGGACCCAGTTTGGGATTTATTCTCCGATTATGCGCCTTCACAGCACAAAAAGCGAGTTTAACGGCAAGGAACCCTGGAGGTTTAAGGGGGAGACAAGACAAGTCATGGGGGAGGCCCTGCGGGAGAGGCACAGGATGATTCCTTATCTGTATTCCATGAATTATCGGAATTACCGGGAAGATTTGCCGGTGATCTGCCCGATGTATTATGAGTGTCCGGAGGAGAATGGGGCTTATGAGGCAAGAAATCAGTATTTTTTTGGCAGTGAGCTGATAGCGGCGCCGATTACTGCACCCAGGATAAAAGGTTTGAATGTGGCTCCTGTGACTGTATGGCTGCCAGAAGGGATCTGGTATGATATTTATACAGGAATGATCTATGAGGGAGGGCGGACCTTGGTGATGTATCGGACCTTGGAGAGTATTCCCGTGCTGGCAAGGGCCGGGGGGATTGTACCGTTTACCAGGGAGATCTCTGCTGTCCAGGCTGTGAAGAACCCGGATTCCTTGTGGATTCGTGTTTATGGAGGAGCGGACGGAAGCTTTCTGCTCTATGAGGACGACAATGAGACCTGCGGATATCAAAAAGGTCTCTGTGTGATTACCAGAATGACCTATCGGGAGGGAGAACGGGCGGTGTTTGTTGTGGAGCCGGCCCAGGGAGATGGTTCTTTGATTCCGGAGAAAAGGGATTATGTGGTGGAGTTTACCGGGTTTTCGGACACAGAAGAGGGTCGGACAGAATGTATGGGCTTGTCCGGGGCGGAGAGTGACCAGGCAGGGCAGAGGTATAGCCAGGTGCAGGTGAAGATCAGCGGGCAGCCTTTGTCAGAGGATCAGGTAATCGTCTCTTACAGGAAGGAAAAACAGGCAGTGGAAGTGTGTCTAAAGCAGGTGGATACAGACAAAGAACTGGAAATTTCCCTGGATATGGGTCTGCGGGCCAGGGGAAATGTGGTGGAGGAACGTATTTTTGACTTTTTAAATCAGGCGGAGATTGAATTTGGATTGAAGGATGAGCTTTACCGGCTGATAAGGACAAGAAAAAGCGTTCCGGTGCTTCTTGGACAGATGAGCGCCATGGGGTTGGAAAAGGAGCTTTATGGGGTACTGGCGGAGCTTTTGACAGCGTGGAAGATAGCAGGGTAAGGATAAAAAACTTGTTATACTATGTTATAGAAGAAAGGGGGGACATAAACAAATATGACAAGAACAATCGGTATTGGACATCAGGATTTTACCGATTTGATCATAAGTGGATGTCTTTATGTGGATAAGACACAGTTCATTCGGGAATGGTGGGAAAATCAGATGGAAAGAAAGTGATCATTCTTCTGGATGAGTATGGTCAGGATCGGAACCGGAACGGTTCTACTACGGATTCGTATTAGGGCTTATGGTGGAACTGGATGACCGGTATGTGATTACGTCAAATCGGGAAAGTGGATTTGGAAGATATGATGTGATGTTAAAGCCCCGGAAAAAGGAGGATGACGCGATTATTCTGGAATTCAAGGTCTATGATCCCGATGACGAAGATAGTCTGGGTGATACAGTGAAAGCAGCTTTAAAGCAGATTGAAGATAAGAATTATAAATCAGATTTAGTGGCAGAAGAAATTAGTGAAGAACGGATTCGGGAATATGGCTTTGGCTTTACCGGAAAAAGGGTTCTTATTGGATAATCATAGAAAATGTTAAAACAAATATTCATAGCACAGAATTTGTAACATTTAGGGAAATTTTGCAAAGATATTTTTAGAAAAAAGATTGACAAACCTTTCCGGCTGCGTTATGATATGCTATATTTTTACAATGAAGACCCCATCGCCGGAGGCGATTTAAAATCAGGTATGCCAAATGCGCCCGCCAAGCTTTCATAATTGGTGGCGCGTTCGTTGCCGGGCGCATGGAGGTTTAGAGGGAAAATGTGTTGATAAGGAAGAGTACGGATCAGGAGGTCGGCAGAGAGCCGTGGGTTGGTGTGACACGGCGGCTGAATGTTTGGGAAAATCCCCTTTGAGCAGTTTGGCTGAAGGACCTTTCGTCTGTGTAGGCTGAAACGGCAGGTGCCCGTTACCGCACTACCTGTTATGCCGCAGACCGGCTGACAGGGATAAGTGGCTGCCTCGTGCAGCAAAAAGAGTGGTACCGCAGAAGTGTGCAGCTTTTGTCTCTTAGGAGATGAAGGCTGTTTTTTATTTTGGAAGAAAACGGTCATTTCTGCCCTGAAGGAAGGAGAATCAGAAAAGAAACAGCTTCACAAGGGCAGATGGCATAGATTTACAACTAAATATTAAGGAGGATGAATCATTATGAGAAAGAGTGCAAAAATCGTGGCTCTGGCCATGTCGGCGGCAATGGTTTTAAGTATGGCAGGCTGCGGCGGATCTTCGGACAGCCAGAGCACCCAGACTGCCAAAGCCGCAGAGGGAGAGACTGCTGCAGAGGCCGGCGGGCAGGAGGCGGCAGGAGAGGAGAAAGCAGCTTCCGCAGGCGCCACAGTGTTTAAGCTGGGAACTACGGTAAATGAGCAGGACAGCTTTCAGGTGGCAGCAGAAAAATTTGCCGAGCTGGTGAAGGAGCGCACCAACGGCGCTTATGAGATCGAGATTTATCCCAACGGAACCTTGGGAGGAGAGCGGGATATGCTGGAGAGTATGCAGATCGGAACCCTGGATATGGGGATCATTACCAGCGGGCCGTTCATTAACTTTTCTTCTGCTATGGGCGTGTTGGATATGCCTTATCTGTTTGCCAGCAATGAGGAGGCTTATGCAGTTCTTGACGGTGAGATCGGAAGAGAGCTTTTAGATACCCTGGAGGATTCGGGTCTGAAGGGACTGGCCTATGCAGAGCGTGGCTTTCGGAATCTGACCAACAGTGTGAAGCCGATTGAGACCGCAGCAGACCTTTCCGGCATGACTATCCGAATCATGGAAAATGATGTGTATACAGCCAGCTTCCAGGCCATGAATGTAAATGCCACTCCTATGGCATGGGCCGATGCGCTGACTGCCCTGCAGCAGGGTACGGTACAGGGTCAGGAAAATCCTATTAATGTGATTTATTCCTACAGCCTGTGGGAATCTCAAAAGTATGTGACCTTGGACCGCCATTCCTATTCTACGGCGATTATTACCATGAGTGCTTCTCTGTTTGACGGCCTGGATGCAGATACCCAGCAGATTTTCCTGGATGCGGCTCAGGAGGCGGCAGAGTATGAGCGTGCATGGGTAGCAGATCAGGAAAGCTCCCAGCTTCAGGCGTTAAAGGACAACGGCATGGAAGTGATTGAGGAGCCGGATCTGGCTTCCTTTAAGGAGGCAGTACAGCCGGTCTATGACCAGTACGAGGAGTACAGCGACTATGTGTCCAGAATCCAGGAAGTGATTGCAGGAATGCAGTAACAAGGAGGGCATGGGGAACGAAAGGAGAATCCAATATGATGATAGTTCATGGTATTCATAAGCTCAGCGATATACTGGATAAGCTCATGGAGGTTGTGATTGTGTTTATGCTGGGCGCTATGGTTGTGATTACAGGAGCGCAGATTGTTTTCCGCATCTTTTTTACCTCCCTGGCATGGAGCGAGGAGGCTACCCGGTATCTGCTGATTTGGAGTACGCTGCTTGGCGCAGGCTGCGTGTATAAGCATGCCGGCCATATCTCTATTTCTATTCTCCAGGACGCCCTGCCGGCCAAGGCAAAGGACCTTTTGCAGATTGTGATTCACGGACTTTGCTGTATATTGTTTGTTTTGATCGTGTGGTATGGAATCCAGTATTTCGGCAGGCAGGGAAAGCAGCTTTCCCCTGCCATGCGTCTGCCCATGCGGTATGTGTACACCTGTATTCCCATTGGCTGCGGAATCATGGCCTTTCATGCATTGGATGCTATTGTCTGCAGCCTGATGGATTTGTTGGGAAAGGGGGAGGAGTAGTATGGCGGCTTTATTGTTTGGTACATTTATTGTAATGCTTCTTTTAGGGGTTCCTGTGGCGTTTTCCATTGTGCTGGCTTCTGTGGCAGTAATGGCAAAAGGGGAGGTTCCCCTGCTGATGATTGTTCAGAGGATGTTTGCGTCTACGGATTCCTTCTCCCTGATTGCCGTACCCTTCTTTATCTTTGCTGGGGATCTGATGGCAAAGGGGAAGGTGTCTAAGGTTCTGGTAGAGTTTGCAGAGGCCCTGCTGGGAATGATTAAAGGAGGCTTGTCCATTGTCTCTGTACTGGCAGGAATGTTCTTTGCGGCGATTTCCGGCTCTGGGGCAGCTACTACGGCTGCTGTAGGCGCCACCTTGATTCCGGAGCTGAAAAAGAGAGGGTATGATGAGGGGCGGTCAGCGGCGCTGATTGCGGCGGCAGGAACCATCGGCGTGGTAATACCGCCCTCTGTTCCCATGGTGCTTTATGCGGTGATTGCAGAGCAGAGCGTGAACACCTTGTTTAAAAACGGGTTTATTCCCGGTGTGCTTATGGGCGGTATTCTGGTGGCCATCTCTCTGGCAGAGGCGAAAAAATTCAACTATCCCAAGGGAGCTTCCTTTTCTGTTAAAAATGTGGGGAAGACCTTTATAAAGGCGATCTGGGGAATCCTGATGCCGCTTATTATTCTGGGAGGTATTTTTTCCGGATACTTTACGCCTTCAGAGGCAGCGGACGTGGCAGTGATTTATGCAATTCTTGTGTCTGCCTTTGTGTATCGGGACATGGGATGGAAGGAGCTGTTCCGTATTATGAAGGGCAGCGCCAAGACTTCTGCGGTAATTATGATCATTATCTCCTGCAGCGGTCCCTTTGGATGGGTGCTGGCCAACTGGAAGATTCCAGAGGCGATCTCCAGCTCTGTGCTGAGTGTTTCCAGCAATCCCTATGTGATTATGCTGCTGATTGCTGTGATTATCCTGATTGCAGGGGTCTTTATGGAGACGTCTTCTGCCATCATTATTCTGACGCCGGTGTTTTTGCCGCTGGTGAAGGCCATGGGCATCAGCCTGGTTCATTTTGGAATCGTATTTGTGGTGGGGATTGCCATTGGGATGATCACGCCGCCGGTAGCCATCAATTTGTTTGTGGCCTCGGGGATTACAGGGCTGCCCATTGAACGGATTGCCAAGGCAGTGGTTCCGTATCTTCTGGGGCTTGTCTTGGTGTTTTTCATGATTCTGTATGTTCCCATGCTGGTACCGGGGATTATGTAAAGGAAAGAAAGGGATTCTGGCTTTGAGGTCAGGGTTCCTTTTTTTCTTTCAAGAAAGAGTGGTTTTGATTTTTTGTTAGGTTGCGGACCTGGTTTTCGGTATGGTATAATAAAAAATGTAGGCGGGATTTTTTGTCCTAAATACAAGGTAACTATCCCCCTAAGAGGGGCGAGAGTTGACGACTCCGTTTTGGGTTGCCGGATCATCACATTAACAGGAGGTTCAAAGAAATGAAACGAAAGAAACAAAAAAACTGGGTGTTGCCGGTGATGCTGGTAATTGCGGTGACGTTTTCCAACGTGTGCCCGGTTACTGCCGCTGAATTGCCTGAACAGACGGTTTTGGCAAAGGTTGACGAGTCGAAAAAGGCGCTCGACAGTGGAGAGCAGAAAGATAAGGAGGTGTATGACACAGAAATTAATGATGAGGACAGAGTGGAGAAGGTAATGAAAGCTACATCTTCCAATGCCCAGAAGGCAGAAGCTGAGGACGAGGAGCCTGAGGACGAGGAGCTTGAGGACGAGGAGCTTGAAGACGATACGCTTGAGGACGAGACGCATGAGGATGAGGAAATTAATGACGACTTTGAAGATGTTCTCAAAGAGAAAACTCCGGATGATGAAAAGTCGGAGGATTTAGTTTGGGTTTGGTCCGACAAGGCGCCGGTTTTGATGGAAGCCGAAGATGGAGATGATTTATCAAGTCAGCTTTTTGGGATGACGAGAGCATCTGAGATTTGTCCCACGTATGAGGAAGCTTATGAAGCGATGATTGGCATGAAAGATGAGCTTAATGAGGGAATGACTTGGACGAATTTTGTGCCGTTTGGAGATGAGGGAGAATGGGGGAAATACTATCGTTTTCAGGGCGGTTCGGTAAAAGGAGCAAGTCTTGGTGTTGGCTGTGCGGCATTTGTCTTTATGCTGAGCGATGAGGCTTTTGGCAATCTTCCGGCAAGGACGATTGATAGAGGAGGATTCGAGTATGAAGACGTGAGGGTGGGAGACATTCTGCGGATTAATAACAGCCACTTTGTGATTGTACTTAGAGTAGGTTCTGGCGGAGTGACGGTTGCTGAGGGGAATTACAATAAGAGTGTGCATTGGGGACGGACGTTGAGTAAGTCAGAAGTTTTGAATGCGAATTTTATTGTGACCCGCTACCCGGTCGGGTATTCGGAGGAACAGGACACAGATGAGATTTTCAAGAGCGGAACGGAAGGCAGCTTAAGCTGGACGTTGACCAATGGAGGAATGCTGACGATCTCCGGGAACGGTGCGATGCCGGATTATACTGAGAGTAACCGTCCGGATTGGAACGATTATGCTGACATAATCAATCAGGTGATGATTGAGGATGGCGTGGAAAGTATAGGCAGCTATGCTTTTTATCAAAGTTCGATCATGGGTGTGCAGATCCCTGAGACAGTTATGAGCATTGGAGAGGCGGCGTTTGGAGAGTCGAGTTTGATGGAAATAACGGTGCCTGGAAGTGTAAAAGAAATTGGGAAGAAAGCGTTTTATAATTGCCAAGGTTTGAAGTCAGCAACATTCTATGAGGGCGTGGAGAGCATTGGTCAGCAGGCGTTCCAAAATTGCGGAATTGCTTATTTGGATTTTCCGGAAAGTGTTACCTATGTGGGCGATAGAGCCTTTTACGAGTGTGGTAGTTTAGTGCAGATACGATTTGCGCCGGGAGAGCAGAAAGTGTCATTGGGAGATGACTTATTTGGCGGGTGCTGGTATTTGTCAGATGTAACTTTGCCGTTGAAGGCAGAGAAGATGAGCTCAGGTATGTTTGCCAGCTGTTTTGCGTTGACTTATCTGTATATTCCTGCGGGAGTAAAAATTTATGAAGTGGGCGTATATGTCAGTTCGCCGTTTCAGAAGAGTGGCTTGCGGACAATAGACTTTGGAGGAACGGAGAGTGAATGGAATGCGAATGGCGGCTCCTATGCATTGAATAATGGTGGTTTGACAGGCGTGACAGTGAATTACAACGTAGAGTTTGATGATCCGTTTGCAGAGATTCCCGGCGATCCGGGAGAGTTTGTGACATGTGAACATGTGGACGAGAACGGTGATGGACGTTGCGATATATGTGACACCGTGTTGTCAACGGATCCAGATGAGCCGGTGGATCCGGATGCACCGGGAGACGACCAGGAGAAACCAGGCAATCCGGGCGATTCTGGGGAAGGCGATAAAGATCCAGTAAAGCCAGACGACAGCCAAAAACCGGGAGGTATTGTAAACGGTGGGAACAATTCTGGAGGCAGTTCAGGCGGATCGAGTGGTTCTTCAGGAGGAAGTTCTTCAGGAAGTAGTTCTTCAGGAAGTAGTTCTTCAGGAAGTAATTCTTCCGGAAATAGCTCACAAGAGTCTTCCGGTAATGCAAGCGAAAGCGTCAGCCAGGTAGTTTCAACGATTGCGACGACTAATGCTGCAGGGGAGAAGGTTGAGACTGTCAAATGGTCAGACGGAACGGTAGTAATGACGACAACTGGCGCGTTGGGGGAAATAAAGCTGGAAGTGGGATTGCCGAAGCAGATATCAGAGACAGCGCAGCGCGAAGATAAGGCGGTGACTTTGCCGATAGACCCCGTACCGGTGGCCAATGACATAACAAATGCAACACCGATAACGGTTAATACAGATACGGAAAAGCTGCAAGACGCCGCAAATCCGGCTGCAGCCACTACGGAGCCGGTGAAAGTATTGATTCCGGTGACAGCATCGGGTGCAGGCGCGGTAGCAGTTCTGGTAAATCCGGACGGATCGACACAGATAATAGAAGATTCTACTTTGATTGAAGGCGGAATGGTGGTGCCGGTGGTGAATGGTGACACTGTGAAAATCGTAGATCGGAGCAGACAGTTTACAGATGTGCCGGCAGATGCTTGGTATAAGGAAGCAGTCGATTATGTGGCAGCAAGGGATCTGTTCTACGGTGTGACGGAGACGACCTTCGATCCGGCCGCACACATGACGTGTGCGATGCTGGTGACTGCATTAGCGCGGTTAGAGGGCTTGGATACGGAAGGCGGAACGATCTGGTATGAGGAAGGCATGAGCTGGGCTGTGACAAATGGAGTGATGGATGCCGGGATGAATCCGGAGAGTACGGCGACCAGGGATTTGATTAAGATTTATGAGCAGTATTTTAATATTACGATCAATGATGAGCTGCCGGCAGCATTAACACGGGCAGAGGCAGCGCAGATGTTATGGAACCTTAAGAGATGCAGGCCGTAATTTAAGTCTGCAAAGAGTGAAGTGTCCGCCTGTCTGGTACAGCAATGATGTACCAGGCAGGCGGTTTTTCTTGGGTTGGAAAAGATAGCTGTTAGAGCTGCTGTTTACACCATGACAAATCACTCCGTGATAAGAATCCGGCCAAAAGTTTCCAAAGCGCATTGATTTTTTCCTGGAATTGTTTTAGAATATCCATGTCAAAACTACTCCTCCATATTTAAACTGGTGAGAACCTGTTAGGGTTAGGAACTGTTCAGGAATAACTTTCTATTGGCAGACGGTAAAGTTATTTCTGAACAGTTCCTTAATAGTCACCAATTCTTTTCCGTAGTCATTATGCTGCATTATCAAGAAAGAGTGGTTTTGTTTTTTTAGTTGGGCTGCACACGTAGTCTGTGGTATGATATAAAAGATAATGATATACAGATTACTTTGTATGTTATACATGATCTTTTAACCCTGGCATCATTAAAAAGGGGAATGAGGAAAACAGGAAATCATCAGAACGAGGAGAATAAAGATGAGCTTAGTGACCATAGAGCATTTGACAAAATCTTATACGGAGCGGTTGTTGTTTGATGATACGGCATTTAGTATAGAGGCTGGGGAGAAGGTGGGCCTGATTGGCGTTAACGGCACGGGAAAATCCACTTTGCTTAAGATTGTGGCAGGATTGGAGGAGCCGGACCAGGGAAATGTGGTCTGCCGGAGGAATCTCTATGTTCGTTATCTGCCTCAGAACCCAGAGTTTACGGCAGGAGATACTGTGTTGGAAAGTATTGTGCGGGACAATAAAAAGGAGCCTCATTTTACGTCACAGGAAGAATTGGAGGCCAGTGCAAAGGCGATTTTCACAAGACTTGGCATTTATGATTATGAGGCAAAGGTAGAGACCTTGTCCGGAGGCCAGAAAAAAAGGGTAGCTCTGACCAGTGTGCTTCTTTCTACCGCTGATCTGCTGATTTTGGATGAGCCTACCAATCACTTGGACAGTGAGATGGCGGACTGGCTGGAGGGGTATTTAAAGCGGTTTCGGGGGGCGCTTCTGATGATTACCCATGACCGGTACTTTCTTGACAGCGTGACGGATTGCATTGTGGAGCTGGACAAGGGGAAGCTGTACCGGTATCAGACCAATTATGAGGGGTTTGTCAGGCTGAAGGCAGAGCGCGTGGATATGGCGCTGGCTTCAGAGAGAAAGCGTCAGTCTATACTGCGGACAGAGCTGGAATGGATGCAGAGGGGAGCCAGAGCCCGGTCAACCAAGCAGAAGGCCCATATTCAGCGGTATGAGGCTCTGCGGGAGGAAAAGGCGCCGGAAATGGATCAGCAGGTGGAGCTGGAGTCGGTTTCCAGCCGTCTGGGCAGGACTACCGTGGAGCTTTCCGGGCTTTGCAAGGCATATGGGGATCAAGTGCTCATAAAAGATTTTACTTATATTTTTCTGAAAAATGACCGAGTGGGAATCATTGGACCTAACGGAAGCGGGAAATCTACCCTGCTGAAAATGATTGCCGGGTGGGTGAAGCCGGATGCAGGGGAGATTCAGATCGGACAGACGGTCAAACTGGGATATTTTTCTCAGGAAAATGAAGACATGGACGAAAGCCTAAAGGTGATCGACTATATTCGGAATGTGGCAGAGGTGGTGCAGACACGAGACGGGAGCGTCAGTGCATCCCAAATGCTGGAGCGTTTTTTGTTTCCGGGAAGTGTGCAGCACACCGTGGTGGGCAGACTTTCCGGAGGGGAAAGACGGAGGCTGTATTTGCTGCGGATTTTGATGGATGCACCCAATATGCTGCTTTTGGATGAGCCTACTAATGACCTGGATATCCAAACTCTGACAATTTTAGAGGATTATCTGGACAGCTTTTCCGGGATCGTGGTGACAGTGTCCCATGATCGGTATTTTCTTGACAGGATGGTGAAAAGAATCTTTGCCTTTGAGGGAAACGGGGCGGTGGTGCAGTATGAGGGAGGATTTACGGATTATCAGGCGGCTTACGAGAGAAAGCATTGGGGCGAAACAGAGCCGGCAGGAATACAGGAAGGCGCAAAGAACGGGAGAACAGACGGGGGAAGGAAGAATCCGGGAAGAATATCTAAGGAAGATGAAGCCAAAGTGCGGGGAAAGAAAAACGGCGAGGATGACGGAGCAGACGGGACAAACGAACAGGCACAGGCTCTGTCGGATTCGAGAAACGGCCGCGGGCATCAGAAGAAGCTGAAATTTACGTATAAGGAACAAAAGGAATGGGAGATCATTGAGGGGGAGATTGCCGGACTGGAGACAAAGCTTCAGGAGCTGGACAGACAGATTGACGAGTCAGCCACTGTGTTCGGCAGGCTTAGTCTTTTGATGGAGGAGAAAGCCCAGGCAGAACAGGCGCTGGAGGAGAAGATGGAACGGTGGATGTATTTAAATGACTTGGCGGAGCAGATTGAAGCGGCCAGGCAGTAAGGAACTGTCTCAAAATAATATACCTTATGGCACGAAGTGCCCCCGCTCCGAAGGAGCATGTATTAAGGGGTGCCCTTTGGGTATGCGCAATTTGCATATATTATTTCGCGGCAGCGCCTGCGGAACCGTAAAGAAATAAAACAGGAAAATCAGATTATGAGAAACCATAAAGGAGGAGCAGGAGATGAAGGGTTATGGAAAATATGCAAAACCATATCTTAGTGCATTTATCATAGGTCCCTGTCTGATGATTACAGAGGTGATCGGAGAGATCATGCTGCCCAAAATGATGTCTCTGATCATCAATAACGGGGTGGCGGATCGGAATCATGGCTATATTCTGCAAATGGGATTTTTAATGGTATGCGTAGCATTTTTTATGGCAATAAGCGGAATCGGAGGCGCATATTTTTCGGCCAAAGCATCCATCTGCTTTACCAGTGATTTGAGAAAGGATCTGTTTGCCAGGGTTTTGAAATTTTCATTCCGCAATATTGATGATTTCAGCACAGGCTCGCTGGTAACCAGGCTGACCAATGATATTCAGCAGGTGCAGCAGGTCATGATGATGTTTCTGCGGCTGGCTCTGCGGGCGCCGGGGATGCTGGTGGGGGCGCTGATTATGGCGTTTATTATGAATTACCGGCTGGCCATGATCATTCTTGTGGTAATTCCGGTGCTGGGGCTGATGATCGGCGCGATTATGTTTACCGCATATCCCAGGTTCGGGATAATGCAGACAAAGCTGGATAAGATGAACTCCCAGATTCAGGAGGCGCTGGTAAATGTGAGGGTGATCAAGTCTTTTGTACGGGAGGATTTCGAGAAAGACAAATTTCGCCAGGCTAATGAGGACCTTCAGGAAAACAGCCTGCGCGCCATGAGAATTGTGATTCTTACCATGCCGGTGATGATGATGGCCATGAATGTGACAACCTTGGCCGTGGTGTGGTACGGAGGAAATCTGATTATTGGCGGCAGTATGCAGGTGGGAGATCTGACAGCTTTTACCACCTATATTGTGCAGATTCTTATGTCTCTGATGATGCTGTCCATGGTATTTCTTCAGAGTGCCCGTGCCATGGCTTCTGTAAAGCGAATAAATGAGGTCATGAGAACCGAGATTGACCTCAGTGATGAAAATGCCGGACAGAAGGAGAAAAAGGTCATGGAAGGAAGGGTGGAATTTCGGGATGTTTCCTTCCGCTACGGGAAAAATCACGGAGATGAAGTGCTGGAGCACATCAGCTTTCTGGCCGAGCCGGGACAGGTAATCGGAATCATCGGCGCTACAGGCAGCGGAAAGACTTCTTTGGTTCAGTTGATTCCCCGTCTGTATGATGTGACAGCAGGTCAGGTGCTGGTGGACGGAGTGGATGTGCGGGAGTATTCCTTGAAAAACCTGCGGGACGGCGTGGGTATGGTTCTGCAGAAAAATGTTCTGTTTTCCGGCACGATTGAGGAGAATCTCCGGTGGGGAAATGAGGATGCTTCCATGGAAGAACTGCGTACCTTTGCGGACGCGGCCCAGGCAGACGGTTTTGTCACCTCCTTTGCAAATGGATATGATACGGATATGGGACAGGGGGGCGTCAATGTGTCCGGCGGGCAGAAACAGAGACTGTGCATTGCCAGGGCTATGATGCGTAAGCCTAAAATTCTGATTCTGGATGATTCAACCAGTGCAGTTGACACGGCCACTGAGGCAAAAATTCGGGAATGCTTTCGATCTTCCCTGGAAAACACCACAAAGATTATCATTGCTCAGAGAATCGGATCCGTGGAAGAGGCGGACCAGATACTGGTGCTGGATGAGGGTAAAATCATCGGTATGGGAACGCATCAGGAGCTGCTTGCTTCCTGTGAGGCGTACCAGGAGATTTATTATTCCCAGCGGGACAGAGAGCGGGAGGTGAGTGCATGAACCGGAAGGAAAGGCTGAACAGCTTGAAATATCGGTATGGAAGGAAGCAAATGACAGGAGGGGCAAAAGCGGGGCCGGCACCTGGCGTCAAGGGGGCAGGAAGCGGCAAGGAAGCAGAAGGCGCCGGGTCCGGGAATCCTGGCCCGGGCGGCTTTGGCGGTCCTGGCCGGGTCAGACAGTTTGGGGGAAGACGTCCTGAAAACAGTCTGGGAACAATCCGGCGGCTTTTGGGGTATCTAAAGGGGGACACACCCAAGCTTTTCGGGGCATTTGTGTGCATTATTCTCAACACCCTGGGAACATTACTGGGATCTTACATGCTGCGTCCGATTATTAATACCTATATCGTTCCGGTGGACGGCAGCCGGGGAGACCCGGCAGGGCTTCTGCGGGCTCTTATGGTGATGGCGCTGGTGTTTGTGATCGGTGTGGGAGCCAACTACTTTCAGGCCCGGATTATGCTGAATGTGGCTCAGACGGCCCTTCGCAAAATCCGCAACGACCTGTTTGGGAAAATGCAGAGCTTTCCGGTACGATTCTATGATACAAACAGTAATGGTGATCTAATGAGTCGTTTCACCAATGATGTGGATACAATCGGAATGATGCTGAGCAATACGTTAGTGCAGCTTTTTGCAGGAATTTTAAGTATTATCGGTACCTTGTTTTTGATGATTTACACCAATATCTGGCTGACCCTGGTGACGTTGGCCATGATACCGGTGATGATGAAAGCAGGAGGGACTGTGGCCAAGCAGAGCCATCGTCATTTTTCTGCACAGCAGACATCCTTAGGAGCAGTCAATGGTTATATAGAAGAAATGATTACCGGGCAGAAGGTGGTAAAGGTATTCTGTCATGAAAATACGGCTCAGGAGGAATTTGACCTGCTGAATGAGGATCTGCGGGACAATCAGATCCGCGCCCAGTTTTTCGGAGGAATCATGGGACCGGTTATGGGAAATCTAAGCCAGGTGAATTATTCCCTGACTGCGTGTATCGGAGGGCTGTTGTGCATTTTCAAGAATTTTGATGTGGGCGGGCTGACGGTATTTTTGAATTTTTCCAGACAATTTTCAAGGCCCATTAATGAGATTTCCATGCAGATCAGCAATGTGTTTTCTGCTCTGGCCGGTGCAGAGCGGGTGTTTGCGGTGATGGATGAGTCTCCGGAGCCGGAGGACGCAGAGGATGCGGCAGAGATGAAATCAATGAAGGGGGATGTGGTTCTCAGCCATGTGACCTTTGGGTATGACCCGGATAAGGTGATTTTAAAAGACGTGAGCCTGTATGCCAAGCCAGGGCAGAAAATTGCCTTTGTAGGCTCAACAGGGGCAGGGAAGACCACCATTACCAACCTGATCAACCGGTTTTACGATATCCAGGATGGAACCATTACCATTGACGGGGTGGACATCCGCCGGATCCGGCGGGAGGATCTGCGCCGGAATATTGCCATGGTGCTGCAGGATACCCATTTATTTACGGGGACGGTTATGGAAAATATCCGTTATGGAAGGCTGGACGCCACGGACGAGGAGGTAATCCAGGCGGCAAAGACTGCTTCTGCCCATTCCTTCATTAACCGGCTTCCACAGGGATACCAGACCATGCTAGAGGGGGATGGGGCCAACCTTAGCCAGGGACAGCGCCAGCTTTTAAATATTGCCAGGGCGGCGATCTCCAAAGCGCCGATTCTGATTCTTGACGAGGCCACCAGCTCGGTGGATACCAGAACAGAGAAGCATATTGAGCACGGCATGGACCGGCTGATGGCAGACCGGACCACCTTTGTGATCGCCCATCGGCTGTCTACGGTGCGCAATGCCAATGCCATCATGGTTCTGGAGCATGGGCAGATCATGGAGCGGGGAGACCATGAGGAGCTGGTGGCACAAAAAGGGCGGTATTATGAGCTTTATACAGGACTTAGTGAGCTGGAGTGAAATACAAATACATGTTCATATTTCCCCTGATTTTCTCTTAAAGCTTCGGTCAGGGCGCCGCATTCACCGGAGGCGATCAGGCTGCGGCATTGAGACAAAAGATGAATGGAGCAAAGGTATTCTGCGCCCAGACGGAAGCCTTTGCCCTCCTCCTTGACCCGGTGCAGGTCAGCCAGAAGCTGTCCGGGCTTTACCGTATATCGGCTCTGGTCTGTGAAAAAGAGCTGTTTTCCAAATCGGTTTTGCATTTTTGTGCAGATATCCTCATCCTCTGTGGCCAGATAAATCCACTCAAAGTCCCAGGAGGTCTGGATTTCTGCAATTTTTTCTATTATTTGTTCTGCAGATGCCTGCCGGGGATGGTTGGGCAGGGGATTGTGGATGTAATCCGTACCTCGTATCAGCACTCCGAGAGTCTTATCAGGGCTGGGAAGGAAGCGCTTTTTGCGGTCGTCAATATACTGTCTGACCCGGGTATTGAAGATTCCGTCCGGCCAGGAAAGCTTCATGCCTTTGGAATGCTCCTTCATAATATGGCGCATGATGGTCAGCACATTCATGTTGGGGGAAAGGACTACATAGCTGCTTTCCTGCACATCCTTAAAGGAAAATCCTTCCGGCTGGAGGAAAAATTTGTTCCAGATGTCGTCGCCGGGATGGTCGGAATAAAGGTTGTCATCTGAGGCAGTGATGGAAAAGGCAGGGGTAAAGCCTTTGGCCAGGGCATAGGATGCCGCGGTAAACACCTTGTCCCAGATGCCGAAGATTCCTTCAATATTAAAATGAGCATTGATGAGGAAAAATTTCCGGTCCGGATTTTTGGCGCCCGGGTGGGTGACATGGGAGTGGAAAAAGGTCAGGGTCATGATCTCGTCATAGCTCATGATCCCATGCTCATACCGGGACAGCCCTTCATTTTCCGGCAGCTTGTCGGCAATATATAAAAGCCCTGTATAGTCTTCGGCCTGGAAGTTCTTTCCGATTTCATCTAGTTGATCATAAATCGTTACAGGCACGTTCTTGGGAGCAGAAAGAACGTTGATGTAATCCCTCCACTCTGTACCGATAAGATAGAGGTGCTTTCCGCTCCAGAAGGGGATGACCTTTTGATAAAGCTCTGCCGAGTATTCGTTCAGGGATACCAGGACAATGCGCTGGCAGCAGTTTAAAAAGGTCAAATCCAGGCCCCCTTCATACTGGTATGGATGGTCATAGTAGGTCCAGATTTTTTTGAGAATGCTGACACAGGAGCCGGTGGAATCCATGACAGGCACAATGGCATGGTAGGGGCAGGCCCGGGAGGCTTTCTGAAAGGTGTCAGGACCTTTGGAAACGGCCAGGTTGGCAAGCGGCAGCCGGTGCTGAAGGTGATATTGGGTGACATGGTAGATCTGGCAGGTCTGGGGATTCTGGTCTTTTGAGCGAACCCGGACTTCCAGAATGTCATTTTCATTCAGAGTTTGGAAGAAGGCGTGAAGACTTTCCTGGTCAGGATGGTCTTCGGTTTCAAATATGTAGTATTCACCTGGTACACTGATGATCATGGGATATGTTCTCCTTGGTTTGTTATGGGTTTTAGATGATTATAAGATAAGCGGGGGGATACGTCAAGGCGGCGCGGACCTATCTGGACGGCTGCAAATAGTGTACTTTTTTAGACAATGAGTACGGAATTTGTGTTGCGGAACGTGATGTGTGATGTTATGATGAAAGTAAGGTGTACAGAAAATATAAGCCTGATAGGATATCGAAAGGAAGTTTTTGGGTATCTGTTTTGATTGTATTAAAGTTTGTCGGGGACTATAGTAACTGCAGAAAGGAAAGATAAACATGGCGGAAGCAGTGATTTTCGGCGGAACTGCAGAGGGGCGGGAGCTGGCAGAGTATGCAGGAGGTAAGGGAATTGCAACATTGGTCAGTGTGGTGTCAGAGTATGGAAGGGAGATTCTAAGGGAGACAAAAGGGGTAACGGTGCGCTGCGGGACCTTGGAGGAGGAGGGGATCTGCAGGCTGCTTGAGAAGGAAAAGCCAAGGTTGGTGGTGGATGCCACTCATCCTTACGCTGCTGCTGCCACAGAGCAGATCGGGCAGGCATGCAAAAGGGCAGGAGTTCGTTGTGTGAGGGTATTGAGGAAGGATGGAGGAAGGGAGAAAAAGGGAACGGGAGTAGAAGATGAAGATGGATGCTTCTGGGTAGATACACCAAAGGATGCAGTCCGAATACTGGAAATGGATGATCGGCAGGTGCTTCTCACTACAGGGAGCAAGGAGCTGGGGGTGTTTGCCGGGACAGAACATTTGCAGAACAGAATTTATGCCAGGGTTTTGCCGGACAGCCAGGTTTTAGCAGAGTGTCAGGCTTTGGGCATCCGAGGAAAGAGGCTGATTGCCATGCAGGGCCCCTTTTCGGAGGAAATGAACCGGGCTTTGATTCATCAGACCGGGGCAGGATGGCTTGTGACAAAGGAGTCAGGGGAAAAGGGCGGATTCCGGGAGAAAATAGAGGCCGCCAAAGCCTGCAAAATTCGTGTGATTGTGATTCGGCGTCCTAGGCAGACGGAAGGGATGTCTGTGCAGGATGCGAGGGAGGAGCTGGCGCGGCTGGCAGACGATGCTTTACAACAGGAGGAGCAGCATGGGAGGATGGGAAAAAGGCGCAGCCTGTTCTTAATTGGAATGGGAATGGGAGCAGGGAGGCAGCTGACGCTGGAGGCATTGGAAGCTCTTTCTCAGTGTGATGTGGTGATGGGGGCAGCACGGATGCTGCAGGATATAGAGCCTTGGACAAAGGGAACGCATGTGGAGCCGATATATTTAGGAAGGGATGTGCTGAAATGGCTGGATTCTCATCCGGAATGTGGGAAGGCCGGGGTAGTGTATTCGGGGGATACGGGATTTTATAGTGGCTGCAGTTCTCTGATGAAGGAACTAAAGAGGGCGGACGGGACTCAGAGAGAGGAGTTTCAATTACGGATTTTCCCGGGTGTTTCTGCCTTGTCCTGTCTTTGTGCCAGGTTAGGCAGGCCGTGGGAGGGGATTCGTCCGGCAAGTGTTCATGGACGAACGTGTGATTATGTGGGGCTTTTGAAGAAATACGGGGAGATTTTTCTGCTTTTGAGCAATGGGGAGGATCTGGGGAGAATCTGCAGGAAACTGACCGAGAAGGGAATGGGGAACGTGAAGGCAGCCGTTGGGGAGAGGCTGGGGTATGAGGATGAGAAAATTCTGACAGGATCTGTCAGGGAACTGAAGGAGATAAAAACAGCAGATTTGGCGGCTGTTATTTTAGAGCTTGTTTGAGAAAGCATTTTTGGAAAGAATGTACTTTCTGAACAAATGGATATTTAGGTCCCGGAAAGGGATATGCAGTTAAAGCGGTCTGCCCTCACTCGATGGGAAATAAAATCAGCTGCCGCAATCCCACTGGCTTTAGACGGTGCTGCAAGGTAGTCAAAAGCGGCGTTTTATGTTATACTTGGCTTATGGGAACATGAGAATCAAAAAACAGGCACAAAGATTTACCACAAGCTCCAAGTGGGACATGTGCTGCCTGATAAAGCGAGGCATGCAATACCCGGGAAAACAGGGTATGTAATGTGTGAAGCATGCACGGAACGGAGGAAACAATGAAAGACGAAGCATTTATCCGGGGACGGGTTCCCATGACCAAAAGTGAAGTCCGGGCTGTGTCCATCTCAAAGCTGGAACTGGAGGACGACAGCATTGTCTATGACATAGGAGCAGGAACCGGCTCTGTAGCAGTGGAGATGGCTTTGGCGATGAGGCACGGCCATGTTTATGCCATTGAGCAGAAGGAGGAGGGGTGTGAGCTGACTGCCAAAAACAAGGAGCATTTTGGAGTGTGGAATCTGACTGTTGTGAGAGGAAAAGCGCCAGATATATTGGAAGGTCTTCCTGCTGCGGACCGGGTATTTATCGGCGGAAGCGGGGGAGAGCTGACGGGAATTTTGGATTGGGTGAGGAAGAATAATCCTTTTGTGCGGATTGTGATCAATGCCATATCCTTGGAAACCTTGTCTGTGGCAACACAATATCTGAGAGAGAAAGGCATCCGGGCAGAGATTGTCAGCATTCAGGCAGCGCGGGCCAAAAGGCTGGGAGATTATCATCTTATGGAAGGGCAGAATCCGGTTTATATTATTACCATAGAGCCGGACAGCAGTGAAACATCTGCAGGTGCAGGACAATGCTGCATCTGATTATCGGCGGAAGCGCCAGCGGAAAGTCAGCCTTTGGGGAGCAGGCGGCGCTTGACACAGGGGCAGAGACACGGTATTATCTGGCTGCCATGCATCCATGGGGAAAGGAAGGGAAGGAGCGGGTTATCAGGCATCGAAAGCAGCGGTCAGGAAAGGGGTTTTACACCATAGAAGCCTACCATCATCTGGAAAAGGTTTTGCTGGGGGCAGGAGAAAAAGAGGGGCGGGTCGTTTTGCTGGAGTGTATGTCCAACCTGGTGGCCAATGAACAGTTTGAAGCAGGGGGAAGCGACAAGGAGATTCTGCAGCGGGTGAAAAGGGGGATCCGTCACCTGCAGACATGTGCAGAATATGTGATTGTAATTACAAATGAGGTGTTTTCAGACGGAAATGTGTACGAGGAACAGACCAGGCGGTATCTTGCTTTGTTGGGACAGGTAAACCAGGATTTGGCATGTATGGCGGATCAGGTTACGGAGGTTGTATATGGAATTGGTGTGCCGGTAAAAAATATTGACTCTTCCTTATGGAATTTTGTATAATATGACCAAAATACTGGATAAGGAACGGTTTGATATGAAACTTCAAAAAAAGATCCTGATATCCAACCTGGTTTTGTTTGTATGTCCATGTCTGATCTTGTTTTGGCTGATCGTATCCCTTGTGCGCCAGGAGGGCAACCAAAGGCTGAATCAGTCACGGCTGGTGATCCTGGATCAGATCAATGAAAATCTGGAGGTTACATTTCGCAATATTACAGCTTTTTCTGATTTTTTCTTCAACAACCCAGAGGTGAACCGGCTTCTTTCCCAAAGGAGCTTTAAGGATGCTTATGAGAGTGTCAGGGTGGGCCGGATCATTCAGGATTATTTGCGGGAACGATGGGTATTTTACGGGGAAAACGGATATTTTCTTGAACTATTGGGGGAAAACGGACATAATTACTCCTCGCAGAAGGATGAAAATGTGGGTCTGGTTTATCCTGATCTGGACAAGCTGAAGGAGGAAGCCTGGTATGCTGATGTGGAAAAAAGCAGCAGGATCTATTACATTCCTGTGGAGAGCAGTGAAGAATTTGCAAAAATTCCAGGGGGCGCTATCCGGGCAGTACGCCGTCTGATCAACCTTAACAGCGGCCGGACCATCGGTCTGATGAATATCAGCATCCAACAGGAGCAGATGCAGGAAATGCTGGGAGGGAGGACAGAAAAGCCTCTGGAGAATATTTATCTGATGGAAGGCAATGGGAATATTGTCAGTTCGGCACAAGCGGAAAGGGAAGAAGGATTGGTACAGGATCCGGTCTGCCTGAAAAAGCTGACAGAGAATGATCGCGGATATTTTCAAATGTGGATGGACGGAATGCGGTGGCAGCTCTGTTTTGTGACCAATCCGACTACCGGGTGGAAGCTTGTCATGTACGAGAATGTTCGAGCCGGAGCCTGGTTTACGGATCAATATCTGGGAATTGTGATGGTGGCAGTGGTTTTTCTTTTGCTGGCATTTCTTATGTCCTGGTATAATGCCCATTATATCAGCCGCCCTGTACAAAGGCTGAAGGATCATATGTTAACCGTTTACAAGGGGGATCTGAGCGTTCGGGCCGAGGTGGAGACAGACGATGAGTTTGGTCAGCTAAGCAGACAATTTAATGAAATGATTGGCCAGATCCAGCGCCTGATCCGGCAGCTTGAAGAAAAGGATGAGGAAAAGAGGGTGCTGGAGCTTCAGGCGCTTCAGGCTCAGATCAGCCCGCATTTTCTCTATAATACATTGGCGTCGATCCGGTTTTTGCTGGAAATGGATATGCGGGACAAGGCAAGCCAGTCTTTGCTGTCCCTGGTAAAATTTTTAAAGAGTACCTTTTCGGAACACCGGAAGCTGATTCCGGTTCAGGAGGAATTGGAGGTATTAAGGCATTATCTGGTTCTTATGGAGAACCGCTATCAGGATTCCTTTGTGTGGGATATGCATATGGAGCCGGAGATACGGGAATGTCTGGTACCCAGGTTTTCGGTGCAGCCTTTGGCAGAAAATGCCATTTCTCATGGTTTTGGGGAAAAACAGGGAATGGGCCATATCCGGATTTGGGCCGGACAGGACGACAGAGATCTGGTGATTCGCGTCTGTGACGACGGAGTGGGAGCGGATCTGGAAAAGATAAATCGTCTTTTGGCAGATACATCGCCTGTGGGGGGAAAGGAAAAGCTCAGCAGTATAGGAATCCGGAATGTACAGCAGAGGATTCGGTTGTTTTTTGGCGATTCCTACGGGCTTACGGCTCGTGGTATAGAGGATGGAGGCGTCTGTTTTGAGATACGGATACCAGTCAGGACACAGGCAGAGTCATAGTATTCTGTGGGATATAGAGTAGGCGCCAGTATGGTTTGCTGCTCTGCTGGCGTGATGTTTTGCTGCCTGAAGGGGAGCATGTGACGGAGAAAGTGGTGAGAAGCAGTACCATGATGAGGGTGGTCATTGTTGAGGACGAGGGGATTACGAGAAAATGGATCAAAAAGAAGATCGAGGATCTTGGCATGGGCTTTGTGGTGGAGGGCGTATTTTCCAATGGGAGCCAGGCCTTGGAATATATGAACAGCCATGACACGGATGTGGTTTTTACGGATATTCAGATGCCGGTGATGGATGGCCTGGAGCTTTTAGAACAGATTCAGGCCATGGAAAAACAGCCATATAAGGTGATTCTCAGCGCTTATGACGAATTTTGCTATGCCCGCCGGGCCATGAAGCTGGGAGCGCAGGAATTTGTGCTGAAGCCGGAGATCACAGAAGAAAGCCTGAGGAGCATTCTTGAGGAAGCCAGAAAATTTCAGGATCAAAGGAATACACTTGACCAGGAAAGGCTGAAAAGTGAGGGGGAAAGCTGGGAGGCCAGTATGAGACAGCTTATTCGTCGGGCAGGGGATCCGGATGACATTGAGCTGATTAGACAGCTGGAGGAGCAGGGGATTTTTCTGTCTTTTCCGGACATGATTTTGGTTGATATTTTTTTTGACGGTGTGATCCGCAAAAAGCTGGCATTAGAGCTTTTGAACCTTTTTTTGGAGCAGGAGCAGACAAAAGGGACAGCCTTTTCCTGCAGTGAGCAGGAGTTTGTGATCTTTTATGCTTATGAGGATCACGAGAACAGCTTAAAGCAAGTGCAGAAGCTGCGGAAGGTTTTAAAGAGCCATATGGGGGTGGAGGTATATCTGGGAGTGAGCCGAAGAAAACAGGACTGTGGGTGGGGGAAAATGTACCGTCAGGCATCTATGGCTTGTGAAAACCGGCGCTTTTTTTCAATTCCCGGCTGCCAAAGCTATGAGAGTATGCGGATTACGGCGGAGGGAAATCCCTCGGAATTTTGCTTTTTCCAGAACATAAAGCAGATCGGCGTATTTCTGGGTCAGAGGCAGTATACAGAAGCACAGATAGCAGTGGAAAGGCTGTTGGAGGCTGTTGGGGAGGCAGTCTATCTCTATCCGGCTTATGTAAAGACCATGTGCAATGAGTTTCTTGTGCTGTATCTTCATGAGATATGGAAATACGACTTGACGGAAGAAGAAAAAGGAGGAACAGGGGCTGTTGAGCTTTTGTTTGAACAGGCGGCTTCGCATTTTCATCTCTTAAAGGAGGATGTGCTGAAGGCAGTCAGCTATATGACCCAGCTTCTGAAAAGAAAGTCCGGCATTAACGGCTGTTCCGCACCGGTGCAGGAGATCATAAAATACATAGAGGAACACTATGCAGAACGGATTTCCTTGGCACAAATTTCCGATTCCATTTATCTGAGCCAGTCCTATGCCTCTACCTTATTTAAAAAAGAAACCGGCAAAAAATTCAGCAGCTATCTCCAGGAGGTCCGGCTGGAAAAGTCCTGTGAAATGCTTTTAGACAGCAGGATTTCCATCCAGGAGATTGCAGTCCGCACCGGCTTTTTCGATGCGGCCCATTTCAGCCGTGTTTTTAAAGAGTGGTATGGTCTTTCTCCTGCTGAATACAGAAAACGAATAATTTTACAAAAAGGGAATAGAATTATACAATAGCTGCAAAAAAAGAAGAAAAAGGCATAAAAAATTGTAAAAATAGGAAAACAGGGTGCAAGAATATCCAAAGGAGCAACATGGAATTTGCATCCTGTTTTCGTTATAATTTTCATATCAAATAGCAGGAGGTATGGAATATGAGACGAAGGGGTGCAGTATTATGCGTTGTTTCCGTAATATGTGCAGCGCTGCTTGGCTTGGCAGGATGCGGAAATCAGGGCACGGAAGACCTGAAGGAATCCGGCGCTGTTAATGGTTCGGACAGCGCAAAGACCAGGCTGGTTTTTCTGCGTGTAGGTACGGAACCAGAAAGAAAAACCTATTGGGAGGAGGCGATAGCTGCCTTTATGGAGGCCAATCCGGATATTGAAATTGAGTATCAGGAGTGTGGCTATGGAGATGATTTTGAGACAAAACTAAATACAGGTTTTGCATCAGGAACAGCACCGGATGTGATCAATTTTACCATGGCTTCCATGGGAACCCGGGTGCCCTTGGGGCAGTATACAGCTTTGGATGAGTATGTAAATAATTGGAAGGGCAAGGATGATTTTATGCAGAATGCCCTAAGCCTTGGCAGTGTACGCGACAGCATCTATGGCATTGCGGTATTTCCGGATCCGCGGATCCTGATCTACAATAAGGAGCTGTTTGAGCAGGCAGGGCTGGATCCGTCGGCGCCGCCGAAAACCTGGGATGAGCTAATGGAATATCACAAAAAGCTGGTGAAAAAGGAAGGGGACTCCGTGGTGCAGACCGGCTTTGGAATCCCTACATCCGGCTCTAACATGCAGCATTATTTCTCTGTATTTATGGAAGAAAATGGTGTGAAGAATCTGGTGGATGAAGATAATAACCAGGTGCTCTGCAATACGGCTGAGGCTGTGGAAGCGGCTGAGTTCATGAAGCAGATCGCAGATGAGGGAATCATTCGCTGGGACAGCAACAACAAGGATCAGAATCCGTTTTCCAGCGGCCTGGCAGCAATGACATTGGGCAATACCTCGGATTTTCACAACTGGAATCAGGGCGCTATGGAAGGAAAGATCGCTATGGCGGCTCCCATGACCAATAAGGAGCAGAGAACCTTTTGCGGCATGAGCTTTTTGTTTATGAGCGGGGAGACCCAGTATAAGGAAGAAGTATGGAAATTTATTGAATTTATTTCATCCTCCGAGCAGATGTGGAAGCGGTATGAAGATCTGGGGATTCCGCCTTTGAGAGAGTCCTTAAAGGACAGGTTTATCCAGATTTCGCCGGAAGATAATGAAGCGATCTATGATTCCATCAATTATGGAACCGGCTCTCCTAAGGTGGCCTATGCAAATTCCGTCTATAATGCGGTGAATGACGCCTTGGAGAAGGTGATGTATGGGGTGGAGGATGCAAAGACTGCTTTGGATACTGCAGCCGATGTGATCCAGCAGGAGATTGATAATCAATAGGAAGGAGGTTTCGCAGGTGAATCAGAAAAACATTGCAGGAAAACGAAAGAGTAAGAGTGACAAATGTGCATATGCCATGATCTTTCCTGCATATTTTACTTTTACCGTATTTATCCTAATTCCTATCTTTGTGGTATTTTACTACAGTATCACGAATTTTAACATGTATTCCAAACCAGAGCTGGCAGGGCTGAAGAATTATATCAATCTGTTTGGAGATGGGGATTTTATCATTTCCATAAAAAACACATTGTTCTATACAATACTTACCTTGTTTCCGCAGCTGGCTCTGGGACTTTTGGTGGCCATTATGCTGTACCGGAAATCCAGGCTTCTGCCGCTGTTTAGGACTGCTTTTTATATACCTAACGTGATGTCCATGGTATGTATTTCTATGGTATGGCTGTGGATTTATGACCCTACCTTTGGTGTTTTAAACCTGATTTTAAAATTTTTCGGCTGTGCCGCAGAGCAATGGCTGCAGGATACAAAAATGGCCATGCCCTGTATTATTTTAATGAGTATTTGGAAAAGCTGCGGCTATTCTATGGTAATCTTTTTGTCAGGGCTTACCTCCATACCGGATTCTCTTTATGAGGCAGCTTCTTTAGACGGAGCCGGGCCAATCAAAAAGTTTTACTATATAACCTGGCCCATGTTAAGGCCAACTACCTTTTTTCTGCTGGTGACCGGAATTGTAAACAGCTTTTCCGTATTTGAGCAGGTTAATATTATGACAGGGGGCGGACCGTTAAAGACCACCACTACGATTGTACATCAGATTTACAGGAGAGGATTTTTGGAGTTTAAAATGGGCTATGCCAGCGCAATGTCAGTCATGCTCCTGGCTTTTTCCATCCTGGTTACTGCTTTTGTATTTAAATACGGAAGCCAGGGACAGGATGTGGATGTGTCATAGGCAAAGGGCCGAGAGGGGAAGCCTCCAAATCTGCCTGAACGACACAGCATCAGTGTAAAAAAAGCGGGAAAATGAAAACAGTGCATTGGAAAGGAACGGCAAAAAATATGAAAAAGAAAAAATGGGAGCATAGTATTTGGATCGTCGGGATGACCGTGGCATCCCTGATTATGATGATTCCGATCATTATGATGTTTTCCACGTCATTTAAGACAATGGAGGAGATCAAATCACCGGTGTTTCATCTTTTGCCGGAGCATTTTTCCCTGGTGAACTACCAGAATGCTATGAGCAATGGAAACTGGCTGATCTATTTCAGAAATTCCATCTGTATTACCGGAACCGCAGTGGTTTTCTCTTTGCTGTTTAACTCTATCGCAGGCTATGCATTTGCCAGATTAAAGTTTCGTGGTTCCAGGATCATGTTTATCCTGCTGATGGTGGGTCTGATGATGCCGCCGCAGGTGACCATGCTTCCTACATTTTTGATCTTGGCAAAGTTTCCTCTTATGGGAGGAAATAATCTTTTGGGGGCAGGAGGAACCGGTTTGGTTAATACCTGCGCAGGGCTGGTGATTCCGTTGATTTCTGGTTCCTATGGAGTGTTTATGTGCAAACAGTTTTATGAAAACTTCCCCCGGTCCTTGGATGAGGCGGCGGAAATTGACGGAGCAGGCAAGTGGCGGACGTATTTTATGATCTACCTGCCAAACTCAAAGGCGATTCTGGCAACCCTGGGATTGTTAAAGGCAGTGGCAGTATGGAATGACTATATGTGGCCTTTAGTCATGACTAATTCGGAAAGCATGAAGACCGTTCAGCTTGCCCTGACCATGTTTAAGACTGAAAGCGGCGTTCAGTGGAATCAGATGATGGCGGCTGCCGTGCTGGCAGCATTGCCCATGTTCGTGTTGTTTTTGTGCGCCCAGAAATACTTTATTCAGGGGATTGTCACATCAGGCTTGAAGTAAGGAGGCAGAGAAATGAGACGGCCAAACATTTTGTTCTATTTTACGGATCAGCAGCGGGCGGATACTCTTGGATGTTATGGACAGAAGCTGGATATCAGCCCTTATCTGGACGGGCTGGCGGCAGAAGGTGTTTTGTTTGAAAATGCTTTTACGGCTCAGCCGGTATGCGGCCCATGCCGTGCCTTGTTCCAGACCGGACGATATCCCACGGACATCGGCTGCTTTCGGAATGCCCAGGCCCTTCCGGATGATATTAAGACACTGGCAGATTATATCCAGGAGGCCGGGTACGTGACAGCCTATGTAGGGAAGTGGCATCTGGCCAGCACCAGGCGGGGGCGTCAGGAACCGCTGGATGTGGACTATGAAACGAAGCCCATTCCGCCAAAACGGCGCGGCGGGTACAATGGGTTTTGGAGGGCAGCGGATGTGCTGGAATATACCTCTCATGGGTATGATGGTTATGTGTTTGATGAAAATATGGAAAAACGGGAGTTTAAGGGATACCGGGTAGACGGTATTACAGATTTTGCCCTGGAATTTTTAGACCAATATGAGGGGAAAAAGCCTTTCTTTCTGACGATTTCCCATATTGAACCTCATCATCAAAACGACCGCCAGTGCTATGAGGGACCCATGGGGTCCAAGGAAAGATTTGAAGATTATGAGCTGCCGGGAGATCTCCAGGCATTGGGAGGCGACGCAAGGGAGATGTATCCGGATTATCTGGGCTGCTGCAAGAGCCTGGATGATAATCTGGGAAGGATTATCTGCCGGTTAAAGGACAAGGGCTTGTATGAAAATACCATTATTATTTTTGCCTCTGATCATGGCTCCCATTTTAGGACAAGGAATTGCGATGAACATATGACAGGGGGAGATGATTATAAGCGTTCTTGTCATGATGCCTGTCTAAAGGTGCCGTTAGTGATTGCAGGACCAGGATTTCGCGGCGGAATCCGGGTTCCCAGCCTGGTCAGCACGGCAGGGCTGCCGAAGACGATTCTGGCCATGGCCGGTGTGGACGCAGGGGATCGCATGGTAGGAGAAAATTTGAAGGATGTGGCGGACGGCAGGACAGAAGGAAGAAAAAACTGTATTTTTGCCCAGATCAGCGAAAGTCGGACAGGCCGCTGTATCCGCACGGAGGATTATCTTTACAGTGTATATGCGCCAGGTCTTGACGGATGGAATGAGGGCAGCAGTGATTATTATCGGGATGATTTTCTCTATGATCTGAGAAAGGATCCCTTTGAGCTTGATAATCTGGTGGGAAATCCTGATTACCAGGAGATACGAAACAGTCTGGCTTTGAGCTTGATACAGGAGATGGTTAAGGCAGGGGAGCAGGCTCCGGTGATTGGGTTTTAGGAAATAAAAACCGCTGTAAACAAGGGCATCCTACATGCTGTCGGAAGCCCTTGTTTGCTTTATGGGATTTCCCACCTTTGATGACACATCTGCTTCTGGCTTCTGTCCCAAAATTATGTGTTTTCTGATTGAGTATATTTGTTCGATGTGGTAATATTTAGATGTGGTAAAATTTAATAGAAAGAGCAGATAACCATAGAGTATGGAATATACATAAATGATATGAAAAACGGAGTAAGCATATGATTGGAACCATGGTAACAGTTACAGTGGACAGACCCCTTGGCAGCAGACATCCTAAATATAAAAATATGTATTATCCGGTAAATTACGGATACATTGAAGGGGTGATGGCTCCGGACGGTGAGGAGCAGGACGCCTACATTGTTGGTGTCCATAAGGCGGTCGGAGAATTTACCGGAAGGGTGATTGCCATTGTTCACCGGTTGGATGATGTGGAGGAAAAATGGGTAGTTGCTCCGGAGAACATTTCCTTTAGTGAAAAAGAAATTATGGAGAAAATTTGGTTTCAGGAGCAGTATTTTAAGTCGGAAATCAGAATGCAGCTTTAATGAGAAACGGCATGTCTGCCAAAGTGGAAAGAGCGTATTTGGAATTGTATGGAAAAGTGGGGCAAGCTAACTATGTATGATAAAAAACAAATAACAGCAGAATTAAAGAAGCAGTTAGCCATTGATTTTAACTGTACAGTGGAAGACTTTGATAAAAAAGAAAACATTATTACAGCTGCCAGAGAGAATCCAGGAAGAAGATTCTATACACAGCAGAAAGAATTTTTTTCAATGGTTACTCTTGGCAATCATGCGGTTATTTCAGCGGATGAAAGCATACACCAGTGGCTGAAACAATGGAGCAAAGATAAGAAAGGCATATGGCTTTTTGAGCATAATCATTTGATGGAGCTGGAAAGGGAGCTGCAAAAGCATGGAAAGAAATTATGGCAAAGCCACCATATGTTTCTTCCAAAGATGGAAGTTAATGAGCCAATCATTGATTTTGAGGTAAAATGGTTTGAGCAGGAAGCCATTATAAAATTGTATGGAAGACAGGAGTTCTCAAATGCCCTTTGTGAGAAATACACACCTCAAAGACCAGATATGCTGGCAATCGGAGCAATGCAGGGAGATCATATCATTGGATTGGCAGGATGTTCGGCAGATACCGCATTATTTTGGCAGATCGGAATCGATGTGCTGCCAAAATATAGAGGTATGGGAATTGGAACCAAATTAGTCCAGCTTTTGAAAAATGAGATAATCAGGCGGGAAGCAATCCCCTTCTATGGAACAAGCTTATCCAATTTACATTCATGGAATATAGCGCTTCAGTGTGGATTTTATCCGGCCTGGATTGAGATTGAAACAGTATCAGATGAAGACGGAAAAGGATGGTAAACCTCCATGTGTACGCCGCCGGAGCGGTCATTATTGTTTACGGTACTCTTTTGGCAGGACTTTAAAATACGCTTTAAATGCCGCGGTAAATTTGCTGTGGCTGTCATAGCCCACGGCCTGTGCGATTTCAGCGATACTCATCTTGGATTGACGAAGCATTTTGGCAGCTTGTTCCATGCGGTGCTCTTTGATGTGGGCAGCTATCGAGGTTCCGTAAATGGACTTGAATGCAGCCTTTAACGTGGTTGGATTGATCAGATATTGTCTGGAAAGATCCTCTATGGTGATTCGCTGCTCCATATGCTGAATCATCTGGTCATGAATCTTCCGGACAATGCGGATCTGTTCGGCCTGATATTCGGATAACTGCTGTTTGGAGGTGAATTCTGTTTTGCCGAGATAAAGAAGCAGCTCCAAGGTCTTTATTTTCTGATACGGCAGCTTCAATCTTTCGGGCTGATGATAAAATGCAGAAAAAATACTTTCCGTCTGTTCATTTCCCGCTAGAAAAACAGGGCGTTCATCCAGGCAGAATTTTTCAGATAATATCCTTTCAAAAACACCACTGTTTTTTAACAATTCAGGCGGATTGCGGGAGGCTTCCTGTAAATCAATATAAATCGTAAATCCCTGGTACGTACCACTTGGAAAGGTAAGTACAGAATCCGTACAGGCCTTCATGGTATGCAGGGAAAAATCTCCTGGATTCAGATAAACATGGTTTCCATTTCCCATATCCCATACAAGCTGTCCCTCCTTGCAGCAGTGAATCTGGATTATGTGAGCTCTGGCTTTATGGTGTACGGAAAGTGAGTCGGATGAAAATGCCAGATAGGATAGCTTGATACCAGGATAAAGCGGAATAACCTTTGTCCATTCCTCATTCATAGGACAGATCTCCTGACTCAGGACAGGTGATTTCCATCACCTGCTCGATCATCCGATGCAGCAGGCGGCCTTCCTCGGTATCTGCGGCACGGTAATAGACCTCTTTTCCTTCACGGCGGCACACGATCAGGCCGCTGTTTTTTAATGGCCTTAAGTGATGCGACACGGCCGGACTTGACATATGGAGCATGGCGGCAATGTTGAGGACACATTCCTCGCAGTGACAGAGGAGCCAGAAAATGCGGACCCTGGTGGTATCGCCAAGCTGTTTAAATACCTCTGCTACGGTCTGGAAATAATCCACATGGTCTAACTGTGTCTGGATCCGTGCGGTGTTCTGTCCTTCTCCGTGCTGGTGCGGCAATTTTAAATGATCCATCTTGTCTTCCTTTCTTTTTCATTTAATAAGCTGGATTGAAAAGTGTGGCAAAATTTTGGTTTCGTCTTATCCGGGTTAGGAGAGAATGCCTTGAAAATAGTGACAAGTGCTTTGATTATTATACTACAGGCACAATGCTTTAACAAGTACTTAATTATTAAATTTGAAAAAGCATGGCGGATTCGTTACTTTTGCCACGGCAGGATTTGTTGGTCATGGTAAAATTCCTATAAATCCAATGTTTTTTGTGTTTCTTACTCATTTTTACCAATGATTTACCAATATTTCTGGAGAGTCAGACTTGCAATTATTAAACCAGAATGAGGAGATTAACAAAATGGATGCATTGAAAAAGCATATTTATGATGAAAATAATGGACTGTATTATACGTTGGTAAGCGATTACTATATCCCGAACTTGAAGCTGCCAGAGGAAAACCGCCCTATCGGACATTATGGGCGACTGCACCGGGAATATCTGAAACAGGAACATCCGGCACGATACAGTTCCCTTATCTTGACAGAGAAATTATGGACGTACCTTGCCGACCTGAACGAGCAGGCGGAGGAACGGCTTGACTTAATCATTGAGCAGATGAAAACCGCCGAGGGAGTGACTGAGGAACTGAAAGCCCGGAACCAGCTTGAATGGGTAGGTCGGATAAACAATATTCGCAGCCGGGCAGAGGAAATCATAAACAGCGAATTGATTTATATTTGATTTGGATATGCAAAGGCCAGCCGATTACCGGCTGGTCTTTCTAATCTTCCCTGCGCTCCAATACCGCCCGAATCATGGCAACGGCGATTTCCTGTTGGCTGGGCGAAGTGCTTTCCCACAATGCTGCCAGTTCTCGTATTTTACTGACCTCATTATCTTCCAGCGCATCCCGCAGCAGATAATCCGGAGAAATTTTCAGTGCGTTGCAGATATTGATAAATACAGGCAGGCTGGGAACCTTTGTCCCGCCTTCAATCTGCCGGAGATAGGTTGCGTTTATACTGCATAATTCTGAAAGCCTGTCAGCCGTGAATCCCCGGTCTTTCCTCACCATGTTGATACGTTTGCCCAATCCTTTTGTTTCCATAATGCCCACCCATTTCATAAGCTATTAGCATTTATTTTGTTCACTTTTAGACTACATCACACATAGTGATTGCAATAGCCTCTAAAAGACTATATAATATTAGCTAATAGACTACAAACTATGAAAGGGGAACAACAGAATGGAATGGAACCGAACTATTTTAGGGACAAACTTTTTGATTTACTGAATGACAGCGAAGGGATGAGGATTGCCGACCTGAACACAGACGAGCGGAACAGCCTGCTCACTGTTAGGACAGAGGACGGGGATGTATTTGAAATCGTATGCCGGCAGGCAGCGGGGAAGGAGAACGGATGGATGACCGCAAACTGACCGTTTATAATGGGCGAGGTGCTTTCAAGAAATCGCCGCCGCAGATTCTTTTACAGGGGAACTGGCTGGAACAAGCCGGATTCTCCGCAGGGGACAAAATCACCGTGAAATGCCAGCAAGGGTAGCTTACCACCACAAAAGACGGAACAAGAGTAGATTCAGGGGAATAGTGTCCATTACATTGAAATGGATTTTTTGTAAAGTCTATTCCCTCTAGAAAGTGATTGTGGTATAATGGAGCCATTGACAAATCGAAATGGAGGTTAAAGACATGATATTGAAGAATAAATATCCTATATGTGAATTTGATACCGGTAAAAATCCGATTATTCAGGCAACGAATTTTTTGGCTAAAAGCCTTCCTGAAAAATGTGTGGTTACCTTTTTCAGAAAGGAATTGGAACAGTTTGCTTCGGAAAACAATCTTCCTGTCATTGGCTATCTTAATTCAGAAGTGCTTGATATACCGATTTATGAATATGGATATGGTACAGATAAGCTTTGTATTACAATGGCATTTTGTGGTGCGCCGGGTGCAGCTGTAGCGATTGAAGAACTTCATGCTATGGGATGTGAGAAATTCATAATCTGCGGGGGCGCAGGGGCATTGACAAAGGACAGTAAAGTGGGAGAAATCATTATCCCTGTTTCTGCGGTTAGAGATGAGGGGACATCCTATCATTATTTAGAGCCATCCCGTGAAGTGGAATGCCATAAAGAAACGGTTAAGACTGTTGTTTCGTGTTTGGAACAAATGGGGATTCCATTTACAACCGGGAAAACATGGACAAGCGACGCTATATACAGAGAAACTCCTGATATGGTTGAATTAAGGCGAAACGAGGGATGTATAACGGTGGAAATGGAAGCGGCAGCCTTTTTTGCGGTGTCTCAGTATTACAATATTCCGCTTGCTCAGTTATTATATGCTGGTGATGATGTAAGCGGTGAGGAGTGGGATTCCCGAAATTGGAATACGCAAAAGAATATCCGATATGATTTAATTATCTCTGCAATCGAAATTGTAAAGAAATTGTAATGGGTTATGTGGTTATAAGTTTAAATCGGAATTTGCTTAGGAGAATGGTTGGATGAAAAAATGGATTGAGAAACATTGGGATAAGACATATTTAATATTATTAACGATAATAGGTCTAACAGTTATTGCGATAGCATATGTGAAAAGTTTTATTGATGGAATGGTAATTGAACAAGATTCAATAAAATTTGATATTTCTAAATTTGGAACTGAATACAGTACATATTGCATAAATTCTTTGATTTTATATAGTTATATGAAAATACGAAAATTACAACAATACAAAATTCAAAGAAAAGCAGAACAATTATTAAGAATAGATAAAATAGATAACATTACATTACCTAGTAATAGTATTTCAGAATCTGTAGAAATTAATATTGATGGTGGATATGTAAGGTATGATTTGTTTTATAATAAGTATAATAGAAAGATAGAACAAATAGCAGTATTAAATGTATTAGTTTGTGTTTGTGGCATAATTCCTTATATATGGTGTCATGCAAGTAAAACCAATTATATTATACTTGTGGTACAAATTTTAGTAGGACTTTTTAATATATTGTACTTTGTATTAGGAGAGCTTGAACATAGTGAAATAAAATTTTTATCAATAAAATTAAGTCAGAACATAAAAGATTGTGAGAAGAAGATAAACGAGAAATATGAAGAATTTATGGCATTTCATATTCAAAGAGAATGTATTGAAACATATGGAGATCAACCCTATTATGTAATTCAGTATTCAAAGTTAAATAATAAATATAGAACAATTTTTAGTTTTTTATTTGTAATAGGGGGTGGATTTGTTGTAATTTTTACCCTATATAATAATTTATGGAATATATTAGCAGCAGAAAATGGCTTGTATTTTACAATTTTTCCGAGCATTGTATTAATAGCATTTTGTATGGTATCCAATCAGACATATTATGATAAAATACTTCAACACAAGGTAATTATTGAAGAATACACAAAAGGAAAGATAACTGAATATAAAGAAAGGGAAATAAACAAATTAACATATCAAACCAATATAACAATGGATAAAAAGAAAAAAAAGAAATTATATATCATAAGCATAATGGATATGACGGAGCAGAAATCAATTCTAGAAGCATTTAAGAAACGTATGTTAAATAAATCGGGCAGAGCGAAATAATTAATGAACATAATCTTCACATCAATTCCAGTTTATCAAGCCACGTTCTCAACTAAATACCACCAGCACAAAACCGCTGCTACATGGAAACATACACAACCATGCAACAGCGGTTTTCTTAGTAAACGGTAGATAGTGCGTACCTCGACTATGGCGGCAAAATGTGTGACAATAGACTATATTTCTATCATGGGTATTAAAAGTTAAGTCTCAACTTTTGATAC